>JBAYUG010000006.1:0-68649 GCA_041675325.1 Kapaibacterium sp. (SeqCode)
CCCCTTTTTGATTTGCCCCCGGGATTAGCGCATGTGACAAGGTTTGAAATGTTCTTAAGTAATATCATGATACTAACTCTTTAATTTTAAAACACGAAGCACTGTGAGTATCCGAAAGCCTTATTAATTCAGGCTCTTCGACATGACACCTTTCATCAGCATGCTTGCATCTGTTTGCAAAATGGCACCCTGTGTTATATTCCAGCGATGATGGCACCATGCCTTCTATAGTTTGAAGCCTAACTCTTTTCTCATTCAACTTGGGAATAGATTCCATCAGTGCAAGAGTGTATGGATGTTTTGGCTCTTTAAAAACGTCCGTGACAAGACCCTCTTCAACAATCTTCGATGCATACATAACTATAACCCTGTCGCAAGTATCAGCAACGACACCAAGGTCATGCGTAATAAGTATAACGCTCATGTTATATTTCACCTGCAGTGATTTAATCAGTTCAAGTATCTGCGCCTGAACAGTCACGTCCAGAGCAGTTGTCGGCTCGTCAGCAATTAATATTTTCGGCTCGCAAGCAAGAGCGATTGCAATCATAATCCTCTGCCTCAATCCGCCCGAAAGCTGATGTGGATATTCTTTAAACCTCTGTTCGGGAGAAGGAATCCCGACGCTCTTTAAAATATCAATTGCTCTGGTTTTTGCTTTTCTGCCCGATAAATTCTGATGAGTATTTATAACTTCAACAATCTGGTTGCCGCATGTGTAAGCTGGATTAAGCGACGTCATCGGCTCCTGAAATATCATGCTTATCTTATTACCGCGTATGGTTCTGATTTCTTTGTCCAACATCTTAACTATATCCCTGCCTTCGAATAATATCTCACCACCTTCAATAACGCCCACATCCTTCGGAAGCAGCCTCAGTATTGACAGCGCAGTTACACTCTTTCCGCAGCCCGACTCACCTACTATACCCAGAGTTTCGCCTTCTTTCAAATCAAAACTTACGCCGTCAACTGCCTTTGCGATGCCGTCGTCGGTATGAAAGTATGTACGTAAGTCTTTTATCGAAAGAATGCTCTGCAATTAATATTTTAAACTCTTTAAAAATGTTGTTTGTATTTTTACTGCTTCTGCTTTGCTCTTTGCCTCTGTTATAATTCTTATTATCGGCTCTGTGTTTGACTTTCTCAGATGTATCCAGTATTCCGGGAAGTCAAGCTTTACGCCATCTAACGTTGATACTTTACACTTCTTCTTTCTGTATTCTTTTTCAATCCTCTTCAAAAGTTTTGAAGGGTCTCCTTTAGTTTCAATCTTTGCCTTTTCAATGTGGTACTGCGGTATAGTCTTTTTGTATTCTGAAACCTTACCCTTGAAATCCGCAAGTTCGTTCAGTATAAGCGCTACGCCGACACTTGCATCACGTCCGTAATGCACCTTCGGTACGATGATACCACCGCTGCCTTCACCGCCGACAACTGCTTTCACTTTCTTCATTTGGTTTACGACATTAATTTCGCCCACTGACGTTCTGTAAACCTTTGCATCGAAATCTTTAGCAACATCTTCTACGGCTCTTGTCGTTGACATATTCACGCAAACTCTCTGTCCTTTTGTGCGTGTGGTTTTCAATATGTTTCTTACTACGGTTACGATTGAATTCTCTTCAATGAACGGTTTGCCGTCATCGCAAATCAGAACAAGTCTATCGCCGTCAGGGTCAATCGCGAAACCGATATCAGCTTTGTGTTTCACAACTGCTTTTGAAAGCAGTTTAAGGTTATGCGGTAAGGGTTCGGGCATATGAGGGAATTTCCCCGAGCCTGTGCAGTAAAACTCTATAACGTTGCATCCGAGTTTCTTAAGAAGCTTAGGCACAATAACCGAACCCGATGCGTTCACGGCATCAACAACGACCTTGAATTTCCTGCTTCGTATTTTTCTGATGTTCAGGTTTTTCAGTTTTAAAACTAAATCAATGTGCTTGTCAAGCCAGGTTTTATCACCCTTCACCTTTGCGGGATTATCAATATTTACAAAGTTGAACTTCTTTGTTTTAATGTTCTTCTTAACTTTATCTATCTGCTTGCTCTTCAGGAAAGTTCCATCTGAGTCTAGAAACTTCAGTCCGTTCCACTGCTGAGGATTATGAGAAGCAGTAATTGCAATACCTCCCGCAGCTTTTAGCTTCTCCACAGCAAGCTGTACTGTCGGAGTGGGTGCAACACCGATATCTATCACTTCAAACCCCGCTATTGATAAAGTGTAAACTGCAACAGCAGAAACTTCATCGCCCATGAGTCTTCCGTCCCTGCCGACGACAATCTTCCGGCTTTTACTAATGTCCCTGCAGAACTTTGCAAAGGCAAGCGTGTAATGCACGACTACGGGCAGCGTAAGCGAATCGCCGTAAATTCCTCTTACTCCCGAAACACTAAAAATAATCTCTGACATATTTTAATCAATTAATTTTTCTAATTCTTCAAGTTGTTCAACCGTGTTAACACCTGTAATCTCTGCGTTGTTATCCACAGGCACAGCGCCGATGTTTACTTTCTTCTCCCTGAAATACTTAAATATATCCGTAAGATAATACTCTCCTTGTGAGTTGTCAGTCTTAAGAGTCTGCAAAGCTTCGAAAAGAAGTTTGCAGTTTACGATGTAAATTCCGGAATTAATTTCTTTTATTTTCTTCTGCTCATCTGTTGCATCTTTTTCTTCAACGGTTTCTAACAGCGTTCCGTTTTCATCTCTGATCACCCTACCATAACCGAAAGGATTTTCGAATATTGCAGAAAGCATACTTGCTTGAAAATGATTATCAAAATGATAGTTCAAAAACTTAATCACTGTCTCATACTTCAGCAGCGGCACGTCGCCGGAGAGTATCAGCACGTCTCCGTCAAAATTCTCAAGCAGTTCTCTTGTCTGCATCAGAGCATGCCCCGTCCCAAGCTGTTCATCCTGATGAGCAAACTTAATTCTTTCTATATCGTGTGAATACTTTGAAGAAAGAAAATCAATCACAGCCTGCTTCTGATGTCCGACTATAGGAATAATCAGGTTAGAATGAATTTTCAGGGAAAGGTCAATCACGTACTCAATCATCGGCTTGCTCTTAAGCTCAAACATAACCTTTGACTTTTCAGGATTCCTCATCCTCTTGCCTTTGCCGGCGGCCATTATAACAGTAGCTAACTTCATGTATATATTATCATTATTTAAACAATTTGAAAGATGTTCATTTTTAAAAATAAATTAAAGGTTAAAATTGTAAGGAGCAAAAATTTTGATATAGGTGTTTACAGCTCGCATTTTAACTATCAACCAGCAACTTCTAAGAAAATTAAATAAGTAAATGTTTAATCAGCATCAAAAATTTATGCCTTTTAGAGCAACGCAAGTCGCAGATGTGCTGTGGCGTACTTCCAGTTTGCGCTTGCCTTTATTTAATCACTATACAACTTCTTTTAAATCCGTGCAAACCTGTCTTCCTTCTATTGAGCAGATCCGTCTTATCTGCATAATCCATGTACCATTGTATCCCCAAGGTTCTTCCTTCCATAATTCCATACCTGCCTTTAGTCTTTGAATTGGAGGTTATCAACTATCAACTAATACATGCCTTCCTACTTATAATCACAACATTTTTTGTAATTGTGCCACAAAAATTCTCATTTCTAAAAAATTTTCCCCCTTAAAAAAATCTTTTCATTAAAATAACCCCATGTATTTTCTGCCTTTTAAAACCCTTACAAAAAAATCGACAAAAATATACCGTGTCCAAGTTTTGGTTTTTGTTGTGATTATTAATGAAAGGTGTTTATATCGAAATAAAATAATTTTTATTTCTTTTGTGTTTTAATGTTCTTGGCGTTTTGGTGTTTTGGTGTTTATTTTCTATCAACTATCAGCTATCAGCTATCAGCTATCAGCTACCTCCTCCCATTATTAATCACAACAAATTTTAAAATTGTGACACAACGAAATTTTCTTTTTTTGATGATTTTCACTTGTATATCCTTGTTTCTGTTCTACTTAAAAAAATTTTGTCCATAATTTCCACATGACCTCATTTTCATTTTTGTTGTGATATATAGTAGAGAGGTGCTTATATCATTTTAGTCAATAGATGCTTTTTTAGCGTCTTTTGTGATTTGTTGGTAATATCACTCTCTGTTTTTAAAAGATCTAAAATTTCCCTGAAAATCGCGTTTCCGTTTTTTCTTAATCTTGCGCTCTCCTTGTACTCTAATTAGGGTTGAATTAGGGTTGAAATTTTTGAGTTCTGGCAAAAATTATACAAGCAATAACAGGTGATTAAAATTGACCTTTAATTTGTAAAAATTATTTCGTTATTTAGAGAGTACCCATTTAACAGCATAACCTTTAAAATGCTTACCTTAGAAACGGTGAAGATAATAGGCAAAGGGATTTTTTACCGGAATACAAAAAAATTAATTTATTTAGTTATGAAAAAAATTTTTACGGTTGTAGTATTGTTTTTATCCTTTAACGGGACAGCGATTTCTCAATCGGGATGGTTTCAGCAGAATTCAGGGACAACTTCTCCTCTTAATGCAATATATTTTCTAAACGAGCAGACCGGGTTTGCATCGGGTGGTATGACAATACTAAAAACTACAAACGGCGGAAACACATGGCAGCAAAGGGTTTTGCCGGACACATCGGGCATTCTTGCAATCCGATTTCTAAATTCAATGACGGGATATGCATGCGGAGGCAGGTATATAAACCAGTACGAATCGAAACAGTATCTGTTCAGGACAACAAACAGTGGAGAGAACTGGACGCTTCTTTACCAATCGTTAGGTCTAATGACTTATGAAAATTTCACGGACGTCTTTCCGGTCGGAGATAGGATTTATTTAACTAACGGAGGAACCAGCTCAATGAGTACGGTTGGGGGTATGCATGTTTCTACAAATAGCGGTGCAACATTTAACTCAATAACACCAATGTATGGCTCAAGTTGTGATAAACTAAGTTTTATAAATGAGATGACGGGATATGTGAGTACAACTTACGGCACAGACATACCATGGATGAAAAGGCATATATTCAAAACAACAAACGGCGGTGCAAACTGGAGTATATCATTCAGGGATTCATCAATTTTGAACACCTTTGCACAAGGAAACCATAACATGATGTTTATAGACGCCAACAACGGATTTGCTTTATACAACAGGGGGACTTACACAAAGTTTGCGAAGACAACGAACGGAGGCGTTTCATGGGATACATCAGCAATGCCTTATAACAGGTTTTCTACATTCTACTTTGTGAATGGAAGTACAGGCTGGGCTGCGGGATATTACTATCCTGACTCTGTGATGATATTAAAAACAACTAACAGCGGAACGAATTGGTTTGTGCAAAAGAAAGGCAACACAAATTTGTTCTCGATGTATTTTATAAATGATCTTACGGGCTGGGCTGCGGGTTTCAACGGGAAGATTTATAAAACAAATACAGGTGGAGATGTAAACGAAGCACCGGATTATTTCCCGATGAGCACCGGTAACATTTATGTATATCATACTTATACTGTATATCCGCCGTATTATTCCAGACAGAAGATTACAATATTGAAAGACAGCATAATGAACGGTAAGAAGTTTTACTATTTCTCGAATCCTTTGCCGGGAATGTGGAATTACGGGAACTGGTACAGAGTGGACAACCAGACAGGGCTTTTAACAGGATATCAGCAGGGTTACAGCTGCAACAATTTAGCAAACGAGAGGAGAGCAGATTCGCTTTATACGAAGAAAGGCGATACGCTCTGGAAATGCGATGGACCCATGCGTTCCATTTGTATAGATACTGCAAATTTATCCGTGTTGGGAGTTCCTTCCAAGCAAAAGACATTCCGTGAAGACGGGCTTATTTTAGTGGAAAGAACCTTCTCAAAATATTTTGGAATTACGAGTGTTTATACTTGGGAAATAACGGGCTCTACAACATACTTAGTTGGATGCAGAATAAACGGAATAACATACGGAGATACGCTGCTGACGGGCGTTGAGAACGTTTCAACCGAAGTACCTGCGGCTTATTCGCTTGGGCAGAACTATCCGAATCCATTTAATCCTTCGACAGTAATCAAGTTTCAGGTGACGGATAACAGCGATGTGGTGATTAAAGTTTTTGATGTGCAGGGAAGAGAGGTGCGGACGCTGGTGAACGAGAGAATGCAATCGGGAACGTATGAAGTGGATTTTGACGGGAGCGGATTGACGAGCGGAGTGTATTTTTATAGAATGAGGGCTAGGGATTATATGGAGACAAAGAAAATGCTTCTGATAAAATAATTATTTAGTACGAGATAATAATTTTAAAGCCTTACCTGACTACCGAATTTATAAATATATTTTGAGGGGGGATTCTGTTATTTTGCAGCATACCTTTAAAATTTAATTTCTATTATATAAAATGGCAAAGAATATAAAAGCACCGACAGGCAATAAGATGTCATGCAAGAACTGGCAAGCAGAAGCAGCGATGAGAATGCTGATGAACAATCTTGACGGTGAAGTTGCAGAGCGCCCCGACGACCTTATAGTTTACGGAGGAAGCGGCAAGGCGGCACGCAACTGGGAATGTTATGAAGCAATAGTAGCAACCCTTAAGACTCTGGAGAATGATGAGACGATGCTCGTGCAGTCGGGGAAACCCGTTGCTGTTTTTAAAACTCACACGAACGCACCGAGAGTTATAATTTCAAACTCGCAGATTGTCCCCAAATGGGCTACGTGGGATGAGTTCAGAAGGCTTGAAGGGCTGGGGCTTACTATGTACGGACAGATGACAGCGGGTTCATGGATATACATTGGCTCGCAAGGAATTTTACAGGGCACTTATGAGACTTTCGCGGAATGTGCAAGAAAACATTTTAACAGCGATTTAAAAGGGAAGTTCGTGCTGACGTGCGGACTCGGCGGTATGGGCGGCGCACAGCCGCTGGCAGCAACACTGAACGGCGGTGTTATACTTGGTATTGACGTTGATAGGACAAGAATTCAAAAACGAATTGATACAGGTTACACAGACGTACTTGCAAAGGACCTTGATGAAGCGTTGAAGCTGATTATGGACGCAAAGAAGGAAGGAAAATCTTTATCGGTAGGACTCGTAGGCAATGCTGGTGAAGTGCTGCCCGAGATACTCAAGAGGAATGTAATACCTGATGTTGTAACAGACCAGACATCCGCTCATGACATGCTAAACGGATATGTACCGATGGGAATGACTTTCGAGGATGCATTAGCACTCAGAAAATCCGACACGAAGAAATATCAGGAACTTGCGCGCAAGACTGCGGTAATTCACTGCAAGACTATGTGGGAGTTTATGAAGAGGGGTGCAATAACTTTTGATTACGGAAACAATCTCCGAGGAGAAGCCGAAGCCAATGGATTTGCAGAAGCGTTTGAAATTCCGGGATTCGTACCCGAGTACATACGACCTCTTTTCTGCGAGGGCAAGGGACCATTCAGATGGGTGGCGCTTTCCGGAGACCCACAGGATATTTTCACAACTGACGAAGCAATAATGGAAGCATTTCCTGAAAACAAACCTCTGCACAAGTGGCTGAAAGCAGCAAAGGAAAAGGTACACTTTCAGGGACTTCCTTCAAGGATATGCTGGCTGGGATACGGTGAAAGAGCAAAGGCAGGACTTATATTTAACGAACTCGTAAGAACAGGAAAAGTAAAAGCACCGATAGTAATAGGTCGTGACCATCTAGACTGCGGAAGCGTGGCTTCGCCAAACCGCGAAACAGAAAAGATGATGGACGGCTCGGACGCGATTGCTGACTGGCCAATACTTAACTTTGCATTGCATAACATCGGCGGTGCAAGCTGGGTGTCATTGCATCACGGCGGAGGTGTGGGAATAGGCAATTCAATACATTCGGGAATGGTGATTGTTGCAGACGGAACGGACGAAGCAAAAGCAAGACTTGAAAGATGCCTGACATACGACCCTGCGATGGGAATTGTGAGACATGCGGATGCGGGATATGAAAAGGCAAAAGACGAAATGAGAAAGTTCGGAATAAGAATGCCGATGATAAAATAACTTGAAAAGTGATATATAAAATATTACGCTCAATACTTTTTAAGTTTGACCCTGAAACTGTACACAACATGGTTTTCAGGGTTATACCTTTGATAAGATGGTCATTTCCTATGCTAAGACCTTTTTATTCCTTTGAAGATGTATCCAACAAATTCACGATAAAGAATTTGAAATTCAGGAACAGACTTGGCGTTGCGGCGGGACTCGATAAGAACGGAGAGCTGATTGAATTCTGGGATGCTGTGGGATTTTCACATGTTGAGGTTGGCACAGTAACTCCCCTTCCGCAAGAGGGCAACCCAAAGCCGCGTCTTTTCAGGCTTATCAAGGATGATGGTATAATTAACAGGATGGGATTTAATAATGAAGGAGCTGAGAAACTAAGAGAGAATATTTTAAATGCAAAGAAGAAAACAAGAAAAGATTTTATAGTTGGGGTTAACATTGGCAAGAACAAAGATACACCTCTTGAAAAAGCATCGGAAGATTACGTGAAATGTCTTGAAGTACTTTACGATGCGGGTGATTATTTTACTGTGAACATATCCTCGCCGAACACAGAAGGGCTTAGAACATTGCAGGGAGATGAACAGCTAAACAGTCTGTTGTTTGAGATAATAATGAAACGAAATGAGATTGTTAAGACGAAGGGACTTCCGGAGAAATGCATATTCCTGAAGATAGCGCCTGACCTGAACGATGAAGAGATACAAAACATTTATAAGATAGCTTTGAATTACGGACTTAACGGAATTGTTGCAACTAATACTACCATAACAAGAGAGAATCTGGTTACAACAATAAACGAAGACGGTGGACTGAGCGGCAAGCCTGTAAAAGGAATGTCCGACACAGTTTTGAAGAAACTGAATGAACTTAATGAAGGAAATAAGGATTTCGTATTGATAGGAGCGGGCGGAGTGTTTAATAAGTCAGACTACAAAGACAAGATGATACTCGGCGCTGAGATAGTTCAGGTTTACACAGGATTAATATATGAAGGATTCGGAATAACCAATAATATATTAAAATAAAGAATGGACTCACCAGTAACATATACATTACTTTTCGCAAACATTGCTATTTATGTATGGATAACATACATGAAGCCTGAACTCTTTGAGAAGTTTGCAGAGCGGCCGTATGAAATAGTTAATCATCATAAATATTATCAGATAGTAACTTCGGCATTTCTTCATGCAGACCTGATGCACATAGGTTTTAACATGTTTACGCTGTTTTCGTTTGGACCTGTACTGGAGGGAATGTTTGTAATGAACTTCGGACAGATTCAGGGAAGTTTATATTTCTTTTTGATTTACTTTATAAGTTTATTATCGGGTTCGCTTTTAACGCTGGTGTTTAATTATAAAAATCCGGGTTACGTAGCAGTCGGAGCTTCGGGGGCAATCTCGGGAATAATATTTTCTTATGTTCTCTTTTTTCCTTTCAGCAAACTTCTGGTATTCTTTATACCGATGCCGGCATTCCTGTTTGCATTTGTTTATGTGGGGGTATCAATTTATGGAGTTAAGAATAAGTTCGGAAACATAGGTCACGAGGCACATCTGGGCGGAGCGCTTGGAGGAGTATTAGCTACATTTCTACTGATAGACGGTGCATTTAGGTTCTTTCTGACACACTTCAGTTAGTTATTGTAAGTACGTTTCAGAACAAACTTATCCACTACAGTGAAAAGTACAATTGCCAGTCCGATACCCATTATGTACAGGACAGTATCACCAGAAAGCGACAATCCGAACAATCCGAAAAACTTCTGGCTAATTCCATTGATGAAAGAATATATCGTAGAAAGGAATCCTTCGGCAGCAGGATTTTCTTCCTGAATTTGGTTTCCCAACAAAGCAGCAAGAATAACTGCCGATATAATTATTGAACCGATAATTCCTATCACAAAAATATTCAGAGCCCTAAAAGTTTTCTTATCTTCTTTCTGAAACGCCTTTGTGAGTTCGATTTCTAGCATAAGTTTTGCAGTGAAGTCATCGCTTGTTCTTTCGAGCATCGAGGACTTCATTCCGTTATCGAGAAATTCGTTTATATTATTTGATTCGTTCATTTATATTAAACTTTTATGTAATCCAGTAACTCTTCCCTTTTAAAAGCACGGAAGAGCAAATCTTTTAATTTTTCCTTTGCCCTGAAGATTCTGTTCTTAACAGTGCCAACGGGGATTTTCAAAATCTGAGAAATCTCTTCGTGCGACAAATCATTAAGGAAGAACATATTCAATATTACCGAATACTGTTCCGGAATAGAATTTATGTAATCATTAATTATCTTTTTCACCTCACCCTGTTCGATAATTTTCTCGGTTGAATAATCATCCGAGTTGTACATCGTCTTATCAATTTTCGACTCATAGTTCTTGACGAGTTCATCACCGTCGCTGTGTGTGGCATCATTAATCTCTATAGAACTTACATTAAAACTCTTAACGTTGTACTTTCTGTACAGATCAATTGCCGAGTTATAAACAATTGTATAAAAATACGTTGAGAACTTTGCTTTTGCTTCAAAACTATTGCTCATTAAAGCTTTATACAATCTTAAGAATGCTTCCTGAAGTGAGTCTTCTGCTTCCTCCCTGTTTTTCAGAATCTTAAGGGTGAGCGAAAACGCTCTATCTTTATAGGTATCAACAATCTCGACGAACAGATTAGTCTCACCCTTCTGGATTCTGTGGATTATTTCTGGACTCACTTCGTTCACAGACATCTAATCCTTATTAATTTTAATTTCACCGTTTGTTGTTTGCAATTTAACTTTTGCATCACCATTTCCAAGCGTTCCTCTAAATTCTTTTTTATCTTCATCAATACCGCCGAAATTTAAATTCCTTCTTTTGATGTGTCCATTGGTTGTTTTTGCATCAAACACACCTGAGAAATTTTCACCTACTACTAATTTAATATTACCGTTTGTAGTTTCAAAATCAAGACTTTTTGTCGAGTCGAGTTTAGCGGAAATGTCACCATTAGTCATCTCTACATTAATCATGCCGTAAACGTTATTCAATTTAATGTCTCCGTTTGTCATATCTACTTTAACGTCGTTATTAATGTCTTTCATATCAACGATATTGTTCGTTCCTTCAATTTCGATACTTATTTCCGCCGGAATGTATATTACATAATTAATCTGTGTTGAATGATGCATATTAAACTGAATATGAAAATCCGACCTATCTTTATTAAGAACATCACCAAGTCTTAAAGTATTTCCAGTAGAGTCTATATCAATGTTTATACCCTTTAAAGGTTCATCCAGTTCTTTTTTAGTAACATACTTTGTTATTTCAGCCTTTACTGTGATGAGGCTGTCATTATCGCTTTTTCTAATTTTTACATCACCGTTCAGATCTTCTACAATCAACTTCTGAAAGTTTGAAGCTTTGAACTTATACTCTCTTGATTCGGTTTTCTCGTATTTTTTCTTAAACAGACTGCAACCCTGGAAGGAAATCAGGACGACAGATGTTAGAGCAAGAAGTAGAACCCAAACGATTAGTCTCTTTTTATTTTCCATTTTTGTAAGGTTTAATTGTTTGGTAAAGTTGGTTTTGTTTCTGCCGGTTTATTGTCTGACTTACTGTTTGCGATTAAGAAATAAACTACAAATCCTAATCCGATAAAGAATATCACAAGCCCAGATGTAACGCCGTCGCTTAAATCGTACATTTGTTCGAGAATGTTGGCGGTGAATATTCCTGCTCCGAGGAAGAGGAATAAGATACCCCATTTTAATGCACCGAAAGCATTGCGGGGTTTTTTATCTACATTCGTAAAATATTTCTTTGCTTCATCCGGTGAGATTCCTTTTTCTATCAATCTCATTCTTTCTCTATGTTTGGTGTAGATTGCCCAAAGAATTATTATTGCCGGAAACCCGAATATGAAAATAAATGCAAATATCGGGACAACTATGTTTTCTAAATCTTTGCCTGTCATTTTTAAATCTCCTTTCGTTTTTTCTTGTTGAGACGTAATACTAAAGCAAAAGGTTTCATATCACTCATAAGATTTAATGTAATTAGCATTCCACTTCTCAACTTTGGAAAGCATGTTATCAACATTATAATACATTGGTTCATACCAGGATTTACTTTCAAAATGCTGTTTAATGCTTTGATTTGAAGTGAAAATATAGCCGTGTCTGGCGTATATCTCATTCCGCATTACACTAAGTTCCCATCTTGTCCTGCCCGAAATATCATTATAATTCAAATACCTGAGAGAGCCTTCAGGGTAACTTCCGGGGGTATCGTAATTATTTCTTTCAACTCTTGTGTTCCGGTTTGAAGAAGTATTTCTGCGAGTATCTTCCCGAGAGTCGTTTCTGTTCTTTTCCATATCGAGCTCTTTCTCTTTAAGTTCAAGCTCCTTTTCCTTAAGCTCAAGTTCTTTCCTTTTAAGTGCATCGTTTTCATTTGTTTTGTCGGGCGGTAATTCTTTATTGTCAGTTGTAACCTGTTCCTTTTTGTCTGAATCAGTTTTCTTGCTGTCCTGCAACAATGATTTAATTTTATTGCATCCGGCAAATAAGAATAGCAGCAGAGTAAAAATAATAATCTTTTTCATAATATATTATTTTGTTTTGGTTGGACAACACCTGACTCAAATTTAAAGTTAATGTCTTGTAAAGTCAAGTAATAATGAAAAAGGCCATCAAACGATGACCTTTTGTATAAGTAATATATCTTTTAAGTATTAATTTTAGTCGCTCATAACAGGCTGTTTCAGGTTCTTAACCAGGTCGGCATCAGTAATAACCTGCTGTTGTTTCTTTCTTTTATTCTTTCTTAGATATGCATTTTTATCTGTTGTCTGAGATTCGTCTTTTGGTTCAGGATATTCATAAATATTATACTTGAAGTTACGAAGTATAATTTTATTCTCATCCTTTGAAATAACATAGTTCGGAAGCATTGGAATCTTGCCGCCGCCTCCCGGAGCATCTATAACGAACTGAGGCACTGCGAGTCCGGAGATATGTCCGCGGAGTTTATCCATAATATCCAAACCAACGCTTAAAGGTGTTCTGAAATGGTTTGCACCTTTTGTAAGGTCAGCCTGATATATATAATAAGGACGGACTCTCATAGCGAGGAGACCTTTCATAAGTTCTCTCATAGTATCGGCATTATCGTTAACGCCTTTCATCAATACTGCCTGATTACCGACCGGGCAGCCTGCATCAGCAAGCATTGCACAGGCGGCTTTACTTTCCTCTGTAATTTCCCAGGGATGATTGAAGTGAGTATTAATATAGATAGGGTGATACTTCTTAAGCATATTAACAAGTTTAGGCGTTACTCTCTGAGGAAGAACACATGGCATTTTCGTACCAAGCCGAATAATTTGTATATGCTTAATTTCACGGAGGCGAACAAGGATTTTTTCAAGCATGGCATCCGTCAGCATTAACGGGTCACCACCGGAAAGTATAACATCGCTTATTTCCGTGTGCTGCTCGAGGTAGTTGAAAGCAGATTCGAAAGTTCTCATAGATATTTTATGCGAGTCGCCGACTTTACGCTTACGGGTGCAGAACCTGCAGTAGAGTCCGCATTGCGAAGTCACGAGAAAGAGAGCTCTATCGGGATATCTGTGAGTGATGTTCGGAACAGGACTCATATCATCTTCATTCAATGGGTCTTCCGGTGCATCGATATCTTCTAGCTCAACTTCGTCGGGAACACACTGACGCCAGATAGGGTCGTTGGGTTCTCTAATAAGGGATAAATAGTAAGGGTTAATCCTTGCCTGAAAGAACTTATCAAGTTTCAGAGCAACCTCACGTTTAATCCCAAATTTGTCGACGAGCTGGTCAACAGAATGAACACTGTCGCGAATCATTTGTTGCCAAAGTTCCATAAAGTTTTCCTTATATTAGTTTTTAAATAATCTTAAACTTTTTATCAGAGATACTTCCCGTAAACTACCAGAGAATCTCCGATGTTGTAAAAATCTTTTATTTCAACTAACTCTTTATACAAGTTCTTAAGATAAAACTTTCTTTCTTTCTCGTAAGAAGGTTTTCCGCTTGTCTCTATTAGAATTAATCTTACAGATTTATCTTTTAAATAATTTTCTATGTAATCAATCAGTTTACTTCCAATACCCTTTGACTGTACATTCGGATTAACAGCAATCCAGTACAGGTCGTATGTGCCGGTTGTTAAAGGTCTTGGACCGACGCAGACATAACCGTTAATATCATTAGTATCGCTTTCATCAACAAATATTTCATAATCCTTCTGATGAGAATCGTTAATATAAACATCTACAAGCTCCATTGCAATCTTTATCTCTTCAGGATTAAAGTTATTCGTATCCATGAGAATCTTTTCAATCTTGTTCCTGTCAGTATTTAAAAGTTTACGTATCATTAAATTAATTCTTTTCTGCAAATATTCTCTGCCATCTTTCCCATGCATAGTCAATCACTTTTGATATCATCTGCTCATAGGTCCAGCCATAAGCTTTACCGCTTCTTGTAAATCCTGTATCCTCATCGACGTCTGAAGAAATATCAGGATTAGGATTGAGTTCGAGCACGTAAGGAACTCCGTCTTTGACTCTGAAATCGACGCGTGCATAATCGGATGCTCCAACGAGATGATAAACTGTCCTTGCAGTCTTTTGAATCAATGCTTCAAGTTCCGGAGACAAATTCTTTGCAGGGCAAACAGCTTTTGTACCTGCAAACTCAACGGTGTTATACATCCACTTGCTGTTGTAGCTTACTATCTTAGGCAGTTCGGCAGGGAGCGCAGAGAAATCAATTTCGGAAATCGGAAATACTATTAGGTCGTTAATATCTTTGACAACATTTCCAACGACGCTTACGTTTATCTCACGTCCGTCGATAAACTGTTCAACCAATGCGGGTTGTTTATGCTTATCGAGAACAAATTCAATTCTGCTTCTAAGCTGTGCTTCATCGTGTACGATTGAATTATTCTCTATGCCAATGCTTGCATCTTCGCGTGAAGGTTTTACTATTAAAGGATATTTATCCTTTAGCTTTGAATAACCTTCTTCGTTTAGTTTTGAAGGACTTGTCGATATAAAATGTAATGCTGTGGGTATATCGTAATAGTTAAGTATTTCTTTTACACGGGCTTTATTGAGTGCGAGTCCGAGAGTTAATGCACGCGAGCCTGTATATGGAATCTTCAGCATTTCAAACAAAGCAGCGATTGTCATTTCCTGAGTAGGGTCACCATCGAGTGATTCGCAGAGGTTGAAAATAATATCGGGTCTGTTGTCACGAAGTTCATCGATGAGCTTAAACGGGTCGAGTGCGACAGGAACAATTTTAGTTTCGTGGCTGCTCTCTTTAAGTGCACGCTGAACAGACTTCATTTCATCGAGAACACCGTACTCACTCATATCTATTGCTTCATCAACTTTGTCGATATCAGTAACACCATCATCCCAGATGCGGTCTTTTGTGTATTGAAGCGGATCGTTATATAATATGCTTACTTTCATTTATAATGCTGAGTATCTTTTAACTGCTTCACTTAAAACTGTGTTGAGCATTGTATTGTAATCCATTCCTGCATGCCTTGCTGACTTTGGATAGCAGGAATTGTCCTGAGGATTAGGAAGAATACCAGGTAACGGATTAATCTCAATCACATTAGGGATATTATTTTCGTCAAGACGTATATCAATACGCGCCCAGTCTTTTATTCTTAGAACATTAAAGGCATCTTTACAAACTTTTTCAATATGCTGATAAATGTTCTTGTCTATTTCAGCCGGGCATTTAAATATATCGAGTTGATTTTCGCGTGTATCAAAGAACCATTTCACTTCATAGGAATATATCTTATTAAATCCTTCGGGAACGGTGTCGAGATTAATTTCAACGACAGGCAGAACTCTGACATCGCCGCCATTACCGAGCATTGCAACTGTAAACTCTTTTCCTGGAATATAATCTTCGACTAATGCAGGCTGTCTGTAACTATCCTTGATTCTTTCTATTTCACTGTTCAGTTCATTGAGGTTCTTAACAAGAGATGAATCATAAATACCTTTTGACGAGCCTTCATGCAAAGGTTTCACAAACATAGGATACTTAAATCCATTATCTTTGGTAACCGGTTTATCTGTAATGAAGAACTTAGAATTAGGAATGTTGTAGTAAGAAAGTATTTCTTTGCAGCGTGCCTTGTCGTGACAGATACCGATAGTTATAGAATCGCTACCTGTATGTTTAATGTCGAGCATTTCGAGCATTGAGGGTATCTGCGACTCCCTTGAAGCACCGTTAAAACCTTCTGCAACGTTAAATACAAATTCTGGTTTAAGGCTTTTGAGCTTTTCATATGCATCTTCATCACCTTCAACAAGCTCAACAGAATGACCTTCTGACACAAAAGCATTGCTTATTGCATCAATAGTTTCCATTGAATCCCATTCAGCATAAGTATCATCGAGTCGTTCGGGATAATTCTCTACAAGGTTACGGTTTATGTATTTTGCTGCATTCGCCGCAACGCCTGTCTGCTCTGCATTTCCGCCGTTATCATTTTTAACGTTATATGTTAGTGCTAATCTCAAAAATAATTACAATTAACTAAAATTAATTTTAACAAATATAACATTATAACTGTAATAGTCAATAATTTTTATCAATATACATCATAATTTTAAAATATAATTTAAGACGACGATTCATGTTTTGGCTGAATATTATTGTTGGAACTTTTACTATTGATTTTATGTCTTATTATATATAACTTGCTAATAGCAACTAATTAAAACCAAATATTAGAATGAAAAAGATCAATTACATAATAGCCGCAGTTTTACTCATAACCGGATTCACGGTGTTTTCTTCCTGTTCTAAGGATGCAAACACACAGACGGGAGAAAAGAAAACTGACAACAATACAAATTTAAATAATCAAAAGGATAAAAAAGGTAAAATGGAACATTTAACAGCAGCAACATTTAAATCAAAAGTATTTAATTACGAAACGAATAAAGAGTGGAAGTTTGAGGGTGATAGACCTGCGATAATTGACTTCTACGCTGATTGGTGCGCACCGTGCAAGATGGTAGCTCCGGTTTTAGAAGAGCTTGCAACTGATTACGACGGCAAGGTTGATATTTACAAGGTTGACACCGAAGTTGAGCAGGAACTTGCAGCAGTTTTCGGAATAAGAAGTATTCCTTCGATATTATTTATTCCTAAAAGCGGGCAGCCGCAAATGTCGGCAGGTGCAATGCAAAAAGAAGGATTTGTACAGGCAATAAACGAGATACTGCTTCCTTCTAACAATTAGAGTTGTTTCTTTCATAGCTGATATATATCCGTTATGTCCTCCTTGAAGCGGGTTTACGAAAGTAGATCCGCTTCTTTATTTAACTAAGACCTAAAAAATGTAGCGTCAACCTGAAGGACCCTGCCTGTTTCCTTATTGACAAAGGCGGGCTGGATACCGTGGAGTTCAAAACCGTAAGAAATAATTCTTTCGTACAACTCCTTGAAGAGAACCTGACCGTCATACAATTTTACCAGAGACATTTCCATATAAAATCCTTTGATTCGAGGCATTGAATTCACAGCACCATTAAGCACTTTATCTTCATATCCCTGCGTATCAATTTTAACGAGAATATTTTTACATCCTGAAGAATACTTATCAAGAACTGAATCAAGCTTAAACACTTTTGCTTTTTCAACTCCAACATATTTTGATTTAGGAGCAGCGGATTCGTGCTCTTCAAGCATTGAAAGAGCAGAGCTGCTTATAGAATTTTCGGAGATGTGCATTTCTATTTCTCCGTCTTCATCGCCGATTGCACATCTCTCGGCAGGCGTCCAGTCAGGATAGGACTTGCTGTTTGCCGACAGGACTTTATAAGCACTTTCTAGCGGTTCGAACGAAACCATCTTTCCTTTGTATCCCAGTTTATAAATCAATTCACCGAACTGCCCTGTATTTGCGCCTATATCGAATATCATATCAACGTTGTTGTGCAAGAGCTGTTTAACAAGAATCTCTTCATCGGTCATTTTAACATCGACTCCAAACTTATTGCCGATTTTTCTTAAAGCCATTTCAGACTTAATCTTATACAGTTTTAGTTTTGACATATTATAATAGTTTTCTTCTTTTGATGATATAAACAGTGAATTTGTAAGAGAGTTTAACGTGATTAAGCATAACGCTGAAACGATTGAAATGTGTGCACAGCATACGGAATCTTTCTTTTAATGACTTCATCGTGTACTGCCGCGAATATCCGCCGATTAAGAACTTTGAGAGAGTCAGGTTTGTGTTTATAACTCTGGTGCTTTTCTTTAGAAGTTTGATAGCCCAGTCTATATCGGCGACAAATTTATAATTAATATCATACTCTTCGCAGAGGCTCCGCTTTGCTATCAAAGACTGATGTGACACGAGCATGCCTTCAATCATCTTTTTCCAGTTGAGATCTTTGGGCGGAATCTTTAATGTACGTTTTCCGTAACTGTGTCCGCTTTCATCAACCATCTCTGTATCGCCGTAATATACGTCGGCGTCTTTTACTTCGGCAAATACTTTGTTCAGGATATTGTCTTCAGCGGGTATATCACCTGAATTAATGAACCAAACATAATTACCGGTAGAAGCATTTTGTCCTTTATTCATGGCATCATAAATGCCTTTGTCCTTTTCACTTATGAAATAGTTAATGATATCTTTATTGGAATTAATAACATCGAAAGTGCCGTCAGTTGAAGCGCCGTCTATAACAACGTATTCGAGATTATTATATTTCAGATTTCGGACAGCGGTGATTGTTTTTGTAAGGTTCTCTTTATTATTAAAGACAACTGTAATGATGCTGACTTTGGGATGCGGGTTGAAATTGTTCATTTAAGAAAGAACCTCCTGATAAAAGTCGTATGTTTCATGGGCGCATTTATCCCATGAGAAGAGTTTTTCTCTGTCGCGACCTTTTTGAATTAAGTCGTTACGGATGTTTGTGTCATTAATAACAGAATCGATACATGAGGACAGCTCTTCGGGGGAATCGGGATTAAAGTACAAACCTGCATTACCGCAAATTTCGGGCAAGGAGCCGACATTGGATGCAACGATGGGACATTCATAAAACATGGCTTCGAGCAAAGGGATTCCGAAACCTTCGTATTTGGACGGATAAACAAATGCGGCTGCATATTTATAGAGATTAGCCATCTTCTTATCGTTAGCTCCGACCTGGACAAAAGTATTTTGAAGATCTGCTTTTGAAATCATATCTGTTTCAGTTTTTGTGAATTCACCGCCGCCACAGCAAATAAGCTTATAATCAACTTTGAGAGATTGATTTATTTCGAACAGCTTAAGCATGATTGCAAAGTTCTTGTAGCTTCTTCTATCGCCGATGTATAAAATGTATTTCCCGTCTATGATAGACTTTTCGCTAATGTCATACCTCAGAGAATTAGCGAGATAGATTACTTTAACTTTTTTGCTTTTGAGGTCATACATTTCTTCAAGGTCTTTGCGTGTGGATTCCGAGATACAAATAATGCCGTCGGCTTTTTCGATGGCTATTTTCTTAAGCTTGGCTGATCTATCGAGCTTTGAAAAGTTTTCGGAGAACTTATCGTGGGTAAAATCATAAACTGTAACGACTCTCTTGTGCTTTTTGCTTACGTTGATATCGCCGAAGTAAGTCTGATGCATTATGTCAAAATTCTGCTTTTCGGCAAATCTTTCGAAAAGAGGTTTTTGTATTGTAATGGACAGAAACTTTGTTCTAGGAATATGCTTTATCTTAGAGCCTGAGAACACTGTGAATTTATCGGAATATTTTTCGAGACCGTATTCGTTTATGAATCTGCCCATATAAAGCAATACTTCAGTATTAAATCCCGGCATTCGTCTGATTAGTTCAAAATAATAACGTGAGACCCCGCCGTACTTTTGAATCAGGAATATTTCATTATCGTAGAGTATTCTCATTTAATAATTTACTAAAAACATAAATAGCAGAAAATCTAATTAGTTATAATGATTAAGATAAAGATAGAAAATGGAATACGCCACAGCGCATCTTCGACACGGATTTGCACAGATAAAACGGATTATCGCGGATTTAAGAAACAAAATATTGCCCGCGAGAAAGAGACGGAAAGAGCCAAAGGTAATGGAGAGCCAAGTGAGAGCCAAGTGAGAACCAAGTAAAAACCATTTACAGTATAATTATAGTGGATATGGAGTGGGTTTATAGCGGGTTTGGAGTGAGTTTTATAAATTGTGCTATCTATAGCATTATTAGCTATAATAGGATGTTTTTTGAGTAGAATATCTAATTGAAGATTGATATATTTAAATATAATTAGATTTTTTGTGATTGTCAATAGATATTATAATTAATTCTACTTATTATTGTCTATATTATAATATGCAGACGAGAAGTGGTTTTTAGAGGGTGAAAAAACGAAACGGGGTGATCTTTTGTTTGTATATAGATAATTGCGATTTACAGTTTTTATAATGTTTAAAATTAATATTTTGTTTGTTAACTTAAATAATTAAATTAATTTAAATTAATATGAAAATTACGAAGTATTTATTATCAGTAGTTGTATTATTTATCATCGCCTCATCAATTTCAGGGTGCGGTTATAACTCACTGGTCACTTCCGAAGAGACAATTAGTTCAGCATGGGCTCAGGTAGAGAACCAGTATCAAAGAAGAGCAGACCTTATTCCAAACCTTGTGCAGACTGTTCAGGGAGCGGCAGATTTTGAGAAAAGCGTTCTGACAGAAGTAACAGAAATGAGAAGCAGGGTTGGACAGGTAAAGCTAAGCGCAGATGATCTAAACGATCCCGAGAAATTTGCTAAGTACCAGCAGGCACAGGACGGACTTTCCTCCGCACTTTCGAGACTTCTGGTTGTAACGGAAAATTATCCGTCGTTAAGGTCAAACGATAATTTTCTTCAGTTACAGTCACAGCTTGAGGGAACAGAAAACAGAATATCAGTTGAGAGAAAGAAATTTAACGAAGCAGTTCAGGCATTCAACACACAAGTAAGAAGTTTTCCAACGATAATAACAGCAAAGATTTTCGGCTTCAAAGAAAAGCCATACTTCAAAGGCAAGGAAGGCAGCGAGAACGCACCTGACGTGAACTTTGACTTTAACAAGAAAGATAAGAAATAAATATAGATATTAAATAAAATAATCTGATACGTATATGCAAGCTGTGATAATGGCGGGCGGGTTTGGCACGAGGTTAAGACCTTTGACCAACAGCATTCCAAAACCCATGGTACCGATTGTAAATGTCCCAATGCTTGAGCATGTTATAACACTGCTTAAGAAGTATGACATTACCGATTTTGTAATGCTTCTTTATTACCAGCCTGAAATAATAAGACGATATTTTGATGATGGCTCTCAATTCGGAGTCAGCATAAAATATGAAATACCGGATAAAGATTACGGGACAGCAGGTGCGGTTAAACTTTCAGAGAAGTACATAAAAGATGATTTCCTTGTTATAAGCGGTGATGTGCTAACGGATTTTGACCTTGGCGCAATACACAAATATCACAGTGAGAAAAAATCGATTGCTACTTTATCACTATACAGCTCAGAGAATCCGCTTCGATACGGAATCGTTTTAACGGATAAAGATAATAAGATTGTCAGGTTTCTTGAGAAGCCATCTTCATCAGAGGTTTTCTCTGATACTATAAATACGGGTATATACTGCTTTAACAAGGAAGTATTTCAATATATACCGGAGGGTGAGAGCTTTGATTTCTCGAAGGATTTATTTCCTTATCTGCTTGCGAATCATGTTCCTTTATACGGATTTAAAAGCACGGGATACTGGAGAGACGTGGGTAACCTTGAAGAATACATTTCGGCGAACCTTGATGTGCTTGCGGGAAAGCTGAGCCACATTACTTTTAACAATACAAATGACAGCTGCATAAGCAACACTGCGATGATAGAGCAAGGTGCAAATGTTGAAAACTCTGTGATAGGAAATGAAGTATTGATTGAAAAGGGTGCGGAAGTAAAAAACTCGATAATCTGGAACAACGTAATAATACATCAGAATGCGAAAGTGCTTTATGATGTGATAGGAAAAAACTGCGAGGTCGGAGCAAACACAAGAATCAACGACTTTGTATTTATCGGCGACAACTGTCTGATAGGCAAGAATGTGTTTATCAGTTCGAGCATTAAGATATGGGATAAGAAGACGATTGACAACAACGCAAAGATTACTAGAAGTTTAATACAGGAAGATACATTCTTCAACGACCTGTTTACGGATTCAAGAATTACGGGGCTTTCGAACCTTCAGATAAATCCTGAGTTTGCGGCAAAGCTTGGTTCAGTTTACGGAGCATTCTTAGGACAGAATAAGAGCATGCTTGCGGGACGCGACATAGATGACATCTCAAACATGATAAAGCGTTCGATAACATCCGGTGCACTATCGGCGGGAGTTAACGTTTCGGATTTACAGGTGATACCGATTCCGATTTTAAGACAGGAGCTGAAAAGCGGAGGACACTCGGGCGGAATCTTTGTAAGGAAGTCGCCGTTTGACCCCGGTTCAACGGATATAATATTTCTTGATAAAGACGGCAAGGACTTATCGAGCAGCAAGACAAAAGCAATTGAAAGGTCTTTTTTCAGTGAGGAATATCAGAGAGCCGATTATTTAGACGTTGGGACATTGAAATATCCTGAAAGAACAAACATGAAATACAAAGAGCATTTCATCGACTCGCTGGATATAGAAAGCATCAGAAAAAGGAAGTTCAAAATCGTTATCGACTATTCACACGGAATTGCGTCAACAATATTTCCGAATATACTGGGAGAGTTCAACTGCGAGGTTGTCTCACTCTCGGCGCACCTTGACAAGGATAGAATTACGAGAGAAGAGAAAGAATTCAAGAAGTCATTCGATAACTTCAGGTACGTTGTCCAGTCACTGAACTTTGACCTTGGGTTTATGATAGATGCGGGCGGAGAGAAGCTCTGGCTGGCGACGCACGAGGGAAATGTTCTGAACGACTACAGATTCCTTGTTGTAACGCTGAAGATGTTCCTGATGGCGACACCGGGAGTGAAGAAAGTTGCCGTACCAGTACAAGCTTCGAGGGAAGTTGATATTGTTGCAAACGAATACGGCACGGAAGTAATAAGGGTTAAAGATTCGCATTACAACATGATGACAGCCTGCAATGACAAGGAAGTGAGGTTTGTAGGCGGAACGAGACGCGGAGTATTTTTCCCTGATTTTATATATGCAACTGACGGAATGTTTGCGATAGCAAAAATACTTGAGATGCAGGCAAAGATTAAAATGACGGTAGAGGATGTTGACAAACTTATTCCGAACCTTGTAATGAAGAAGGTAAACATTCCCTGCACGAGAGAGGACAAGGGAAAGATAATGCGTTTGTTTATGGAAGACACGATTCAGTACAAACAACAGTTGATAGACGGAGTAAAGGTGTTTCTAAACGAGACAGACACCGTTCTTTGCATACCGGATAAAACGAGGAACATAGTACATCTTAACGTTGAAACAGACACAGAAGAAAAGACAGATAATTTATTAAATTTATACAAGAATATAATACAAGACTATATAATCTAATTTTAGAAATTTAATTAATTTGAAATGAAAGTAAGCGACATATTATCTGAAAAGATAATAGAGGTAAATCTGGCAGTAAAAGACAAGAACGATGCCATAACAAAGATGTTAGAGCTGGCAAAAAATTCAGGCAACATACTGGACTTTGAAGCAGTGAGCAAGTGTGTGTTTGAGAGAGAGAAGCTGGTATCAACGGGCGTTGGCAAAGGTTTTGCGATACCGCACGGCAAATCGGATGAGATAAAAGAAATAGTGGCGGCTTTTGCACTGCTTAAAGATCCTATTGATTTTGATTCGATTGACGGAGAGCCAGTAAGGTTTGTGTTTCTTTTAGTCGGAAAAGACAGCATGCTGAATTTACACATAAAACTTCTAAGCAGAATATCCAGATTAATGAATAAAGACGAGTTCAGGGAAAAATTACTTGCTGCTGAGACCAAACAACAGGTGCTGAAACTCTTTGTAGAAGAAGAACAGAGTTATCTTGATATTTAGATTATAAACCTGCTGCTTTTATAAGCAGCAGGTTGTTATTATAACTATTGCTTGTGTTGTGCCAGTTCCATGAGAATACCATTAGTTGATTTAGGATGAAGAAATGCAATCAACATTCCCTCTGCCCCAATCCTTGGCTGCTGATCGATTAGCTGAATACCGTTTTGCTTTAGCTCTTCCAGTTTACCTGCAACGTCAGGGACATTGAAAGAACAGTGATGAATTCCCTCGCCTCTTTTCTCGACGAACTTACCTATTGGAGAATCTTCAGAGGTAGCTTCAAGAAGTTCAATATCAAAATTTTCAAGTTTAATTTTTATTACTTTCACTTTCTGTTCGGCAACATATTCCATCTCACCGGCTTTAACACCGAATATTTTTTCAAATAAGGGAACGGATGTTTCAAGAGATTTAACGGCGATTCCTAAATGTTCAAGTTTCATATTTTAAATTGATAGGTTTAATAAATGTTTCAATAAAAATAAGGAATTAGAATGATTAGAAAAATTCAATTAATAATGGGACGCTGATGAAAACAGACTATTAAGAACGCACACTGAAAGAACTGATGGATTACGATTTGCACTGATTTAAAGCATAAAAATAATTGAACACGGATTGGCACGGATGAAGCGGATTAACACGGATTAAGAACTGAATTTATTGCCCACGGGAAAGAAAACGGAAAGAACGTGTAATATAATTTATTTAAGATAAAGTATTGAACACTGAAAGAACTGATGGATTATGATTTGCACTGATATAGAACTTAAAATAAATGGAACGCGGATTAACACCGGTTTAACGGATTATTACAGATTAAAGACTGGATTTATTGCCCGCGGGAAAGAGACGAAAAGAGTGATAGAAGAATACAAGATTAAATCAGAAAAAAGATTATATACTGAGTGCGCGATGAAGAAAACTGCAAACAAATGAAAAGACCTATCACCGAGAGCACAGAGGGAATTAAAGAGGACACAGAAGGAAAAATGATTTATTGCCAGCGGGAAAGAGAACTATTGAAAAAGTTAATACTTGTTTGGGGCACTTACACTTATAATGAAAGTGATAAATTATTGCAAAAGAACAGGTGAAATAATACATGTATTTTATTGCCAAATAATATTACTTTGCAGGTATTAAAATGGTTTTAATAATTAATCCCGGCTTAAATGTTAAAAAGATTTCTACCTAAACAACCCAAATTTTTTGAACTCATCCTTAAGATAACAGAAGAATCATTTGAAGCGGCAAAGCTGCTTGACAAGATAGTAAAGGAACCAGAGAACATAGAGGACATCGCTTCACAGATACACATAATAGAGAACAAATGCGATGACCTAACTCATACAGTCAAGAAAGAACTGAACGATACGTTCATAACCCCGATTGACAGAGAAGATATATTTGCGATTACAAACAGTCTTGACGATGTTGTTGACGGAATAGACAGGATTGCGGCTAAGCTTAAATTGTACAAGATTAAGACTAGCTTGAAGTACGGTTCACAGCTTGCTTCTATATTACTATCTCAAACAGAACTGCTTGTTTCTGCTGTGAGAAGCATGACTAACAACAAATATAGTGAAACACTGGATAAACTTATCTCAGTCAGAAATCTTGAAACAGAAGGCGATACTATATTCAGAGATTCGATAATATATCTTTTTGATAACGAAAGTGATGTGATTGAACTGATAAAGAAGAAAGAGATACTTGAGAATTACGAAAAAGCTGTTGACAAATGCCAGACCGCAACTCTTGCAATAGAGGGAGCACTAATTAAAAATATGTAGAATGATAGAAATTGTACTCGTTGTAGTATTCATAGCACTGATTTTTGATTTTCTTAACGGATTTCATGATTCCGCAAATTCTATCGCAACGATAGTATCGACACAGGTATTGACACCACAGAAAGCTGTCTTATTCGCTGCCTTTTTTAATTTTGTGGCGGCTTTTACGTTTGATGTGGCAGTGGCAAAAACAATTGGTAATGGTCTTGTGGATATTACTAATATAGATGCATGGGTTTTAACGGGAGGTTTGCTTGGTGCGATTTTCTGGAATCTTTTCACATGGTATTTCGGACTGCCAGTAAGCTCATCACATGCGCTAATAGGCGGATACGGCGGAGCTGCGGTAATGAAACTCGGGTGGGGTGTTTTAATATTACCCGGCTGGATTAAAGTAATTGCTTTTATCGTTCTTGCGCCAGCGATTGGTTTGATACTGGGAGTAATAAACATGTATGTTACAACATGGATAGTAAAGGATATGAAACCAGTGAAGGTGGATAAAGTCTTCAGGAAGCTTCAGCTTGTATCGGCGGGATTTTACAGTCTGGGGCACGGAACGAATGACGCGCAGAAGACGATGGGAATAATTGCGGGAGTTTTACTCTCGGCGAATTTTATAGATTCTTTTTACATTCCGTTTTATGTTGTGCTTCTTTGCCACGCTGCTATAGCACTCGGTACGATGTACGGAGGCTGGCGAATAGTAAAAACGATGGGCATGAAAATTACGAAGTTGAAACCGATAGGCGGTTTTTGTGCGGAGTTTGCGGGTGCAACAACTCTAATCGGAACAGCCTTACTCGGAATACCAGTAAGCACAACTCAGACAATAACCGGCGCTATAGTGGGCGTAGGAAGCATACAGAGACTTTCAGCAGTAAGATGGGGCGTTGCGGGGAAGATAGTCTGGGCTTGGGTTTTGACGATACCGCTTTCGATGCTATCGGGTGCTGCTTTTTACTGGATGATTTCACTCTTCCTGTAATTTGTAGTTAATGAAGAAGACAATACTGATAACAGGAGCTACCTCGGGTGTAGGGAAATCGCTTTCAAAGATGTGTGCCAAGGCAGGTTATGAAGTAATTATGACGGGCCGAAACAAGGAGAAAGCAGAAGCGGCATATCAAGATGTAATCAGGTATTCGGGTAATAAATCAGTGAGGTTGATTCTTGCAGACCTTTCGTCTTTAAAGGAAATCGAGAAGCTTGCAAGCGAAGTCATTTCGAATTATACAAATTTGAATGTGCTTGTAAACAATGCAGGATTGAGCCTTCCCAAGAGAGAGCTTTCCACAGACGGAATTGAAAAAGTTTTTGCTACAAACCACATAGGCTATTTTTATCTGACAGAACTCCTGCTTGACCTACTCAAATCATCTTCACCTTCAAGAATAATCAATGTTGCATCTGAAGCCCATTCCGAAATTAATTTTAATGACCTTATGTCAGAGAAGAAATATCATCAATTAAAAACATACGGTAGTTCAAAAACGGCAAACATAATGTTTACATACGAACTTGCTGAGAGGCTTAAGGGCAGTGATGTAACTGTAAACTGTCTGCATCCAGGTGCAGTAAGGTCGAGAATATATGACAACGTTCCATTTTTTGCAAAGATACTGATTACTCTGATAAAACCGTTTTTTATATCGTCTGATAAATCAGCAGGATATATCTTCCCTCTTGTATCATCGAAAGAATATAGGAATGTTACGGGTAAATACTTTATAAAGGGAAAAGAAATGTTATCGAAGGAATTTACATACAACAAAGAGGTTCATAGAAAGCTATGGGAAATAACAGAGAATATTATTTCGGAAAGGAAAACTGAGTTTTGGCAAAATATGTAATAATATTAATTTTGGTTTTTGTTTTTGGCGGCTGTTCGACACAAAAGGATTACAAGGATACGGGCAGAACAGAATCCATTGACTACAGCAAAAAACAAGCGATGGGAATAGATTTTTTTGCTTCGGGTAATGAGCCTTTCTGGAGTGCAGAACTGGATGCTGAGGATTCGATAAGAATATATATTGCCGGAGAAAGTACTCTAAGATACTCTGCAACGGCACCTGTTATTGATACTGCTGCAAAAAGCATTATATATAAATTCAATGATGCGGTAACATTAAGTATAAAAGGAGAGACTTGTATTAACAGTATGAGCGGTGAAAAGAATGTGTTTTCGGTAAAGCTCTATATAAAAGATAAACAATATACAGGGTGCGGAAGATTCATAATTGCGTCAAACAATCCATTGATTTCAAGGGAGACGCTTAGGTTAAACGATATCTGGGCACTTAAGACGATGAACGGAAAAGATATTGACAGAAAAGATTTTCCGGATGGAATACCGTATATAGAATTACATTTGAACGACGGAAAGTTTTACGGAAAGACAAACTGCAATGAGTTAACCGGAAACATTGAAGTTGGCGATTCATATATTTATTTCAACAACTTTTTACAAACGAAGAAGTTATGTGAAGGGGAATTTGAACATAAATATATCAGTTTACTGAAGGATGTCGATTCATGGAAACTGGAAAAGATGCAACTATCATTAAGAAACAAAGGGAAAGAGATAATCAGGTACATAAAAATTGATTAATTACGGGTTTCGGGTATAATTATTTCTCTGATTATTGGGCAGATGATTTTTTATATTGAACTAAATAATTAAATTGAATAATGAAATTAATTCTACTTCTAACAGTTTTTACAATATTCTATGTTTCGGTATTAAATGCACAGGTAACGGGAAATAATGCATACGATAATGCCAGAAGAAACTATATTGCCGGGAATTTTGATGAGGCAATAAAATATTACAATGAATACCTGAGATCATACACTAATGATGATAAAGCCTTTTATGAACGCGGAATGTGTTACGAATCGCTGAGAAGATTTGACGATGCATTGAGGGACTATTCAACAGCAATTAATTTACGCCCCGGCTACAACAAGTATTATGAAAGCAGGGGTTATGCATATCTAAAACTGAGCATGCCGCAGAATTCTCTGGACGATTTCAACCGCGCAATACAGAAAGATGCTTTTAGTTCTGAAGGGTACTGGGGCAGGGCGAATGCTTATGTGGATTTAGGGAAATATGATATGGCATTAAAGGATATGAACTCAGCATTAAATATAGACCCTTCTAACGCGATGTATCTTTATATTAGGGCGGTGCTTTATACGACCATCGGTGATACCACAAATTTTTTCAGAGACCTTGATTTATTGTCAAATTTATACGCAAGCTCGTTTTTCTCAAATTACAAGTCCCAGTATGTTGTGTTAATTCTTGACAATATAAACACAAACGTTGTGAACCTTACAAGATTGATGCTGGAATATCCTCAGGAGAGTTTTCTATATTTCAGGAGAGGCTTTAATTATTACTTACTCAGGAATTTTACTCATGCAGAAGAAGATTTTAACAGTGCTATAAAATACTCGCAGAACGTAAATTCAAAACTTGTAACACTATCATATAAATTCATAGAAAACTGCAAAGTGTTTTCGAACGGGAATTAGAAACAAAAAAGCCGTCTTGAAGACGGCTTTTTTGTATTAAGAAAAATCTTAATAAGTCATTGTTGGATCAATATCGCACTTGACTGTAATAACTTTCTGCGGGTTTTCAGGGTCATTGGAATAGATTATGATAGTTTTTTCCTGATGACCTTCCCTGCCTTGAGTAGTAAAGTTAACCTTGATTTCACCTGATTCATTCTTCTTGTATTCAGTCTTTTCTCCGACAGTTGCGCCTGTACAACCGCATGAAGTCTGTACTCTTTCAATTATCAGGTTTGCATTTCCTTTATTTGTAAACTTGAAATTGTACTGAAGCTCAGGACCTCTTGGAACGTTACCAAAATCGTGAACATCTTCTTTAAAAACAATTTTGGGTGCTTTTAATGATGCAGTTAACTTTGAGTTGTTCAATACGAAAAACATAATCGTGAAAATTACTGCCAGTCCCACGACGAAATATGATGTTTTTCCTGCTTTTGATTCGAGAAATTTGTTCATATTATTATTATTTAATTATTTAATTTGAAATTTCAGTTGATACTTCGGGAGTTTCTTCTTTCTTTGCGTCTCCGAATTTATATACTATAATTACTGCCGCAAGCATGAAGAAATCCTGAACTATCCTGTATATAATATCACCTTTTGAGGATGATTCTTCAAGTGAAAAACAACCACAGCTTATATCAAGCCCGCGTGCTACCGCTGATATTAAAGCTATTAAGAACATAACCAGTGAAGCACCTGCCAGTAGGGAGGATGCTTTCTTATAAATACCTGCTATTAGCAGCAGTCCGACAACAAACTCAAGCCAAGGCAAAACTATTGCCAAAAGATTTACGAAATAAATTGGCAGAAAATCATATCTTAATATTGCCTTTGCAAAATCGGCAGGATTAAAAAGTTTACCAACGGATGAATATATGAAAATCAAACCAAGTAAGACTCTTAACGTTATAACTACATATTTATTTGATATAAACTCTTTCATATGCTAAGGTTCCGTAGGAAATCCTTTTTCTTTCCACTCTTTAATTCCCCCGCGGTAAATACTAACGCTTGTAAATCCAAGACGAGCAATTTCATAAGCGAGGTCAATACTCACTTCACATTTATCACCTTTGCAGTAAACGACAATGAGACCGTCTTTATTGTACTTCTTCATTGTTTCAATTTTCTGGTAGTAAGTTTTGCTTCTGAATTCTTCGTAAGGAAGATTAATTGCTCCTTTAACGTGCAAAGAATCGAATTCTTCCTTTGTTCGGGCATCAACAAATAGTGCATTCCGGTCAAATATATTCTTTGCTAGTTCGACCGTTATATTCTCGGGTTCTATATACCCCTCTTTGTTCATCTGTCCGCTGAGAACGTTGTTATGTTTCTTGTTGGATGTTGTATCAAAAGGATCGTTTACGAAATCAGTTATAGACTTCTTTTGTTTTGCTGTATCGAGAGCATAAATGTTTTTATAGAGTACCAGTTTTACACCGTCAGAATTAATAGCATTAGCAGTAAGTCCTAATGCAGCGCTAATAGCTATGATAATTAATATTTGTTTATAGATTTTTGCCATTAATAATTATAACCAAAAGTAACAACTTTAAGTTTTATTTTTAAGGGAATAAAGCAAAAGTTTTTGAGTGTTATTCTTACTGAAATTAAGCATCAAACAGTGTGCTTCCCTTATGTTTTGAAAGATTCAGATGTTTATAAGCAAGAGGTGTAGCCTCGCGCCCTTTGGGAGTACGTCTTATGAATCCTTCAATCATAAGAAAAGGCTCGTAAACATCTTCAACCGTACCAGCATCTTCTCCTATAGAAGCCGCAATCGTTGAAAGTCCTACCGGACCGCCGTTATGCTTTGATATAATCGTTTCGAGAATCTTTTTATCTGTTGCATCAAGTCCATATTCATCAACGCCGAGAGATTCAAGAGCGTACCTTGCTATTTCGGTATCAATAGTACCATCACCCTTAACTATAGCAAAATCACGGGTCCTTCTGAGCAGTCTGTTTGCGATTCGAGGAGTAGCACGGCTACGTTTAGCAATTTCAGTTGCCCCCTCTTTAGTGATTTTAATGTTTAAGATACCTGCAGAACGGTTTACTATATCAATAAGATTTTCGGTGGAATAATATTCCAGTCTGCATGTAATACCAAATCTGTCAAGCATAGGCGATGATAACAAACCCTGTCTTGTAGTAGCGCCTATTAATGTAAAGCGTTCGAGCTTTATAGGAATGCTGCGTGCTGCGGGACCCTGGTCAATCATAATATCGAGTTTATACTCTTCCATAGCTGAGTAAAGAAATTCCTCAACCACTTTAGGAATTCTGTGTATTTCGTCAATAAAAAGAATCTGATTGTTCTTAAGTTTAGTGAGCATCCCGGCGAGGTCACCTGGCTTTTCAATTACTGGTCCTGAAGTACTGACAATATCAGACTTCATTTCGTTTGCAATAATGTTTGCAAGAGTTGTTTTGCCGAGACCCGGAGGACCGGTAAAAAGCACGTGGTCGAGCGACTCACCAAGTTTTTTTGCGCTTTTAATAAATACGGATAAATTTTCCTTTATTTTCGACTGTCCCGTAAAATCCTTAAAACTTTTAGGACGAACCTGTGAAATATAATCTTTTTCGTCGTCCGCTTGAATGTTCGGATTGTTTATGCCTTTTCTTTCTTTATTCATTTGTCATAAAATATGTATAAAAATAATGTTAAATTTGTTCATAAACAAAGAATTAATTTATATTATGAATAAGCTTAATATTGTCAAAGAAGTTGAAATGCTTATTGTAGCGCGAAAGATTCGTTATCTCGGGCTAATAATTCTGTTTGGTGTATTTTTAATATTTGCATCAGGAATATTTGTGTCATCTACAAATATTAATCCGCATCTTGAATACCTGAATATTTCAACTTTTATCTTCTGCCTTGCGTGCTGCGGTTTTTCAATACTTCTAAAAAACATATTAATAAAGAAAGTTACAGCCGAAAAATTTGAAGCAGGGTATTTCAATGCTCATGTTCTTCCTTTTGCTCTTTGTGACCTTGGCGGACTTTTATGCATAACAACCTCTTTATTCGTAAACCAGAATTTGATTTATGCATCCGCAGGATTTCTGGTAATGATTGGTGCGGTACTGTATAATTTCCCCAGGTTCGACGACCATAAAAGTATCAGAGAATAATTAACTGATAATTTCACAGATTATTAAACTGTACATCATAATAACATTTGCTTAATAACTTTTTTTAAAATAGATTATGCGCACTTTATGCGTACTTTATGCGCACTTTGTGCGCACTTTCTATTGCTTAAATAAGATTAAAGTACAAATTCCAGGAACTTCATTAAGACAGCCAAAGGATTTTTGTTTACTTATAAGTTTCCTATTTTCTTCTACTTAAATTCCTTATTTTTAGAAATGCTGTGTAAAATATGTGAAAATACAACCGAGTTCTTTTCAGAAGCTAAGATACTGTTTAAGTATGATATTAAGTACTTTAAATGCCCGAGCTGCGGGTTTATACAAACAGAAGAGCCATACTGGCTTGAAGAGGCATACAGTGAAGCTATAAACTACAGTGACATTGGACTGCTTAAAAGAAATTCCGATCTGGTTTCCCCGACATCAAATGTCATTTCAATGTTCTATAATGAAGGAAAGTTCATTGATTATGGTGCAGGATACGGTGTGTTTGTAAGAATGATGAGGGATAAAGGATACGATTTTTACTGGCAGGATAAATACTGTGAGAATTTATACGCAAAAGATTTTATTTATGATGAAAAAACAAAATACAAATTACTGACAGCTTACGAAGTGTTTGAACATCTTCCCGACCCTGTTACAGAAGTTAACAAAATGTTACAACACTCGGAAAATATACTTTTCAGCACTTATCTTATACCGAACAATAATCCAAAACCAGATAAATGGTGGTATTACACGACAGATCACGGGCAGCATATATCGCTTTATTCAAGAAAATCACTCGAGGTACTTGCGAAGAAGTTCAACAAGTATTTTTATTCTAACGGAAAGAATATTCACTTATTATCGGGAAAAAAGATTCAGGGAGGGTTTTTTAAGCTGCTTACTTATCCTGTAATTGCAAATTATTTCGCGCTTCTATCAGGAAAGGAATCACTTCTTGATTCTGATTACAAGACAGTGCTTGAGAACCTTAAATCCAGAGGAGCATAGACTTGGGAATAGTTCGTAACCAGGGCATAAAGAACATGCTCTCTGCATACACAGGAGTTGTTCTAGGTTACATAAATGTTATCTTGCTGTTCCCTGCATATTTTACTTCAGAACAGTTCGGTCTTATAAACCTGATGATAAGTGTTTCATTTGTTTACACGCAGTTCTCCTCAATTGGACTGGTAAATGCTATCTCAAAGTATTTTCCTTTTTTCAAGACAGAAGATAAAAGACATAACTTCTTTCTTACTTATATAATAGTCCTATCTGTATCAGGGTTTTCTATAATGACTCTGCTGTTCTTTATTTTCAAGCCTTTAATTGTTGATGCGTATATTAACAATTCAAAACTTTTTATTGAATACTTTTTACTGCTTATTCCTCTTGCGTTTTCATTGCTTGTGTATATAATTTTTGAAACACTGGCAAGAGTTATATTCAAGACGGTTCTTGCAAATTTTGTACGAGAGGTTGTAATACGTGTTCTCACTACAGTAGATATAGTACTGTTCATGTATAACATTGTTGACTTTACAGGATTCATATACATATTCGTCGGAATATATATTTTAAGCGCACTGATAATTGTCATTCAGGTAATATTATCAAAAGAGTTTAAGTTTGTATTTTCAATAAAAGGGATGGAGAAGAAGCACTTCATTGAATTCCTCAGATATGGTACATACAATCTGTTTTCGGGCGCTGCGATGTTCGTTGGGCAAAAAGTGGATATTATGATGATTGGTTCAATGATTGGACTATCTATAGTCGGAGCCTACTCGCTTTACCTTTTTATTGCTACTGTTATATCCATTCCGATGAGAGCATTCGCAAAAATTGCAATTCCGATTATTGCAAATTCGTGGAAAGAAAATGATGTCAAACAAATAAATGATATTTACAAAAGGACTTCACTGATACAGATGATATTCGGTATGCTATTATATATAGGTGTGATAATAAATAAACATAACCTTTTCCTGATTGTTAAAAAGCCCGAGTACGTTAACAACTTCGACATATTTTATTTCCTTGGAATTGCTTTTCTGATTGATGTAGCAGTAGGTTTGAATTCTGAAATCATTTCAAGTTCAAAATATTACAGGTACGATGCATTGTTTAATCTTATTATGCTCGTTGTAAGCATCGTTACTAATTTTATATTCATACCGATACTCGGTGGTGTTGGTGCGGCAATAGCTGCGGCAATTTCATTCTTTGTTTTCAACTTCAGCAAATGGCTGTTCCTTTATATAAAGTACAAAATGCAGCCGGTTGATTTCAGACAATTATTTGTATTACTCCTCGGATTCGCGTGCCTCGGCGTGAATTATTTTATACCTAATTTAAATAACATTTATCTTGATATAATATTCAGAAGCGGAATAATCTCTGTGATTTTTATAGCTACTCTTTATTTTACTAGGATGTCCTTTGACCTTAACGACAGGATAAATACATACATAAATCTGATTATTCGAAAGAAGAGCCTGTAACTCTTAATCTTCCCCGTAAATGCGGATGTTCCTCAGTTTTAAATGATACAGCTGGCCTGTACAAACGCTTGAAAAAAGTTTTAGCCTGAGGTAATACTGTTTCTTGTTGTTTGGAGGTTGAAACTTTACTTGAGTTTCTGAATTAATTTGTGTCTGTCCTTCAAGGTTAACTACATTCACCGCTGTATCAGCATTTATATAATAAACTATAATTTCCGATAAATCCCCGTCTGTATAAGCATCCTTTTCAAAAACACCATTTGAGTAACCACTGAAATCAATAGTATCAAGAGTGAAATTTCTAATAAGATATGACGAACACGTCCCCACAAGACTGTCAACAAGTCCCTGTTTCTGATATAGAAGCGACTGATTACCTGAATTGGAATTCTGCGGGTTATCAGAACAAGAATTAAGCGTGATAATACCCGCTAAAATGAATATTAATATAAAATACTTCATATCAATTAAACAAAGTTTTTGTGAATAAAATCCTTAAATAATAGATTCAGGCAGATACGTTATCAGTTTTTCTGCCTTTAAAGAAGATAAGAAGTTTTGCGACAATATAAGCAATGAGTCCGCCTACGGCATCGGCGACCAAATCATACACATCGGCATTCCTAGTGGGATTGTACATTTGATGAAACTCATCCGATGCAGCGTAGAGAATCGTAAACAGAAATGCAAATAAGAAAGCATTTTCCTTGATGAACTGGAATTTTTCAAGATTGCTTAACGAATGATGAAAAAGAAAGTATAAGAAGAAGTATGCTCCCGCATGCAGTATCTTATCGCTTACTTCAAAAGAGATACCGGAAATTGATTCACCCGGAAGCGAGGACATAACAAATATGAACACGAGGAAAAGTGTAAGCGGAAGATGATATTTAATAAACCTGATCATTTATAATGCACGGGGTTAAGATTTAAAAACTTTAAGAGCGGATATATTCGAAAAATATGTCTCTTGATAATCAAACGGCACAGCTATCTAATTCATCTTCAATCATATTCTTTATTACATCCTCAACATAAAATGATGGCTTCCATCCGAGTATTTTTAAAGCCTTATCGGGATTGCCTTTTATGTACATTAATTCATCCGGCCTAAACAAACTTTCATCAATTTGAATATATTTTTTATAATCCAGATTCAAATGTTCGAAAGAAATTCTTACAAACTCTTCGAGAGTAATAGCTTTGCCCGTTGCAATAACAAAGTCCTCCGGCATGTCATTTTCCAGTATCTTGAACATTGCTTGAACAAAATCCGGTGCCCATCCCCAGTCACGAGCTATTGAGATATTTCCGAGTTTAAGTTTTTCATCCGAGCCTTTTGATATTCTGCAAGCAGCTTTAATAATTTTTTTAGTAACAAATCTTTCATGTCTCAGCGGAGATTCATGATTGAACAGAATACCCGAACACGCAAAAAGGTTGTATGCACTCCTGTAGTTTGCAACCTGCCAGTATGCGGCTGATTTTGCCACAGCATACGGACTCGATGGATGAAACGGCGTTGATTCATCGGCAGAGTCGTCTTTAATATTTCCAAAACATTCGCTCGAACTGGCATTGTAGAATTTTACGTTAAGCTTATGAAACCGAATAACTTCGAGAATATTAAGCGTGCCGAAGCTTATACTCTCTAATGTTTCGACCGGCTGCATAAATGAAAGTCCGACTGATGACTGTCCCGCTAAATTGAATATGTAATCCGGTTTCAGGTCTAACATCACCTGCATTGTACTCCTGAAATCAATAAGCGACATGGATACCAGCTTTACCTTTTCAATAATCCCAAGTTTATTTAATCCTGAAAAAGAAGTCACCTCCGCATCGCGTGAAGAACCATATACTTCAAATCCTTTTTCCAGCAAGAGCCGGGCAAGGTATGAACCGTCCTGTCCTGATATCCCTACTATTAAAGCTTTTTTTGCCATTTCAAATTAGTAATTTCTGCAATACGATAAATTATCATAAAATAAATATTGAATCAATATTCCCTTGTTGAAACAAAAGATACAAGCTCGGAGAGAGATTCCTTTGATTCATTGTTTGTAAAACTTTTGAGTGATGCAAGAGCCTGTTCCGCATATTCTGAAATCTTTTTCTGTGTGTAATCAATACCGCCGTATTCCTCGACAAAATAATAAACCGAATCAAATTTCTTGTGTGATTCACTTTTTATCAGTTTCATAATCTCTTTTGAATTCTTCGTTGGTGCATTTTTCAAGGCAGTGAGCAGCGGCAATGTAAACTTCTTTTCTTTTAAATCATTTCCTGTTGCCTTACCGAGCAGCTTTTTCCTGCCTGTGTAATCAAGCAGGTCATCACGAAGCTGAAAAGCTATACCAAGGTTTTCCCCATATGACGCCATGTTGTCAATTTTATCCTTATCGTTTGTCGAGCTCATCGCACCTATCTTGCAGCATGTTTTTATCAGCGAAGCAGTCTTATCTGATATAACACGGAAATATGTTTCTTCTGTTGCGTCAAAGTTGCGTGCTTTCTGTATCTGGAGAAGTTCACCTTCCGACATTCTTCTAACGGCTTCGGAAGTTGCTTTGAGAAAATCGGGCTCGTTGTTATCGAGTGATACAAGTAATCCCTTTGAAAGAAGAAAATCACCCATTAATACTGATGCCTTATTTTTCCAGACAGCGTTTATCGATGCAATGCCCCTTCTTGTCTTTGCATCGTCAACAACATCGTCGTGAATAAGTGTTGCTGTGTGAAGCAACTCCACAAGCGTTGCAGCCACATACGTTCTTGAAGATATCTTACCGCAAAGTTTTGCTGATAGCAGTACAAGAATCGGTCTTACTTTTTTTCCCTTCTGCTTTAGAATATATTTTGTTATAAGGTCAACAAGTGCAACGTTTGACTTAAGCGCACCTGAAAATATTTTCTGGAACTCTCCAAGCTCACTTTTTATCGGCGATGTTATTTTATTTAAATTCACGTCGTTTTCTTTTGAGAATATTTACAAATTATAATACTGATTTCATACAAGAACAATAATGGTATCCCGAGCATGAGCTGGCTTGTAATATCGGGTCCCGGTGTAACAATAGCCGCAAGCAGGAGTATCGCAACAATTGCATGCTTCCTGTATTTCCTCATGAATTCAGGTTTTAATATACCTATCTTTGAAAGAAAGAATGAAAGCATCGGTAGTTCAAAGACTATCCCTGCTGCCAAAACCATTGAAATCACAAAGCTCATATACTCATCAGCAGATATTTTGTTCTCAATTATTGTCGAACCAAAATTCGCAAAGAATCCAAGAGCCGCGGGAAGCATAAGATAATAAGAGAATACTACTCCGCCTAAAAAGCATACCGATGTAAACATAACTACGGCTGTCACATACCTTCTTTCATTAGGTTTCAGAGCAGGTTCTATAAACTTCCATAACTGGTAAACAATGTTCGGTACGCTGATAACAGCACCTCCGATAAAAATTACTTCCATGTAAATCAGAAACTGTCCGTAAGGTCTCAGGTTTATTATGGATAATGGAGGTATGGTTTTTGTTGCCGGTGCAAAAAGTATGTTATTCATAATCCAGTCGATGAATATACCGGTCAATATTGCACCAACTATAACTCCGATCAGAGCTTTTATTAAACGCCATCTTAATTCTTCAAGATGGTCGAGAAAACCCATGTCACTATTTCCTGCCATAAAGCGGATAACGAGATGATAGCGCTGCCACTGCTTCTGTTACTTCTGCTTTAATTTTATCGTCTTTCGGATTCATAACCGTCCTGTTAATCAGTTCAGCAATCACTTCCATATCTGCTTCATTCATTCCCCTCGTTGTAAGAGCAGGCGTTCCAAGCCTTATACCGCTAGTGATAAGCGGACTCTTGTCATCAAACGGAACCGAGTTTTTATTGCAAGTAATGCTTACTTCGTCGAGTGCTTCCTGTGCTGCTTTTCCGGTTATGTTCTTATTTCTTAAATCAACGAGCATAAGATGATTGTCCGTTCCGCCGGAAATAATCTTAAAGTCAAGCGATACAAGTTTGTTTGCTAAAGCATTCGCATTCTTTAATACCTGCTTTGCATATTCAAGAAATTCAGGCTGCAAGGCTTCCAGAAAAGCGACTGCCTTTGCGGCTATTACGTGCATTAAAGGTCCGCCCTGTACTCCCGGCATAACCATTGAGTCAACAAGTTCTGACATTTTTCTTACTCTTCCTGATTTTGGTGCTACCTTACCGAACGGATTTTCGTAATCTTTTCCTATTAATATCATTCCGCCCCGCGGACCTCTTAAAGTCTTGTGTGTTGTTGTTGCAACAACATGACAGTATGGAATTGGGTCGTTAAGAAGTTTCTTTGCAATCAGTCCTGCCGGATGAGCTATATCGGCAAATAAAAATGCTCCTACTTTATCGGCTATTTCCCTGAATTTCTTGTAATCTATATTTCTCGAATATGCACTCGCACCAACGGTAATCATCTTTGGCTTTTCTTTAATCACAGCATCCATAACTAAATCATAATCAAGCATTTCTGTTTCCGGATTTATTCCGTAAGGAACAAAATTATAAAGCTGCCCTGAAAAATTAACAGGCGACCCGTGCGTTAAGTGTCCGCCGTGTGAAAGGTCCATACCCATAACTTTATCACCCGGTTTCAGGAACGTAAAATAAACTGCCATGTTTGCAGTGCTTCCTGAATGGGGCTGCACGTTAGCATATTCCGCTCCGAACAGCTTTTTAGCCCTGTCTCTTGCAAGATTCTCGGCTACATCAACGTGCTCGCAGCCTCCGTAATATCTGTTACCCGGATATCCTTCGGCATATTTGTTTGTGAGTGTTGAACCAATGGCCTCCATTACTGCTTCTGATGTAAAGTTTTCAGAGGCAATCATTTCAAGCTTCTGCGCCTGACGGTTTGTTTCATTTTCAATTACTTCAAAAATCTCGGGGTCTTTATTCTTTAAGTAGTCCATATAAATAAATTTTAATTGTTTTCAAGCTTGCTTATACGACGCTCATGACGTTCGCCGCCTTCAAACTTCGTATTAATAAATATCTCAAAAAATCTTACCGCTTTTTCATAGTCAATAAAATCTGAACCAAAACAAATAACGTTGGCATTGTTGTGCTGTCTTGACATCTCTGCCATGTTGTTATTGTTTGCATTTACAGCCCTAAGTCCTTTAACCTTGTTCGCTGCAATCGATACACCGATTCCGCTGCCGCATATTAATACGCCGTAGTCATAATTGTCATTATTGATGGCTTCACCGGCAAGTTTTGCGTAGTCAGGATAGTCAACACTTTCAGTAGAATTTGTCCCTATATCCTTGTATTCGATTTTGCTGTTATCAAAATATTTTTTAATCTGCTCTTTGAGCGGATACCCTCTGTGATCAGAGCCTATTACTATTTTCATTTCTATATTAAAATTATAAATCTTCTCTTGTTGACCTTAAGAACCAGAATTCTCCGAAATTCAGTCCGAGATTAAACTTTATATAATTGTCCTTTACTAATCCGATATCTGTTCTGCCGCGCGTTCCCGCTGTAACATCAAAATCAATTGCAGCCTCATTGTTAAGCGGTACTGCAACACCAAGACTTACGGAGTAGTTATTAACTTGCTCGTTGTTAATCTTCATTATGGAATTATCATACGAGAAACCGCCCCTGTAATATAAACTCTCCCAGAATGTTTTATCGGATTCAGGATTCGGCAGTATTTCAAACCCTGCACCGATTCTGTAATTATCCGCATAATCTCCGGGAAGCAGTGAGGTCGATTTAAACTTACTGTATTTCTGAAACATAATGTCCGATGAAATAATAAGCTGCCTGCCTATCTTCTTCGATATTCCGAAACCATAACTCTCGGGCATTTCAACATCAGGATACCTTGAATTCGTCGTATCAAAACCAAGTGTTGTTAAACTTATCTTATCAACGTATGAAGAAAGTTTGTAATTTGTCTGGTAGTAAAAGCCAAGATTAAGATTATCGAATATAACACTTTTAGGGAATACATAGCCGAGCTCAAGAACTGCACCGCCCTTGAAGTAACTTCCTTTCAGGTCGTTTTCAGTTCTTATATAAGTGTTTATAGTGGTCGATGAATTGAAATTAAAAAACGAGAGTTCCTTTACATTTCCGAATGTATAATTAAAATCAGCGCCAAGACTTAAAAACCTGAAAGGCTTTCCTGCCGCACCAAAGTTTATCCTTGAAAGTCCACCGAGCCCTGCAAACGTTTCTGTAAAAGTTGTTCCTTGCTGATTAACTATACCTGTAATCTTATACTGTACTGCTGACATAGGATTAAATCCAAACAATAAAACCATTCCGTAATTATTCCATACAGGTATGCCGAGATTAAATCCCGTTACGTTTGCATCCGACATTGACACAGACTTCGTATCGTTTGATGTTTTCAGCAAAAGTCCAGATACGCCTAAAGTCACAAGAGTATTTCTTAAGTATGTGTTCGATGCGGGATTAAGATTGTTAATGTAATTCCCGAGCAATCCTATTCCCTGTATTCCCATCGCGTCTGTTCTGTGGCTTGCCGAGTATCGCATCAATCCCACGCCGTATGCGGAATACAAAGAACCCATACTGAATTCTTCCTGAGCTTTAAGCAGGTTCACTGCCGTAATTACTAAAATAACTGCTATTATTATCTTTGTCTTTTTCATCATCTTATCCCCTCGGTGTATATCTGATTAATAGCTTGGGTCTTAGGGTTGTGTCCTGTACACCCGGTCCATAGAAAATAAATCTGTCAAGATTCAGCACGTTATATACATTTCTCAGCAGTACGCCGTAATTCACCGCTGTTCCATAATTCCATTTCTGAAAGTATGGCGTAAGATGAATTGATACAGTCATTGAATCTTCCAGTAATGTTTCGTATGCGGTACCGTCATTCGTCTTTGTTGAAGTATCGGTCATCATTGAGAACTGCATCGTTTTTGAGGATATTGACTTCAATGATGAATTTGATAAATCAATTTTAAGCCTTAGATATGCATCGTTTATAATAACTCTCGGTGGAACTTTCGCAAGATTGAAATTTATTATGCTGTTAAAACTTATTCCGTTCTGTACTACTATTCTGTCAGCAGGAATGTAAGGATTTATAACATCCGGAAACGAAATATTTTCCAGTGGATAAGATAACGTATCCGTTACACTGTTCTTGTTAGCAACTATAATAACCTGCGGCGTTAAGTTAGAGACGCCGTTGTAATATCCGCCGAACCCTTTTATTGTGTTTGAACTTGCATTAGGAACTAATGCTAATCCGTAATTCTTCTGAGCATAATTCGTATCAGCCGCGTATTCAAGCCAGTTCTTTGCAGTTACGATATCAAATGGAATGTAAATAGAATTCGTGTCTGTTACCGTTCCGTTGTAAGAACCAAGCACCGTCGTTCCAATGCTGGCATCAGAAATACTGTCCTTCGTAATCGTTGTAAAATTATATTGATTGAGCAGCGAATATAAATTAAAACCCACTGTACCTGTCGAATCTCTGTAGTCATAAGAAGCATAATTTATCTTGATTCTCGCCGAAAGTACCGTAGCTCCTGCATATGAATCCGAAACTCCCAAAGTTCTAACAAATGCTCTAGATGTGTAAGTTGCTCCGTTTTGCTGATACGAACCAACAAGCATATACGGAGATGGAAAAGTGTTCACATACGATTTGAAGTTGTTGTTTGTTATTAGTATCGAATCCTTGTTTGAATCCAGAAGTTTTGTGTTTAGAGTATCTGATACAATAAACTCGAGCCCCAAATCATTCGGATTATTCTCGCATGACTGTATTGCTGTCAGACTTGCGGTAACTATAACTAATGTTATAATTTTATTGAATAAATTTGCTGTTTTTCCCAAATTTTGACGTAAAATATTAATATTAAACAGATAAGATAGTATAATCAATTGTTAATTTGTAGAGACTTTGACATGACTTTTATAACCCGATATTTACCTATTTATCCTGTTTCAAGATGTACGATGCCGCTTCTGAAAAATTTGCCGATATAAAATCAATCTCTACGCCCAGCTTACTGCATTCGTTTAAAGCTTTTATGCCGTATCCTGTCTTTACAAGTATCTTCTTCAATCCTGCATTCAGCGCACATTGCATATCGACAAGTGAGTCACCAACTAAATACGATTTCGAAATGTCAATATCATGTTTCTTCATGGCTTTTTCTATCATTCCGGTTCCCGGCTTTCTGCAATCGCTCTCTTTTGTGTATTCTTCAATAACACCGTCTATATGATAAGGCGAAAAGAATACATCGTCGATTAAGCACTCCCCATTGTATGAAAGGATGTTAAGAAATTTTTCGTGAATGGTTTTTAGATTTGAAAGACTTAAATACCCGCGTGCTATTCCAGATTGGTTCGTGACAATTATATTAAGATAACCGGAATCCTTTAGCCGCTTTAGCGAATCGACTACTCCCTCAAAAATGTATATGTTATCAAGTTTTGAAAGATAGCCGACATCATAGTTCAGAGTCCCGTCTCTGTCAAGAAAAACAGCCTTATTCATGAAAGCAGTATTTTAAGTCTATTTCGAGGATATTAAGCTCTTATACATGTGCATGTATTTCGCAGCTGATACTTTCCATGAAAAGTCCAGACCCATTGCGCTCCTAATCATCTGATTCCATTTCGGCCTACTCTTCCTGTAAACGCCTATTGCAGTCTGAATAGATTTAAGAAATTCGTTTGCATCAAACTTGTTGAAAAGGAATCCGTTTCCGTTCGGTTTCTTGTAATCTGTTATCGTATCTGATAACCCGCCCGTATTTCTTGCTATAGGAATAGTTCCGTAAGTCAAACTGTATAAATGTGTAAGACCGCATGGTTCGTACTTTGATGGAGTCAGTATCATGTCCGCACCTGCCTGAATATGATGGGCAAGTTCTTCGTCGAAATCAAGAGTAATAATTAACTTATTCGGATATTTTTTCTTTGCCTGCATAAGGAATTTGTGGTATTCTTCTTCGCCAGTACCGAGTATTATCAGCTGTATATCTTCTTTCATAAGAGCAGGAAGGATTTTCTTCATAAGTTCAAATCCTTTAGATTCAACAAGCCTGCTGATAAAACCTATAAGAGGAACATCCTCTTTCATCTCCAGCTTAAACCTGTGTAGGAGTTCTCTTTTGTTTTCCCACTTTAAGGGAATTTCCTGCGATGTATATCTGTAAGTAATTATCTTATCGAATGTAGGATGCCATGTAACCCTGTCAATACCGTTAAGTATTCCTGAAATATCTTTCTTCCTTTTATTGAGGACATCCTCCAAACCAAATGAAAATTCCTTGTCAGTTCTTATTTCTTCGGCATATTTTTCTGAAACAGTAGTAATCTTATCGGCGTAATGTAAACCTGCTTTTAGAAAATTAAAGCGTCCCTTTTCAAATCCTACCTCTTTATAAACTTCTTCAGATAATCCTGTTTTCTCAAAAGTTGAATAAGGAAAATCACCCTGATAGCCAAGATTGTGAACTGTTAACGCTGTTTTTATACCTTTAGTGTGTTCATTATCCTTATAGACAGTTTTCAGCAAAGCGGGTATAAGCGCTGTTTGCCAGTCATTACAATGAATGACGTCGGGTTTCCATTGTAATACTTCAAGAATCTCTATGACAGTCTTACAGAAGAAAAGAAATCTGTCATCATTATTATCAAAATCTCTTTTAGTTCTGCTGTTAAGATAAATGCCCTTGTTCTTAAAGAAGTCATTATTTTCCAGAAGGTACATCTGGGCTTTAGTGTTTTTTCCATGAATAAATGAAGACTTGATACTAAACTTGTAATTTCTGTCGTTCATCGTCATGCTGAGGTCCTTGAGTCTTTTAATCTCGTGAATTTGCAGGCGCCTTTCATCGAGCGGACCGTATTTCGGAGTTATGATTCTGACTTCATTCCCTAAGGAATTCATCGCCTGTGGTAATGAATTTGATATATCTGCCAAACCCCCAGTTTTGGAATATGGTAATACCTCACTGGTAACAAAAAGAACGTTGTACCCTTTAGCCATCTATAAGAAATTAATTTGTGTAAAATACACAAAATAATCAAGATATTCAATTGAAAAAAAAGGGTGTTTACAATAAACGATATGTCTGGAAAGAATTGCTCTATGTGTAAACCGCTGTGTTACCCTGTATTAAATTACAGAGTAACACAATTATTAGCCTTTGTACATTCTACTATTTACCCGTATTCGGATTTGCTATATTATGCATTATCCCGAAAAGCTTGTCGTCCAGCGCCGTGTTTATCTGCCGTAAACGGATATTCGTTGTATCCATTCCCGCTTTAACAACTATTGTCTGTATTTCTGTAAGCTCATAAGTTAGCTTTGAATAATAAGCCATCGCCCCAAAAAATATTGTATTAATAATTATTACTATCGCAATAAAAGGTTTCATCTGTTAATTTTTAATTTCTAAAGAATATAAGTACAAAAATAAATATTTTCATCCCCATTTCCAATTGATTTATTAAATGAAAATCATATTTGTAATTTCTTTCCCTCTCCCCGGTTATAAACTGCCTGTTTCCTTTTCGACTTTAATATCTCTTTTGCGCTCAACAGGTTTGTTCATTTGAAACAAGAGAGAGTTATTTCAAGTTAAACAACTCGCAAATGAACTCTCCTCAAATATCTTTGTCTTATTTCTTTCTAAGACTTTTCTGTCCTTTCTTTCATTTCCTATCTCCTTGTTTTTAACTTAACAAATTTGATAGGACACATGTCCTTATTTAATTAGTGTCATTTTTTTAACCTCAGAATAACCGTTTGCTGTAAGTTTATAGAAGTAAAGTCCGCTCGAAAGCATCGATGCATTAAAACTTAAAGTGTAATTTCCTGCCTGCTTGCTTTCATTTACGAGTGCTTGCACTTCGCTTCCTTTTGAATCATAAACAGTGAGTTTTACAACTCCCGATTTAGGCAAAGAGAATTTAATCTTTGTACTTGGGTTAAAAGGATTTGGATAGTTCTGCTCCAGCCTGAATGCAGAAGGTACTTCCAATCCGTTTGGTGCTATCGAAGTCAGCGGCTGTAATGATTTGAATGCATTGATTCTTCCCGCACCGAGCAATCCGATATAGCTTGGATTTAAGTTATAAATGCTGTCACAACCCGTCAACAGTCTTGTTACAACCTGTGCAGGTGTGTATTCTGGAAACTTCGAACGAATAAGAGATATAGTCCCTGAAACAATAGGTGCCGACATTGATGTACCGTCAAACACCGCATAATTGTTATTATACAACGTACTCAGTATGCTTGAACCCGGTGCACAAACATCTACAGTCGTATGATAATTTGAGAACCATGACTTTGTATCAGATGATGTTGTTGAAGCAACTGATATAACATTCTGGTATGATGCAGGATACCTCGGCACATTCGAACCTTCATTACCCGCAGACGCTACAGTTATAACACCGTTTGCCCATGCATTGTTTATAACAAGCTGTGTGTATGTGGCTGGTGTTGTGCCGCCGAAACTGCAGTTCATAACTTTGGCTCCGTTTTGATAGCAGTATGTAAGTCCTGCGTTTGTATTGTAAACATAAGAGTAACCGCTGCCTGTGTTATCGTTATCTGCACCGTGTTTGCTTATAAGTAGCTTGCAATTGAATCCTATACCCGCTCCATGAACACCGTTATTCGTTACCTGTGATGCACATCCTGAAACGTGTGACCCATGTTCGCAGTATGAAGAAACTATGTTAGGATTGTTATCTTCTGAAAGCGATAAATAATTCGGTCCTGCAAAGTCCCATCCGCGCCAGTCATCAATATATCCGTTCCCGTCGTTATCTATCATGTCATTTGGTATCTCAGCATAATTGTACTTTATGTTCGCCGCAAGATCTGGATGGTCAAGGTCACTGCCTGAATCCACTATCCCAATTACAACGTTCGTATCTCCCTGCGAGATATCCCATGCCGTATATGCTGCTATTCTTGATAAATGATATTGACTTGCAGCATTAGGGTCGTTAGGGACAAAATCTGCTTCATAAACAAGATCAGGTTCAGCCCATTCAATTATATCCCTGTTCTCTTCAAGTATCTTTATCGATGCTTCTGTCGGATCCAGCGTGCCCGTGTAATAGACTGCAAATACCTTCGCAAGCTCTTGATCTCCTATCATCCGTTTTGCTGTTACAGGATTTAAAGGATGACGCTGTTCCAGTTTTATTACTGAAATCTCAGCAAGTGATTTATCCAGTTTATCTATATTAAACGCTTTAGCAGTAAAGCCGCCGATATCTTTCTTGAACTTTATGTTTATCATACCCTTCATGTACAGCGCCCCGTCATTCCTCTGTATCACTACTTCATTAACCATCTTGTATTTTGGCATGTATGCATCATTAAAACCCATCACTGATAATGATAACAACAGTAAACCAATTGCTAAATATTTTGTGTTGTTCATAATTTTGTGTTTAAATAAAAGGGGCACCTTTAAAAGATGCCCCTCCGTGAAAGTTATAGAATTATTTAAAAGATAATTTATTTAACAAGCATCATTCTCTTTGTTTCCGAGAATCCGTTTGTGTTTAGTCTGTAGAAATACATTCCGCTGTTTAGCTTTGAAGCATCAAACGTCACTTCATAAGTTCCTGCACTCATATCTTCACTAATAAGTGTCTCAACTTCCTTACCGATTGTATTGTAAACTTTCAAAGTAACGTTCCCTGATTTCGGCAAAGAAAACTTTATCATCGTTGAAGGATTGAATGGATTTGGATAGTTCTGTGACAAACTGAATTCTGCCGGTACATTGCTGTTTATAGGTGTAATTCCAGTCGGGATTGAATATTTCATGAATCCGCCGATACCACCCGTTGCACCAAGACCTGCAAAGCCAACGTTGGCTGAAAGGAATTGAATATGCTGCACCTGACCTGACGTAGCTTCTGTAGGTAAAGGTTCTCTTATCCATGAAACTCCAAGGTTTGTCGTTCTGAACATTCTGGTCGTATCACCGGCAACTGTTACCCTGATGGCGTTTGAACCGTCTTTTAATGCATTCATGTTTATTACGGCAACCGTTCCCGCAGTCCATGGAGGTGTTACTGTTGTGAAAGTAGCACCGCCGTCAGTAGTTTTTCTTAAATCACCGCCGCTAGAACCAACCATTCCGTTGGTTGGGTTTACAAATCCAACTGCCTGATAGTAGCATCCGGTTGATCCGCCCGTACCTGTAACAACTGCGTTTGACCATGTTCCGTAATACCCTGTCGAAGTTCTGTAAACTTTGGCATTTGGTGCACTTGCTATTGTGTTAGCTGAACCAATCCAAATATGAGATGAATCTGTCCAGTCCCATGCATTTATAACACCGAATTCATTTGATGCAATAGGTGCTGTAGGTGCAAGATTCCATGTATTTCCACCGTCAGTAGTAATTCTGAACTGATATGGAGCTCCATTACCTGTCGGGTCACCTGAATAGATTCCATAGTTTGCATTAAACATGTGAACACCGTTACTGAATGAACCTGATACTGTTAGAACGCTTGTCCAGTTATTACCGCCGTTAGTAGTCTTGAAAAGCGAACCGTTTGTATTACCAACTAAAGCTGTAGTCGTATCAAATGCAAATATACCATAACCATTAACCGCAGGTAAACCACCGTTTCTTAAAAGCCAGTTTACACCGCCGTTTGTTGATTTATACACTCTTGCCGCTCCGCCCGAGGCATCGCAAACAACCCATATAGTATTTGCATCCGGTACAGTGATAGAATTTACCGGTGGATTTGGCGGCAGCAAGTTACTAACGAATGACCATTGTGCTGTCTGAGCAAAAGCTGATACTGTTACTAATAATAACAGAATTGAAAAGATCTTTTTCATTTTTTCTCCAGTTTATTTTTAAAGTTTTGTGATTTATATTAATTAATAAGATAAAAAGATATTACTAAATATTAAATAGTAAAGCGATTCTAATTTATCACTGTTTCTTTGCCATAATTGCCCAAAGCTACCTCATAAGCAGTCATGTAACCGAGCCTGCTTATATTCTCAAATACCGCAGGGTTCAAAGTCTCGGGTTTATCGCTCTGTAAATGAAGATGTGTGTAACTAAAATATGAAACAAAGTACAGACACGGAATCCCTTTCTTGTGAAACGGCTCCGCATCAGCCCCGCCGCCATTCCAGGTCCTCGATATCATGGTATTAGTATTCACTGAATCTATTGAATTAGTTATCTGCCAGAGTATCGGTGAGCTTTTACCATTTCCAATCTGTATGCTGTCCCCATGTCCGATACAGTCGTTATTAAACATAGCCACTGTTTTTTCGAGAGGCACTAAAGGATTATTCGCATAATAATTCGCACCGTTTAATCCCGATTCTTCATTTGAAAACAGTATAAACAGTATTGACCTCTTTGGTTTTACTCCCGATCCCACGAATGCTCTTGCTATTTCAAGCACTGAAGCAGAACCCGATGCGTTATCGTTAGCTCCGGGGAAGTATATTTCACTTGCCTGTCCGCCTGCATGATCAAGGTGTGCACCGATTACTAAATATTCATTCTTTAGTTTATCATCGCTGCCTTCGAGAAGACCGGCGACATTCATAGTTTTTCTCGCTTTATCGTATTTTGCATTCACTTCAAGATAAACTTTCTGAGTAGTAATAAATGATACTGGCTTTTTGCTTTCATCAATTTGTGTCTGAATGTCTTTTAAGTTCTTTCCATTAGCTGCGAGTAACTGGTCTATTACAGTAATGTCAGCGTGTATCATTGGAAAGTTTTCAAGATGCTCGCCCTCACCGTCCATGACACTGCCTATAGGTTTCTGCGGATATTTGTCATTTGGCTTTGAAACGAATATTACACCTAAAGCCCCATTATCCTGAGCAATCTTTGCCCTGTACCTTAATGATTGATTCCAATTGTTTTCTCCATGCTGCCAGCTAGGAGTTTGTTTAAACATTATTGCAATCTTTCCCTTTACATCTGTATTTTCATACTCATCAAAGTCGTATGTCTTTTCTGAAAATCCGTATCCCACGAATACCACTTCAGCATTTATATTGCCCGAACCTGTAAACCCTCTGCAGACAAAATCGTCACCCAGTTTATAATTAATAAGTGAGCCTTCCTTATTCACCATAGCAAATTTGCAGGGTGCAATTATTTCGTTGTACTCAACATTAAAGTTCTGAAAGTATCCTTCGTCTCCAATCGGTTTTAGTCCGAGTTTCTTGAACTCATCTGCCATGAAAGACGCAGCTTTGTAATATCCTTCACTGCCGCCGAGCCGTCCGTTTAATTCCGGTGAAGCAAGATATTCAACCGTTTTAATAAGGTTCTCGAATTTAATCCTTTCAACTCCTGCATATTTTACTTCAGGTTTATCATTAAACCCAAAATAAACGAACGAAGCAAGTAATATTACCAATAATAATCTTTTCATGTTGTAAATTTATTCTGTAGTTATCTTTAAAAAATCCTTCTCAAGTCCCTGCTTTGGACTTTCAATAATCCTGCCGATTTCTTTTCCGTCCCTGTAGAATATAAATGTTGGTACAAGTTTTATATCAAGGTCTTTCACTTCATCGGCAATTCCCTGCCTTTGCCTGTCAACGCATATAAGCTTGAGGTTTGCTACCGGAAAGCTAAGCGAATCAAGTATCTTTAGAAATGGCGGTACAAACTCCTTGCTGTCGCCGCACCAAGTTCCAAGCACAATTGTAATGTTCAGGTTTGAGAAATCCCTGTTTACATTATCAAGTGTTCTCTGATCAAGCTTGTGTATATCATAACTCTTATTAAACCATTCACCGAATGTTTCCTCAGTCAGCAATGATCGAGTAATCGTACCGACCAGCATCGGAACGTTCTTTTTCTCATCAGTAGTTAACTTATAATCTTGTGAAAACAACATATTGGAAGTTATCATTAAAACAAAAATAATAAGATGTTTCATGTTCAGTTCTATTGTTTATTCAAAATATAACGATTTAATCTTTATTACAATTCTGATTGTTTGTGTAAACTAAAGCAAAAAAGGTGCAAAATTTTATTTCTGCACCTTCCAGATAAACTCATAACATTTATTTATTTTATTAAGCTCATTTTCCTTACTTCAGTAAAATCGCCTGCCTGTATCCTGTAATAATAAATTCCTGTCGGATATAACGTTGCATCAAAAGTCGTGAAATAATTGCCCGATGCCTGATATTCATTCACAAGTGTCGCAACTTCCTTACCAAGCAAATCAAAAACTTTAACGCTCACATTTGTTGCGTTTGCAACTCCGTAGTTAATCTTTGTAACAGGATTAAACGGGTTCGGAAAGTTTTGAGACAAATAAAATTTAACAGGTATTTCATTATTTACAATTCCTGTTGCAAGTTTCACAATTACACCCTTATTCGGTGCCCAGTTGTAAATACCCGTATGTCCTCTGTCAACCGTTGCATATAATGTATCTGTACCTGCTGAAACAGGTGCAGTATAGCTGAATGTTAAAACTTTGGGATTTACCCATGTTATTCCAGAACTCTGAACCAGTTCATTACTCATAAGAACTAATCCCTGCCCTGAAATCGCCGTTAATGTACCCGTTTTTGCAGCAATATCGACTCCATACTTACCGCTTCCACCTGTAGTTGTTAAGGTTAAAGTAAAAGTATAAGTCTGTCCTGCAGTAACTGTGTCGAGTCCGGTAATTACTCCGGTAATTGAAGTACCCTGTGCATGACAACCTCCGCAGCCTGCAGTAGATGTTTTCTTTGTCCTACCGGCAATTCCTCCAGGATATGCATGTAAATCAGAAACAATAAAGGAAAAAACTGTTAGTAAGACAGCAATTGAAAATACGATGTTCTTTTTCATGCTTGGTTTATATTATTTAAATTGTTAATAAAAACAATGTGTGTATTAATTACACTTTCTAATCTATAATATATAATATTCACCAATTATTAAACAGAGAAACAATGATATTTTTAATAATGTTAGAAGAAACTAAGATAGAATATAAAGTTGCTCCCCTGCTTGAAATTATTAACTCTCCAGCCAAAGTTTAAACGTACTACATCCAGTACGTTAGCAAGTGCAAAGCCTGCTTCCATAAATGTGCCGTCAGTACTTTTCACAAAATCGTTAAGCAGCATCTTCTTAGCATCATCGGATATCAAACTTTGTCCTGCATTAAAGAATAGTATTAAATCAATTGTGTTTAACAATGGTATGCTCCTCGGAAAGAATTTCCCGAAATTGTTCTCTACATTAAAGTATGCGAGTTGTGTTCCTGCAAATTCATTGTAATCCATCGCAGCAAAGGTCATGGCATCATCAACGGACTTAAACACATCAAAGTATAATAAATCCTGATAAGGAACAGATCCGTTCATGAATTTCAATCCCATCTTATAAGTTGGCCGTATCCTTGAAGAGAATTTATTCGAACCGTAAATCTCAATGCTGTATTTTCTGTTATCAAAAGTACTGTTCAGTAAATCTTTAGAAGCATTTTCATAAGACATTGTTATATAAGGGAAATTAGTAATCCTGAACCTTGTGAAATCACCGTCGCCCCAGTCAATAGCCCGGTAACTGTTAGGGTCAATTCTCAGAAAAAGGCTGAGTGATCGCCTTAAGTCATTGTTTATTACGGGTTGTATTGAATAATTATTGGGTCGCTTTATGATGCTGTAATCAGTATTAACGGTAGCAGAAGTTCTTTCGGATTGATAATATCCAAGTCCTAAAGCAATCTGAGGAATTATTCCTTTGATAACATTTGCGTTGAATCCCAGATAATTATAATATGCGTACCTGTCTTTCTTCGTACCAAGCGTATAAAGTATGTTTAATAAATCGTCCATCATCCCCCTTTTCATAAATGGTGAGAAAAGATAACTGCCGCCCGAAACATTTACTCGAAGACTCCTGTCTTTTAAAAGCTGCGTTGATAAATCAAATTTAACTTTTGCTTTCTTGTCATCAAAGCCGTATCCGTAATACAGGGAAGAGTTCACTCTTCCGAAATCTTTTGCATAATTAAGCTTCAGTCCGAGCTGATGCCCGGAAACGCTGTTAAATTTGTAAGTTTCAAGCAAGTCAAGATTGAAATTCTTACTGAAACTTAGTCCCGTAATCCCTAAAGAAATTTCCGGTTTATCTTTAATGGATTTTTCTATTACTTTATATGCAGCTTTTTCATCGGATGTATTCTTTATCAGTTGATTTTTACTCCAGTATGCTGAGTCTTTCTTTGCTTCTTTCTCTACTTTGACTATGACATCATCCCAGATATCGGGTGGAGCTTTTTCGTTAAGCCTGTAATCTGAAATAATTGTAAAGACGTCTATCTTGATTTTTACAAGTCCTGCAAACCTGCCGTCACCGAATATTTCAACATCTGTAGGCATCCAGAAATTTTTCTTTTCCTTGTCTGACTCCTGCGAGAATTTTTGTTTGAAAGCCAGTTTATTGATACCTTTTACAACCTCACTATTTGTTTCGAGGTCAACTTTTATAAGAGCAAAGAGACTGTCAATAACATATATATTACCGAGGAACTGCGGCAGCAGCGACGAAGTGTTAATAACGTTTATCTTAAATACCGTTGTAGAGTCTATTGATGTCGTACCAATCAGTTTATACTCATAGTGGTTAAAAGCATCGTCCGCTATCGGTCCAGGAATTTTATTGTCGCCGAGGTCTATTGTCTCATCGTAGAAATTTACTATTAATGGGATTGCAAATCCACGAGATATATTAGCTGTCTCGCGTTTTGCTTTTACTATCTGCTTTTCTTCGTCAGGTTTCCTGAAATATCCGACAGTCTCGGATTCAAGTATTCCTACTATATTCATTCCTGATGAATCTTTCTTCAAAGACGGGTCATTATAAAGGTTTAAGTTAGACCTTGCTACAAACTTGGAATACGCATCGTAACTGTACTCATTTAAGTCTCTTTTAAATGTCTGTTTGTATTTAATTGCCCTGCGAATGATTTCATAAGCGGGATCTTCTCCTGCGACTTCAATAACATCTGTAAATATGTCCGTTGGATTAAGAAAAATGTTTCTTTCTGTACTTCCGCCTTCGACAAAATAGGATGAGGTGTCAGTAAAATATCCTATGTACGAAGTAACTATATTATACGAACCGTCTTTAACGTTTAGAATAAACTCGCCTTTGTCGTCCGCTGTAGTCCCGGAACCTGTTTCGAGGACTTTGATCGTAGCAAAACTAAGTGGTTTATTCGTTTTTGAATCGAGTATTCTACCGGTAATTCTGTAATTCTGTGAATGCACACATGCTGCAAACAACAGAATTATGACAAGTAATTTATACTTCATATAACAATCTGTTTGGTTTTTATTAATATGATTTTTTTGCCCTCAATGTTGTATTCTTTGGGAAAAATATATTCTAACATCTCAGTTTCTACATTATTATTACGTTTTGTTAAATCCCTGATTTCATCAGACATGTCGCCCCCCTTAATGCAGATAAACAATCCACTCTTATTTAACAAATCCTTACCCCATTTATACAGGTCGGAAAGATGGGCAACTGATTTCGAGACTATGTAGTCATAAGCACTGAAATGATTCTTATTTTCCTTCAATTCCTCTGCCCTGCAGCAGACTGCTTCCGAATCTTTCAAATTCATGGTTTTAATAATATCATCAACGACGTTTATCTTTTTCTGAATGGAGTCACAGAGAGTAAGATTTATTTCAGGATACAATATCTTGAGTGGAATTCCGGGGAAACCCCCGCCGGTACCTATATCCAGAACTTTGGCTTTCGGTTTTATATCATATTTTGTAAGGAAGAAAACCGAGTTTAATACGATGTTCTCGATCGAAGTATTCTTTCGGGATATTACATTTACTTTCGAATTCCATTTAAGTACAAGTGTATTGTACAGGCAAATTTCTTTGTATTTCTGTTCGTCTGCTAATTTATACTCATCAAGAAACTTCTTCAGCAATATCATTACATAAATTATACACTGTACTGCAATTATAAAAGGAAATAGTACGGTTAACAAAAAACCCCGCAGAGCGGGGTTTGGTTATAAATATTGAATAACTTATTTTAAATAAACAGAGGAGCTAATACAAGTGTTACAGTTGATAAGAGTTTTATAAGAACGTGCAATGAGGGTCCTGCTGTATCCTTGAACGGATCACCGACAGTATCACCTACGACACCTGCCTTATGCTTTTCTGAACCTTTACCCATATTGTTTGCAAGGTCTCTTGGTTCAAGCTCAATGAACTTCTTTGCATTATCCCATGCACCTCCCGCATTGTTCAGGAAGAGTGCGACGATAACACCGACGATAGTACCAACAAGAAGCATTGCTGCAACGACCTCTGCACCTGTTGCTTTAAATACAACAGGATCCATATTATGGAGCCACTTGAAAATAAGTCCAACAAGTACCGGAGTAAGAACAACGAGCAATCCCGGCTTTACCATTTCCCTTAGAGCTGCCTTAGTAACAAGGTCAACGCACTCACCGTAGTTTGGTTTTGAAGTACCTGCAAGAATACCCGGATCGCGTTTAAACTGGTCGCGAACATTCTGAATAATTGCCTGAGCTGCTCTTCCAACTGCTTTAATAGCCCATGCAGAAAACAGAAACACAAGCATGGCACCCATCAGAGCACCAACGAATACAGGAGGCTGCGAAATATCAACTCCGGGGAAAGTATAGTCATGACTGTATTCTTTTATTTCAACTATGAAAGCCTGAAAGAGTAAGAATGCTGCAAGTGCGGCTGAACCGACTGCATATCCTTTTGTTAAAGCTTTGGTAGTATTACCTACTGCATCAAGCCTATCGGTCTTTACCCTGATTTCTTCAGGCTGCTGTGACATTTCAACAATACCTCCAGCATTATCAGTAATAGGTCCGAAGGTATCCATAGCAAGAACGTAAGCTGCGGGTCCGAGCATTCCCATCGTTGCTACTGCTGTTGCGAAGAAACCACCATTTTCTAATCCGCTTGATACACCAAGTGCATAGGATGAGATGATAGCGACTGATATTACGATAGCAGGATAAGCAACGCATTCAAGACCTACGGCAATACCTGAAATAATGTTAGTTGCAGGACCTGTTTTCGATGCCTCGGCAATTGACTGCACAGGGCTATATTTATATTCTGTATAATATTGTGTTATCCATAAGAATAAAACCGATGTTAAAATACCAATAATTCCGCATAGTAAGAAATGCCACCATGCATTTGGGGCTGCTGAAGCAACGACACCGGTACCGAACACCCAGTATGAAGCTATTGCAAAACCAACCATTGCCAGAAATGATGTTATATAATAACCTCTATTAAGAGCATCCATCGGGTCTTTGTCTTCTTTTGTTTTTACTGACATAATACCGATAACGGAAGATATTAATCCGAAAGCACGTGCAATCAGAGGGAATAAAATAACCAGCAGCAATATTTCGGGATTATTTCCGAACATAGCAGAATTAGCGTTATAAAGCATAGCTGCAAGAATCATGGCTCCTATATTTTCGGCTGCTGTTGATTCGAAAAGGTCAGCACCACGTCCCGCGCAGTCACCGACATTATCACCGACGAGGTCTGCAATAACAGCAGGGTTTCTCGGGTCATCTTCAGGAATACCAGCTTCAACTTTACCAACAAGGTCAGCACCAACGTCAGCAGCTTTAGTATATATACCGCCGCCAAGCTGTGCAAAGAGTGCTACGAAACTTGCTCCGAAACCGTAACCGGCAATATAAAGCGGAATCTTACCGGATTCTAATCCACCTAAATAAAGAGCAATCGTAAATAATCCTACTACGCCTAACAAAGATAAAGCAACGATAAAGAGACCAGAAACAGCTCCTGCTCTTAATGCAGTTTGAAGAGCTCCGTTCATTGATGTCATAGCTGCTGCTGCAGTGCGGATGTTTGCTCTGATTGCAATCCACATTCCTATATATCCGGATACGACCGAGCTTAATGCTCCGAGTATGAAGGATAAGGAAGCCCATAAAGCCAGTTCAGGTTTCTGGAAAGTGTACAACAAGTAAACAAGAAGGGTTGTGACGAGAGCAAGCCAGAGTATTGTCTTATTCTGTCTTCTAAGAAATGCTTCTGCACCCTCTTTGATAGCATTGGAAATCTCCTGCATTTTTGCAGTTCCTGTATCACGCTTCATGACATTCTTAATAAGATAAACAGCGAATGCCATAGCAAAAATACTAACGCCAAAAATTAGTAGTAATTCTTGTGACATGATTTTTAATTTAGTTTATAAATATATAAAATTGATTCTTTATTCGCTTAAGATTATTATTTTACAGTGCTTACACCCAGTAAAATTCCGTAAATGTAATTAAATAATATGAATAAAGAAAATATAAAAGGAAGTAGAAATGCAAGATTTTGCGGAAGTCCAATTAGATTTTAAAAAATATCCGTGTTTATTCTTTGACCTTATCCGGTGCGTCATCTTTCTGCATAGGAGTTGGAGGCTGTTTTGGTTTTTCGTCTTCAAGGAAATTTTTGTTGTATATATTCATTACAATCTTAAAAGGCTGCTTTATGAAAGACAATACGCAGTCTTTGTAAATGGGTAACAGCTTTTTGATTTTCTCGATTTCGGAATCATCAAAATTTGAAAGTACGAAATCAACGAATTCTTCCTTCTTCATAACTTCCCCTTTGCCAATACCGGCACGCATTCTTGGGAATTCGATAGTATTAAGATGATAGATTATACTTGCGATGCCGTTGTGTCCGCCGTCGCTTCCGTTTTCTCTGATGCGGATAGTGCCAAGCTCTAACTGGAAATCGTCGTAAATTATGAGTATGTCCTGAAGATTAATTTCGGGATGGAGTTCAAGGAATTCAGCGACAGCAATACCGCTGTTATTCATGTATGTAGAGGGCTTAAGAAGAATTATATCGTCGCCTTTATATTTTGCTTGAGCAAAATAGTACTCGCCTTTGCCAGCTTTAAAGCCTGCGTTAAGATTTTCCGCTATATAATCAATGATTATAAATCCCGCGTTGTGCCGCGTTAATTCATATTTAGAGCCAGGATTTCCTAAACCGATTATCAGTTTCATACAATTTTAAAAATTAAAAAACCCTTTAACCTGTGTTTAGTTAAAGGGTTAGTTAAAACTATAATGATTAAATTAATCTGCTGATTCTTCTTTCTTTCCTTTAGTAATAACTTCAGGCTCTGCTGTACCTTCTTCTGCCGGAGCTGCTTCTTCAGTTGCTTCAACTGCTGTTGGCTGAACTACAGAAACGACTGTAGCATTAGCTTCGTTTAATATTTCAACATTTTCAATCTTAATATCGCTGACTTTTATCGCATCACCGATTGCAAGAGCGCTGATATCTATTTCTATGTTCGAAGGAATATTCTGAGGCAGACACTTCACTTCGACTTTATGTAAAATGTGCTGTAATATACCGCCGTCTTTAACCCCAGGTGCATTACCCATTAATGCAATCGGGATTTCAAGGTTAATCATCTCGCCGGCTTTAAGTCCAAGCAGGTCAAAATGAATTAAACGGCTAGTGATCGGGTCAAACTGAACACCTTTTAAAATACAGCTGAATGGTGTTGCTTCACCTTCAACTTCGAGATTAATAACGTGAGATTCATCCGTGAAAACGACAGGTCTTAATGATAATTCAGTTGCTTTTATCGCAATATTCTCACCACCATTAATATAATATATACCCGGAACATATCCAGCAGTTCTCATTTGTCTGGAAGTTGATCTTTTAAATCCGCTTCTTTTTTCAGCTTTTAATATAAGTTCTGACATAACAAAAATATCTATAAAATTTTGACAAACATAAATATATCATTTTTAATATTAATTATCAATTGAGAAATCCCACTTTTCTAAATAATCTCAGCTTGAAATCACATATAAAATCTAAGAAATGTTTCCTTTTAAGCAAAATAATCTGATTATTCTTCAAAAAGCGACATTATTTTCTCAGAACATCTTTATTGACAAGCCCTTCAGGAATCCTGCCTTCAAAAAAATCAATAATGTTTTGTGCTGCTTTTACGGACATGAGTTTGCGCGTCTGCATTGAGGCGCTCGCTATATGCGGAGTCATTATTATGTTATCAAGTTTCTCAAGACCCTCGGCAAAAGAAGGTTCATTTTCATAAACATCAATTGCCGCACCTGCAATGCTTTTCTCCTCCAGGCATTTATACAGTGCTTTTCCGTCAACGACGGGACCGCGGGACGTATTGATAAGGTATGCCGACTTTTTCATTTTCTTTATTTCGGTTGCGCCAATAAGATGGTGGGTATCTTTCGTAAGAGGCACATTTACGGATATGAAATCCGATTCGGCAAATAGTGTATCCAAATCCGTTCTTATAGTTTTAAATCCTATTTCAGAAGGGGCAACAAAATTATCATGATAAAGAATTTCCATACTGAATCCGTAGTATCCGCGTCTGGCGACCTCCTTTCCAATGCTTCCCATTCCTATTATACCAAGTTTTGCCTCAAACACATCAAATCCAAGAAAATCCATCGGTCCCCAACCAATGAATTTTCCGCTTCTCATAAACTTATCAGCTTCAACAATCCTCCTTGCCGATGAGAGAATCAAAGCAAAAACAAAATCTGCGGTTGTTTCATCAAGGGTTCTTGGAGTGTTTGTAACATAAATTTTGTGTAACGTTGCTGCATTAATATCAATATTGTTATAACCGACTGCATAATTAGAAATTATTTTAAGTCTTGTAGCACACTCGATTACTTCCGAATCTACATTATCCGAAAGCAGTGAAAGTAAAACATCTTTATCCTTAAGTTTAGATATTAAATCTTTCTTGTCAAGAATTCCTACAGCACTATTAAGTTCGACGTCGAATTTTGTCTCGAGCATTTTTATACCTTTATCGGGAATAGGGTGTGTTATTAAGACTTTAGGTTTCATTCAATATAATTATTCTATTTTTGATAATTGATAACTTTGAAATCTCTTCTGCAGCAAGAGTCGAGACCTTAGTAATATTTAAAACCGTATTCTTCTTAATAACATTCATATCAATCTTAACATCCCCATAGCTGGCATAAACGACATCTATTCCGTGATTAAATATTTCGTCAGTATTTTTCCCTATCTTTCCGCATATCGCAATAACCGGCTTGTTGTATTTTTTCGCAAGCTTTGCAATACCAACGGGTGCCTTGCCAAAAACACTCTGATTGTCAAGAGAACCCTCACCAACTATAACAACATCACAGTTTTGGATTTTCTGTTCCAGGTTTAGAATTTTGATGATACCTTCAATACCGGGAATAATTTCAGCATCAAAAAAGACTTTCAGGACTGATGCAGTTCCTCCCGCGGCTCCTGCTCCAGGAAAATCGGGTTCTTTTCCTGTCTTTTCCCTTAAGACTTCGGCAAACCGCTTTATAGAAGCATCAAGTTTTTTTGCCATGTCATGATCTGCACCTTTCTGAAAAGAATAAACAAAGCTTGCTCCATCCGGACCCGTAAGATAATTTTTCACATCGCACAGGACTGTAAATACAGCACCTGATATATTTTTCTTTAATTGCGAATCATCAAAAGTACAAATATTGTCAAGATCTGAAGCAGACAAAAATTCCGGCAGGGATTTTTCGTCTTTATCAAAAAACTTCATGCCAAGTGCAGAAAGCATTCCGATTCCAGCATCATTAGTAGCAGAACCACCAAGTCCAATATATATGTTTTTATAACCACTTCTGCAAGCATCCATAATCATCTGTCCGAATCCGTATGTATTAGCAATTAATGGATTAAGTTCATTCTCTTTCAAGAGCGTTATTCCTGAGGGCTGGGCAATTTCGATAAAAGCATCATTTCCCTTAAAACCAAAGTAAGCTTCAATATCCCTCAAAAGAGGATCTTTTACTGTAATTACCTTTTTTTGGGCTGATGCAGAATAAATAAATGCATCAACTGTGCCTTCCCCTCCGTCTGCAACCGGAAGCAAAACTACGGAATGATTCCTTTCAATGAATGGTTTAGAAATGAGTTCCGCTGCCTGCAATGAGGTCAATGTCCCTTTAAAAGAATCAGGTGCTATAAGGATTTTCATTTGTACAATTCATTTTTATTAATATTTGTAAATTACTCAAATAAATGTTTATTATACATTCAATTTCTATAAGTGTAGTTTGCTTTCTTCTTAAGATTAAACAGAATAAAAATTTTGGGACAATACAAGACATAAATGCTATAAAGTTAATATCATTACAACGTGTTGAAAAATTAATTAACCCGGCGTTTCTTCTATTTTATTTTACTTCAATATTTCTTAACTTAAAATTAAAATATTCAAAAATAATTAAAACTATTTCTTGGATAATATTACAAAATGACAAGTGAATGACATACAGGAAAATATTGCTATTGTAACAGGTGCAAGCAGAGGAATAGGTTATGCTATTGCTGTCGAACTGGCACGTCAGGGGTATTCATTAGGATTGATGGCACTAACGGAAGAAGGTATTAAAAAGGCGGCACAGGAAATAATGAATCTATTCCCCGAAGTGAAAGTTGTTTCAGATTCGTTCGACGTCGCTGACGGAGCGAGTACAGAGGAATTTGTCCGCAGGGTGAATACCGAACTCGGAGACGTATCAGTGCTGGTTAACAATGCCGGAGACTATCCTACGGGAACATCCACCATGCCGATAGAAGAGCTACAACGTCTGATGGATGTGAATTTTCTTGCTGCTACAAGGTTCGTACAGAGTGTACTGCCTTCAATGAAAAGGAATGGCAGTGGATACATATTTAACATTGCTTCGATATGCGGTGTAGAAACTTTTGCAGATGTAGGCGGTTACTGCGCATCAAAATTTGCTTTAGTGGGATACAGTTCGTCGCTTGCCCAGGAACTCTCACCGTTTGGAATAAAAGTTACTGCACTGTGCCCGAGCTGGGTGAACACACGGAAAGCAAGCAGAGCTCCTTTAAAACCGGAAGAAATGATTCAAACAGACGATATCGCTTTATCAATAAGATATTTACTCAGTTTAGGTCCGACAGCAACAATACACGAAATAGTAATTCATAATATTTAATTAAACAATAGCAGGGGTAATCAAATGGAAGGTTTAACAACAACAAAGTCGCCATACATTGAGCAAGCACAGAAAGACGGGCAGAGGTTTATTAATCAGCCATACGAGCTTTACTCTGAGGAAAACCACAATGCATGGAAGAACCTTTTTGCACGCATTCAAGACCGCTGGGAAAGATACGCAAATCCAAAATTCCTGGAAGGTGTAGGAAAGTTAAACCTTGACCCGAACCGTGTTCCGAAAATTGAAGAGATAAACACATTTCTAAAACCACTGACAGGATTTTCTGCCAAGCCCGTAAGCGGATACATACCTGCCTTTATATTTTTTGATTGCTTAAGAAACAGGGATTTTCCGACTACGATTACTGTTCGTGATATTTCAAAACTTGATTACCTGCCGGAACCTGACATGTTTCATGATGTCGCGGGACATGTCCCGATGCACACAGACAAAGCATTTGCCGATACATTAGTTAGATTTGGTGAATGCGCACTATCAGCAGCAATGGTGATACAGGATTTAAAAGATAAGGAACTTCAAGTACAAAGAGCAAAGTCTGTAATAAAAGCAATGGCACGATTTTTCTGGTTTACTGTTGAATTTGGATTAATACGTTCAGGTAAAGACATACGAGTTTATGGAAGCGGGCTTTTAAGTTCGTATGGAGAAATATCACACTCTATAGAATCACCTGAGGTTCAGAGATATCCTATACAGCTTGAATGGGCTGTGAACCAGTATTTTGAAATAGACCACTACCAGCCGCTGCTTTTTATCGTTGATTCATTTGACCATTTGTTCTCGCTTGTTGATGAGCTTGAAAAATGGGTAAAAAACGGAAAGGTAAATAATGTTTCACCGGGAGAGCCGTTTGTCAGTGATCCTGATGTTGAGAGTTTTTTGACGGCTAAGTTGTAGTACAAATGAAAATCCGTTTGTAAGATTCACGACGCTACAAGAACTGCAAACAAAGAAAAGGCTTTACTACTGAAATCAAACATAGAAAAGATTTTACCACAGAGTACACAGAACGCACAGAAGAAAAATTTATTTATTGCTAAGAACAAGAGCTTTAAAAGACATTCACAGAGAACACAGAGATAAAACGGAGATCACAGAGGAAATATTTATTTATTGCTAAGAGCAGTGCTTTAAAAGATTTTACCACAAAGAACAAGAATGACGTAGGAAAAAATTATTTAATGCTAAGAGCAAGAGAGTAGTCACAAATGCAGTGAATTTACATTGAATGATTGAACTTTTACAGGGTCTCTCTACAATTTACAATGTTTGTACATAGTTATTAAAAACTGCATGAGATATATTTGTAAATGGGACATAAAATATCAGTTCTGATAACAACATACAACAGCGAAAAGAACATAAGGCGCGCGATTGAAAGTGTTAAATGGTGCGACGAGATTTTAATTGTTGATTCGTACAGTAACGACAAAACAATTGCGATTGCCGAAGAATATAATCCGAGAATATTTTACCGAGTTTATGAGGGTTCTTCGAGACAGCTTGAGTATGGAGTATCTCTTGCAACGTATGATTATGTTTTAATCCTAGATTCCGATGAAGAGGTAACCGAAGAGCTTAAAAATGACATAAAGAAAATCCTTAACAGTGAAAACTTCAACAAGGGCGGGTATAAAATACAGAGAAGAACATTCTTTATTAACAGATGGATTAAATACGGCGGATGGGGAAACGACTTTCAGTATAGGCTTCTGAACAAACCTTACGTAAAATTCCTGCACAATCATGATGCGCACTGGTCAACAAAATCAGATTTCCAGCCTGAGAGTATAAATTCTTACATCAATCATTTTACTTACGACAATATCTATGATTACATTGGAAGAATGAACATTTACAGCTCTCTTGATGTAAAAACAAAATTTCAAAACACTCCTAACCTGATTATTAAAAAGAGAAATTTCATATTAAATCCTCTTGCTGAATTTGTAAAAATGTATTTCATTGCAAAAGGCTATAAAGACGGGGTTCAGGGATTTATACTCGCTTCGTTTTCAGCTATACATAAATTCACGGCTTACCTTAAAATGTGGGAATATCAGTATTCGAGAAATACCAATACAGAACTTCCTCCTGTTACTTATTCAGAACTGAAAAATAACAGGAAGAATTAATCTGGAATAATCAGTTAGATGATACAGTTTCTTTCGGTACAGTCCGCAGAAATTCACCATACTGCATTGGCTCCTCGAGTCTGCACGACCAAACAAGCTGGTCAACTCCGTTCTTATCTTTCCAAACCGTAATATCAGGGCATCCGTCGCACATGTTCTGCTCACCATTTGCCATAACGTCAACAGGCTGAATAATCAAGACGGATTGCATATAAACTGTCTTGAATATTCTTAGAGGATTCTTTAATAGGTAACCAAGATATCTTTTAAACGCTTTTCTAACACTTTTATTCAGGGGCCACAAGGTGAAAATGGTTGTTCTGCCTTTGTTGACGCTGTAAGCAGAGCCATAAGAAAGATATGTTCCGAACAAATAATGGTAACCTGCCATTATAAGCTCCATGAATTTACTGTCAAGATAAGTGAATATTTTATCCTTAGTACCCATTCTTTCCGTGAGAAGCCATTTATAAGAATCAGCTTTATGTGTTCCGTTTAGAAAAGCTGCGGGAAAAAATTCTGGGTCGGATTTTCTGATTTCGTTGACAACATCGGGCGCCATAATGCTTGTAACTTCTTCCTGGTCAGAATGGTAATGAACGCCATCCAAAGTGATTTTCTTTGCACCAGCATAGAAATCGTATCCCAGTCCCGGAGTGGCATACCTGAAAAGAATGAACACAATCGTGTTAACTATATCAATATTCTTCTGAGCCCATTTTACCATTTCAGGAATGTATTGAAAAGTATCACCATAGACCGTAGCGTTGAAAGAACAGGCGATTCCGCCAGCATTGGCAAGCATCTTCGCGAAATGATAACGTAATTCATTCAACTCCAGTTCTGTTTTACCCATCCATCCTTCTCTTTTCTGCTTGCTGTCAACATGAAAAGTAAATCCATAGATGCCTGCTTTCTTCAACTCCGCAAGAAGTTCTTTTGTGAGTGCAATACCGTTAGTATTTATAATAGGTTTAATGCCACGTGATTTAATTTCAGCGACCATTTCTACTATCTGAGGATACAGCAACGGTTCTCCTCCAGCGATTGAGATACAATCGGTCTTCCTGAGCTTTTGAATTACATCGATTTCATGCTTAACCTGCTCGAGTGTTTTGTGAGAGTTGTGCACATTTTTACGGTAGCAGCCGTAGCAGGATAGATTACATTTTGAAGTGGGTTCAAGCCATGAGATACCATTATCCGGCAAAGTCCACGGAATTCTATACAGATCACTTGGTTGGAACAAGGGATTATTCATATAACTTCCTCCTAATAATTTTCTTTATAAATAAAATTTTAATGGGATTACGAGGGGCTTCCGATTAAAATTGCTTTTATATTGCTGCAAATTTAGTCATTTAAAAATGTTTTTACAATATAAACTAAACTTGAACCTACAGAAAATAATCCGCATATGTCCAAAATAACAATGATAATGAAAGAAAATAGAACACAGATTTTCGCGGAAAAAATTTTACCACAGAGAAGCACAGAGGCGGTCACGGAGATCACAGAGATAACAAAAGCGCACACAGAAAAAGCTGATTTTATTATGATTTTCACTGATGAAAAGAAGAACGAGAACTTTTTTAGAATTTTTACAACCGAGGATACGGAGCGCAGAGATAAAAAACTAATCTAATGTATAAAGCAAAAGAACTTTAACGCAGAGATTTAAACGCAAGGGTCGCAAAGGATGCAAAGGACGCAAAGAGAGCAAAGAAAAGTTATAAATTGATTAACAAAAACAAAAATCACATTGTTTTTATTCTATAAAAAGATTGTTTTTATTATATCATTTTTACGGATTGCAGCACTAAGAAAAAAAGAAGATTTTAGAGCACTTAGAAGGCTAAGAACACTTAGAAGAAAATATTTTAGGCTAAGAACGTAAGATTTAATTTCTTTATATCATTAAAAAATTGATGTTGATAAATTATAAATTTTAAACAAGTTTCTTAGAATTTCGACAATTGTTGAAAATAATCCATTAAGAGGTTATATGCTGCGGCAATACTCTCACCGAAAACGATAAGACCTTCTTTGTGGCCACCCATTACAAGGATTCTCTTTTCTTTTAAATCCTTTTTTTCCCAAAGCCGTTTTACTTCGTAAGCCAATTCAGGAGTACCATAAAGTATGCTTTTTGGAGTAGTTGGTACTTTATTTAGAAGTTTATTCCAGAGTTTTAGACTGTGAACATGTATAACGCATTTTATTTCAGGAGAAAGTTTATAAATTATATCATGAGTCATTGATTCAGAAGAAGCCGGTTTCATACCTGAACAGGATACAAAATTTTTCTTTGCTGAGACAGAATGAACAATTGAGAAATGATATTTGCGTGCTGTTTTTATACTGCCGGTATCCGAAGCAGATATTATAAATGCTCCGGCGGGTTTATGCAAAACACTGATATTGCCATAACCGATGCCGTCTTTATCAGCTCCAATCAGATTATGTTTGTAAAGTTTGTTGCGGCAGGAAACCAAATCGTGAATATCCAAAGAAGAAGGAAGAGGTTTCTTTTCCCATTCGTAATTAAACTTAATAACACCTTCCTGTTTGTTCATATCATCTTTGCCAGAATAGTTTCCTTATGCTTTTTTCATTCGGTTTGACAACACCTCTTTCAGTAATTATTCCGGAAACGTATTTTGAGGGAGTTATATCAAAACCAAAATTCCTGATTTTAACCGACTCAAAAGTAATGAAACCCTTTTTAATATTTCTACCATCGTAATATTCAGCAAACTTAATTTCATCGGGGCTTCTTTCTTCAACGGGTATCTCTTTAACGCCGTCCTTCATGTTCAGGTCAAAAGAAGACAAAGGAACAGCAGCATAAAACGGGATTCCATTATCAAAAGCAGCAAGTGCGGTTTTGTATGTTCCTATTTTATTGCACACGTCTCCCGTAAGTGTTGTCCTGTCTGAACCAACGATAACCATATCGACCATGCTTTTCTGCATAACATAACCGCCTGCATTGTCAGTAATAAGTGTGTAATCTATTCCGTTCTGTTCAAGCTCCCAGGCAGTGAGTCTGGCACCCTGATTTCGCGGACGTGTTTCTTCAACCCAGACGTGTACCTTCATACCTGCTTCTTTAGCAAGGTAAACAGGGGCAAGAGCAGTACCATAATCAATGACAGCAAGCCATCCTGCATTGCAGTGAGTTAAGATATTGACTAAACCGTTTTGTTTTTTCGCAGATAATTTCCTGATTATTTCTCTGCCGTACGTGCCTATCTTTCTGCATGCTCGCACATCATCATTACATATTCGCGATGCTGTATTAAAAGCACTATTTATTTTTGCTGATATGGTTTTTTGTTTCAGAACTTTTTCAAGAGATATCGTGACAGCCCATTTGAGGTTTACGGCGGTGGGTCTGGCAGAGATAATCAGATTACAAGTTTCAAATACATACTTATCAACGTCGTCAGGTCTTTTATACTTCCTTTTTGCTTCAAGCAAAGACAGATAAACTCCATAAGCTCCTGCAGCACCAATTAACGGGGCTCCCCTTACTGTCATGTTTTTAATTGCATCGAACATACCTTGTGAGGATTTGATTTCTGCAATTTCAAATCTGAAAGGAAGCATGTTCTGGTTGATAGCAAACACAACTTCTTTTTTCTGTTTATTGATCCAGATTGTTCTGTATTTTTTACCGTTTATGAGCATAGTTTATAAAAATAGCTATTTCGTACAATGTAAAACACACTATATTGAAGGAAAGAAAGACAGGACAAAGAAAAACTTTACCATAGAGGCGCACAGAGCGCACAGAGAGAAAAATTAATTTATTGATATGAGAAAGAGATACAGAAAAATAAATTTAACCGCAGAGAACGCAGAGAGCGCAGAGAGAAAATCAATTTATTGATAAGAGCAAGAGCTTTAACCACTAAGATACTGTGTTAAAAGTCAACTCAAAACATACCGTATGTTTTGCAATATATTATTTTACTTCTATGCCATTTTATAATTTGGATCATAAGCAGTTCCATTTTTCCATAGAGCGTA
>JBAYUG010000007.1:0-67476 GCA_041675325.1 Kapaibacterium sp. (SeqCode)
GTATTTGAGGATTTGTATCATTATTCATTTAATCAGTATATAATAGAATGTAATTTTATTTGAGTAATCATTAATTTAGCCAAATAAGAATACTTATTCAACGCAAAAGAAATCTATTATATCGGTATTTTACACATCTGTCCAAAATAACTTTTTCAAGTTAATGTTTTGGACAGCAGAATGCAATATTGTAGAACTATGTAAATTTATTAATCAATAAAAACACTTTATAAAGATAGTATTTAGCCATTTTTCACGTTTGATATGAGATTAATTTGTTTTGGACAGCAGAATGCAATCTAATATATTTGATTAAGGGGTTATTTTAGAAAGTGGCAAAATAAGAACGGAATCTGTCCAAATTGGGCTATAAATGAAGGTTTATTTGAGTTCCCAATTTAATTTGGACAGCTGTGAGTATTTTAATAGAAATGAAGTATGATTTATTTATTTTTCTTTACAAATTTACTTAGTTTGTATGATTGAGCTAATAATTCCATATTACTAATACCTTCTTCAAGGTCACAAGGTTTAATAATATCATTTTTGTCCGGAAATAACAAAGCCTTTGTTTCATTGTAAAAAACATCTTCTCCATTGGATTCGCAGACAAGAATTTCCGAGTCTTTCTGACTACTTGAATTTTGCCACCCCCATCTTTTTCCAGTAATATATGTTTGATTACCATAGCTCCTATTTCTACCTTCAACAATTCCGTACCCGTCTTCACCATTTACCTCAATTCTGAATGTGCTTTTCCACTTAACTATGGATATTTGCATGTTGACAACACAGGAATCACCCTTTAATAATAAGTGACATTCCTCTTCAATTCCAGTATTCCAGAAACCGTTCCAAAACATCCCTTTAATCATTTGAAGTTTGTTCTTTGTTATAATTCTAGCTAAATCAATGAAATGAATTCCAGGATCAATAAGACAGCCTCCACCAGCTTTAACAGGATCTAACTTCCACCCATCTGTTATATTGGGGCTGCAGCCATGACCTAGTACAAAGTTTATTGAAATTAATTTACCGAATTTATTCTCAACAACGTCATTTAATAATGCGTTAACACCATCAAAGAACCTGTAATTGAATCCTACCCAAAGATCATTTTTATTTTTGCAAAGATTATATAATTCTTTTGCTTCTTCCAAATTCCTTCCAAGTGGTTTTTCAATTAATACTTTTAAATTATTCTCCAGAGATTTCTTTGTAAGATTAACTGCAATATCATGAGGTGTAGCTATAAAAACCCAGTCAGGATTTTCCTTCAGAAGTTTATCAAATACTGGAAAAATGTTTACATTATATTTTTCGGACAAATACTGTAAATCTTTACTATAAGGATCATGAATACCTGTTATTTCAATATCATACCCTTCTGATCTAAGTCTGCCAAGAGCAAGAAGTCTTTCTTTCCCAATTAATCCTAAGCCAGCCATACCTACTTTCACTTATCTATCCTCCTGAGTTTAAACATATCTTTACCGGATAACTCCTTATTTGAATTAAGGTAATTTCCCCAATCATCTCGTACATGTACAAATGAACCCGAAAAATTACATTTATCTGAAAAAATAAATTCTCTCACAAAATTGGTCGGCTCCGATATGTCTACAGTTGTTTTTACTTCAGCCCCAAATGATCTTACTTTCTTAAGCATATCAGTCTCAACTGCACCAGGTGCTAATGCTGCAATTGCAAAATCACCTTTATCTTTTAAAACTTCAGCAAAATTTTCTACTGTCCTTACAACGGCTGTTTTTGAAGCAGAATATGCAGAGAAAATAGGATAAGCATATGCAGAACCACCACCTGAAAAAGCAACGATCCTTCCATATTTGTTTTCCATCATTCTTGGGAGTAATGTCCCCAAAACATTAAAATTACCTGTAAGATTCACATTAAAAACTTCACTCCATTCCTTTGCATCAAATGCTGAGACATTAAATTTGTTCCCAAGAACGGATGCTGCAAGCACAACACCAATTTTTCTGTAATTATACTTTTTTAACCATTGATTTAGTTTCGCAGTTGTTGCATTAAAATCCGCTAAATCAACCGTTATAATATCAGCTGCCGAATTATATTTCTTTACCTCTTTCAACGTTTCTAAAACCGAATCAGATTTAGAGATACATAAAAGAGGTACATTATTTTTAGCAAACTCTATGCAGACAGATCTTCCAATTCCGCGTCCTGCTCCGGTTACTACTACAACATCAGGTTTCATAATGATTTTAATTTCGAATTTATTTAAATTATATAAAGTATATTTAACAATAAATTCAATACAACTTGGAAATATATATAATTATTATTCATAACTATTAAAAATGATAAGAAAGACTAACGCCCCTTAAAAATAATTCACAAGCCGTATTTTGTTTATTCAACTAACAAAAATATTAATTAGTCATAGCAAAAATAATACTTTTAGGTAAAATATTTAATAAACTAAATCGTAACCTATTTTAAATAATAACGTTCCAATTAGTGTGTAAATTTTAAGTCTCCCTATTTTCTTCTCTCATACTTTAGCTTTTGGTCTCAAGATGCTACTTAATTTCCTTATTTCCTACTTTCTGTTATAACCGCATATCTCGCAAAACACAGCGAGAATCTCTGTCTTTTCTAGTTTATCTGAGAGATTGTATCTCAATTCAATTTCCTCGTAAATCTCCATTTTTGATGCCTTTGTCATAAAAAGTAGCCTTTTTGTGTCTTATAATACGGTTACATCACTTTTGACGCAACGACCATATTTTGACATCTCTTAGTTACATTATTTAAGATGCAATGCGCTGTTCAACAAATAGGATAAATAAAATGTGACATTTTTAATAAGAATATGAGATTCAACAGGATTGAAAAGTTACAAAGAAAAATGAGCTTCCGGAAAACAAATATCAGGACATCCTGCTAGATTAGATAGTAATGTTGGAAAACAAAGTAACCAGGAATAAATACAACAATATACTACGCCATGTCTCTATGTACGTTTCAAAGAATAATACATCAATTGAGTTATTAACGAATAATTTTACTTGGACAACTGTGCATAGAATTTCTAATGATATATCAATATATCTTTTTCTGAATTACTTAATTCAGTATAACTGCATTGATTATTTTCCGCATCTGAAATAATTTAGAAAAAACAGAAAATTATGTTATATGAAAATCTAGTTTATGAAGATGATTCCGCTTATGTTTTTGTAAATGAACTTGATTCATCGCAAAATCAAGTTATTGTTAAATTTAAAAATCCGAAAAATTCAGAAAATAGGTTTACAACTTCTTATCCGAAAAGTATAATATCCCAAATTTCTAAAGTGAAAACACCAGCTTGGCTGGAAGATGAAATAAACGGAGAGGAATCAGAGGTTTATCTCAAACTTGTCTTAAAAATCTCTATTTTAAGTTACTTAAAACATGAGTGCTTTACAAATAAGTTAATTCTCGATTTTGGGTCTGGGTCGGGATCTTCTACGATTATTTTAAGTAAACTCTTTCCAGATTCTGAAATAATAGGCATTGAGATGGTGGATGAATTTATTAAGATAGCGGAAGAAAAGATTAAGTTTTTGGGCTTAAAGAATGTTAAGTTTATTAAATCTGAATCTCCGGAATATTTACCCAAAAATATTAAATCACCAGATTTTATAGTTATGAGCAGAGTTTATGAACATCTGTTACCAAAGGAAAGAGAAGGAATTTTCCTTGAAATCTGGAATCTTCTAAAAACAGGCGGAGTCTTATTCATTATTGAGACGCCATATAGCCTATACCCTATTGAATTTCATACTACACAGGGACTTCCGCTTATTAACTATCTTCCGGATAACCTTGCTTAACTTTACGCAAAACACTTCTCAAGAGCTAATTTAAAGGACAAAAACTGGCAAAGGCTGCTTAGAGATGGAATCATAGGGGGAAGACCGGGATACATAAGAAGACAATTGAACTCTATAGATAATAAAGCATTGATGCTAAAACCTTTAAGTGATTTTGCAAAAGACAATTTAGAAATATGGCACAATATTTATAAAAAAAGAGACAGACAGAAACTTGTAAAGATAATGTATTATTTGGGAAAACTTATAAAAATGCTGACTGGAATTACAATGACACATTATATTTATCTTGCTATACAAAAAGAAAAGAAATAATAATATCAATTACAGAAATCTTCGAGCAATTCTATTATATGTTGTGTTTTTTTCTATAATATCTTCGGGGGAAATATTTCTAAGGTATTTATCAAATGATATACCATCCCAATAATGATGACAATATGCATTAGGAAAATCAAGATCTTTCTCAAAAATTCTTTTTACATCAAAGGAATAGTATAGCGGGTAGTGGAAACTATCATAAGGTTCTATATGTATAAGTTCTGGGTATTGTTTTGAAAGCTCCAGCGGCTTTCTAACAGACATTTCTGACCAATACTTATCATATCCCTTTGACCTAAAATTTCTGAATTCATTGTACCACAGTTTAAGAAACTCTGAATCTTTATTCGCAAAAATTACTCCATTACATAATCCCATACGTCTCCATTTTCCTTGTTTCCCTAATACAAGATCATGCGAAAGCAGAGGAGCAAAAGATTTTTTACAAATAACATCCATATCCAAATAAATTCCTCCCCTATCTATTAATATCTGTAATCTTAAAACATCTGATTTATGAGCAACGTGATACAGTCTTTTGTCAAAAACAGAATTAGGGGGAGTAACCTTTTTATATTCAACAAATGGTGAGATTTTATCCCAGTATTTGCCTTCAGGAAGCTTATCTGAATAGAAATATATCTTTTCCGGATTATTCAGAATTCTTATCGAATTTACATTAATATAATGAGCAAGCGGAAACACGTCATTTCCTTTATAGAAATAAATCAGATGAAAAATATTTGGTATCATTATTTGGCATTCTTAATAAATTCATAAATCTTATCTGTGGTAATTTCCCATGTGTTAAATTCATAAGCACGTTTAATAGAATTTTCAGAAATCTTTGAATATAATTCAGGATTATTATAAAGCTTTCTGATACAACGGGCAAGGTCTTTATGATCGCCTTTTTTGAACAGAAGTCCATCAGTACCATCGTTAATAAGTTCTTTGCTTGTAGGTATATTGCTTGAGATAACCGGGAGACCATTTGCCATAGCCTCTGCAATGACCATTCCGTATCCTTCCCATAATGACGGAAATAAGAGTATATCAGATTTTCTATAATGCTCGAGAAGTTCATCAGAGGATAACTTTCCAAGAAAATAAACTTTGTTCATTAAATTTCCGGTTTCGATTAATTTCAATACTTCATTATAATAATCACTTTCCGTTGGATTTCCTACTACATTAAATTTAAAATCAAAGTTCTTTATCTCGGATAAAGCATTTATAACAGTGTTTAATGACTTCCTCTTTTCAATATTTCCAACAAATAAGAGTTCAGGTATAGGTTTTATTTTTTCCCTCGTGTAAGAATGATCCGGAGTATATTCAAGACCTGGATTAACCATGGGTATCAAGTCCTTAATCATTCCGTTCCTAAAAAGACTTTTCGTTGAGGTTTCGCTAACGGTTAACTTATTTTTAACAGATTTGACAAATATACTCTCAAAAAAGCTCACTAAGAACTTTGCTTTCTCCTCACACAGCAAATGGTGTATTAAAATTATATATCTGTGCCTTTTAAAGAAACTGACAGTATATAACGGCAGTAAAAAATGTAAGAAAGCTGTATTTGTTAAGAATATTACAGATCCTTTTGGTATTTTCAAAGTATGCTTTAAGCCGTAAATAATCTTTTTGACTTTTGATTTCTCGACCGATTCAAAATCATCCTCGTTTCCAAATACCTTTACCTTCTCTCCTCTTTTATTAAGTATATCATAAACTATAGAATGGTACATATTACCTCCGGTTGTAAACTTTGGGTAAAACGGGATAAAAAAGTAAATTTGGTTTTCCTGTTTACTCAAGACCTGTTCTGTAATATTTAATAATATTCATGTATTGCAATTTTTTCATATTTTTCTTCTCAGAATAACGGCTTCTGAACTTCAAAGAAAACAATCTTAGATAAAACCCTGCTAAATGAAGGTATTTTACAAACAGTTTCTTAAATGTACTACTATTTTTCATGTGGTACATTAATCTGCTTTTATTTATGTTGTAATAATAAACAGTATCATCATCGTCAGGTTTAGTGCTTGTATTGGCTACATGAATCACTTTAAGATATGGCAGACAATAGATACTTCCTCCTGCATCAGTTATTCTTTTCTGTAAATCCACATCTTCATAATATAGGAAATAATCCTCGTTAAATCCTCCGACTTTATTAAAAAAATCTTTTTTAACTATAAGACAAGCCCCAGTTGCCCAATCTATTCTCATTGCCCTGCCGGATTTAGCTGATTCTTGAAGTTTTCTGTTTAACTTATTTATTCTTAAATTATAACCTTTACCTAAGAAATCATAGAACTCCCACATTATGTTAGGGAAATTATTGTAGACGTATCCCTGACTGCCATCCTGATATATGAAAGCAGGAGAACATACAGCAGCATCGGTGGTTTGTTCCATAAAATCAAACATGTTTTTCAGACTATTATTTGTAAACACTGTATCCGGATTAACGAATACTAAATACTTCCCACTTGAATTTTGAGATCCGTAATTACAGGCTGACCCGAAACCACGGTTGTCATCCAAAAGATAGAATTCAATATTACTAAATTTACTCTTTAAATTAATTATATCCCTGTCCGGAGAATAATTATCAACAATAAGAATTTCATAATTTATATCGCGAGTATTAGAAATGATTGAATTTAAACAGTTCTCTATATATTTATGAGAATTATAATTCACGGTTATTATTGATATATCTTTTTTCACCGTTAAGGAATCTTTATGAATTAATAAACTTTATCATTAATAATTGTATTTATCAAACTCTTTATAACCTCTTTTATAATCCATTGATATGTCCTCGATATAATCTGAAGATGCTACAGTAAACTTCTTAATTTGTTTTCTTTGATTAAAGTACCTATAGGATAAAAATAGGCCAACCCAAAAACCTGCCACAGAATTGGTAAAAAAGTTAATCTGATACCTTTTTATGAATCTTAAATAATTCCAGTGTCTGTTAAAAGTAGAAATAATACTGTATTTTAAGATTAATTTTGAATTATGGTTTTTAATCTGCAGATAATTCAAGTTCCTTTCCATTAGGAAGAACTTCTTACTAAGAGTATTTTTTATTGTTGCTCCGCATTTATGATAACAAACGGCTTCTGGAATATAGACGCATTTAAAACCTGCCAGCTGCATTCTGTAATTAAAATCTATATCTTCATAATATGCAAAAAACGAATCATCGAGTAAACCAATATTACGGAAAAGTTCTGTGCGGTAAATTGTAGAACCTCCGCAGCCTCCAAATACAAATCCCCTTTTTTGATATTGTTTTATATCTTTTTCATCACCACCCCTTTTGTAAGGATAGCTGTAAAAATCATAGTAATCTCCTGTTGTATCTAATAAGTCTCTGGAATAATAATTCAATATTTTAGGAGTAGTACTGCCAATTTCATCACTTGTAAAACCCGATACAAGATTCTCAAGAAAGAACTCGTCACATTCCATGTCATTATTTAGGAAAAGGATATAGTTGTATAGATTAGAGTTTATAGCATGAATAATACCTGCATTTGTAGCAAAAGCAAAGCCATAATTCTTTTCAAGTTTTAATACCTTAACTTCAGGATAATTCCTATTAACATATTCGACAGAATCATCAATAGAACCGTTATCTACAAGAATTATATTAAAGTTTTTATATGATTGATTTCTAAGTGAATTGAAGCATACTTCAAGATGATTTAAGCCATTATAATTTGGAATAACAATACAAATCAACTCAGAAGGTAAATTAGTTTTTCAACAGAGTTTTCCCAATTAAGGGTATTTCTAACCATGCTAAATCCATTCTCAGCAATACTTTTATTTAGTATATTATCATTCAAAAGCAATCTTGTTTTTTCTACAATAGATTCTACATTCTCAGGACTTATAAACAATACCGATTTTTCATTTAGTGAATATTCTGGAACAGCACCAACCGGTGAACTTATTACAGAAGTTTTGCATGCCATTGCTTCAGCCGGCGGCAACCCAAATCCTTCTTCTCTACTTGCAAAAATGAAAATATGAGATTCATTGTAAATATTTGCTATTTCTTCAGGCAAGGGATTCTTATAAAACTTAACATAACTGGGATGTTCATTGAATTTTTCCAGCCCAAATGATTTAAACTTAACATGAGGGAATTCATCTCTTATCATCTTAATAGCTTCAATAACCAATTTAGTATTCTTCTTTTCTAATTTATAATCTATATAGCTTATGGTTTTTTCTTTTGTATCGTAATCTTTTTTAATTGATGGGAAATAAGTATCATAATCTATTCCGTTTAAGATTTCATCAGAGTGTATTCCATAATCTGTTAGTAATTTATCCTTTAAATAACTGCATGTTGTTATTCGTATTAAATCCAGTTTATAACTTTCATTTACAAGATTAACATTTGAATCCCATTTTTCAAAATCTTGAATTAAATAATACTTAATCCCCTTATGATAACTCAATTTTGAAACATCAAATGATGTTGGCCAGCTTGTTGCAATAGTATAATTAGCATCTCTGACAAAATTATCTCTAATAAAAGGCACTCCAATGATTTTAATATCTTTAATAAACTTTTTATTTATTCGTCCCTTGATATAATTCTTTATCGCCCAGTAAGATCTTCTTGGATTCCAGGAATACTCATTCTTTCCAGTATAATGATTATAGTAAGCGAAAGGATAATATAAAACGATATCAAATCCTTTAGTTTTGAGCCTGTATGAATATTCCAGAATGACATTCATCCCCCCTGATTTAATAATTCCGGGAATGATAATATTAATTTTCCTATTCAATATTTTTCGGGAAATAGAATTTTCTTTAAAACACTTGTATACATAATTGGATCTAAAAGTTTTGCACCATATTTTCTTGATACTTTATAAATCTCAATCGCTTGTCTTCTCATATTACTTCTAGTAAGTGTAGTACTGTAATCTCTTTGTATTGCTAATGTATCATCAACATAAAATGGAGTGGTAAGTAAAAACATTCTTATAAATAATTCGTAATCAAAAACAAGTTTAAGAGTATCATCAAGCAATCCCGTTTTACGTAAAAGCGACATCCTGTAAAAGGAGCATGGTTGTCTTACTATGTCTGCACTCATATGAATTAAATCATTAGCGCATAGTAGAGATGACTTTTCTGTAAGTAGTTTATTTTCATTAGGCAACAGAACGGATCTATTTCCATAAAGAAAATCCAGCTTATCATCATCAAAAAAATAATTATTAACTTTAGATAGTATATTCTTTTCATAATAATCATCAGAATTAATCCATGTAACAATATCCCCGCTTGCCATTTTAAAACCCTTATTAATTGCTTCTGCAGCACCTTTATCCTTTTCAGAAATCCAGTTCAAATGAGGATATTCCTTTAGGATATCAATTGTTTCATCTGTTGAACCACCGTCAATAATAATATGCTCATAATTTGGATAATCTTGATTTAATATAGATTCGATTGTATCTCTAATAAATCTTCCCTGATTATAGGAAGGTGTAATTATAGAAAATTTAAGCATTAATAATTAAACTTTATTTTATCTTTTATAAATTTTGTCATTAATATGTTGTGAAAGTACTTTACATATTTATAAAATACAACAAAATAAATAAACAAAAAGATTATTAATATTGTGACATAATACTCACTGAAAATATACATCAAAACTAGCTGAATAATGGTAATAAAGTTCATTATCAGGATATCAAAGAGTCCTGTACTTTTTATATATATATTATATTTGAAATTATTGGCTTTTTTAAGCATAATAAATATAACAAAAGTATTAATAATAATGGATAAATAAAAGGCAGACAAGCCCAAATAACTATTTGATATATACAATGAGAGAAACAAAAGTAATGAAGTAGTAACTAAGTTAATTGATTGTATAATAACCAACCTCAGACCTTTACCATCTACCATTAACACTGAGTATAACGCCCCGCCATAATTTATCAGTGAATATGGTAAAAAATAAAGCAAAAGAATAATTACGGATTCAAAACTCTTAAACCATAACATCATACCTATGCATATTAATGGATTCAACAGACCATAAACCAGAACCGAATAATAGTTTGACATTTTAGAATAGTAATACAAGTCATCATTTAGAAAATTATCCAGTGTACCAAGCGAATGTTGTTCGCTAAGTTTGTTAAAAATCCCTTTCTGTGCAGAAAAGATTAATCCATTCGATAGATTAATTATCTTCTTACTGGTTTCAAAAAAAGTTACAAAACTAAGAGATAAATATGAACCTATTAATAATTTCACAACCGGATCTATAAGACTTGTAATAAAACTTGATACCTGAATATTTATACCATACATCATATACTTTTTTATCAAAGTATAATCATAATTATTAAATGACAATGATAGTTCTCTATGTGAATCAATTAGTTTGATAAAAAAAATTAAAACAGAAAATAACTGAACTATAAATGTAATTAAAGCAAGATAAATAATATCCAGTTTCAAGACATACAACAATACTATCAAAATTGTATTAAATGCAGTTACAGTGAACAATAATTTACTAAGGACAATAAAATCGGAGAATCCTTCAAAGACTATTTTCAGATAATTGTTCAAATATTGAAAGAAAAATGAGCTTGATATTAAAATGAAAATTAAATTTGTATTAACATCTTTTACTTGGATTACAAGCTCTGAATTAGATAAAAACATAAAATAATATGCAGAAGTAATTGCAGTTATTGTAAGAGATAAAACAATATAAACAACAAAAAAAGTTAAAAAGAACTTTTTAATAAGATTTATATCGTTTTCCTTTCTGGCGATTGATAATTGTCTTATTATCGCAGCACCAAAACCAAAATCAAAAGTGTATCCTAATCCAAATATCGAGATCATTAGTATATACAAACCGAATACTTCCGATGAATATGTTTTAAGTGTAAGAGAAAAGTTTATGAATCCTGCTACTGAAAGAAATATAAAGGAAGAGCTGTTCCAGAATGCATTTTTCTTATCTTGTTTTGTGATCATAATAATTTAATGTTTGATAACATGATGTTACATCAAATTAGAAAACAAGATTTACTCATTAGTTCTAACAAACTAAACAGGATATTCTTCATAATTATTCTTAAGAATTATATAATTTGAAAGATTAAGCGCAAACATAAACCACATATGAAAAGCGTTCAATCCAAAAGTAAATGCACCTGAATAAATGCTATGCACAATAACAAAAAAGCAATATACATTGAGTACAATACTTATAGATTTTTCTTCGTCCGTTAAGGAAATTTTCAAAGCTTTAAATGAAAGCCTAAACATAGCTATAAAATAGGATAGGAAAAGAGTAAAACCTATAATTCCTGTATCAACCAGAAAATTAAAATAAGTTGTATGTGCATCCATATTCTCAACATATAACTCATACATTATCTGAGGTAAAAAGTTGTATTGCTCTGATACTAAAGGAAACATATAAAATCCGACACCCCAGAAAGGATGAGCGATAAAAACATTATAAGCAGTTAACCATATTAGAAGTCTTGATTCAAGTGAATTGCTTAAGTATTGACCTTCTTCCGGTGTCCCCTGAAAGAAATCAAGACTTATCTGAGATACCCTAAGAAGTATGAGTTCATGAAAGCCAAAAATAAATACTAATCCTATAAAAACAACACCTAATAAGAAATAGCTAAGTACTCGTTTCTTTAAATAAACTTTTACACTAGGAGAGTATTTAACTGCAACAATTATTCCGTACACAAGGGACAATACAAATCCTAACCATGCAAAACGAGACTGATGCAGTATTGTTAGTAAAAAAACAAGTAATGCAGAAATATGAGTGAGCACATTTGCCTTACCGAATAAATAATTCCTGAAAATAAGGAACAAAAGCACTAGCACACAAAAATCCATAATGGCATAACCAATTAAACCAGAGGATCTTGTATAACCTGTTACAAAAATGTCAGCAAATGTTAACAAAGTTGATACAACAACAAGAAGTATAAAAAGATCTATTAATTTATTGATATGCTTGATGTTTTTAACTGATCTAAATATAACATAAGATATGAGAACAAATATTGTAAATACACAACCATAAACAACTGACTGGAATGAAACATATTTTGAGATTATCGATGAAATTAACACTTGAATTACAATTAAGACTGATAGAAGTTTTATGCTATATGGATACTTAAGATTATTAAAGGTCTCAGTGTCTTTATAAGTTGCGAAAAGTATCAAAATCATAATAGAAATTATAGTTATAATCTGAATACGGTAATCAAACTGAAGATATCTAACAACGCCCAATGAAAAAATAAAATAATAAAGGAAATACCTTCTGAAAGTAAAGAAAAATAATAAACCGACAAATGGAATGAGCGGGATAATTACAAACTTAGTTTGATCTATAAAGAATAAATAAGCGGATAATATTATTAGAGAAAATATAATAGAAAAGTACAGAAATTTGTGAGATATTTTAAGATCCGGAAATTTAATGTTATTTATCACTTTGGATTCTTAATTCCCTCAAGAAATATTTTATGTAAAGCTCATACATTATTGCTGAAAAAGTCAGCAACAAGAATACTGCCAAAGTTGCTATTAATGTTATTGTCAACCTCTTGGGTTTTACCTTTATTTCAGGCACGACAGGAGGGTCAAGAATGGCTACTGATGGCATTTCTTTTACCTCTTCTATTTTTGCCTGTTCATAAATAGGTAATAGGAATACAAGCAGTTTATTCTGAATTTCCACGCTTCTTGTAAGCCTTACATAATCAAGGATTGTTTGCGGAGTTCCTTTTAATTTTAATCTTGTATCAGGATCTTCTGTATTTTGAATTTCATTTAGCTGCTTTTTCATTGCTGCAATTTTCGTCTCCTGAGTTTTGACTTCTGACTGATCAGGAGAAAGTAGTTTCCTTAATAATTCCAGTTTGATTTCTTCTGCTTTTATTTCTGATTCGAGTGTAATACTTGCTTGTGTAGTAGCTCTTACAATAATGTCAGGTGCTATTCCATAGATATCCTGAAACATCTTCAAACTGTCTTCAGCTTCCGAAAGCTGTTTTTTAACCAAATTATACCTTTCTTCAATGAAAATTCTATTATTTGATGCGTTTTGAACATTCATTTCTATATTTATTTTATTCAACTGCTCTATCAAGAAATCTGACATATCCTTTGACTTCTGAGGTGAATAATCATAAACTCCAACCGTAATAGTTCCTGATTTAACATCTTTTACGATATAAAGAAGACCTTCTCTGAAGTTCTTTATTGCATCTTGCATATACTTAAAGTCGTATTGCTCTATCAGGTTAAATTTCACAATCAATTCTTCAAGACATCGTCTGCTTGACAATATCTGTTCGTATAAAGCCAGTTCTTTTGCTGCTGAACCTCCACCGCTAAGCTCATCAAGTCCACCGATATCCGGCAGATTTGCTCCTGACAATAATCCTGAAATGCCAAGACCACTTTTCGAGACTGTCTTAACAGTACCTGTCGATAAAAAAACAGGTTTAGCGACAAAAAACATAAGAAACGCTACAACCACACCTGTTGTAATTGTGGAAATAAAAATAAGTTTCTTATATGACAATATTATTTCAATATATCTGATCAAAGATGTATTTCTTATATCTTTATCATAATTCATATATGTCGGTATTATTTATTGATGATTTATAATTTTGCTTATGTAAATTTATTAAAATTCAGAAAACATGATTGTATTAATAACGAAATAATTGATTTGTGTTTTTATATTTCAAAAGTTACTTATTTTGCTGCAAGATTAACAATGTTGTTGTAAGAATGCTGGCAACCACGCCTATCATAGTTGCAATTATTGTTAAACTTTCTTTAAATTCCGCAGGGGTCTTTTTAGGTACGTAAACAAAATCACCTGAAAGTATCTCTGTATCTTCAGGTTTATACCAACCTCTCGAATTGAACTTTATTATTCTTGTATTGTCATCATCAGCTGCAAGTGAATAGCCTCCTGCTCGTTTTATATAATATTCAAAATCTTCACCCGGCTTGTATGGAACGTATCCTTCATTTTCAACCTGTCCATATACATATACTATCTTTTTATCGTCATTAATGTATACTACATCCTGATGTTCGAGAATGATATTCTGCGAAGAATCATTGTCCACATAAAGCTTTTCAAAGTCAACTACCATTCTGTTTCTTCTGGAAACTACGTCCCTTTCAAAACTGAGCTTATCCTTTTCACTAATTATTAGGTCATTTGCACGCATGTTTATGAGAATCTCGGCAGTATCTTTTTTCATGTACTCTTCATCGTAACGCCTGAAAACTATTGATAGAGGAAGATATGCAGAATGTTTTAATCCTCCTGCCATTTCAATAATTTCTTTCAGTCTTGTATTCTTTTGTGCTATTGGATAAACACCCGGTATATTGACTTCACCAAGAACCGAAACACTATAATTCTTAACGTAATCGGCTTTATACTTCACAAAAACCCTATCATATTCATTTATTTTGAAATTCTTATCCTCGTCATAAATCAAATATATGCTTTCAAACTTGCCAGTAGCAGTATTAGTTCTATAAATTACAATACTGTCCTTATATGCGTCAAAATCGAATCCTCTTGCTACACCTATAAGTGTTTCAAGGTCATCTGACTTATTATATTCATAGACACCCGGAAGCTGAACAGCTCCGTTTATGGAAATATAGTTTTTATAAAGTAATCCGAGCGGCACCTTAACGAAATCTCCTTCTTTCAAATAAGGATTGAATTTATCGTCATTTGAATAAAAATATTTATAAAGGTCCACTTCCGAAATACTGCCGTCCTTGTGGACAACTTCTATGTTCCGCATTGAAATTGTGGGTTTGAAGAACTCCGAACTGTTGCTAAATTGATACATAGCGCGTTGTACATTAACAGTGTCATAATAAACATAAGTGATGAGGTCACTGACCCTGTTAGTTGAATTTACTTCTATCTGCTTCTGTATAATACTGGATACTGTTACAAGGAACATTTTAGGAGTAACAAGTGTAAAGCTAACATTACTGGAATAATATCTTTTTTTAACCGCACTAACAACTTTGCTCTTTGCCTCTTTTAATGTAAGTCCGTCAACTTTAATTTCACCTATTGTGGGAATTAAGACAGAGCCTTCAACATTAACAGTAATTGGAATCTGTTGATTCAGAAATCCATAAATACCAAGAGAGAAAACATCATTTGGACCAACAATATAAATATTTTCGTTAACAGCTTTATCAACAATTACAGGCTTAAATTGATTACCTGTCATTTGCTGCTGATTCATTGAACTAAGAATATCACCAGCATCAGAATTGATATTAAAATTCTGGTTGCTCAAATTTTGATTTTGACGCTGTTTAGTTGTTGTGTTGTCTTGTGTATAAGTATTTGAAACTGTAATTAACAGCAATATTGCACTTAACAATAACTTGTTTTTCATTAAAGCTATTTTAAATTAAAATTTTTAATTGTTGTGTTTAAAACGTCAAGAGTTTCATCGCTTCCTTTTGTCTCGCAGTAGAATCTTAAAAGCGGCTCCGTTCCCGAAGCACGTATAGTAACCCATCCATTGCTGAAGAAGCACTTGTATCCGTCCAGAGGATCAACTGAAAGAATTTCCTTGCCTCCAATTTTGTCTCCTGCTTTAAGTTTCTTGCAAGATTCAAGTGTCTTGTTCTTCAATTCTTCTGTAGTATGAACGTCTATTCTTTTGTAGAAGTATTTTCCAAATTCATTGTCGAGTTCAGCTTTCAATTCAGAAATGCTTTTTCCTGTATGTGCAAGCATTTCAAGATATAATAAACCGTTAAAAAGCCCGTCTCTTTCAGGCAGATGACTTTTAATTCCGATTCCTCCGCTTTCTTCGGCTCCTATTAGAACATCCGCCTCAATCATGCGTTTTGATATATGCTTGAATCCAACAGGAACAGTTTCCAACACCAGATTATACTTTTCACAGTATTCCTTAATCAATTCTGATGCAGAGAAACCTCTAACAACAATACCGTTAAGTCCTCTTGTTTTATGAAGATATTTGAGGAGTAAAGCAAATGTCTTTTGTGCATCAAGGAAATCTCCGTTCTCATCTATGATTGCAATCCTGTCAGCATCTCCGTCTGTTACAATACAAAGATCATAATTGCCGTCTTTTGTTGTCTTACAAGCTAAAGAAAGGTTTTTTTCCACGGGTTCCGGAGCACCGCCTTCAAAAAAAGGATTAACTTCAGCATGCAACTGATCAACTTTTATCAATTCGTTAATCGTATTCTGTCCAGCTCCATACATCGCTTCATAAAGGACTTTTAGGTTTGCTTCATTAATTGTATTAATATCAATCTTCTTTTTAAGATTATCTATGTAATACTGTCTGCCGTTAAAATATTTGATCAAACTTGATTTCTGCAGTTCGTCAAAATTCTTATATCCTTCAACAGTTTTAATATTCTTTAGTTCGGCTTCAACTTTTATAAGTTCATCAGGATTCATTGAACCACCGTATGAGTCTTTAAGCTTGAATCCGTTGTACTTGAAGGGGTTGTGCGAAGCAGTAATCATCACACCATAAGCAAGATTAAAATCCCTTGAGAGCAGGGATACAGTAGGTGTTGTTACGAATGAATCTGTTATCATTACTTTTATTCCCTCGCTACCGAATATTTCAGCAGCAGCATGTGCAAATTCTTTACCCAGAAATCGAGTATCATAACCGATTACAATCCCGTTCTTAATATTGGGATGGTTCTTGAAAGTTCTTGCTGTTGCAAGAGAAACTCTTCTCACATTTTCAAATGTATATGTATCACCAATAACGGCTCTCCAACCGTCTGTTCCAAATTTTACAGGTCCCATTCTATGATTATATTTTTCTGTTTTCTTTTACCCAGTTTTTTACGTATTCAACTGTTTCTGTTGTCGTAGCACCCGGTGTGAATAGTTTTCCGACTCCCATTTTGTTCAGTTCGTCAATATCATTCTGGGGAATAATACCGCCTCCGAAAAGAAGAATGTCGCTTACACCCTTTTCATCCATTAATTTCTTAATTCTGGGGAAAATTGTCATATGAGCTCCGCTTAGAATACTGATTCCTACAGCATCTACATCTTCTTGCAATGCTGCCTCAACCATAGATTCAGGTGTATGTCTAAGACCGGCATAAATAACCTCAAATCCTGCATCACGAAATGCGGCAGCGATTACTTTAGCACCCCTGTCATGTCCGTCTAAACCTACTTTTCCTATTAAAATTCTTATTTTTCTGTCCAAAATTGTAGTTTTTACAATCTTAAATATAGTTTTTATAATTTTTTACTTCAAGTGAAATTGAAATAAAAACTGATTTTAGGATTATTTTGAGGGCATTTTAGGGTAAATAACATATAATTTAAATAATATTTGGATAGTTATTCATACTTTTTCAAGAAAAATAACAAAAATATATTCAGCCAACACTTAACAACGAAATTTAAAATTATAACATAATAAAGATTAATGAGAGATTTAAAGTTCAAGGAATTACATTAATTAAATTTTGTTTCTGTGCACTGAAAAAAGCAGCACCTATAAACATCTCTGATTCAAAATTAGACCAATATCTTTTTGTAAGTCGGTGATTGATCCATAGGTTTAAAGTTTCGGAAATGTCCTTCTGGGATAATTGCTTCAATTTCAAATATTCATCTGTGATATGTAGTTTGACAATAATCGTATCATAATTATAATTATTCTTATGGAAAAAGGTCTGATAGTATCCCATCATTTTCCGATTTGGTGCTCCAAAATTACTTGCCATAACATTCCATTTTTCCTCATTTATTTCGTGCATAGTCAAAGGATGTAAATTATAATTTGTAAATATACCGTGATCCCTAAAGTCTACTTCGTGAAGCATATAGCCATTCTTTTTAAGCAAAACATCCATTGTTTTCAATGCTTCATCTATCTTATACACATGCTCCAAGACTGCACGGGATATAATAAAATCAAAATGCTGGGGTTCAAAATATGAGACTAATTGTTCAACCGAATTATTAATAAATCTCAAACGGTTTTCATTGATAGAAAAGTTTTCTGAATTCAAACTTATAACGTCCTTAAGAAGATCACGTTCCTCAGATGTAAATTGACTTAACAAATTCGAATATACTTTAAATTGTTTTTCATTATCTAAGAGCGAATTAAATTTATCAACACAAACAACCTTTCTTGCACCTGAGGCTAGGAATTTTAAAGCAACTCCGAAATTTTCTCCTGGACCAATCTCTAGAATTTCTTTTCCTATAAGATTTTCAGTTTTAAGTCCTGAATTCTCAATATAATCATTATATACCTGATTAATATAAATTACACTGGTATCAATATCAAATTTATTCATACAAACCCAAGGGGTTTTTATTTTTTCCCCTTTTAAATTTTCAATATTCAGCTTATGATACTTTTTAACAATAAAATAATTTACTGTATTTGAAAGTATACTTAATTTTATCAACCAGTGAAAAATTTTACTAAGAATTTTTCTCATTATATTTTCCCAAATTTAATTATTTTAATTTTAATTGTGATGATTTCAAAAATAAAATAGTTTCAATAATATGTTACTTCAAGTGAATAATTAACTGATTCCGAGCCTTTAATATATAAATTAGATGATTTAATTATTTTAAATCGAAATGGATAAATAAACCGATATTTCAATGATTTTTTAATTATTTTGTTAGTACAAAAAAACATCCCAAGACAGATAATTCATCAAAAGTGTAATTAGATCTGAAATAATCATTTATTTTCAGATTCCTTAAAGTAAATTTATCTTTTTCAGTGGGATTATCTGGGTTAGCAAATTTTATCTGAAAGCCGGCTGATTTAAAAAGGTCGATATAATCCCTGTGCCTCAGCCTGTTTTGATAATTCAGAGACGGATTTTTATATTTCCAAATTTGGTCACTGTATTTAAGAAAATTATAATATGATAGATTACTGTCAATATACGCCCAATGGTCTTTATAATCTATAGCGTGAGATAAAATCCCTCCTGGTTTTAGAATCCGGTAGGATTCTTTTAATATTGCCTTAATAGAATCCTTTGGTATATGCTCAAGCGTAGCATTGGATACCACAAGATCAATCGATTCATCTCTGAGGTTAGTATTACCAGCATCCATGGGTGCCATATAATGAATATTGTAATTTTTCTTTAAATCTGATATTAGGTTTTTATGCGTAATTTCATATAAACCTGTTTTTTTTACCTCGTGATAACTTAACATTGCAGGTAATCTTTTTAAAGCGTCGTTCAAAAGATAAGCAGATGCTTTATTTTTAATGTCTACACAATAAATATTCGATAATTTCATAAAACTAAATACATAAGGGACAATCAAATCATAACCCGCGCCAAATTCAAAAGATGATAATCCTGAAATATTTTTATTATTTTCTTTATTATATTTCAGATAATTTTCCAGATGAATCTTACCGGCTTCAATCTTAGAGGCCAGAATATCATCCGAAACAGGCAGACCTTTTGTTATATTCATTTGCATCCATAGATTAACTCTTTCCCCACCCGGGACACGTGATAAGATATTCTGAATCTGACGTTTAATAAAAACTTTCATCAATTAATTTTTGAATTTAGTAAATATATTGAACTTATTTCTCAAGCTTATCGAAATCTATATGATCCTTTTTATTTAATATCTGAACTGCAAATACACCTAAAATTACTGCGAACCATAAAGTTGCAACTCTTATTATCATCGTTGATGCTACCGATATATCTTTTGGTATTTTTAGAAGTAACAACAGACCTGTAAGCGTCGCTTCCGTTACTCCGAGCCCTCCCGGCAGCATTGCAATTGCTCCGACCAGTGTTGAGAATCCGTATATGAATGTTGCCGAAATCAGACTAACTTCAATATTTGACACGCCCGAGAAAACGTGCAGTACTACATAAAATCCAAGACATTCTAGGAACCATGCTCCGGTGCTAATAACAACAACCAATATTAAAGGTTTTATTTTTATAAGAACATAAATGCTGTCATAAGCTGAATATAGCTTATCCGTGTGCTTTGCAGTAAAACTAAATTTGGATAATAAAGTTATTATTTTATGTGATAATGTTTTTGAACTAAGTACTAATGTCAGCAAAATAAAAACAACCCCTGTAGCTAAAACTATTTCAACTCCATAACCAAATACAACCGCTCCGATTGAGCACAATATCACTATCGAAAGAAAGTCTGTTATTCTTTCGGCGAGTATTATCGGTGCTGATACGCTTACAGGTGTGCCTGTTTCCTCTTTTAGTAAAAACGATTTAAGCACTTCTCCCATCTTTCCGGGTGTAACGCTCATTATAAACGAACCAATGAAAATAAGAAAGGATTTTGATGGTTTAATCTTTATGTTCAATATGTGAAGATAATACTGCCATTTTGCAAACCTTACAAGATAGTTCCCGAAGGATAGTGCAAGAACCACGGGAAACCAAACCCATGAGAATTTTGAGAATGCTATCAGGAGGTTTCCGAAATCAGCATAGATGCTGAAAGCAAGAAAAATTACAGCACCAAAAGATACCGATAGTAATATTTTCTTCTTATATTTTCTAAACATCTAAAACGTAGATTGAATTAGTTCGTATAGTTTTACTAGCGGCAGTCCGACCACGTTATAATAATCTCCTGTTATCTTAGCAATGAAAAGGCATCCGAAATCCTCCTGAATGCCATAAGCACCAGCTTTATCAAGCGGTTTGAATTTCTTTACGTAGTAATTTATTTCTTCATCGGTTAGGTTCCTAAATTCAACCGTAGTCTTCTCGTGCCCGTACTTCTCTTTGCCTGTTACATTATTCAATACATTCACACCTGTATAGACTATGTGTTTTTTTCCGCTAAGTATTCTCAGGAACTTTGCTGCTTCTTTAAGGTTGCGTGGTTTGTTTAGAATTCGATTATTGAGATATACTACTGTGTCTGCACTGATTACAATTCTATCTTTGTAATTATGTGCAACTGCCCGCGATTTTCTCTGTGCATTTGTGCGTACAGAAATATGTGGTATCTTGCCTGAGACTTCCCTTGCATTCGATTCAGCTACCTGAAAGTCAAACCCCAGTTGTTTCAAAAGATGTTTTCTTCTCGGTGATTTAGATGCTAAGATATACTTTGCCGAAAGTACTTTGTCAAGCATTAAGGAAGGTGTTAAGTTTTGGTATTATCTCATCCTTCGACACAATGCTTCTCTCTCCTGATTTTCTCACTTTGAATTCAATATTTCCGTTCTTGAAGTTCTTCTCGCCAACAATGATATGATATGGAATACCAATAAGGTCTGCATCCTTGAACTTGAATCCGGGCCTCAGGTCATCTCTATCGTCATAAAGTACATCCACATTCATTTTATTCAGCTCTTCATAAAGCGAATCGCAGTATTCTGTAATTTCTTTGCTCTGTGTTGTAATATTAATAAGTATTACTTTGAAAGGCGCTATCTCGCCGTTCCATATAATTCCGTTTTCATCGTGATTCTGCTCTATATGAGAAGCTATTATCCTCTCTACTCCAATTCCGTAGCTTCCCATAATGATAGGATTTTCTTTTCCATCCTTATCCAGAAATTTTGCTCCGAGTGATACTGAATACTTCGTCCCCAGTTTGAATATATGCCCTACTTCGATTGCCTTTGTTACACGAAGCTTACTCGACTTATCAAGAGTAAGTTCGCCTTCTTTTACTGTGCGTAAATCATGATATTTTATTCCCTGAACATCACGTTTCAGGTCAATGTACTTTATGTGATAATCATTCTTGTTAGCACCGCTTACAAGATCATCAGCTTCCATCAGTCTCAGGTCAGCAACAATTTCAATCTTTCCTTTTAAGCCTATCGGACCTATTGAACCCGCTTCTGCTCCGGTTATTTCCATCAGCTCTTCAGGATGTCCGGGTCTAAGGTTTGCTCCGAACAATGACTGCAGCTTTGTCTCGTTTACTTCATCATCACCGCAAACGAGTGCAAGCAGATATTTATCTTTTTCAGTCTCTGTCTTTGCGGGAATGACAAATACTCTCGATTTTGCCAAACGTGACTTATCCGTTATGTTAAGAAATCCTGCAAGCTCTTCTATTGATTTAATGTTGGGAGTATGAAATTCTTCGTAAGAAAGGTTTGTATTCTTTCTTGAAACACTTTCGACATTAGAAACTGCTACTTCAAGGTTCGATGAGTACTTTCCGTCTTCGCTTATAACTACAATATCCTCGCCTGCTTCCGATTCCACCATAAACTCTTCAGACTTTGTTCCTCCCATCGCTCCGCTTGAAGCCGATACTGCAAAGAATTTTAATCCACATCTCGTGAAAATATTCCTGTATGCCTTATCTTGCAATTCGTAAGAAGCATCAAGTCCTTCCCATGTCGCATCGAAAGAATAGGCATCCTTCATCGTGAACTGCCTGCCCCGAAGTACGCCTGATTTCGGACGGGATTCATTCCTGAATTTCGTTTGTATCTGGTACCACATCTGCGGAAGCTGTTTGTATGAAGTTATGTAATTTCTTGATATTGATGTAAAGACCTCTTCATGCGTCGGCGCTAGAACAAGTTCCCTGTTCTTTATCCTAAATATAATATCTCCGAAATCATCAAGCCTTCCCGTCTCATTCCATAGCTCATTCGGCGAAAGTGCAGGTAGAAGGAATTCATTTCCTCCTATTGCATTCATCTCCTCACGTATTATTTTCTCAACCTTGTTCTTCACAATAAGTCCAAGCGGCAATACTGAATAAACACCTGAAGTAAGCAAACGAAAAAGTCCTGCCCTTATTGAAAGTTTATGCGATGCTACCAATGCATCAGTCGGATCTTCCTTTTGAGTCGGTAAAAAAAACTTTGATAATCTCATTCTTGTCTGTTATTTTATCGCTTTCCTATATTCATCAAGGAATAGCACGAAAAGTGAAATATACGTAATTTAGAACCTCTATTCTATTGAAAGTCGAGTCTGTATTCATTGTCTTTAAAGTAGCATTCAAAATATTTATATTATTTTAATGTGATATTCTTTTATGTTTAGCAGTATTAGATATAATAATTATATAAAATATTTCAATCTTTATGATAAAAGTAGTAAAAAGATACATTACGGAGAAATTCCTTAAAAAGAGGGGCTACCAGCTCAGGCCATTTCCTGAATACAGTCAGGATGAAATAAGAAGAATCAAAATGATGAAATACTACAATATAGATACTTTAATTGACGTTGGTGCAAACTCAGGACAGTACGGCTCATTCGTAAGAACATTGGGATACGACAAAAAAATCGTTTCCTTTGAACCTCTCAATGATGCTTTTTCCCTTCTACAAGAAGTGTCTAAGGACGATATTAACTGGTTCGTTAACAACTATGCTTTGGGAAATGAAAATACTAAAAGTTTAATCCATATATCAGGAAATTCTTACAGTAGTTCAATACTTGACATGCTTGATACTCACCTTAACGCAGCTCCTGAATCTGCATATATATCTACACAAGAAATAGAGATAAAGACATTTAATTCAGTTTACTCGCAGTTCTGTACAGATAAAAATAATATAATGTTAAAAATAGATACACAGGGTTATGAAAAGAACGTACTCGATGGTGTTGGAGATTTTCTTAAACATATTTCTATTCTCGATCTTGAAATGTCACTTGTGCCTCTTTATGAAAACGGAATACTTTTTATGGAAATGTTTGATTATGTTGGATCAAAAGGGTTTAAACTTTTTTCACTAGAAAATGAGTTCAGTGATGAAACAAGCGGACAATTATTACAGGTTAACGGAATATTCATAAACAATAGTAGAATCCAGAACTTAAAATGATATTCGTAGTTATACTTTTCCTTACCTGTTCACATAATTTATTTTTAGTTGATTAGTTTTAATTTTCTTTTTCACTTAAGTTATTTATTAACATTAAGTTAACATATATTATATGTGTTCGAGATTTGAGAATAAGGAAACGGGAGAATCGATATTTAAGAAGTTTGAAAAGGACTTCTTAATGCTTAATCTTGCCCCGAAGAATTTAAAGCAAATTAATATTGCGCCAAGCGATGATATTCTGGTCATTCAGAAAAAAGATAAGCAGTTTGAGATAAAGTGTTTCACCTGGGGAATCAAATTTCCCGGAGAAAAGTCACCGCTGATATTCAACTCACGAATAGAAAAAATTTCTGAAAAGCCGTACTGGAATGAACTGTTTAAAATTAGCAGGTGTATTATTCCTGCAACAGCATTCTATGAGTGGCAGTCATACGGCACTGGAAGTAAATCAATTAAGATACCACAAAAGATATGGTTTGAGGCTATGCCTCTTTTCTTTATAGCAGGTATTTATGTTAAAAATGATAATGGAATCTTTGCATCATTAATTACATCACCTCCAAACACAACAATTGCAAAGATTCACAACAGGATGCCTGTGATTTTAAGTAAAGATGAAGCAATGGAGTTTTTAAGTTCAGATGAAAATGAAGCATTGAATTTTTGCAAACCTCTGGTGGAAAATATTCCCATGAAAATTGAAATTGCCGAGGACATACTAACTGATAAACAAAGAGAGTTTCTCAAAGAAAAATAAAAAAGGGATATCGGATGATATCCCTTTTAATATATTTTGAACGATTATTTTTATTTCATTAATATCATTTTCTTCACGTCTGTAAAGCTTCCTGCTTCAATTTTGTAATAATATACACCAGTCGAAAGTGAATTTGCATTAAACAATACAAAGTGATTGCCCGGATCCTGTTTTTCGTTCAGGAATGATGCAACTTGTTTTCCGAGTGTATTGAATACAGTTATCTTTACGTCAGAAGCTTTTGCTATTGAATAGTTAATCCTTGTTACAGGGTTGAACGGGTTCGGATAGTTTTGCTCGAGCTTGAAAGATAACGGGGTTTCACTGCCGGTTATTGAAGTCGGACCGCTAACTGTAATAGCAACTGATCTCTGATGTACAGGTGTACCGTTAGGACCTCTTGCTGTTATTTTCAATACGTATGCACCTGGTGTAACATTATTCACTGTGACCCTTACGTTTAACGAATCAGGATATGAAGTAAGTTTGTTACCGCTTGGATAAGTTATATCAAATGAACCAATTGCCGGTGTAGGAGTAATTTCATGAGTAACTACTACTGTATCAGTATATAGTTTAACAGCAGGTATTACCATTTTGAAATCTGCAAATCCATTTGGATTCGTAATTGTTCCTGAAGTTGGATTCATACGCATTGCAAAATCAGGCAAGTAAGAAGCATAACTTCCGTTATTATTATTCCTGAAATCTGCCCATATAATCATTGAGGATTTATTATTCGAAACAACAGAATTATAGTCTCCCTGATAAGCAGGAGCAGTTTGATTGGCATATCTAATTTTAAACTTCTTGTTTGTAATTTTCTGGTTAGGAACAAACGAAACTCCTCCATCTGTTGAATATGACGCATAAACATTTATTGAGTCGTTGCCCGGTGTATCCCTGCAATCGTACCACATAGCGTATAATCTTCCTGTTTCTTTATCGCACCAGATAGCCGGATGATACTGATTATAAAGCCCTGTGTTGGCATCATCATTAACAAGTATGCTGTCTGACCATGTATCTCCATAATTGGTTGAGTATCTTGAAAATATATCGGCTTTATTTCCTGAACCTACAGGTCTGTTTGATGCATAAACGCAGTAAAGTCTTCCCCTGTACTGTCCCCAGCTGTTATCTGCGGCAATCATAGGATAAGGTCTGGTACGCATACTGCTAACTGTGGAACGACCCGATACTTCAGTACCGATAACGTTTGACCATTTTGCAGTTGAAACCGTGTCAAAATTCAGACCGCCATCAGTTGACCTAAAGAATGTATAAGTACCAGCATTGTTTGGACCTAAATGAGTAACAGCATATACAGAACCGCCTGAGATAAGACCGTTTGGTCCAACGCAAACCATTGCACCCGGAAAAGAATGAGGTCTTAGAGTATCAGTGTTTTGAAAAGATACACCAAGGTTTGTGCTTCTGGCAACAACTGCACCGGAAGCTGTACCGTTTGTCATAATAGTGTAAATATAGTTGGAATAGGGTCCTGCAGACTGGTCAGCACAAATCCAGTTTTTATCGTTTCCGGAAGTCGCTGAAGTATTCGTAAATAACCAGTTCTGACCGTTATTCGTTGATTTAGCAACCCAGCAAGCAGTTATTGGACTTTTCATAGATTCATAATAAAGATTTCCCAGACTGTCGTAAGCAGTTACAGGGTCTCCGGCAGCATTCGGAAATGAGGGGTTGTTAATGAACCATGTAAGTCCTCCGTCATTTGTATAATGAGTGCCGTTTGTATTCCACGCATTGAAAAACTGCAGAGGGTTGTTTGGATTTGCTGATATATGACCCTCGGCGCCATTTACACCCATATCAAAATTATCGAAATCATTAATAGTTACAACAGCCATTGGGGTATAAAATACCGGTGGTAAATTTTTGCGGAAGCTCTCAGGCATTCCGTCTTTATTCGGATCATCCATCTGTGAGATTGAAATACCCGCAAACACAAAGATGATCGAGATTGATATCAGGATAACCTGAAATAATGAAGCAACTTTTTTCATTTATAGAGATTAAAATTATTTATAAAGGCATAAAATATTGATTCTCAGTTTATAATAAAAGGGTAACGTTCCAATTAAAGTTGAATAAGTAGGATAATAAATTAGTATACGTTATAAATAAAAAAGGGATATCGGATGATATCCCTTTCGATATATTTTGAACGAATATTATTATTTCATTAAGATCATTTTCTTCACTTCTGTGAAGCTACCAGCTTCTATCTTGTAGTAATAAACACCTGTTGAAAGTGAGTTAGCATTGAACAATACGAAATGATTGCCCGGGTCCTGTTTTTCATTCAGGAATGATGCTACCTGTTTTCCAATAGTGTTGAATACTGTTATCTTTACGTCTGAGGCTTTTGCTATCGAATAGTTAATCCTTGTTACAGGGTTGAACGGATTCGGATAGTTCTGCTCAAGTTTGAATGTTAAAGGTGTTTCATTGCCTATTATTGAAGTCGCACCGGTTACAGTAATTGAAACTGCTCTCTTATGAACAGGTGTTCCATTTGGACCTTTTGCAAGAACATTAAGAACATAAGAACCAGGAGTAACGTTATTAACAGTAACTCTAACTGTTAAAGAGTCAGGATAAGAAGTCAGTTTATCTCCATTTGGAGTAGATACTACAAAATTACCTACCGCAGGTGTTGGTGTAACTTCACCAGAGACTATAACTGTATCGGTATAGAGTTTTACTGATGGAACCACCATTTTGAAATCTGCAAATCCATTTGGATTTGTAATAGTACCTTCGGTCGGATTCATTCTCATTGCAAAATCAGGGAAGTAACCTACATAATTTCCGAAAGTGTTATTTCTGAAATCTGTCCATGCGACCATCGACACTTTTCCGTTTGATGCAAGATAGTCGTAATCTCCCAGGTATGCAGGAGTACCTCCGTTACACGATGTACAGTTAATTCTGAATTTCTTGTTAGAGATTTTCTGGTTCGGAGCGAAAGTTAATCCTCCGTCTGTTGAGACTGTACCATATACAAAACAGCTATCGCTTGTCGGAGTATCGCGTGTATCAAGCCACTTAATATAAAGATGACCTGTATTTATATCGCACCATGATGCAGGGAACCACTGATGATGGCTCTGAGTATTTACATCATCGTTAACTCTTACTGAGTCTGACCAGTTTGTGCCTTGATTGTCGGAATACCTTAAATAAATATTAGGTTTTTGTCCGCTTGAATTTGGGTTATTTCTGGTATAAACCAAATACAGTCTTCCTCTGTTGGCACCATTGCTGTTATCAGCTATTATAAAAGGATAAGGTCTGGTTCTCATATTCTGAACCGAATGTCTTGAACTTACGTAAGTACCGACATAACCTGCAAAATTCTGTGAGCTTTTTAGTACCCAGTTTGTTCCGCCGTTTGTTGAGCAATAAAAATTATACGTAGCCGCAGTTGATGAACCAGTATGTGTAACTACAAAAGCAGCACCACCGTTGGTTGAGCCATTTGGTCCGACGCATACCATCATACCCGGCAAAGTATTTGAGAAGGAACCAACCTGTGTAAATGTTGCACCAAGATCAGTACTTCTTTTAATATTACCGGGAGTCATTACCTGATAAATATAATTTGCATAAGGACCGCCTGTCTGCACAGCAGCTATCCAGTTTTTGTCATTACCGGTACCGGCAAAGACTGTACTTGAATAATTTACACCACCGTTTGTAGATTTTGCAACTTTTGTACCTGTTATTGAACCATACATATTATCAAAATATAAATTCCCAAGTCCATCAAATGCCATTACAGGGTCACCTCTCATTGTGTTTGCCCATGTAGGCTGAGTTGATGCAAGCCAGTCAATACCGTTTATTGTGTAATAAGAATAAGCACCGTATGAAGCGCTTAAGTTGTTCCAAGCCGCTGCAAAATTCATGGGATTAGTTGGATTACCTGCAATTTGAACTTCCGCGAAATCTGTACCAATATGCCAGTTATCATAATCTTCAATTGTTATGACAGCACCCGGCATATACATACTTGGAGGGAGCTCCGGTCTTACGTAAACAGGATAGTCACGGTTTGGGTCTACAACTTCCTGTGAATAAGAAATTTCTGTTCGGACAATACTGAAAAGTATTAACAAACAGGAAAGTAAGAATAGTCTTTTTAGAATCATTAATGTTACCCTTTATTTTTTAAATTAATTAAATATCATACAATAATATATTATTATGAGGAAAAAAGCAATTATATAACATTTAAAAAAGGATTGTAGAGTAATATTGATTTGGTCGGGATGGGCAGACTCGAACTGCCGGCCTCTTGAACCCCATTCAAGCGATCTAGCCAACTGATCTACACCCCGAGGATTGCAAAATATATAAAGATGGAATTATAAACAATTCAAAAGATGGAAATAGATAATGTTTAAAAGTGTGAAAAGAGGGTGATGAGAGGGTGATGAGAGGGTGATGAGAGGGTGATACACCGCACTGATACTGTACTATTATCGCAGTATTATCGTACTATTATTGTATTTTGAGGGGTTTTACTGTTATTACAGTAAATTAGAAGTATTTTAGAAGGTATATATTGTGAATTGCCTTAACAGATGCAATATTTTGCTTATATTTATAATATAGTTATAAAATTGGAGAATGTCAAGGAGAAATAATATATTTATTTACTTTTTTGAGTAAACTTCAACTCCGCTTGTGGAGAAACGGAGGATAAAGTTATTTAAGAAGTCAGGATTATTTTTTACCGCATCGTGGATATGGTCGTTTGGTGATTCTTTATAGAACATTACCCAGTTCACGTATTTGCTCGGTTCTTTCATAGCTTTCTCCCCTATTTCAGAAGTATGGAATGTAATTCTTTCAGCAAGATTAATTCCTGTCCAAGGATGGATTGCAAACACGACATTGTCGTAGAGAATTCCGCCGCCTTTATAATTTTCTTTCAGGAATAAAGACAGATCTTCGCTGGCTTTGCTGTAAGAATATTTTGCTTCAGCAAGTGAAGGAATGCTGTAAGGGAAATTATACAGAAATGTAAGTTGCTGAACAAGAAGACCGATTGCGAACAAGTAAATGAGAATTTTCTTTTTAATATACCTCTGAATGTAAAAAGCAAAAATTCCTGAGAATATTGCGATAGCAGGAAACATGTATAGGCCGTATCTGCTGTTGAAATATCCAGCAGGTTCTGAATTCGGTAGTTCAATAATTACCTGTCCTTTGTACAATAGAATAAGGCTAACTGGCAAAGCAACCCATAGGACATAAACAGGAAGGTATTTGGAATTCAATCTATTCTTGAAAGCATAGAAGAACAAAGCAAGAACAGCAAGAACTGCGTACAGATTTCCTGAATAAATTAATACTGAGCTTAAGTAAACTTTTGTTGAAAGAAGGAAATTATGCTTGGTTAGAAGGCGTCCAGCTGCTTCGTAATACTGGAGCTGGTAAAGAGTTGAGAACCTCCCTCTTGAAAACTCGAGTGCATCGCCGTAAAAGAGCCAGTTATACCAGAACCAAACAATTATTAATAAGACAGGAATGAAACCGTAAATGAAAGAATTCCTTATTGGTTTTTCCTTGTCAAGTATAGAAACTATAAACACAATTACGATTGAAACGATTGCAACAGGCCATGCGTCATACCTTGAACCAACGCCGAGAGAGATAAAAAACGAAGACCATAAAAGATGTTTCAACTTTTTCCCGTCAGCCCAGAGATGAAGGAAATAGAAACTGCAGATAATTAAAGTCAGGTACAACTGTTCGGTCATAGATGTTGTCTGGAAGTAAAGTATGTTATAATTTAATACATAGACGAGGAATCCAAACCATGTTGCAATAACGTTGTTTGTTAACTTTTTAATTGACAGGAAAACAACGGCTGCACTGATAACAAACAACGGGAAGTTCATTATTGCTGCCGCAAGTCCAGTCTGCCAGAGGATATCCACGTATGCAAATGGCATAAGAAGAAGATTAGGAATCGGCAGCCAGACTGTACCAATCTGACTTATCAGACCCGGATTGTAAGCATCAAAGAATCTGCGAGCAGCTTCAAGCCTGTAAATTGAATCGCGGTACGCAAAATTGTAATCGAAGTAATATGATAGAACCTGTGAAACGAGTCCAAGTATAACAGCAATAATTACTGCATAGTTTAAATAATACTTATGTTCGTTCTCAAAGGTATTATTTACAGTACTATGCGTCTTCAGCATTTATTTTCTGTTTAATGAATCAAGCTTATTCTTTGCGTTCATGTCCTGAGGATTGAGGCTTAGAATCTTAGCATATATCTCTTTTGCTTTTGCCGTATTGCCCTCCTGAAGATAAACGTCTGCAAGTCCGCTGTAGGCGTGGAAATTTTTGTCGTCCAATTCAATTGCCTTTGTGAAATTTTCTTTTGCTTTATCAAATTTCTTCAAACCGATATAACACATAGCAATATTATTCAGATAACCCGAACCAGATTCAGGGCTTAGCCTAACGGCTTCGTTGAGGTCTTTTATCGCTTCTTCAAACTTACCTTCCTGATAGTACTGGAATGAACGCTTTTCCAGAATCGCCATCTGGTTATTCTGAACGCTGTTTGGAATATTGCCTGACAGAGTTTCAGGGTTGGATTTCAACATATCGAGCATTGCCTTTGATTCCCTGTAATTCGGAACTATCGTTTGAAGTTTTTCAAGCATCTTAACAGCGTCAGGTATATTTCCTTTTTGCTGATAGATGTTACTCATCTGGAAATAACCGTCGGGTGCGAGGCTGTCTATTGACATCCCTTTCTTGAATTTTATTTCGGCAGAATCAATGTCACCTCTTAAAAGATAAATTAAACCAAGATTATGATGAGCAAGAACCGAGTTATCGCGTATCTCTATCGCACGTCGGTATCTCTTTTCAGCTTCAGCATAATTCTTTTTGTTCGCATATATATTACCGACATTTACGAGCAACACGCTACCCTCTTTACCTTCAGCGGTTATGAACAGAGTATCATTATTCTTCCATTCAGCATTTCTGATGAATGTTAAGTAAGTAAAGACGACAACAATTACAAGAAATAGTGTTGTGAGAAAACCTTTATTCTTTTCATTGAAGAATCTGACTATTACTAACGAGATAAGAACTGAGAGAGCAAAAGATGACAGATATAAAAACCTTTCAGCCATGAAATTCATCGTCGGGACAATGTTCATAACAGGCAGCAATGAAACCAAGAAGAACAAAATTGTGAACGATACTTCACCGTATTTTTTCTGAATATAGAATGAGATAATGAACATTGCGACAATGAACAGCCCTGACAGAATTACTTTTACATCGCCTATTGTGTGCGAATCGGGCATAATACCATTATAATGATAAAGCAAGTTCAATGGAAACACAAGCAGTCTGAAATACACAGGAATTGTTTTCAGCATTGTATAAAATGCGGTGGATGTCTCCTCACCGTAGAAATACATGTAAGTTTCTCTATCAACGACATCTTTCAGCACGAGGTATCTTATAAAAACAAATACTATTGTTACTACAATAAATAATGCATAAGGTAAAATATTTTGCTTGAACCAATCCATTCTCCTTTTCCTGAAGAAATAATCGTACACAAACAACAAGACAGGCATAGTTACAATCATTTCTTTTGAAAGTAGTCCAAGAAAATATGCAATCAATGATATTATAAGTAAAGATTTCGAATTGTTCTCATCGGAATATTTTATGTAGAACAGAAACGATAGAAAGAAGAACATAGTAGTAAGGGAATCTGTTCTGCCGCTTACCCAGCTTACGGCTTCCGTATGGATGGGATGAACTGCAAATATAAGAGCACCGATCAATGCAGACAGGATGCCGAGCTTATACTCACCAAATAGTTTTAACAGAATCATTAACAATAGCAAAGATGCTATTGCGTGAATGATTACATTAGTAAGATGAAAACCAAATGGATTCAGTCCCCAGATTGCATAATCGATGGTGTACAGGGTCGATACGACAGGACGATAGTACCTGCCGATGACCTTGTGAAATCCTTCCTCTGCCGTGAAGAACTTAGGAATGTTTGACAGTACAGTAATAGACTGATTATTCTGTACAACGCTTTCATCGTCGAAAACAAAATCGTTATTAAGCGAATTGTAATAGACAAAGAATGCGACCAGTGCGACGATTAAATATAATATTTTCTTGTTTTGCATCATGACATTATAACTTTGCAGCAACCACAAAAGTTGCTTTTATTTGTTCAATTGTTCCGCCGTTATCATCTACTGCTTCGAGGAAAGCAACGTAAATCCCTATTCTCAGTTTTTCACCGCTGTCATCTTTTCCGTCAAAGACTATCTGCGACTCGCTTCCGCTTATCTGATTATTGAGAAGTGTTTTTATAACTCTTCCTTTGACATCGAATATTTTTACACGCACCTGAGCAGTATTTGTCTTAAGCTTATATTTGATAATTGTAAAATCTTCCCATCCGTCACCATCCGGAGAGAACGGATTCGGACTTATGCTAAGAGAAGTCTCTTTATTGTTTGATGTGTAAATACTGTTCTTCTTTCCGGGAGTGCCTCCGAGCGGGTCGGCAGAGCTGCTCCAGTTTGAAGGAAGTGTCGATGGTAAAGATGTATTAATTCTTTCAAGCGAGTATCCTTTTGTATCGGGCAAATTATTATTGTGCCATTTATCGGAGTAAATGAGAGAGTCGATGTTATTATTAAGGACGTCAGAAACTTTTATAACTGCGCCTGTATTTGTAAGCGACAATTTAGTATTAAGTAAAACTCTTCTTGAGCTATCGATTGAATTTTGAAGATATCCGAATCTATTGTACAAAGTTGAATCTACCGCTATGATGAGATAAGAATTTGGTTGAAGATAAAACCTGCAGTCATTAAACAGATTTATCGTATTACTTCCTGCTGTTACATTCCAGCCGTTAAGGCTTAAGTACTTTCCGGAATTGTTGTATAATTCTATCCATTCGCAGCTTGTAGTAAGCGGGTCGAACATGATTTCATTTATTACCAAATCATTTTTGTTTCCTGAAACGATACTGCCGAAAGAATTCATTCTTGTCGGTGAAGAGTACTCACAATCCAAAGAGGTCATCCAGTTTGTTGAATCCTGAGACGGTTTGCTGAATGAAATCCTTTCGAGAGAATTCCTGCTGCTGCCACCCCAGGTTGACCGGTAAGTGACATCATCCATTATGCCAGAAGCATTATTGAATATTATTACTCTATCTTTATCGTTATTGAATACCGGCAGACCTGATACGTACAGAACTTTATTTGAATCGATGAGCGGGTGCAGAGGAACGACAGCATTACTTTTAGCGATAACCAAATAATCGCCTGCGTTTACAAGTCTGTCGGATGTTGTGATTGTAACGGGCGAAGCGATTGTAGTTTCATCTGTAATTTTCCAGTTCTTAATATTGATTGGTGCGTTAGAATTATTATATAATTCTATCCATTCGGGCTCAGGATTTTGCGGACAGTACATTATTTCGTTAATCAATATCCCGTTGGTAACGACAGCTCCGCCCACATTCGCGCTTCTAACAAGTTTATTATTCAGAGGATCCAAATCAGGATTCCATGTTACAAGACCAATGTACTGTTTTCTGCCGCTGTCAATATTCGGGATAAAGTAACTGAAGGGAACAGAATCGTTTTGATTCAATACATTAGTAAAACTCTGCTGATGAATAAGTTCGTTCTGTATTGGAATACTGTCAAAGTTTAAGTCCTTATAAATATTAAGTGAAAAATTATTTGCCTGACTAAGACCTAAATTCTTTATTACAAAATCAAGTTTAAGAGTGTCGCCTGTATTCGGTAAAACAGGAGTTATAACAAAACTCTTTAAAACTAAATCATATTGCTTTTGAGTAATCGAGTTCTGCCTGCCCGGTGTTGCTTTAAGCGGGTTAATAGAGCTGCCCCAGTTGGATTGCTGAATTGTCGGAGCAAGAGGATTTATTCTTTCAAGAGAAAAACCTCCTGTACCTCCCCAGCTGTTTGTGTATGCAAGACTATCAACAATCGTGCCTGCGCTATTCTTTAAGACAAGACATTCGCTGCCTGTATTATTAAGTGCATTCCATCCGATGGACTGAATCAGCAAAGCAGAAACATTCGGATAGTTCAGTCTGAAGTTTGCTGAGTCTTCACAAATAACCGCATAAGAATTTCCGTTTAAAAGTATAGTGGATGTTGTAATAGTTCTGACAGGGTTTGTCACTGCCGCATCTTTCCATTTCCAGTTTTGCAGATTTATGGGAACGGATGAACTATTGTATATTTCAAACCATTCCTGTGCGGGTGAAACGGGTGCATACATTAACTCATTAATCACAACCTGAGAATAAACGTTCATTGCCATCATAAACAGAAAAACAGCGATTAGTTTTATCATTTTCAATGTATCGGGGAATATTTAATTTAATACAAATTTAATCATATTAACAATTTTTAACAATTTAATTATATGAGAAAACTTCAAATTTTAATACTGCTACTCTTTTTATTCACAAATGCTTACTCACAGAAATATGCGGCTACGAATGATTATACACCTGTACTGAATACTTACAACTTCTTCCTCGTGTTTGGAGGTGAAGACGGCTCGTCAGTAAAACTGGATAACAGAGGGCTAATAGGAGAAATGGAGTTCATTGCATTTCCGGGAACAGTCTTTGAAATTACTGAAGTTGCAGAGTTCGAGGACAGAAACCTGAAGTACTATAAGGTTAAAACTGATGAATACAAATACGAAGGGGATTTCTATGTTGACAGCAGAATGGTAACAACTTCGGACAAAAAGCCCGAGCCGAGGAAAATAGTAAAGCCCGACAAGGAAGAAGTTTTGAAATTAATGAAATCATTAATAGGATTTCCTTACATGTGGGGCGGTAATTATGCATACGGAATATACCCTATGCTGAATTACTATCAACCAAAAAACGAGATTAACGAAACGACAGAGGCACTCTGGATTCTGAAAGGAGTTGACTGTTCGGGACTGCTGTATCAGACAACTTCGGGACTTACTCCGCGAAATACATCTTCGCTATTATCTTTCGGTAATCCGGTTGACATAGAAGATAAGTCACTCGAAGAGATTATTCCTTTGCTAAAGCCGCTTGACCTGATAGTAATCAAAGGGCATGTAGTTATAGTACTTGATGAAAGCACGGTAATAGAATCTTCTCCGACAAAAGGAGTTCATACAACTGAATTGCTAACACGCCTTTCAAATATTATGAATGACTGCAAGCCTGTTAATGAATTCGGAAAGCGGGCATGGAAGGAAAAGGAATTTACAATCAGAAGATGGATTGAGTAAAAATTTAATATTCAGTGTAATTCATTACATAGTTAACTAAAAATAAAAATTTCTCATAAGTGAAAAGACTAATATTTGCAGTTTTAATGATTTCAGTATTTACAAACATCAGCTTTGCACAAAATAAAGCTGATTCTTCTGACTTTGAATTCAATCCGCAATTCAGAAGCGTGCAGGCAGATGCATCTACGATTGTCTTTATAACTAAAATTGGCGGTGAAATAGATTTTGATTTATTCAGCAACCGCAACAAAGATAAGGCATGGCAGTCACTTGGTTTTCGTTTTGGTGCTGATAGAATCTGGAAAGGCACACCGGGAGGACCGGAACATGGCTCACCGTTTACTAATATAAACGGCTTTGCAAGATTATCAATCGAAGAGAAAATAATCCGGCTTGATATATTTGCGGGAACGGCACTGCAGTTTGAATCAGGTTCAAGTGCGGGTAAAATATACTTGAAAGCTGGAGGCGACCTTAAATTTAAACTGACTCCCAATTTAGGATTTATTATTAATGGAGCATTGTGCACAAAGTCAACTTACATTGGAGTAGGGGTTTATCTTTCTTATCAATAAAAAGGCTGGTAAGCTATAACGCTTAACAGCCCTGAAATAAAATAGTTGTTACCGATCAATCTTTTTTACCGCCCATTATCCTTAGCAGGAATAGGAAGAGGTTTACAAAATCGAGATAGAGCATCAGCGCTCCGAATATCGAAGCTTTTCTGCCGTCTTCGCTTTTTGAATCCAGAAACATTCCCATGTTCTTGATTTTCTGTGTGTCCCATGCAGTAAGACCGACAAAGACTAAAACGCCGGCGTAAGACGTTATCCAGTAGATTGTTGAGCTGCCTATGAAAATATTAACGACGGATGCGATTATAATTCCTATTAATCCCATCATTAGAAACCCGCCGAAACGTGAAAGGTCAATCTTTGTGATGTATCCGAATACGCTCGTTCCGGCAAACATAGCGGCACACGTGAAGAACGTAAGGAAGATGGAGCTTTCCGTGTAAACCAAAAATAGTGTCGAGAATGTAACGCCCGTCAGTAGTGAGTAAATGAAGAAAAGTCCGACCGCCACGAATGAGTTAATCTTTTTCATGAGAAAAGTCATTCCAAGCACAACTGCAAACTGAACAATGATTATTCCCCAGAAGAGCATAGGGTTTTCGAGTATGACGTTTACGAGTGATGAACGTCCGATTCCGAAAGCCGCGACAGCCGTGAGTCCGAGTCCGAGCGTCATCCAGTTGTAAACAGAAAGCATGAACCTGCGGACCATTTCACTGGTCTGTTCCTCGGTAACGGGTCTTGTCTGAACGTACTGATTATTGAAGTTATCCATGTTTGAATTTATTTTATTGTTATTATTGTGAACAAATATTTTAAAGTATAAGTTTTTGTTTTAAGTTATCCCTTTGCACCATAGTTTGGAGCTTCTTTTGTAATCTTTACGTCATGTGGATGACTTTCCCTTAAGCCGGAATTAGTAATCCTTGTGAACTTTGTCTTTGCTCTCATTGCATTAATATCCTTCGCTCCGCAGTATCCCATCGCTGCACGCAGACCGCCTATAATCTGATAGATAGTATCTTTCAACGGACCTTTGTAAGGGACTATTGCTTCGATTCCTTCGGGCACGAGCTTTTTAATGTCGTCTTCCATGTCCTGAAAATACCTGTCCTTTGAACCTTCCTTCATTGCCTCAATCGAACCCATTCCGCGATAGACTTTAAAACTTCTTCCTTCATAAAGAACTTTTTCGCCGGGAGTCTCATCTGTGCCCGCAAGCAGGCCGCCTACCATTACAGAATTTGCACCTGCTGCGATAGCCTTCGGAACGTCACCGGTCTGTTTTATTCCGCCGTCTGCAATGACAGGGATTTTGAACTTCGCCGCTGCACGTGAGCATTCGAGTACCGCACTAAGTTGAGGAACACCGACGCCTGCAATTACTCTTGTAGTGCAGATTGAACCAGCACCGATGCCGACTTTAATTCCATCGGCACCGGCATTTATTAAATCAATGGTTGCTTCGGCGGTAGCGACATTTCCGGCTATGATTTCAACACCAAACTTTTTCTTAAGTTTTCTAACCGTATCAAGTACACCCTTGGAATGTCCGTGAGCCGTATCGACTACAATCACATCAACGCTTGCTTTTACAAGTCCCGCAACCCTTTCCATTGTATCGCCCGATATTCCGACTGCTGCTCCGACACGAAGTCTTCCGAACTCATCCTTGCATGCATTAGGAAAACTTTTTCTCTTCTGTATGTCTTTGAAAGTTATAAGCCCTTTTAGTATTCCGTTTTTATCAACAACAGGAAGTTTTTCAATCCTGTGATTCTGCAGAATCAATTCGGCTTTGGTAAGGTCAGTTCCCATCGGTGCTGTTATAAGATTATCTTTTGTCATAACATCTTTTATAAGCATCTCTCTTCGTGGATTGAATCTTAAATCCCTGTTTGTAAGAATTCCGATGAGTTTTCCTTCTTTATCAATAATAGGTATTCCTGAAATACTAAACTTATCCATAACGGTAAGTGCTTCGCCGATAGTCGCAGCAGCAGTAAGTGTAACGGGTTTTCTTATCATACCGCTTTCACTTCTTTTAACTTTATCAACTTCTTCTGCCTGTCTTGTTAATGACATATTCTTATGAATGATTCCGATGCCGCCTTCGCGAGCAATTGCAACTGCAAGCTCTGATTCGGTAACAGTATCCATTGCCGCCGAAAGCAAAGGTATATTAAGAGTTATCTTCTTTGTAAGTTTAGTCTGCAGATTAACTTCACGAGGAAGAACTTCGGACTTTGCGGGAATGAGCAAAACGTCGTCGAAGGTTATTGATGTATCGAGTATTTTTGATTTCATATATATAATTAAATTATTTTGCATACAAAAAACCCGCATTCTTCTTGCGGGCTGTAAATCTTAATTCAACTGCTTCAGTCCATCAACAGGACCCCAAAGCCCTCTGTTATTCTCGCGAGCTTCTTTCTGCAGTTTTCTGAACTCAACTAACTTTGTAATTTCAAATTTATCATATACCTGTGCATAACCGTCTTTGAGAATCTTTGCATTAATACAAGTGCCGTCTTCAAGATAAACATATCTTAACAATCTGCCGTATTTATCCTTGTCATCGTTTTTCGGGTCTCGTTCAAGCCTCACACGTTTGCCCTCGGCAATACCTCTTACGTATTCACTTGCAATCTTTCCGAGTTTCTTGATGGTCTTAATATCCTGTCCGCTCGATTCGGCATCCCGCTCAAGCTTTTGAGAATTATAAACTTCAGGAGTATCAATCCCAAGCAGACGAACCTTGCTTTTATCATTAAGTTCAAATGTATCTCCGTCAACAACCCTTACGACAGTATAATATTCATTCGATGCTTTATCATTTTCAGGATTTCCGGTTTCAGTGAACGACCTAAAAATAAAGTAACCGGAAATGAGGACAATGAATCCTAATGTAATTATAGTCGATACTATTTTGCCGGTTAGTTTGAACATACTAATCTATAATATCTATGATTAAGTTTTTCTTAGAAGTATTCTTTTCATTTATTTCGATGGAATTATTAATCAGCTCAAGTGATTTTATAAATTTATCTTCATCCTCAGCAAAGACTTCACAGATTGCATCACCCTTCACAACTTCATCGCCGCATTTCTTTTCAAGAATGATACCCGAAAGGTAATCAATCTTATCATCAGCTTTCTTTCTACCTCCGCCAAGTTCAACATTTGCAAGACCGAACCCATATGCATCAAGTTTATTAATGAAACCTGTTTTTTCAGCAGAAATTATTCTTGAGAATTTTGCCCTCTTTAAGCTCTTGTAATCTTCAACATAATCCACGCTTCCTTCATGTTCTTCCACCATTTCCAAAAACTTATCATAGACCTTACCGCTTGCCAGCAGCTCATCGGCAATCTTCTCACCTTCATCTATACTTTTAGCCTTATCGCCAAGGAATATCATTGCACCTGCAAGCACATTGTTAATTTTTATCAAATCAGGAACCTGCGCACCCTTCATGACTTCAATACACTCTTCAACTTCAAGCCAGTTGCCAATCTTGTAACCGAGAGGTTCGTGCATATCAGTCAGTATTGCAATAGCTTTCTTGCCAAACTTCTTTGAAACTGAAACGAGTTTTTTGGCAAGTTCTCTGGATTCGTCTTCGTCCTGAAGATTTGCACCGCTTCCCATCTTTACGTCAAAAACAAGTGCCTCCGCACCTTCTGCAAGTTTCTTGCTCAGTATGCTGGAAGTGATAAGAGGTATGCTGTCCACGGTTGCGGTAACATCCCGCAATGCATAAAACTTTTTATCAGCAGGGGCGACAGTATCTGTCTGTCCAATCATTACGCAGCCAATTTTTGCGAGTGTGTCTTTATACTGCTGAATATTTTTATTGATATTAAATCCTTTTATGGATTCGAGTTTATCAAGCGTACCGCCCGTATGCCCGAGTCCCCTGCCTGAAATCATAGGTACATAGATTCCGAGTAAAGATATTTGTGGTGAGAGTATTAGCGAGGTTTTATCGCCTACTCCTCCGGTTGAGTGCTTGTCAACTTTTGCGCCTTTTATAAAAGAAAGGTCAATGATTTCACCGCTGTTAAGCATTAATTCTGTAAGATGAAGCGTTTCTTCATCGTCCATACCTTTGAAATGCACTGCCATTAGAAATGCTGAGACCTGATAATCCGTAATTTTTCCTTCAAGATGTTTGCTGATGAAGAAATTAATTTCTTCTTTTGAAAGTTTACCACCGTTTCGCTTTCTCTTTATTATTTCTACAGCATTCATTAAGTAAATTATGAAAAACAAGTCGTTTAAAAAAGTCTAATGAATAAAAAAGGAAGGAAGAAATGGTTATGGGATTATTTAATCTTTCACGAGGGCAACTTACACCTTACATGGGTTTTAAAATAGGCAAAGTGACAATTAAGGGGAATAGGGGGCTTAATCGATACTAACTTTGCCTATTAATTATTAGGGAGAAAACAACTCAAAAAATCTATGTTTGGTTAGCATGCATCACACATTTCGGTAGAGCATCAGATATCATAATTCTTAACATGTGTATATCAATGGGTTTCTGCATATAACCGAATGAACACTTATCAATAAACTTATTATCTTTATAATCATAAGATGTCATCAATATCAACGGTATATTATACTTAAGTCCTTTTATTATGAATGCAAATTCTACACCGTTTAATCCCGGCATTCTTATGTCTGAAATAATCAAATCAGGATGTAAATTTTTAACAATTTCAAGCCCGGTTATCCCGTTTCTTGCTTTTAAAACTTTGTAGCCGAGTTCTTCAAGATATGACGAAAGTGATTCGAGTGTTGAATCGTCATCATCTATCAGTAATATTTTATTGGTTTCTATTTGCATCTGACCTTCTCGGCTTTTATCTAAACAATAAAGCCAAAAATTAATGTGATGATAATCGTTGAAATAATTACGACAAAACTTAAATCAAATCTTGTCATGCTGACTGTGTTTGTTAAATTACGTGTTTTCACTGTTATTGATTTTATTGAATTTTAAATGAGATACTTACATCTAATAAAATTATAAGCAATTTGCGTGCCAGGATAAATCCAACGTTTAAACCTTAAAACAAGCATTTTAAGATGTTGAAAATAGAATTTTCATCTCATTATGAGAAATACCGTCTCATAGTGAGAAATAACACACTTTTTAAACGTAATTGTTTTTTGAATATTAACAGGTTTGATTAAAAATATAAAATGGCGTTATAATGCATATTTTAAATGTTTCATCATCTTGAATTCATTAAATAATACAAATAATTATTCTCAATTTGCGAAACTGGTTTTTTCAATTAAAAAGGGCTGTTATTTTTAACAGCCCTTTAAGAAAAGTAAAACAGATATTTTTATTTGATTAGTGTCATTTTCTTCACTGATGAATAAGATCCGGCAGTTAATTTGTAAAAATATATTCCGCTTGGAAGATTTGTTGCAGCAAAATTCACAGTATATTTACCTGCTTGCAAATTACTACTAACGAGATTTTTAATTTCTTTGCCAAGCAGATCATAAACCGTCATAGTTACAAATTCCTGCTTCGGTATGCTGAAATCAATCGTAGTAACGGGATTAAAAGGATTTGGATAATTCTGATTCAACGAATAATCTGATACTACTTGTTCATTTCCGGTACCCGTACCTGTAAGTACATCAACTTTATATATTGTACCGTAGTATCCCGATAAATATGCAACGTTCGTACTGACAAAATTTACGTTCCATAAATTTTCTGTAAGTCCCCAGTTTGTTAGAATTGTTTTATCAACAACCCACTGATTTGCATCAATAATTTTAAAGAGTTTACCCTGCTCACCGGTTGCTATTCCTCTGGTTTCACTCACTGCTTCAATATCAATAACATCAACGCCGAATAAACCTGTTGTGTCATTCTGCAAAGTCCAGTTCGCACCGCCGTTACTCGTTTTGTAAATGCAGCCGTTAGTTGAACCTATGTAACCTGTATTTACGTTAAGGAACGACATCTCCCAAAGTGTTTTTGTCCCCGGTCCATCAATACCTGTACTATCCCATGTTGCGCCTCTGTTTGTGGTTTTTACGAATTTCCCTACTTCTCCACATGCAAATCCTACACTATCATTCACGAAATATATATCTTCTATGTTGTTATTACTTGCTCCAAAACTAAATACTTGAGTCCAGACTAAACCTGCATCTGTAGTCTTGTAAAGTCCGCCCGCTTCATTCCCGGCAAATCCCTCATTTGAATTAAGGAAACTGATAGTTTTAATAGTACTTGTCAGCGCCGGAAGATTTCTCTCAACGAATGTCATTCCTCCGTCTGTTGATGCATAAAATCTGCCCGATGTGGCGCAAGCAAAAACATTGTTTGCAGTTACCATTTTCACATCATACGCCTCGAATCCATTAATAGATTTTGAATCAGTCCAGGTTACTGCGCTGTTTGTAGTCTTAAGAGCAATTCCTCTGTAACCAACACACATACCCGTTGTGGTATTAAGGAAATTCATTCCGTATAGGTATGATGCAGTTGTAATTAAATTCCAAGCATTTCCTCCGTTTGTCGAACGGAGAATATTTCCCATATCTGCACCTACAATTATTTCTGTCTGTGATTTCATGAACACCGCTCTGCATACCTGTGCAGTAAACGTATTGATTGCGGAACTATCGAAAGAAACTCCGCCGTTTGTTGTTCTGTAATTAATTCCGTTGGAACCGACAAACATACCTCTCAATGAATCTGCAAAATCCATCGAATAAAGAGCTGCAGTTCCGTTATCCAATGCAATGCTGAATGACACTCCTGCATCTGTTGATTTGAAAATCACTTGGCTGGATCCGCATATCCAGATCGTTGTAGAACTGACCTTTTTGATATCATACAATGTAGCTGAAGGTGTGATAGTTTGAACAGTCCAGGATGTACCTGCGTCTGTAGTTTTTGTAATAGTTGAACTCGAACTTACAACCATAACTTCATTTTGGCTGAGAAACTCAATTGCATATCTTGCATTTGTACCCGTAGTTGATTGTGTTACCCATGTTGTTCCACCGTCTGTTGTCTTCATGACGAGACCTGAAGTACCGGCTAAATAACCGAGATTTGCATCCCAAAACTTCACATCATTCAAATTATTAGTAACACCGGTTGTCAATGCTGTCCACGTTAGACCACCGTCAGTTGTTTTTATAACCATGCCTGCATAACCTGCAATATAACCAACTGTTGTACTCACAAAGTCCATTGAACGTGGTCTTTCTGTCAGTGCAGATACATTTAAGCTTACCCAGTTTAAGCCTCCATCAGTTGTCTTTAATACTGTATTATTCGCCGGATAAGATGCATCATCAGCAATTATGAATCCTGTACTTGCGTTTATGAATTCAATCGTTTGCATATCACCTCCTGTTACACCGGTTTTCATCGTGCTTACAACCAGTGAATCAGCAGCTGATAAAGTACCTGTAATCGCAATTACAGATAATAGAAGTAGAATAAGTTTTTTCATTTTGTTTTATTTATTTATTATGTTTTGCAATGTTGCGCCCAGCTTTCATTGCCTTTAAATTTACGTTAACGACGTCATCACCTTTTCGACCAAATACGTACTTTATTGCTTCTTCAAGCTTAACGTATTCAATATCTATAAACGGCGAAGCAGCTCCGAGAATAACCATGTTTGCTGATTTCAGCGACCCTGATTCACGTGCAATCTTGTCGGCATCGAGTGATATCTGGTGTTGATGTGTTTCAAGTTCCTTTATTACATTCTCAATAGGAGGATAGTTCATTATGTTCACAAACGGTTTTACGTTTGTTATAATCCAACCCTCTTTTGAGAGATAAGGCAGATATCGCAGCGATTCCATCGGTTCAACAGAAATTATCATATCTGCTTTTCCAAATGGGATAAGGTCTGAATATATTTCTTTGCTGGAAAGTCTTAGATGCGATTGTACATCACCGCCTCTCTGGCTCATTCCGTGCACTTCAGCCTGTTTTACGAACAGCCCGAGGTTTACTGCTGCAACACCGATTATTGAAGCAATCGAGAGAATACCCTGCCCTCCGACCCCCGCTAAAATAATATCTTTCTTCATTCTATAAAACCTTTCAATAATTTATAACTCAATTTCACCCCTAAAGCACAGAGTGCATAAAGAGTAATTTTACAATATTATTAAACTCTAATATTCTATTTATTTACTACTATTTAGGCTTTTCCCCGCCAGTCTTTTCCTTCTTGTGTTTCCCAATCGTTTGTATGCATTCTCTTCTTGGTATAATCACAGAAACACCTTCATATTCCAGCTCCTGCTCAATAACCTTCATATTCTCTGCATGATTTCTTTTCATTGGATTCAATATGTGAATATGCTCATCTTCTACACCAAGCCCTTTACAAATATCTTCTATGTGTCCTGAAGCAGAAGAAGTCTGACCGCCCGTCATACCAGTTGTAGCATTATCAAGAATAAAAACCGTTACAGGAGTATTGTCGTTTATGCAGTCCAGCAGACCAGTAATACCGCTGTGTGTAAAAGTAGAATCGCCTATAACCGCTACTGCCGGACGTAATCCTGCATCCGATGCACCTTTTGCCATAGTAATAGATGCACCCATATCAACGCATGAATTAATTGAATTATATGGCGGTAAAGCACCAAGTGTATAACAACCGATATCCGCAAATACCCTTCCCGGTGTATACTCTTCAAGAACTGCATTTAGGTCAAGGTAAGAATCAATATGAGGACAACCGACGCATAATGAAGGAGGTCTCGGAGAAACCAATAACGGAATATCATTCCCAATAGTATCAATAAGTCCGAGGGCTCTTGCAACAATGTTCGGATTAAGCTCTCCGTCCCTTGGAACTTCTCCGCTAAGTCTTCCTTTAACTTTTAGTCCGTTATTTAGAAATCCTCTCAGCATTTCTTCAATCATCGGAAATCCTTCTTCAAGTATCAGAAGCTCTTTGCATTCTTTAGCAATTTTATCAACAAGATTGTAAGGCAATGGATACTGAGATATCTTCAGAACAGGATAAGGGCATTCACCGTCATAGTTCTCCATTAGATAGTTATACCCTATTCCGCTAGCTATCACACCAAGGCTCTTATTCTTACCGTCAATATATCTGTTATTGCCGCTTGTTTCAGATTCATTCTCAAAATGTTTCTGATTTTCCAGTAAGACTTTATACTGTTTTCTCGCATTTGCAGGCAGAAGCACAAATTGAACAGGATTCTTCGGAATATTAATTTTATTCTGTTCACGCTTTTCTTTAAGAACAACTCCTGCTCTTGAATGTGCAAGTCTTGTAGTAATTCTGACCATCACTGGAATCTTATATTTCTCCGACATATCAAAACCGTAATGCACCATATCGTATGCTTCCTGTTGATTCGCGGGTTCAAGAACGGGAATAAACGCAAACTTGGCAAAAACTCTCGAGTCCTGTTCATTCTGCGACGAATGCATTGAGGGATCGTCAGCCGAAACTACAATCATTCCGCCGTTTGCACCCGTAATTGCCGAATTCACAAACGGGTCAGCAGCTACATTCAGACCCACATGTTTCATGCAAACCATCGAACGCTTTCCGGCATAACTCATTCCTAGTGCAGTCTCCATTGCAGTCTTTTCGTTTGCTGACCAGGCAGAACGAATCCCCTTCGTTTTCGCTTCTTTTGAATGCTGAACATATTCTGTAATTTCTGTGGAAGGTGTTCCCGGATAAGCATAAATTCCGCTTATGCCCGCATCAATAGCACCCTGCGCTATAGCCTCATCTCCTAATAAAACAAGTTTTTGCATAAATATAATTATTTATTTTTGGTATATATAAAATAATTGAGGTAAAATATATGTGTAAATTAGTAAATCAAGAATAGAATAGTAAGTTAAAATATAATCACCTTAAAAGAGATTTTATTCTTAATAAACTTTAGTTAAAATCTCGTGTTCTTCCAAGTATTTTATCATTACCTACGAAATCATAAAACGATTTGTAAATTCTGTAATAAAACAGTTCTTCTTTTGACCTGATATCAACTGGACTATTTGCTCTTTCATTAAAAAACTCATTATCCGTTATCTTGTCCTCAATATAGTTTTTGATTGAATCCGAAGAGCCTGCACCCTCCGAGAACTTCGCTTTAACACGCCATAATATTTCTTCGGGCAAACATCCTTCAAATGCTTTTCTTAGAAGTACTTTACCTATATTGTTTTCATCAGGCACTTTCTGTACAGGAGGTATATTAAAAGCAAGTTTTACAAAGTTTGGGTCAAGAAAAGGGACCCTTCCCTCGATAGAATGCGCCATCGTCATCCTGTCCGTTCTTTGAAGATTGCTGTTATGAAGGTTCGCAGTAATCCTTAAGAGCTCAGCATTTATTTGATCTACATCAAAATCTTTTAAATAATGATAACCGCTGAACAGCTCATCAGCTCCCTCTCCGGTGAGAATAACTTTAACATATTTCGAGGCTAATTTTGCAACCATATATCCGGGAATTGAACTGCGAACAAGCGGAGCATCAAAGGATTCAAGATAATAAATAACATCTGTAAGAACCGTAAGCATATCATCAAGGTTATAAATACACTCATAATGTTTTGTTCCAAGAAAGTCAGCAACTTTTCTTGCTGCTAATAAGTCAGGTGAATTTTCAAATCCGGCAGAAAATGTGTGAAGGTCAGGATTGTGCTCCTTCATTAAGTAAGCAATAATACTGCTGTCGAGGCCTCCGCTTAGGAAAACACCCACCGGTACATCCGAAACCATCCTTTTTTCTACAGCTTCTGTTAATTCTTGTTTTATTTTCTTTGCAAGTTCATCTTCATCATGACATTCATCGCTTTTACTCAATTGAGGCAGAGAGTAATATTTCTTGAAACCTTCTTCAGACGAATAAGTATTTCCGGGAGGGAATATATCTATATCTTCGCATCCTTTAAGAGCCTTAAGCTCTGATGCAAAATGTATCTTTCCGTTTAAATACCCGAAATACAAAGGTTTGATTCCTATTCTGTCTCTTGTAATAAATACTTTTCCGTTATCGTAAATTGCAAAACAAAACATGCCTTCAAGGTAGTCAACGCAACTTTCGCCGTATTCTTCATAAAGGTGAATAATTACCTCGGTATCAGTTTTAGTGCTGAATGTGTGCTTATCCTTCAATACATCATAAAGATTTCTGAAGTTATAAATCTCTCCATTCAGCATTATGCACTTATCACCAGTTTCATTGAATATAGGCTGTTTGCCTGTATTCAGGTCGATTATAGAAAGTCTTAAATGCCCAAAAGATACATCACCTTTGAAAAATGTACCCTTTTCATCAGGTCCGCGGTGCTTCATTTTCTGCATCATTTTCTTCATTCTTTCTTTATTTCTCTCACCTATTATTACCGCAATTCCGCACATGCTTTCTCCTTCAATCGTTATTTATTTTTTACTGGAATTTCTTTGCATCTATCCTTCTCCGGAATCTCCTCTCCTGTATCCTCGCTGAATGCATTCCAGGAACCACCGATTAACTTTGTATATATCTTTCCGTATAAATGCTCATTACCTCTGAAATGTGGAGCATCAAGAATTCCTTCTTTTATAGCATCCGCTAAAACATCAGGACTTGACCACGGATCATCGCTTCTATCAGCTCCAAAAACTTTTATAGCTTCAAGTAAATCATTAGCTTCATTCATAAGATGTTTTTTCCTTGCGTCTATCTTTAAATCCTGTGATGCATCAATCATACCGTCAAGGCAATCGAATAATACGCCGTGAATTATCTTACAGCTTTCTATTAATTCTTCCGGATGAGTTGCATGATCACCCTCGCTGAATCCTACAACGTGCACTATATGCGGTTTAAGCGTCAGGGAAATAACCGCTGACGCTGCTGCCTGCCCCTTTGCTTTATGGGCATCTCCTGAGAAGTGTGCTATTCCAGCTCTTACTTCCCTAAATACTTCGAAATTTTCATTCTTAAGTGTGTTTATCATCTCATTCTTAGCCATCATTTTTGCAATATCCATCTGCGGAGTAGTACCCGGAGGAGTATTAAACATATACTGTGAAACATAATTTTTAACTCCCATTTTTCTTGCATTGTATGCGGCAAGAAATGACATCGTAACAGCAAGAGAATCGTGTGCATCTCGCAGACTCCACTGATGCGATTCATTTACTTCGACAGGAATTCCTTTATCCGCATACCATTTCATGACTGATTGATTTTCTGCTATCGCTTTTTTTAATGACCTATTTGATCTTCCGTCCATTACGCTGTACCAGGTAAGCGGTATAGCCGCCCATGCATTATTAATCGTTTCTACGCTCATCTGTGCCCATTTAAGCAAATTATTAGTCCCGCTGTAACATCTTACTAAAGGATAATTCCCGCATCTTGTAGCTACATAAATATCAGATAAGTCTTTTGCTTTCCTTACAGGAACACCTCCTGCTCCGTCAAGAGATTTCTTCATATTTTCAGGATTAAAAAAGTGTTCCTGAGCATTCTGGTCAGTACCTATTGAAAGTATATCAAGGACACCCGATTCAGCAATCTTCTTCACTCCTTCAAGCGTCTCTTCCATCGTAGGTCTTCCGAAATGATGTCTCAGAAGCGGATAAGGAAATTTTTTGTTTATCCTGTCAACAAGATTATCAGGAAAAATTTCTCTTATTTCTTTCTGTCCGTAACCTCTCAGGAATTCAACTATTTCCTGCATGGTTTCAGTACCGTTGAATACTTTTTCAAACAATCCTGATTCTTTCGCTTTTTCAGCAACGGGTGGAGTTCCGCCAAATATAAACCTGACATCGCTGAGATTATTTTTCTTTGCCTCATCTTTAAGTTTGCGGAAAAGCTCTTCACCGACTTCCGGAGTTAGCCTGAAGCTTACAGCTGCAATATCAGGTTTATGTTTTATAATTTCCCTTATAAATAATTCTACATTTACCGCAGGTCCAAGTGATACTGTTTCGTATCCTTCCGGCTCTGCAAGTTTAAGAAAGTGGTGCAGTCCGCCCACGTGTACACAGTTCCCAAGCGCTCCTCCCAGAATTAATTGTTTTTTCATGTTGTATTCTCCTTCTATTAGTCTTGTCCTATTGCAAGCCTTCTAAGTTCTTTTAAAGTAAGATTTTCTAAATGTAACTTTTCTACAGTCCTTCCTTCCTTTATATAATCCTTGTTGTTCAGAATTGATGCAAGATTTATCACCGAATCTATTGTCGGAGTAGCAACTTTGAATTTCTTTCCAATAGATGATATTGGAACAAGGCTTGTTGGCACATCTTCATCAATGTATCTCATCTTAAGTGTTGTTGGAGCAGTAATTCCTCTGTATCCCGGATTTGCTCTTATTGCTTCAAGAAGGTTCTCCCCGACTGCTCCGTAAGCGAGGTAAAGCCAGTCTCTTGTTGATATTGCCCTTATGCCAAGAGCTTCGGCTACTTTTATTCTTTCATTATCAACTTTCTCGAGCACCTTCACAACTGATGGTGATATTCCCTGTATGTAAAACTGAAACTCAGAAATATCTTCTATCCATCCTGCATTCATAACGCAGAGCGTCGGATGGAACACAGCACCAATATTGTCAAAACTGGTTTTAAAAACATTATCACCGGGAACAAACTGGGGATATGCTATTCGTAATTTATTTACCGCTTTAGGAATCTTATGCGCCCTTAAAGTAGCAACAGGTATGGAGTTTTTTATTCTGAATATTTTCACCTGCCCTGGGCCTAAAGCTCTCGATGCGTAAATAAAAGTCTGAGCTTCACCTATTATAACATTTGCCTCACAGCCTTTTTCTTTCAAAACCTGGTTGAATTCAATTGCACCGAATGTCCTTCCGGGATTTAATATTACAATCTGACCGTTCTTCAGGTAAGGTGCACATTCTTCTGCAAGAAATCTGTGTGCAGTAGCTGGAACTACTGCCATTATCAATTCAACTTCTTCAATCGCTTTTTTAATATCATTTGTAACAAGATTTAGAAATCCTTCTCCTTCAACCTCACCTTCAAGAACAATCCTTCCGGTTGACTTAATACCCCAGAGCCTGTCCTCGCTTCTGCTGTAGATATTAACACTGAATCCGTTTAGAGCTAAATGACCGGCCATTGCAAGCCCTCCGTGTCCGGCTCCCAGTACTGCAATTTTAAATTTCTGTTCTTTCATAGTGTTAGGATGTTAAGATTTAAAAATAAATTACAAAGAATGGTAATAATATTATAATTAATATTTTGATTTTTGTCAAGCAGTTTCAGAAAAGTTTCATAATTTGAAATCTTCCTAATTTAATGCGAGAATATTAATGGTACTATGAGTTTTTTGATTTGTTTTGAAATGAACTCTTTTAGAATTGCTATTGAAACACCTATATATTATTTTTATTCTTTATGAGTTCAGCTGAATATCCGGAAGGGTGGGTGAGTGGCTGAAACCAACGGTTTGCTAAACCGTCGTACGGGTCAAACTGTACCGCGAGTTCGAATCTCGCCCCTTCCGCTCTTTTTTATTCCTTATTTATTAATCATTAGATACAAATTCAACTCTTTTTATTTCTACTTCCGCGTCTTCTGAATACAACCCAATACAGCCTGTTTCGTCATATAATTTATCTGCATCAAATTCTTTGTCTATCAGCACAATATCATTCACACTTATCCGCAAATTCCTGCCCGCTTTTGTTATTACGTATTTATATTCCTCCCCTAATGATAAATTCATAGTATCACCCGTATCGCTAAAACCCTGTTCCACTTCATCCCATGCAGTTCCAAGCTCGTATCCGTTCGGTTTCAGCAAGAAGTAATTTGTTTTCTTCTTACCGTCATCTGTAGGATTATAGTTAAAAAATATCCAGAACACTTCCCACGCATTCGGCGGAGTGTTTTCCCTTAACTGATATTTTGTTATTGCATCTATCTCAAGCGTAAAATCCTTTGCCCTCTCAATTGTTGTTACAAGTGCCGCATGAGTTTCATTTTCCGCCGTAGATACTTTTGGCTTAAGAATTATAAATTCGTCCTTAATTGTAATCTTACCGAATCCGTCATATTTTACTTCCCAGTTGCTTTCAAGAGCTTTTGGTTTAATAAATTTACTTTTGATAAAATTAAAACATTTAAATTTCATTTTATATAATGTTTAGATTTAAAAGTCCACTAATTCCGTAACATTTAATGTTGTTTTAAAATAAATAATGTTTTTGAATATAAAAAGGGTCAATATTTTTGACACGGAATTAATTTCTCTGGTACGACGGTTTAGCAAACCGTTGTTTATTCAAAATTCACTCCTTTGAACAAAAGAACATATTGCACCCCTCTACTATTAATCACAACAAATTTCAAAATTGTGCCACGATTTCATAGTGCAAAAATTTTTACCCCTTTAATTTTTATTGGTTTTCCAAATAATTATACAGTGTAATAATTTTTCTGTGTCACAGTTTTCATTTTCGTTGTGATTAATAGTGAGAGGCATACATTGGAAAGTTTAAACTTTTCCTTTCTTCGTGCTTTATAAAATTGCTATGCTCTGTTTTTATTTGTGTTTTTGGAGTTTTCGTGGCAAAGAACTTGGTTATAAAGTTTGATATGTAAATACAGCATCTTATTTAAAATATCAGACATGATGTCAATTTTTTGCAACCTTGCGCCCACCTTGCACTTAAATTAGTCTTGAATTAGGCTTTAAAAAAATACGCTGAAAAATGCTGTGAAATGTTCTTGTGGTCACAAGAAAAAAGCCCGATAAAACGAATGAGTAATAAACTGTATTTTGATAAACGGAAAAGGAATCAGACAACGAAACAACTAAATAAACTTTGGTACTGTTTATTTTACTCCAATATTTGTTTTAATTGAAACAAAAAACTGCAATTGTATAGACTTGAATATCTGCCACAGTGGGTATATTTTAGCAGAGTAAAAATTTATAAGGAGCACATTTTGACAAATGAGATTAAGGAAAAAGCATCTGTAAAGTCATTCCCGAGAAATTTCTGGGTTGTGATTCTTATGGAATTTTTCGAAAGAGGTTCTTACTACGGTGTTATGTCTGTTCTTTCCGTTTACCTTGTACTGACTGTGGATAAAGGCGGTCTGGGATTTACAAAAGAAAGTGTAGGTGTTATCAAGAGTGTAATCACTCCCCTGCTTTATATCTTGCCCATACTTTCGGGCGCAATCGCAGACAGATTTGGCTATAGAAAAATGCTTATGTTTGCATTTACGGTAATGAGTACGGGTTATTTTCTTACGGGACTTGCATCAAGCTATGCGCTTGTGTTCCTTAGTTTATTGCTGATGGTTCTTGGCGCAGGTTCATTTAAACCTATCATCTCAGGTACTATCGCAAGAACCACTAACGAATCAAACTCCACACTTGGTTTTGGTATTTTCTACTGGTCGATTAATCTTGGTGCTTTCATATTCCCGTTGATTCTTGTTCCATTCCTTAAGGATATTTCATGGTCATATATATTTTTCATGGCTGCTATCGTAACCGGCTCGCTTTTCTTCGTTAACCTGTTTGTTTATAGAGAACCCGAAAGACCAAAGAGTTCTAAAACTATCGGGGAAGTTTTTGTCGGCATGTTCCAGGTACTCAGAGACTGGAGATTCATTCTTATGATTGTTATATATTCAGGTTTCTGGATTCTTTACTTCCAGATGTTTGATACTGTGCTCTGGTATCTTAAAGACCACATGGATATGACTCCTGTTAATAATTTCGTCAACGGAATTGCAGGTATTTTCATGACCAATCCTAACTGGAAATTCGATGCAGAACACGTAACTGTTATTAACGCAGGTACTATTATACTATTGCAGCTCGTTGTTTCAACAATCGTAAAACATACAAAAGCACTGCCAACAATGATTGTCGGTATTGCTATGGGTACGCTCGGAATGGCAATACTTGCTATTTCATCACAGGCATGGGTTTTCATGGCAGGTATCATTATCTTCTCAATCGGAGAAATGACTGCACATCCTAAGTTCATAAGCTATGTCGGTCTTATTGCTCCCGAAGATAAGAAAGCTCTTTATCTCGGATACTCATTCCTGTACGGAGTTATAGGAAGCGGTATAGGCGGTGTTCTCGGTGCGTTTTCATATGTTCACTTTGTTGATAAACTTAATAATCCTTCGGCACTATGGTTTATGTTCAGCTTGATAGGTGTTGCTACAATTATCGGTTTGTTATTATACAGCAAGTTTGTTGCCCCAAGACCAAAAACGAATTAAAACATTTTCAATTAAAATACTTATTATAATGAAAAAATTATTTACCCTCGTAGTTATTGTCGCAGTATTAATGTCGGTTTTTCAAACGACAAATGCCGGCGACAGAATTATGCTGATCGAATTCTTTACGAGTTCGACATGCGGACCTTGTGCTTCTAACAATCCTATATTAACGGCATACATGAGTGCTGCCGACCAGGAAAGGATTGCAGCTATCGGATTTCATATGAACTGGCCAGGAGCAGGAAATGACCCGATGTATTTGCACAATCCGACTGATAATACAACAAGAAGAACTTACTATGGTGTGAATTCCATTCCGGCGGGTTTCTTTGACGGATACCAAAGTATTCCTCTGCCCTATAACCAATCGACTTTTCAGAGTTATTATGATGCAAGAAAAGATATACTCAGCCCTGTGACCATAATAGTCAGAGACAGCACATACGGCGATAGTGTTTTGGTAAGAGTTAATGTTCTTTGCGAAACTTACATGTCCAATCCCAATGTTGTTCTCCACATGGCAGTATATGAAGACCTTATTTCATATTCAACCCCTCCGGGAACGAACGGCGAAACACAGTTTCACTGGGTTATGAGAAAAATGCTTCCTACTGCGGGAGGAACACCTCTTATTTTAACACCTGGTTATTACAAGGAATTTGTGTACAGGTACAAAATGGACCCTATATGGGATGCAAGTAAAATCAGAAACCTGGTTTATATACAGGCAGGTGATAAAGAGATTCTGAATGCTGCAAAACCCATTACAAATTTCTCTTTATTGACTTCTAAGTCTTTCTTTTCTGTTACTCAAGGACAGACTTCAAGCAATAATTTCAAAGTCAAGATACCATTTATCAAATCAGGATATAATTCACCTGTAACTTTTACATCCGAAGTTCAGCCGTCAAATGCAGGTATTTCGGTTTCATTCCCGTCAGGCACTACAATCTCAAATTTCCCTGATTCATTATCGGTTCAGGTAAATACAACAGCATCAGTAGCAGCGGGTACATACAAAGTAATTTTGACGGGTACAAGTGCAAGCGGTAAAGTCCATAAAATATCAGTAGATGTTTTGGTAGGCCAGAATTTCGTTACTGTTAAAGCGACAAACAACCAGATTAACTTCAAAGTTGATAATACAACTTACACAGGAGCAAGTTTATTCAACTGGTACCTGAATTCATCCCATACTCTTCAGGCATTATCACCACAGTTATTCGGAAATCTTAGATACATATTTACAAATTGGAGTAATTCTGGAGATACAACTCAGACTATTACAGTTAATTCAAATATATCCGAATATACCGCCAATTATAAAATACAGTTCAGGCTTTATTCACTCGCTTCACCTTCAGGGATACCGGTAACAGTCGTCGGAGGAAATACTTTCTACGATTCATTGACAACTTTAACAGTTTCTGCTACTCCATCTTCGGTTCAGTTTAACGGTAAAACATATTACTTCAGCAGATGGGCTGGTGTTGGAAACGGTTCATATACAGGGACTAATCCTACGTTTCAGCTTACTATGAATAATCCTGTTAACCAGATTGTTATCTACGACACAATAAACACAAGCATTACTCAGTTAGGAACAGAGATTCCTTCGAAGTATGATCTATACCAGAACTATCCTAATCCTTTCAATCCTACAACAAATATAAAGTTTGATATCGTAAAAAACAGTTTAGTAAAACTTCAGGTTTATGATATAACAGGAAAGCTGATAAACACACTGGTAAACGACAGATTACAGGCAGGCAAATATGAATTTAATATGAATGCATCCATGCTGCCAAGCGGTGTCTATTTCTATAAAATCGAAGCAGGTGATTTTATTCAGACACGCAGAATGATACTCCTCAAATAATATCACACAAGTTAACGTATAACAAAAAGCCCCGCTTCTGCGGGGCTTTTTAATTTCGCCAAATATTGAAACTCTAAAACTTAATTCGCATAATAGTTTATCATATCCGTAAGTGCTTTCGTACACACAGGACAGAAATTATCGTATGATATTGATTTCATAGTGCAGTCCTGTTTCGGTCTGAATATTCCCTTTGGGACATAACCTCCGCCTTCATAAACTCCAAGAACTGATTTGTTTTCGTTTGTTGAAGGTGTTGGTATAGGAGTCTTGCTATCCATCATGCTCTTCCATTTCTTGCCAAAGTTTACAAGTGTCGTGAGATTTGCTTCATAAGGTTCCACATTAAGATTGTAGTATTCATCCACACCGACTTCTGAAGTGTAGTATTCATCACCTAAAGCACAGAAATTATGTCCGAATTCATGCACTATAAGATAATCTCCATTTTTATTCTTATTAGGAAACGAAGTGTAATAGTTGTAAATAGCACCGCCACCGTATAAATCTGAATTCGAAATTATCATAATATTATCATAAGGAGTTAAAGCAGCATAATCCCTGATTGTTTTTATATCACCCGACATAAGGTAACGCTCTACATCCTGAGTGTAATAAGTCATTCCGAAAAGATTGTTTTTCCATTTACCCGTTCCCGGATTATCAACTCCTGATTCAGGCGAAGGAGCAAGGACTGCCCATATATTAAACTTACCCCTGTTTTCTTTAAACGGAGAACAGCCAAAAAGATAATCTGTATATTTCTTTACGTCTGCTTTAAACTGTTCTATCTCATCTGCCGCATATCCGTCAGGAAGAAAAACAAGGTCAACTTTTTCCATCGGTTCGCCGTTGTATGCCACCTGCAGAACCGGCAGATCAACAGGCTTTTCTTTTCTTATGAACTTGTCGTCAGGGTCAATAACCTGCTCATACTGTAATGCAAAGTTACCGTCCCTTTTGCGCTCGTGCAGTTCAATCTTTACTTTGCCCTTTGGATATGGAAATATTACAGTCTCGTAAAAAGTGCGGCTCATTACTTTAGCCTCGGGTGTTGACTGCCATTCGTCAAACAAAGTATTGTATCCTCTTGTATAAATAAGCGTATTCGATTTCAAATCATACACCATGAACTTGTAATGTCCGTATTCGAACTTATCCAGCAGACTTGCTTTACTTCCTGACCAGAAAGGTTCTTCCTTTATCTGCTCAAAGAATACGTTATTCCCTGTGCTGTTGCCGGCACGGTTGTAATCAAAACGCAAAGTCTTATTCGTAAAATACTTATCAAACTCCACCTGCGCATTAATATTTGCCGTGATTAATAAGAGTAATAATAATGTTAGTTTTTTCATGATAGTATTTATTTAATTAATTATTAGTATACAATTTTCTGAATTACCATTTAAGTTTTTTCCAGAAATAAATTACGGTAGCAACCGATAAAGCTGCAAACAATAGTATAAACCAGAACGCCCAGGGATGACCCCGTAGAGGAAAATCCACATTCATTGAGAAGATACCTACTACAAGCGACGGCAGCATTATTCCAATAGTAATAATGTTAAGTGTTTTCATTAACGTGTTAATATTATTGCTCACTATTGATGAACGTGCTTCCATCATGCTTGAGAGTATGCTCGAATATATTTCAGCTTGCTTGTAACACTGGGAATTCTCAATTTTTATGTCATCAAGAAATTCCTGCTCATCTGTGTTGAAAACAAACTTTGAAGCATTAGATTTCATTTTCTCTATAACCAGCATGTTTGAATTAATCGCACTTAGGTAATATACCAGACTTTTCTCCAGTGTAAACAGATTTAACAAGTATTTATTCTGCATTGTCCTGTTTATCTTGCTTTCCAGTTCATCTAATATAATGCTGAATGTCTTCAGATGTTCAAGAAAATGTACTACGGGCTTTTGTACAAGTTTAAGAGTAATGTCTTTTAACGTGATAGATTTATCAAATGATTTGCCTTCGAAAACAGGAATGTCTTCTGGAAGTATAATTATAATTCTGTCTGAAAAAATAAATAAACCCATTGAAGTAACTTTAAAAGAAAGTAAAAACTTGCTTGAATAGTTCTTTGGGCGTTTCATGATTATTGCTATGTGGTCGGGTTCAAACTCAAGACGTGATATTTCGTCCGGGTCAAGAGCAGAATTGAGTGTGTGCTCGTCTAATTTTAAGGTGTCAATTAAAAATTTCTTTTCTTCAGGATCGGGACTGATATATACCAGAATATTTGAATCTGAATCGTCCGACTCTGCAACCTTATTGCCTAATATTTTATAAGCTCTTTTCATCTGTTTCTCGTTTACAGGTTGAAAATATACAGACCTGATGAAAAGAAAACACAACGGGCGGCATCTTTTTGAACGCCTGATGTCTGATCAGTTATTCCGGTCAGTCTTTCTTTGAAACTTCTCTTTTTACAAGAATATTGTCAATCAGTCCGTAAGCTTTTGCTTCTTCGGCAGTCATATAATAATCACGCTCTGCATCTGCATAGATTTTCTCTATCGGTTGTCCTGAATGGAATGAAATTATTTCATATAATCTGAGCTTTATTTTTTCGATTTCCTTTGCCTGTATCATAATATCAGTTGCCTGTCCCTGCGCACCCCCTAACGGCTGATGCATCATTATCTTCGAGTTCGGAAGGGCGATCCTCTTTCCTTTCGCTCCGCAGGTCAGCAAAAACTGCCCCATAGAAGCTGCCATACCGATACATGTTGTAGAAACGTCGCATCTTATATAATTCATCGTGTCATAAATTGCCATACCCGCTGAAATACTTCCCCCGGGTGAATTAATATAAAGCATGATGTCCTTGTCGGGATCTTCATATTCAAGGAACAATAGCTGTGCAACTAAAAGCGATGCTATCTCGTCATAGATAGCTGTTCCAAGAAATATCAGCCTTTCTTTTAAAAGTCTTGAATAGATATCATAAGCTCTTTCACCTCTTGATGTCTGCTCAACAACCATAGGTACGAGCTGGTTTTTAAAACCTGCAGCTTTATCAAGGCCTGCCTTTATTTCGTTCTCTCTTGATTTTATTATGCTGTAAAAATCCATTGTTAATTCTCCTTCTTAGTCTTTTTGCTTTCTGTCTTTTTGCTTTCTGTCTTTTTGCTTTCTGTCTTTTTGCTTTCTGTCTTTTTGGTCTTTTTCTCTTCTGAACTCTTACTCTTTTTCTCTTCCGCAAGGAGCTTTATAGACTTCTTTACTTCTTCAATCTCAGTAACCTTGGCATTCTCAATAAGAAAATCTACAACTTTCTTGTCGAGAACTGTATGTTTTACTTCCTTATTGTCTTTATAAAACTCGTACATCTTATCACCGGGTATTCCGTATGGTTTACCGGCATCTTCAGAAAATGCTTTAATGTCATCGTCTGTAACTTCAATCTTTTCCTGCTCAACTATTTTATCCTTTATTAAGAACCATTTACCGGTGAATACTACTTCTGCTCTGTTCTTATTATTAAATTCCTCTTCGTTTATTTCATGTTTATGATCTTTGTGTTCTTTTTTATAGCCTTTAAAATAATCGCTCAGCAGCTCCTTCACATAGGTTTCGGGAATTTCGATATCATTTAGTTTTACGACTTCTGAAATAACCTTATTCTTAAGAGAGTTGTATGAATGATCATTATACTGTTTTGATATCTCTTCTTTAAGGAATGATTTCAACTGCTCTTCGGTTTCGATATCTTCCTTGCCTGTCATTTTCATGAAAGTATCTTTGTTCATTTCAGGATAAACAACTTTCTCAACCTTTGTGCATTTTAACTTCACCTTTACCGGTTCTTTGTTTTCATTCACAGTATCGATAGTTTTTTCTTCACCCTCTTTGATTCCTTTAATTCCATCGTAATAATCTTTTGAAATGTATTCACTTCCTATGAATAACTTCATATCTTTTTGTGCGCGTCCTTCAACATTGTTACCATCCACGTCAATTTCTTCAGTATCGAGTGTTACCATGTAGTCATCGTCCATTGCCTGACCATCGATTTCGTAGGTTGCAGATTTAAGCATCATGTATTTTAGTTCTTCTTCAATTAATGAATCATCTATTTCATATTTTGTCTTGGTCAGTTCAATATCTTTAATTTGTTTCAACTCAACTTCGGGAATTACTTCAAAAGCGACTTTAACCGTAAGTTTTTCCTTAGGTTTGTAATCAAGATCCAGAAGCGAACCTGTACCAAACATAGGAATCTTGTTATCCATTATATGTTTTTTAAACACGTCGTTAGCAATATCTTCTACGGCACCGTATTCGATCGAATCTCCGTACATCTTTTTAAGCATTGCAACGGGAACTTTCCCTTTTCTGAACCCGGGAATCTGTGCATTCTTTCTGTATTTCAATATTGCTTCTTCAAAATAAGGTATTAATTCTTCATAATTCAGTACAGCCTCAAACTCTTTCCTGCAATTTTCCTTATCTGTTATATTTATATCCACTTTATAAGATTATTTTGATTATTAAAACATATAAGATACTCAATTGAGAAAGCATAAACAATGTAATAAAAAACACGGTTTTTATTAATGAAAACCGTGTTTTTAGGATACTTTATTTGAAAATCTACTTGCCTCTGAATTCCTTATCTATAACAGTAATCTCGCCGGGAGAAATCGGACCTAAGAATGTATCGATAGTTGGTCTGATTTTCAAGCTTAACCTTGCCGGTGAACCTGATTTACCTCCTATACCAAGCAACATACCTGCCAGGCTTTGCAAACCTTCATTCTGAAAGAACTGCATTATATCTAAACTAATACCAACAGGTATCGTAGATGTTTGACCGACTCCGGGAACCGTTATAGGACCTGAGACTACTCCATTGATAGTTTCTTTATTATCAATAAGGAGTCTCCAGTCAACTGATTTAATCAGGTCTGAAGAATTTTGTGAGCCGCCAACCCCTTCGGGGTTCTTTGCGAGTAGATTTAGAGTAAAATTTACAGGCAGTTGTCCTGAGCCTATTGCAGATGTTAACTTAACCAGGTCAAGTGGATTTAGAGAGTTGATACTTGTAACATTCGAAATATTTACTCCTAAAACCGTCATACCAGATACGCTGCCAAGTTTCCACTGGAGCCTTTGAGCATTTGTAAGTGTATCCGTAATACTGGTACAACCTGAGATTATTAAAGTTGTAACAATAACTAATAGAACTATAAGTTTTTTCATTTTGATTAAGATAATTTGTTTAAGTGTATTTTAAATATATAATATTTCGAAGAAAGATAATAACATATAATTAATATCCAATCGTCTAAATTACTGATCTAAAATAGAGTTGAAATACCAGCACAGCAAGAGTAACAATTAAAAGAAAGAAATATTACGTAATTAGTAAAATATTTGAACAAATATATGCGTACTTTATGCGCACTTTATGCGCACTTTATGCGCACTTACTATGACAGATACATAACGACCCGAAATTATACAAGTTAACTCTACCATTTGATATTAATAGAATGTAATGCTGAAATTAAAAAAACCCCTGACTATTGAGTATTGTCAGGGGCTATTGTTGTACGCCCGGGATGATTCGAACGTCCGACCCACTGCCATATGGTTGTTTGCCGATACTGATTTCAACAAATAAAAAACCCTGTATAAATTAAATTATACAGGGTTAGTAGTACGCCCGGGACGATTCGAACGTCCGAAGCACTGCTATATGGTTGTTTGCCGATACTGATTTCAACAAATAAAAAACCCTGTATAAATTAAATTATACAGGGTTAGTAGTACGCCCGGGACGATTCGAACGTCCGACGCACAGCTATTTGGTTGTTTGCCGATACTGAATCTAACAAATAAAAAGCCCTGTATAAATTAATTATTATACAGGGTTACATTGTACGCCCGGGACGATTCGAACGTCCGACCCACAGCTTAGAAGGCTGTTGCTCTATCCTACTGAGCTACGGGCGCATCTTTAAAGAATGCAAATTAACTAATTAACAGAACTTTTTCAAGGACATAGGGATAGTATCTGAATTCATAATTATTTTTGCTTAAACGGAAATTATTTTAATAAAGATGGAATTTTTATAATACAACATGTGTTTTAATTTTAAAATAAATAAGTTTACCTACCACAAAATCACTCCTAAAAAATGAGGTAGATGAGGAGGGCTGACGGGGAAAACAGTCCTCCTACTTTTTAAGGAGATGAGGTAAAATTATTAGCTGAATATGGAATTAATTTGAAATTATAATTGTTATATTGTTTAAATGATTTAGATTTTACCTACCACAAAATCACTCCTTACAAATGAGGTAGATGAGGAGGGCTGACGGGGAAACAGCTCTCCTACTTTTTTGCCCATAACCAATTTATCTATTTAACTTAAGTTATTCACATTCACACACATTAAAAAAAATTCATCTTAATCAATTCCTAGGGACTTTATACAAGCATGAGGCTCCCACTCAAGCAGCAGTGTATCTTACTTAAACAAATATGTCGTCCCTACGGAACTTTACAATAATAGAAATCAATAGCTATAAATAATTAGTCCCTACGGGACTTTATAAGTTTAGAACACTTCAAGATTTCGCTGCAAGCAGAATGTACCGACAAGCGGGGATCGTAGACTTGCGTTACACTAAGAACAAAAGATTGGGACGCCTTCCCAAACTGGAGTTTGGGAAGGAGGGAATATATTTCATAATTCATCAAAGTGATTTATTAACCAATAAATAAAAACAACTTAAATAAGGAAAATCACTCCAAAAATGGTGAATTTCGGCGAATAAGATGATAGTTTGCATTGACTTTCCATTTAAATAAAATTATTTTGTTGTTTGCACTTTTTTAGCATAACTTTTAATAAATAAAGGAATTTAAGCCGGAGATTAATTTTGAAGAAGAATCTATTTAGAATAATTCTTACTGTTGTTTTCATTGCCGCCGCTTTGATGTACATTTATCCTACTTATCAGGATTACCAGATTAACAAGGAACTTGCGGGATTAACAGGTCAGGATAGTTTGGATTATGTAACAAAGAACGCCGATAGGATTAAAAGCGCCAGGGACGGGAGACTTAAATTAGGTCTAGACCTTAAAGGCGGTATGTATGTCGTTATGGATGTTGATATTGTAAAACTTCTCGAGGATGTATCCAAGAAAAAAGATGACCCTACACTTAAACAAGTTCTGGATGAATTAAGGGCAATACCCGAAACATCCGACGAACCAATTCTTGATGCTTTTAAGCAAAAACTAAATGCCAGAGGATTAACTCTTAAATCTTTCTATGGTGAAGTCAGGGACAGCGAAAGCGATATAGAAAAGAAACTTTCATCAGAAATTGATAATTCAATTGATAGAGCTGTTGAAATTGTCAGAAACCGTATCGACCAGTACGGGGTTGCGGAGCCTCAGATACAGAAAATAGGCGGAAAACGTATTATTGTCGAATTACCAGGTATCAATAATCCGGGTGAAGTTAGAAAACTTCTTCAGGGTACTGCTTTACTGCAGTTCCAGCTACTTAAAGACCCCGAAACGGCAGTAAAAGTAATGCAGAATATCAATAACATTCTTGTCGGCAAGCAGATTACAGATTCTAATAAAACAGTTTCCGGAAATGACTCATTAAAGAAGAATGAAAGTTTAGTTTCAAAGGATACTACAAAGAAAGAAACCGCGGGCAAAAATGAAATAAAGAAAGATACTACTAAAAAAGACGTTACTAAGAAAGAATCAAATAAAAAAGACACATCAAAGAAACTTGACACATCAACGATTGCAGGTGATACGAGCAATATGAGCGATACATCTTCGGCAAATCTTTCAGAAGAAGAATTTAAAGTTAAGTTTCCCTTCTTTTTTCTTGTTAGATTAAATGAAGAAAGCGGAACGGCAGATGGATTCGTCAGAGAACAGGATAAAGAGAAAGTTGACCTTATATTAAAGAGAGAAGATGTTAAAGCTGTTATTCCTTCAGACGTAATATTTGCTTGGTCTCAGAAATCTTTTGAAGCCGGCGGTGAGAATATCTTTACATTATACTGTCTTAAAAAAGACGCTGAACTAACGGGTTCAGTTATTGAGGATGCAAGGTCTAACATTGATCCTCAATCAAATCAGCCAATCGTCTCAATGTCAATGAGCAGTGAGGGTTCGGCTGACTGGGCAAGAATTACAGGTGCTAATATTAATAAGAGATGTGCAATTGTACTCGACAACGTTGTTTACTCCGCTCCTGTAATCAGGTCAAAGATTACCGGCGGTAATTCACAGATTGAGGGTATGGGCAGCGTTCAGGAAGCAAAACTTCTAGAAATTGTTTTAAAAGCAGGTGCACTTCCTGCACCTTTGAAAATTGCAGAGGAAAGGTCAATTGGACCATCACTCGGTGAAGATTCAATCAGAAAAGGGCTTTTGTCTTCATTAGTATCTTTAGCTTTAGTAGCTTTATTCATGATAGTTTATTACAGAAACGGCGGAGCGATAGCTGATATTGCTTTATTAATAAACGTATTATTCGTAGTTGGAATTATGGCATCGTTTAAAGCCACTCTAACTCTACCGGGTATTGCGGGTTTAATATTAAGTTTGGGTATGGCAGTCGATACAAACGTACTTATTTTTGAGAGAATAAGAGAAGAAAGTGAATCGGGAAAACCATTCAGAACTTGTGTTGAACTCGGATATAGAAAAGCTTTTTCAGCAATTCTTGACTCTCACGTAACGAGTATTATAACCGGTATCGTACTTTATCAGTTCGGAACAGGTCCTATTCAGGGATTTGCTCTAACACTTTTATTTGGACTTGGCGCTAATTTATTTACAGGATTAGTAATAACGCATTTCTTATTTGATGCTTATGTAGAAAAAGGTAAAGTAGTAAATATAGGTTAACTAAATTAGAATTTAAAACAATTTATATTAAATGAGACTTTTAACACACACGAATATAGATTTTCTCAGTAAGAGAAAGAGATACTATTTATTATCGCTTATTGTAGCAATAATAGGACTTGCTGCTTTGTTTTATAACGGGATTCCTCTCGGAATTGATTTTCAAGGCGGGACTGAAATGCAAGTTAGGTTCAGCAATCCTGTCGAAGTTGATGAATTAAGGGATGCAATGGATAAATCCGGATTTAGTGGTATGGAGATAAAATCTATGGGCTCTGAAGCAGATTATCTTCTCAGGACACCACTACAAGGCGAAGGACAGACAGTTGCCGAGAAAATTCAGACCGGTATTACAGAAAACCTTAAAGGAAAAAGTTTTGAAGTTCTAAGGACAGATAAAGTAGGTCCTAAAATTGGAAAAGAATTAAGAACAAATGCTATTTACGCTATTGTTTTTTCATTATTAGGTATTTTAATTTATCTAGCTTTACGGTTTCAATTAGTTTACGCGATTGCAGCGGTAGTTGCCGTATTTCATGACGTAATAATTACAGTATCGCTTGTTGCTTTGTTTAATCTGATTTTTCCAAGCCTACAGTTAGAATTTAACCAAACAATGCTTGCAGCATTCCTAACACTTATCGGATTCTCAACCAATGATACAGTTGTTATATTTGACAGAATACGCGAGAACATTAAACTGTTCAAAAATGAAAATATAGTGAGTGTTATGAATAAATCTGTCAATGCAACTCTTAGCAGAACATTTATAACATCCGGTACAGTTTTACTTACTGTACTAGTATTGCTGTTCTTTGGGGGCGAAGTATTAAGAGGATTTGCTTTCACATTTACGATCGGAATAATAACCGGAACGTATTCGACCATATTCATCGCAAGTGCTATAGCTGTTGACTGGCAGAATAAAGTTGTAAGCAAGAAAAAATGATAACACATCAAAAATGATAATTGATAACAAAGAGTTCAGTGTTTTTGAAATAGTAGAAGATTCAATAGGTCTGGCAAAAAGCCACGAGCTGAAACAGTCCGTTGACAAAGAACTAAAATCAGGCGGTAAGCATATTGCTCTCGATTTCGGCAAATTGAATTCAATTAACAGTGCAGGCTTAGGTGTTCTAATTGGTATTCTTAATAATATTAAGTCCTCTGAGGGCAGTCTGAAACTGCTTAATGTTAATGAAAGGATAATGAACATCTTTAAGATTACGAAACTTGATACAATATTTGATATTAATAAATAAGAAATAATTAAAGCATTTCAAAATATGCCATCCAATTTTCAGACAGGATGGCATTTTAATTTAATCTAAATACGATGGGAAATAAAGTACATGTATTAGTCGGACTCCAGTGGGGTGATGAGGGCAAGGGTAAGGTCGTTGATTTACTAAGCAGGGATTTCGATGTTGTTGCAAGATACCAAGGAGGCGCAAATGCAGGCCACACAATTATTATAGACGGTAAAAAGACAGTACTTCATTTAATTCCTTCCGGAATATTTACTGATGAAATTATTTGCGTGATTGGAAACGGGACTGTAATTGACCCGATAGCTCTTATAGAAGAGATAAAACTTCTAAAGAACGACGGCATTAATCTTACGAACAGATTATATATCAGCAAAGATGCTCACATCATACTTCCCTATCACAAAATTATTGATGCAATAAACGAAAGTAAAAGTGATAAGATAGGTACGACAAAGAAAGGTATTGGTCCGGCATACTTCGATAAATATGCAAGGCGCGGAATAAAGTTTTCTGATTTTGATAATCCCGAAATCTTAAAAGAAAAGATAGAGAAAAACATAAAGTATCTCATTTCGATATTTCCTGATTCCGAAGAACTAAAGTCACTGAAAAGCGACGCTGTTTACAACGAACTGAATTCTCAATACGAACAAGTCAGCGGTTATATAGCTCAGACTCAGTATTTAATGAACAAGTACATCGCCGAAGGAAAGAACGTATTGTTAGAGGGTGCGCAGGGAGCATTGCTTGACGTGGATTTCGGAACTTACCCATATATAACATCTTCGAGCCCTACTAGCGGTGGCGCCTGCACGGGCACAGGAATTCCCCCGACAAAAGTGAACGGGGTTATCGGAATTGTTAAAGCCTACACTACAAGAGTCGGCGAAGGTCCTTTCCCGACAGAGCTGTTTGATGATACGGGGAAGAAGATTGCAGAAATAGGTGTAGAATTCGGAGCAACTACAGGAAGACCAAGAAGATGCGGATGGCTTGACCTTGTAGCATTGAAGTACGCAGTCATTATAAACGGCGTTACTGAAATAGCCCTGACTAAATCTGATGTTCTGGATACGTTCGATGAAATAAACTTATGCACACAATACGAACTCAGGGGCAAAAAGACAGATTGCTTTCCTTCAAATCCAGATGTTCTCGGAAAAGTTAAACCGTTATATAAAACCTTTAAAGGATGGAATGAGTCGCTTAAAGATAAGAAGGCATATAGCGAATTACCCGTTAATTTCAGGAA
>JBAYUG010000008.1:0-62570 GCA_041675325.1 Kapaibacterium sp. (SeqCode)
AACTGTGCATTCGAAATACTTGTAATAAAGACAAGCATTACTGCCAACAATATTATATTTTTCATTTTGATATTTATTTAGAAACATTAAAAAGCGGATGTAGGAATCCCTTGTTTCTAAATGCGCAGGTTGGAGACCTCAAGAAAGACCTTCGTACGGATGCCCGGCGAATTGTCTGACCGATAAGATTTTATTGTGGTATTATAAAATAAGTTTTGTGATTCTTTTACGATTACCTTGGCCTCTGCCTTGGTAATTTTGTTTTCATTCAGAGTGCCCTGTTCCTTTTCAACTTTCTTTTCAAAGCTGCAAGTCTGGCAATCGTCACAAGATGAGGCTCCATTTGCTGAACAGCAGTCATCGGTATCCTCTTTTGCGGTGGACTCTTCTTCTTTACTGCAGCAGGATTTCTTTTCTTCTACTTTCGGTTTTTCAGGTGCGCACAAACAGTTGTGTATGTCCTGTCCAAAAGAAACAAGATTAAACGATAACAATATTACTACTACTGTTATGGTTTTAATGCTGCAATATTTATTGAATATTTTTTTCACTCTATACAAAAATGCAAAATTTAAACCTAAATGTCAAATCAGATAGTATAATCTTATTTAATCCCTCTGCACACAACGATTTCGGGCTTTATCATTAAAACATTAGTATAAGTTTTGTCCATTACCTTTCAATTCAGTTAAATGCATTTCCAATAATTCATTTAACTCTTCCTTGATATCTTCTGGTGTCTCGGTACCTTTTATTTTAAGTTCGTCAAAAAGTTTAAATTCAAAATTTTCTGCCCCAAGGTTATTCCAGTCCTTCTGCAATTCACGGTTTGAATGCATTCCCGCTTTTAATTGAAATAAGTCAGAATTAAAAGCTCTGTCTAAATCAGAAGTAGTTTTAAGGAAAACCTTATTATCCTTTGTGTTATTAATTTGAAAAATACCCACCCTGAATTTCATTGATTTATACTCTTCTCTTATTTCTTTTTTGGTTTTCATATATTATATTTAAAATATTATTTAATGTATCCCGCCTCACCGCCAACCCATTTATAAACGTGATAAAACTCCACAAGACCCGCCATAAAATAATCAGTTTAATAATTCTCCATGCTCTCCTTATCGCAGATTCGCCGTGAAGATCGTCCTATGTTACCTCCACTGTTAAAATCTCATATTGTTTTTATCTGTGTAAATCCGCTTCATTCGTGCAATCAGTGTTCTATTGTGTCCCTAGGTTTCTTTGCGTGTTGTAGATCCGCCGTGGAGGACGGTTAAAATTCAATTAAGCAGCTTAAACACATAAAATTTCATTAACTTATAATCTTTCCATTCCTCTGCTACAAACCCTGCTTTCTGGCACAAACTGCTTAAAAAGGAGGTTTCAGACTTAAAGTTTTTCCATACTTGAGGCAGAAAGACAGCCTTCCGCATATCCTTGGAAATTATTACTCCCTTGTCTTTAATGTCTCTCAAAAGAGCGTCAATGGATTCGGGTTCAAATAATTCGGGGACAGAAAGTACAGACACCTCATAATTAAGATTCTTCAATTCATCTTCCGTGATAGGCTTAAATCTTGGGTCACTGGTTGCCGCAGAAATAGCATTTTCGATTATGCTGTTGTAAAGAGTGTTAACCGGTTCAATCGTTCCAATGCATCCCCTCAGTTCATCGCCTTCTTTTATCGTAACAAAACAGGCAAGCTGTTTGTCCAGTTTCTTTGAGTGATATTCTCCTTTGTATATTTTTCCGGTCTTAACGTAAATCTCAGTTGTGTTCCTTGCAATATTAATCATTGCCTCTTTTTCAGTATCGGTAAAGTATTGTTCTTGTTCATCTTCATAAAATACTATCGCCGAATAACCGACAACAGATTCCCTATCCGAAATTATATCTCCCGAGTTCTTATAATCAAGAAGTTTTGCCTTCCAGTTATTTCTTCTTGCCAGCTCTATGAGTGCTTCTATTGCGTATGGAGAATCAATCTCTGCCTTCTTTATGTTTAAAGAATTCAGCTCAAGTATTGAGTTAATAGTGAAGCTGTCCAGCTTAAGTGCTTCGTCATAGCTGTGAGAATGACTCAGGTCAACTGAAGCAACAATTACAGAATTATCAGTTGAATATTTTTCAAGCAAATCCGCAAAATCAACAGCATTAGTCCTGCCCACTATTATCGGCAATATCTCATAATCATTCAGTACTTTCTGAAGAAATGGAATTTCTATCTCAATCGAATGCTCGTCATCATCAGCTTCTTTTATCCTGGCCACGTCCTTTTCTTCTGTGATAAGTTTTACGTCCGCTGATACTTTAACCATGCCAAGAGGTGAGTCGTAATAGTCATAATCAATAACGCACGAACCGTTTAACGGATATCGGTGTGCAGTTCCTAAAATAATTACTTTGTCGGTATCATTATTAATCTGCTTAAATGCATGAGCAGCCGTTTTGCCTGAAAACATATATCCTGCGTGAGGAACAATTATAGCTTTTGTATTCAGGAAAAGGCATTCTACATCAATCAAATATGAGTCTATCTCATCTGAAAGATGTTTCGGATTATTGCTGTACCAGCTCCCTGCGAAATTTGGTTCTCTTGCTTTCATGTTAGTTTAATAACTCGGGCCTGTATTCAAAGTGCATTGTGTCGTAATGGTACCATTTTGCTCCCCAGATAAATCCGTGCTTCTCAAAAACTTCTGCAACTTCATAAGGTATCCTGTTTTTGTATTTCATTGATTTATCCCATCGCCAGTAATCGGAGTAATCGGTGTTTATATCAATTGCTATTGCATAAGAATGAGTGCTCAGCCTGTTTGTGCCTGCAATTTTTCTGTAATTAAACGTTCCTGCGGTCTTCTTGAAATACTTATGAAATTCTTCCGGTAGTTTTTCAAGGTCTTCAATTACTGCTTCAAATTTTTCATCCACCTTATTTATCGTGTTCACCTGTACGTTCGTCCCAAACCACTTTATCGTTCTTAAATTTTGAGAGACTTCTGATTGTGACGATCCGTACATTTTAGCAAAGAACGGTTCATATCTTATTCTTCCCGGGTCACTGTTTACAGATGGCGGCTCCCCCCAGTCCGGACCGGATATATATTTTGGGTCAAACATATCTTCTAAATCAGGATTATCAAGCATTTCATCAAAGTCTTTTTCAATTCCGTCATCATAAGTCATTACAGTCCCGTCTTTCCAGTATAATTTGTTGTCTTCTCCCTTTTCAAGAAAATCCGGATATGCTTTTACAAGTTTCTGAAGTTCCGAAGTCTTTTCTGTGGAATCCTTTTTCCGCTCAACATTTCCCGATACCTTATTATCTTTGCTGTTCGTTTCTCCGCAGTTGAATGATAAAAGCAGCGGTATAAACATCAGCATAAATAATATTCTAAAATATTTTCTCATTATACTCTCCTTATATGTTTCCTTTGTACACATAGTTAAGATGTGCCTTCGCTAATTTGTAAAATTTATTTATTAAGTCTTTTGGAGTTACTTCAAAGTCCAATTTGTAACGCGGGAATGCCCGTGATATGTGCAGAACAATATTTTTATCAAGTGAAGAAAGATAATTACACATAAGCTTAAACTCTTCTTCATCGTCGTTTAATCCCTTTATCAAAAGAAATGTTACCTCGAGATGTTTTCCATGACGAACTATTGCTTCTATTGTTTGTTTTGTAGCATTAATGTCACCACCGCATATCTTTCTATAAAAGTCGGGATTAAAAGATTTCAAATCAATGTTAAATGCATCAATATATTCAACTAGTATCGCAAAGGGCACCGGATTTATCTGTCCGTTTGATACCATTACGGTCTTGATATCGTTGCTCTTGCACAGTATTGCAATGTCAAGCATGTACTCGAAAAATATAGTAGGTTCATTATACGTAAACGCTACAAATTTATAACCTCTTTGTTTGCAAAGATTAATGATTTCTTTCGGCGAAACCTCCTTTATACTATCGAACGATTCTTTACTAAAGTCCTGGCTGATATCGTGATTCTGGCAGAACTTACAGTCAAGATTGCAGCCGTAAGTACCTACAGAGAGTATTATCTCTCCTGGATAAAAATGATACAGAGGCTTCTTCTCAATCGGGTCTAGATGAATCGCAACTGGTTTAGAGTGAGCTAATGTATAAAGTTTTCCATTTACATTTTCTCTTACTCCGCAAACCCCCGCATTGTTTTCAGAGATACTGCATTCCTTCGGACAAAGCAGACACCTTACTTTTCCATTTGTTTCAGCAATATAAAATGATGCCTCTCTCATTTCAATTATAAATTTCTTAAGAGATATTCTGTTATTCTCTTAAATAAATGATATCTTGTATTTCCGCCGCCGATGTTGTGATTCCTGTTCGGATATATCTGCATCTCAAATTGTTTGTCTGCTTTTATTAATGCATCTGTAAATTCCATAGTATTCTGGTAATGAACATTGTCATCCGTTGAACCATGAACTATAAGCAGATTGCCTTTTAACTTATCAGCATGACTGATGGGCGAATTATCATCATATCCCGACGGATTATCCTTCGGTAATCCAAGATATCTTTCTGTGTAAATGTTGTCGTAATACCTGAAGTTTGTTACAGGTGCAACCGATACCGCCGTCTTAAAATAATCCGCGCCTGCTGTAATCGCCAGTGCCGACATGTAACCGCCAAAGCTCCATCCCCATATACCTATTCTGTCCTTATCAACATAAGGCAGCGAAGCAAGATACTTTGCCCCCTCAATCTGATCTATAAGCTCAAGCTTACCCATTTTGCCGTAAACCTGTTTCTCAAATTCTGTTCCTCTGGCTCCCGTTCCCCGTCCGTCAACGCATGCAACAATATATCCTTTTTGGCATAGCATCTGGTGCCATGGGTTACCAAATCCATCATACGAGTTTTTAACAGATTGCGAGCCCGGTCCGCCGTAAACATAAATTAGAACAGGATATTTCTTGTCCGCTTGAATATTATGGGGTTTCATTATCCACCCGTTAAGTTCAACATTGCCGGACGTATTGAATTTAAAAAGCTCGGTCTGCACAAAATTATATTCCTTCATCTTGTCAACAACTGCATGATTATCCTCCAGCATCTTTACGAGAGTTCCGTCTTTCCGTTTTAGCTCATAAAAACCCGGAGTGTTTGCATCAGAATGGCTCAAGATATAATACTTTAATTCCGAGCTAAAGCTGACATTGTTAAATCCATCTTTGTAAGAAAGTTGTTTCTTTTCACTTCCGTCAAAATTAATGACAAAAAAGTTCTTTTCAATACCGTCAGCACTGAAAGCTGTATAATAAACCGTACCCGCTTCCTCATCCGCCCCTTTTATTTCCGATACATCATAGTTTCCTTTTGTAACCTGGTTTTTTACCTGTCCGTTCTTTTCGTGAAGATATATATGAGCAAATCCGTCGCGATCGCTCATTCTTATAAACCTTCCATCCTTTAAAAAAGTAAGGTCATAAGATTCACTGATGTAATATTTAGCCTCCTCTATGAATACTACGTTTGTTTTTCCTGATAATGCATCCGAAAAAAGTATCTCAAGTTTGTTCTGTAACCTGTTTAGTCTGATTATTGAAAGCGTGTGATTATCCGGTGTAAATTTTATTCTTGGAATGTACTGGTCTGTATTGCTTCCAACGTCAATTCTTACGGTCTTTCCATTTTCCAGATCGTACGACCAAACTGTTACAACCGAATTCTCTTCTCCTGCCTTTGGATATTTGTAAGAGAACTCACTCGGATACAAATCGTTGTAAAAGGTGAGATTCATCTCTTTTACCTTAGACTCGTCAAACTTCATGTAAGCAATAAATTTACTGTCTGCCGACCAGCTGAAAGCTTTTGAAAGTCCCAGCTCTTCCTCGTAAACCCAGTCAGAGATACCATTAATTATCGAGTTCTTCTTGCCGTCTTTAGTAACCTGTGTAATCTTGCCGTCTGAAATATTGTATATGTAAATATTATTGTTTTGTATGTAAAGAACCTTGTTCCCATCCGGTGATAACTCTGCATACCTTGCTTTTGCATCTTTTGTTATTTTAGTAGTCTTCCCGGTTTTAACATCCCAGACATAATAATCAGCAACAAAAGATGTTCTGTAAATCTTTTCTATATCCGCTGACACAAGAATTTTTGATTCATCTGAAGAGAACTTATAATCCTTTATTTCAATCTTTTCTTTTCCAGTTGCTGCTATGAAAGAAGAGCCATCCATGACTTTAGTTTTTAAAGACCCAGTCTCATAATCATAGATATTAATGTTCTTGTCTTCATCTATTGAAGAGTAATAATTTCCATCCTTCATTGAATTGTAAGTTCCCGCCCCTTCAGGTGTAAACTCATCATCAAAATAAATAGATTCAAGCGTTAATTCTTTGTCCTGCGAAATAACCGTTACTGCAGATAGTATAAGAAGTAAAAGAAAGATAACTTGTTTTGCAAATGAACTCATACAGATAACTTTGTTTAATTTATCAAAAAATATTCTAAATTTTATTAATTTGAAATGTATATTAATTATTCAATTATAATCTATTCATATATAACAAAATTAACGAATAGTTGTTTCTGTCAAACGTTGTCTTTACTTTTGTTTATATTTTTAAGATATTTAAATGCTAACTATATGAAAGCTTTTAGCCCTTCTAATTATCCGGTTAACTGCTTCTAATAAAACGTCGGCATTATAAAGCCATAAAATAACAACTCTTTATCTTAATATCACTTTACACCGCATTCAAATTCACTTCAAACTCGTTTATATATAATATGTTCAGTGTGAAAACAGGGTGTACTATTAGTTTGCTCAGATCAAAGAAATGCTCAAATTGTTTAGAATCCTATTTCAGAAGGGTATTTTAATTCCTTTGGACGGTTGGTTTTAAAAGCTGAAAACGCTTTCGTGATAGTACTCTTTTCCCCCCGAAGTCCAGTTTATTTGAACCTTCCAGTATCCTTTTTGTAGTCTTTCAGTGCTAACAACCTGGGAATTCGTTGAGTCGGTAATGATAGGAATCTTTACATCCAATGACTGGTCTGACGGACGGTATATATGAATAAAATCTTTTCCTTTCACTTTGTCGGGCGTGTTTGGGAATTTAACGATAAGTTCTTTTCCTGTATTCTCAATCCTAAGCGTGTCTTTAAGTGCTTTTGTCCTCGAAATTCTGTCTATTTGATCCTGATATTTCAGCTCCTTTTCATAATAATTCTCTGTTACAACATCGACCTTCTGATTCATAAAGAATATAACCATTCCGATTGTCGCAAGACAGAATATAGAAAATGCTATTATAATTTTAACTCCCCAGTTCAATTTCAATTTCTCCTTTTAGTTTTTAGTCGGTCCGATGAATGTTGTCTTAATATCCCCGATAATTTTTCCTCCTGCATAAATTTGCACATTTATCGACATTACCGTTGTCGTAATTTTATCTTTAGGCAGCAATATCATAAACTCCGACTCCTGAATGCTTAGGGATGAAAGGCTTATGTTTTTTCCGATAAGCATAAATTCTGCATCAGGGTTAGACAGCTTAATGTCCACAGGAATATCCTTAAAAGTATTATTAACTAATTTAACATGGTAAAGATTGCTAAACTTATTGTCCGGCATTTCCTGATATATCTTTCCCGGTGAACGCAGAACGTTAACTTTAATATCTTCCCGCGTAAACAATAAACTTGTAAATATGGTAAGCAGCAGCACAAGCAGTGCACTGTAAAGAATAATCCTTGGTGTTATCTTAAACTTTACTTTCTCTGCAATTCCTTTCATCGAAGCATATCTTATAAGCCCTCTTGGTTTTTCCACCTTGTCCATTATAGAGTCGCAGGCATCGATACATGATGTACAGTTGACGCATTCAAGCTGGGTTCCGTTCCTTATGTCGATTCCCGTCGGACATACCGCAACGCAAAGATGGCAGTCAATACAGTCTCCCTGGTTTGTGAGATTCTCTTTGTCGAGTTTTCCTCTTGGTTCACCTCGTACGTCATCGTAAGCAACAACAACCGTGTTCGAATCAAGCAGAACCCCCTGCAGCCTTCCGTAAGGACAAACTATCGTGCAGGCTTGTTCCCTGAACTTTGAGAAAACAAAATAGAACACACCGGAAAAAACCATCACTGCAATAAATCCAGATAAATGTTCAAATGGCGAATTCGAAATAATTTGTAACGTTTCATCTATGCCAACTATATAAGCCATAAATGTATTTCCTATCAATACTGCTATCGCAAAGAATATTATCTGTTTGATTGTCTTATTGAATATTTTTGAACCGCCCCATGGTGCCTTATCGAGTGCGCGCTGCTTTGCTGCATCACCTTCGATAAAATACTCTATCTTTCTGAATACCATTTCCATAAAAACCGTCTGCGGGCAAATCCACCCGCAGAATATCCGTCCGTATATTGCGGTAAAGAGGACAACAAAGACAAGCAATGTAACGAATCCAATTGCGAATATGTAAAAATCCTGAGGACCAAAAGCCAGACCAAATACTATAAACTTTCTTTCAAAGAAGTTAAAAAGCATAAACGGATGTCCATCAATTTTAATCCAGGGCGAAAGGAATAAAATTACAAGAAGGAAAAAGCTGACAATGGTTCTAGCAGTATAAAATCTGCCCGTTTGCTTTTTAGGATATACCCAGATTCTTTTACCTTCCTGGGTCACTGTTGAGAGATGGTCTCTGAATGATTCGTCTTCCATGCTTAAAACTTTTTGTAAATAATTGAGAAAAGATACTGCTGATGTTAAATCAGAAACTATATTATTACATTACTTGTAAATCTTTCCGCAGGTTAATTGCTAATTATAACATGCGGAAAGGAAACCTATAAATTATTTCTTTAACGTGTCTTTTGGTGTTGTAGAAGTTGTATCAACCCAGACATTGCCCTCAGGTGCTTTCGGGCTTGCCGGTTTTGTTCCCTGAAGGGTTAGTACATAGCTCGAAACCTGGTTCATTTGTTTTGGGTTGAGTTGTGTCTGCCAGGAAATCATACCTTTAGCTGTTACTCCGTTCTTGACAATAGCAAATACATTTTTAATCCCACCTCCGTGAATCCAGTACTGATCTGTTAGATTGGGACCGACACCCCCGCCTCCGTCAGCATTGTGACAGCTGACACAGTTTACCGTAAATATTTCCTTTCCTTTGCTTAAATCAGCAGCATCTGTTAAATCAGCAACATTAGTCTCGTTTATTAATCCGCCTGTTTTTAATAACTCATCTTTTTGCTGCTGTGCTATAGTCATTTCCTGTAAATATTCGTCAGTAGAGGAATTTGGTTTTCCTATCATATGAAACTGAACCATATAAACTATTGCAAACACAATCGTAATATAGAATAAAGCCTGAAACCATGCAGGCGCAGGGTTATCAAGCTCCTGAATACCGTCATATTCATGGTCCTGCATAACGTTGCCTGAAATCGTTGCCGCTGCTGCGACCGTAACCTTTTTCTTTCTTTCTGCAGATTCAAAAATCATCAAAGAAGCAAAAAGAACGGCAAGCGTAAATAACAATGCAGCAAGTATCATGTACACATACGAGTCTGAATAAGTTTCTTTTTCAGCTGTCTGCGCAAGAATGTCCTGAAAGGATAAACCTGAGAGGACGAAGCCAAATGTAACAGATAAAACTTTTTTATTCATAATAAATAATCTTTAATCTTTTAACGGTAGATTTCTTTGTTCTTCGACCTGGTCCTTTTTGAGTCTCACAACCCAGATCAATATTATTATAAATGCCAGAATGAAAAGAAGCATTGTTGCTATTGCAAAAATCCCTAACCATTCCTCTGAAATAAAAAATTTACTAAACATAATTTATTTTGTTATTTGTTGTTGCTGACCTGTGTTCTTAATGTCTGTGCCGAGTCTCTGCAAATATGCAATCAGTGCAATAATCTCCTTGTCGTTTGTAACATCAATCCCTTGTTTCTGCAGGTCAAGTGCTATTTCTTCTGCCTGTTTCTGCAGGTCGTTATTGGCAATCTTCTCATAACCTTCCTGATAAGGAACGCCTAATGACTTCATAGCTCTGATTTTGCTTTCAGTTGTAGAAATATCCAGGACTTGTTCTTTCAGCCATGAGAATCTTGGCATTAACGAGCCGGGAGAAACTGTGGTTGGATCGTCCATGTGCAGGTAGTGCCAGAGGTTCGGATATTTTTTACCGACTCTCAGAAGGTCAGGTCCAGTTCGTTTAGAACCCCACAGGAACGGATGATCATAAACATATTCACCTGCTTTTGAATATTCTCCGTAACGCTCTGTCTCAGAACGGAACGGACGCACAAGCTGCGAATGGCAGTTCACGCATCCTTCTCTTATGTAAATATCCCTTCCCTGCAGCTCAAGAGTTGTATATGGTTTAACACTTTGTATTGTAGGGATATTTGATTTAATTAAATACGTAGGTATTATTTCTATTAACCCGCCGATTAAAACAGCAATAATCGCAAGAATAGTAAACTGGAACGGGCGTCTTTCAATCAGTCTGTGCTTCTTCATCACGCCGCCCTTAATTGGTTCGAACTGTACATTCTTTTCAAGTGAGGGAGCTTCGGCATTTTCATCACCAATAAAACTTCCTGCTTTAATTGTCTTTACTAGATTATAAAGCATTGCAATAAATCCCGCATAATAGAAAAGACCACCGGTAAATCTTATCATATGCATCGTCTTTATCTGCAGCAGTGTTTCAAGAAAATTCGGATACTGTAAAACACCTTCTGGAGTAAATTGTTTCCACATTAACGCCTGAGTAATTCCTGACCAGTACATAGGTGCGGCATAGAATATAATTCCAATGAATCCTATCCAGAAATGAAAGTTTGCCATTTTCTTTGAAAACAACTGGGTTTTGAACAACCTTGGCACAAGCCAGTACAGTATTCCGAAAGTAAGGAAACCGTTCCAGCCAAGCGCACCGATGTGAACATGTGCAACAATCCAGTCAGTAAAATGAGCGATTGCATTAACATTTTTCAGCGACAACATTGGTCCTTCAAATGTAGCCATACCGTAAGCCGTGACGGCAACAACCATAAACTTAAGCACAACACTTTCTCTAACCTTATCCCATGCACCGCGCAGAGTTAAAAGACCGTTTATCATACCTCCCCATGAAGGAGCAATCAGCATAATTGAGAAAACTGTACCAAGAGACTGCGCCCAGTCAGGCAGCGCACTATACAATAAGTGATGCGGACCCGCCCAAATATAAAGAAATATCAATGTCCAGAAATGTATAATGGAAAGCTTGTACGAATACACTGGCCTTTCTGCTGCTTTTGGCAGATAGTAATACATCAGACCCAGATATGGAGTAGTCAGGAAAAATGCAACAGCATTATGACCGTACCACCACTGCACGAGTGCATCCTGCACACCTGCATAAATTGGATAACTTTTAAATAATCCTGCCGGAACTGCTAATGAATTAAAAATGTGAAGAACTGCAACCGTTACGACCGTTGCGATATAAAACCATATTGCAACGTACATGTGTCGTTCGCGTCTCTTTGCAATTGTGCCGAACATGTTGATTGCAAACACCACCCAGACAACTGCTATGAGAATATCGATAGGCCATTCAAGTTCTGCATATTCCTTGCCTGTAGTAAGTCCAAGAGGAAGTGTTATTGCAGCAAGCACTATTACAAACTGCCATCCCCAGAAATGAACCTTTGACAGCAAATCACTGAACATTCTTGCTTTGCAAAGTCTCTGCAGAGAGTAATACATTCCCATGAAAATCGCATTACCGACAAATGCAAAAATTACAGCATTAGTGTGCAAGGGCCTGATTCTTCCAAAAGTAGTATATTGCAGATTGAGGTTCCAGGAGGGAATGATAATTTGTCCTGCAATGAGCAAACCTACCAGCATTCCTACCGCACCCCATATCATCACAGCATACGCAAAATATTTGACAATAGTATTGTCGTAGCTGAATTTATCCAGCGTTGTGTTTGAAGATGTAAGGTCAGACATAATTAATAATTTGTGAGTACTATTAAATTTTTATGAGGTAATTTAAAGTATTTTTCTAAAATATGAAATTCTATTATTAGGCTTTAATCGTTGTTTTTGTTTTATAAGATTTATAGATAATTTTTCTGCAATAAGTTTTTGCATAAATATATTGTCATATATTATTTGTGAGTTTTTAAATATATTAGTAAAAATAAAATTATGAAAAATATTGCAACTGCTATTCTTTGTTTATTCATTTTCATTTCTCTGTCCTGTAGTTCATCAAAAACTGTAAATAAAATTGACAACATTACGTCTAAACAGTGGAGTCTGAGCACAATCAACGTCATGACTATGGATAATAAATCCCCTGATTATCAAAATCCGTACATGACTCTTTCCCCGGACAACGGTTTTTCAGGATTTACTGGCTGTAACAGTTTCACCGGCACTTATAAATATGAATCCGGCAAGCTTTCCCTTGACCCCGGTGCAATTACGAAAATGCACTGCGGTGAGAGCATAGAGATGGAATTTCTTAGTTTATTAAGAAAAGTATCAGGATTTGATGTCAGGAACAACACCCTCGTTCTCCTTGATGGCAGTGATGTACTAATGACATTTATCTCAAAATAATTTAGATAACTTATAATTATATATGACAAAAATTTACAAAATGTTTTTGTCGGTATGTATATTTTTCCTTGCTGCCTCAATGCTGCCGGCACAGGGAAAATACGTACCGTTTAACCTTTCCCTTGTTTACCCCGTCAGCATTAACCGGTCGATAAAAGACGATGTTGGTTTTAATCTGGGTATTATCGGTTCGCGATTTAATAAACTTAACGGTGCCTCAATAAACGGAATGTATTCTATTCTTGAGAGCGACCTAAATGGTTTTCAGGTAAACGGTCTCTATGCGGAGACAAGGGGAAAGCTCAGAGGATTCCAGGTTTCTGGCGGTGCCAACGTCTTAACCAACGGAGGCAGGGGTTTACTTTTCGGAGGATTAGCAAACCTTTCTTTCGATGATTTTCAAGGACTGCAGTTTGCAGGTATTGCCAATGTTAATTTTGAAAACTTAAACGGAGTTCAGCTCGCGGGGATTTATAACTCAAACGGTAAAGACATAAGTTTGCTTCAATCAGCTCTTGCAGCGAACGTAACCGGAAAGAAGTTGTACGGCGCACAGCTGGCTTTCCTGTTCAACGTTGCGGGATATTCAAATCATGGTTTGCAGCTATCATCACTGAATATAACCAAATCCCAGAAGGGTGTTCAGATTGGGCTGGTAAATGCTGTTAACGACAATTACGGACTGCAAATTGGTATTATTAATGCCGTAACGAAGAAGCAAAAAGGAACAACGCTCGGACTCGTTTACATTTACAACAACACGAAAACAAATATACTGCTATCGGCGGGTAACCTGTCCTATGCAACGTTTGGTGCACGATTCAGAACTAACAATATTTACACAATGTTTGATATGGGCGGTCCTGTTGTTTCATCAAGCACGACAAAATCATTTCTTGTGTCCTACAGAGCAGGGTATACATTCAAGCTAAAGCATTTCGACATTAATACTGACCTTGGTTATTCCCACATATCAAACGAAAATGACCAGGTACCCAACAAGAAAAGCAGCCATCAGTTTGCGGTAACTTTCAGAACGGGATTAGAAAAGAATGTTTATAAAAAACTTGGTGTCTTTATAAACGGCGGCTACACGTTTCTTGCCGACAGCTACTACAGCCCGCATTTCACGAACAAATTTATCATCGAAGGAGGAGTAGTATTATTATGATTAAAAATATATCCTATATCATATTACTCATTGTGCTTACTTCACAGATTGTTTTTTCCCAGACAGACGAAGTTATCGAAAAAGCCGGTGCGGGCATTTATGTTCCTGAACAGGAATTTACAAGCATCACAGAGGACTCTCCATTGTCAGCGCAAATTAATACGGATAATACGAGTTTTACAAAACTTAAGCTTTCTTCTATAGTTCTCGATAATAAGATTCACCTTAGAAATGTATATTCAGAGACTCTTTTCAGATTAGATACTCTTAAGGGTGAGAAAGACGAATCATATTTTGGTGCTGAAAAAAGATATTCATCATTGACTAACGACATTCAGTTTGATTCTTCATTCAGGGCAAAGAAAAATTACTGGCTGCCGGTTATTGAGATTTTCTTCCTGAATATCGGAGTATGGTCTATGAGCCGTTACATAGCACCGCAGCCGTGGGCAGTTATAAGTACTCAAACTGTTCAAGCAAATTTTAATCATGCATTTGTTTTCGATTCAGACCATTTTTCAACGAACCAGCTAATGCATCCATACCACGGAAACACTTACTTTAACTTTGCTCGTTCAAGCGGGCTCACGTTCTGGGAGTCTGCGCCTTACTCAATGGCAGGAAGTTTTATGTGGGAATTTTTCATGGAAGTAAACTACCCATCAATTAATGATTTTATCACTACCACCATGGGAGGGATTGCTTTAGGAGAAATGACATACCGTCTTTCGTCGCTTATTATTGATGAAAGAAAAACAGGGTCTGAAAGAGTATGGCGCGAAATTGGCGCATTCCTTGTAGCTCCAACGCGAGGCATAAACAGATTCTTTAAAGGAGATATAACACGAGTCCGTTCGAAGAGCATCTACGAAATTGAACCTCTTTCAAGCTCAATTGAAGTCGGTCCAAGTTTCATTTACCGCGGCGCAAACATATACAGGGGCAACGGCAATCTGTCGCTCAGGCTCGATATGTATTATGGAAATCCATTTACTGAAAAATCGAGGAAGCCGTATGACTTCTTCAATTTCAAAGGACTTTTCAGTTTTGGCACACAACCGCGTGTGAGCCAGATAAGTGTTTACGGACTATTGTTCGGAAAAAATTATAAACACAAAGCTGACCAGAAGATGCTAATCGGCATGTTCCAGCACTTTGATTATTATAGCAATACGTACTACGAAATTGCAGCAAACAGTCTTGGCGGAGGTATTGTGTATAAATTTCCGACCGTAAGCGATGTAACTTTCGAGTCAAGCCTTCATATCGCGGGTATTGTACTCGGAGGAGGTAATAACGTACCCGAGGCATATAAATATGAAGCAGACGGGACAGCATACCGCGATTATAACTTTGGAATGGGTTTTGCAAATAAATTTGAAACGTTCCTTGGATTCAAGGACCAGGGTTATTTATTTCTTGGATTGTATAACTTCATGATTTATACGATTGACGGCGCAGACGGGAACGACAACTTAATTGTGTTTTCTCCCCGTGTAGCTGTTAACCTGACAAAATCAACTGATATAGGATTTGAGGTTAATTACTACAGAAGAGCGTCTCGCTATAAAAAATTAAACGACGTAACGAGAAATGTTTACGAATTAAAATTATTCATATCAAATAGTTTTTGAATCACGTAAATAAATATATTAAAATAACCCATGGTTCAATCCGTGGGTTATTTGCATTTTTAATAACAGCCTTGTTGTTTTCATCCGCGGCTTATGCTCAAGCCGAAAGGGAAAACGCTTTAATTAAATATCCGAGCTGGGCGGTGATGCAGATGATACCTTCGCCTGTATTCTTTGAAGATAACGGTAACGGAAGACATGGAACGGAGTTTGGTTTCGAGTGGCAGGTGACTCCTTTATCTTACACATTTAAACCTAATAAGTATCTTGGACATTTTTCCGTAATGATGGTGAAACCGGTTAAGAAGTTTACTGGCTCGGCAGAGATATTTTTCACTCCGCAGTTTGTTACGGGCGGGTTTGATAATTCAAAAGTAAAAAGGTACATGTACAACGCGGGTGCACGCGTTTATTTTCCCATTGCACAGGGCGGCGAATACCTTAGCTTCTCTTTAGGTGCAGGTTATTACAGCCAGAAAAATGAGTTTAACAGCAAGGTTGACGGCATCATGTATGAAGCAGGTCTGTATTCAGTGTTTGGAATGTTCGGAATTAAGTTTGCGTACAAACAGAATGCTGTAAGCAAGTATAATGCAGGGTTTTATATAAAATACTATTAATAATTTGAAAAGATTACGAGTAATATTTATTCTTTTACTTTCGTTTTATTTATCGGGATGCACTATTTTTCAGGAGATAGCGGGCAACGGTCCTTCTTCTTTTAAACCGCCGAAAGAGGTAAAGAATAAAATAACAAATCCTGTCCTGCCTGAAGCGCGTCTTGCAGTACTTTGGATAGGGCATTCAACGTGTCTTATTCAGATGGATGATAAGCAAATACTCACAGACCCTGTTCTTACTACTTCCATTGGAATATTTTCTAAAAGACTTGTTGAGCCGGGAATCAAGACTTCGAACATTCCTAAACTTGATTTGATAGCTGTTACTCACCCTCATATAGACCACCTGAGCCTTGGCACTATTGACCATCTTCAGAAAAAGAATAAAAACGTCCCGTTCGTATTTCCCGAAGGAGTTGAATCATACCTTCCGGGATATGATTATAACTACATACGCATGAGCAATAACAATGGCTATGAAGACCTTAACCCGATTGGAGATTCAGTAACAATAAACGGACTTACGGTTTATACTGCATATTCTCGCCACTGGGGAGGCAGGTACGGACTTGACGGATTCCTCTGGGGCGAGCATTCGTACACGGGTTTTATTTTCAGTTATAATGGAATTAATGTTTACTTCGGAGGAGATACGGGCTACGACCCGTTGGCATTTAAGAAAATAAGCGAGCGTTTCGATATAGACCTTGCAATTATACCCATAGGTCCTTGCGAAGAGTGCGAAGGCTGCGGCAACAAAAGACACGTCTATCCCGAAGGTGCCGTGAAAATATTTCTTGATCTGAAAGCAAAGAAGTTCATGCCGGCACATTACGGCGTTTTTCAGTTCAGACTTGCAGACGTTAACGACCCGTTGTATAAGCTTGAGAGACTAATAAAGGATTACGGTATTAAGGATAAAACAGAGATATTAAATATTGGAGAACAAAAAACATTTATAAATAAAAATTTTTAGAGCATGAAGAAAAGAATAATCTACCTTTTACTTGCATCCCTTTGCCTTCCTTTTATTTCCCCGGCTCAGCAAAAAGACAATCTTACGTTTCTTCAGCCTTTTGTTTTCTGGACAGGCAGCAAATCGGAAATGACGTTCAGGGAACTGGCTTCTTACTGTGCTCCTATATTCTGGTTCTCGCCTGATGAGCCCGAGCTGAAGAATAAATCCGGCAAAGAAATAAACATACCGGCATATTTTCCATTCGAGAAAGCAACCAATAAACCCGTTGTCTATTACCAGTTCAGGAATGTATTAAAATTAGAGCACGCATCCGGAGACGCAATCAAGAAAGATAAAACAGACAAGAACAACTCAACAATTGATTTATCGAAAGTAGCGGCAATTGATATAGATTATTCACATTACTACAGGAATGAAGCAGGTCTCGGAGGACACATGCACGATACCGAACAGTCGCAGTTTAAAATCTACGTTGAAAAAACAAAGCATGGCGACAGTCTCCTTTACAGAATGATTCTTATGCAGGTAACGGCAAAAGCACATGCACTTCCCTGGTATGATAATATATATGACCTTGATACAAATTCGACCGAGCTGAAGCTTCCTTTTCATATACTCGTAGAAGAGGGCAAGCATGCGAGCTGTACTGATATTAACGGAGACGGAGTTTACACGCCGGGTTATGATGTGAACGTCAGGACAAACGACGCATGGGGGCTTCGGGATATAATACGAACAGGTTCATTATTCACGGCGGATTTTCAAAGTTACATGGCAAAAAACAGAAAACCCGAACACCGTGTTTTTCCGCCTTTACCGGACGATAGTCCGCTCAGTGCAAAATATAAAGTTAACGGTGTTTACGCTCCCGATAATGCAATTTACGAATTACGAGCCATGCCTAATGCAGTTTTGGCACTTCCTGATATGAAACTTGAACACGACATGTCGGGTTATTCCGCAGATCGCTGGCCTTTGGTATCGAAGGATACAGATTCAAAAAAATTCTTTTCCTGGATTGAAACTGATTTACTGATCAAATCATTTGCCGTAAACGCAAGGTATGATGACGATGCATGGGGTGTATCATTTGCATTTCCGCTTTTGATAGTAAAGAACGTAGAGACGCCATTAATTGGCGGCTGGATGGTAAACAGAGTTTATCTGCAAGGAGAAAAGTTTCGTGATTTAGGTTATAATCTATTAATAACTTCTTCAGCATCGCGGTTTATGGACCCGTATTTTTCTGTAGGGGTAGAATCGAAGTATATCCTTGACGGATCAGGAAATTCATCGCGGAAAACAGACTTTGTTCTTGAAACAGGACTTAAGTTCCGAGCAAACGTATTATTTTCTCCGCTAAAATTTTTAAGTTTCCTGACAGACTTCTGGGGATTAAGGCTGGGCGTTAAAAACACGGGCTTCCCGCTCATAAAGAATTTGAACTACACCGTAGAGCTTGGTGCGGGAGTGTGGTAGAGCAGTAAAAGCTGCAAGAGCTGCAAAAGCAGAAAGAGCAGTAAAAACAGCAAGAGCTGCAAAAGCATTCAGTGCAGTAAGTGTTAAAAAGTTTTTCGCTCTTAAACTCTCAACTTTCAACTCTCAACTTCTAAGAAACTTGAAATAAGTTATTGTTTTAACATATACGAAAATCAGTGAAAATCAGTCACAATCGTCTTTTATCAGTGTGCTAATAAGTTTCTTCTTTCCTTAATTCCATTTTTGTAATTGGGGGCTATCAACTTTCAACTATCAACTATCTTTCCCCCAGATTTATTGCTAATAGCATTGAATCTCCACCCCCTGTTTTATACCTTATATGATGGTCAAAAATATATTAAAATTCGTATTAGCTTATTTGCTATTAACCGGCGTTTCATACGCACAGGTTAAAATAGTGTCATACAATCTCCTGGGATATCCCGGATCCGACACCACAACCCGTAATCCTTACTTTAGGACGGTTATCAGCTCTTTAAACCCTGATATTCTCGTCGTGCAGGAAATAACGTCACAGTCGGGCGTTGACGGTTATCTAAATAACGTCATGAACGTAGATAGAACCGATTACAGTGCAGGCACTTTTATAAACGGTCCCGATACGGACAATGGTATTTATTTCAGAAATGATATTTTCCTCTTTCTGAGCAATACCCCTGTTAAAACCGCTCTTCGCGACATAAACGAATTCAAGCTCGTTCACATCCTCACAAAAGATACACTACGCATATACTCAGTCCATTTAAAAGCCAGCACGGGCTCTGCAAATGAACTACTCAGAGCAGCAGAAGTTGATAGTCTCAGAAAAGTTACTAACGCTCTGCACCACGGTGCTAACTTCATCGTATGCGGCGATTTCAACATATACAGCTCAAACGAACTTGCATATCAGAAACTCCTGCAAGTAACATCAGGCACTGACGGCAAATTCAACGACCCGCTTACACTAACAGGCACATGGAATAATCCTGCGTATGCACAATATCACACACAGTCGCCCCGCGTAAGGTCTTTCGGAGGCGGAGCTACAGGAGGCATGGACGATAGATTCGACATGATATTATACTCAAACGCTGTTAAAAACCCGGGCGGTATTACCTACGTTACTAATTCGCTCGTTGCTTACGGAAACGACGGAAACCATTACAACGACTCTATCAATAAAATGCCCAATACCGCTGTATCTCAGGTAATAGCAAACGCATTGCATTACACCGCCGACCATCTTCCTGTTTACTCATTATTTACATTTGAAAATTCAACGTCAATAGCGTCAGGCTCAGACCTCGTAACTGATTACAGCCTGCATCAGAATTATCCGAACCCATGGAATCCCGTTACTAAAATAAGTTTTCAGATTCCAAAGTCATCTTTCGTTACAATCAAAGTCTTCAGCATATTAGGAAAAGAAATCCAAACCCTAATCAGCAAAGAAATGAATCCCGGCACTTATGAAATCAGCTTCGACGGCTCATCAATACCCGGCGGCGTTTATTTTTACAGAATGTATGCAGAAGATTTCACTGCAACAAGACGGATGATATTAGTAAAGTAAGAGTCCCTATAAAGAGAAACGGGGTGTTCGCCACGGAATATGTCTCATAACCTTCATTTCCCTATCTGTCATTCCAGCGAAAGCTGGAATCCAGAATGCTTTTCATGGTTTTACTTTTCTATTTTTGTGGTTTATGTACATTTGAGACATACTCCGACGCGGCGGATCTTCGACATGCAGAGAGAGCAATAGCCCTGAGAAATACTTTTACAGCTTATCTGCGTTCGGAATCGAGAGTTAAAAATTCATAGTAATTCTGAGGGTTTATTAAAGCCGTAGTGACGGGAGAATAATTATCAACAAATGATTTTGTAAACCTTGCTTTAGCCTTATTACTCCACTTGAATTCATACGCTGAAATTTCACCATTTTCTTCTTCAAGGTAATCAACTTCCTGTTTCTGTATATTTCTCCAGAAATAATTCTTTCTATCCATGCCATGAAACATAAGGAACTTCCTGCGTTCGCTTACAAGATAGTTTTCCCACAAAGCCCCGGAATCATTGCGTTTTTCGAGCACATTGAAATTATCTATAACAGCGTTTCTAATACCATTATCGTAAAAGTAATACTTTTTCCCTTTGCGTATTTCATTCCGTAAGTTGCGGTTGTAAGCCGGCAGTTTAAAAACCACGTAGGCTTTTTCAAGCAGGCTGATGTACTTGCTTACTGTTAAATGATTTGCACCGACGGTTAATGCAATTTCCTTATAAGAAACTTCGCTGCCTATCTGCAGAGCCAGCGCGGACACAATCTTTTCAAACAGGTCAGGGCTGTTTATTTTTTCCAGAGAAAACAAATCCTTATATAAATAACTTTTTGCAATCAGTTTTATAAGTTCTTTAGAATCCGAAGGATTGTTTATTACTTCGGGGTATGAACCGAAAATCAATCTTGTTTCAAGTTTGCTGTTTTCTTCGATGAAGTTTGTATGTTTGAGCATTTCACCGAAAGAGACCGGCAGCAAAGTGTATTCAAACTTTCTTCCTGTCAATGGTTCGCTTGTCTTACCCGCAAGCTCAAAAGCAGAAGAACCCGTGGCGATAACCTGCACACCGGGGATCTTATCATGAAACAATTTAAGAACATTTCCTATATCAGGAATTTTCTGGGCTTCATCAATAAAAATTATTTCACTATTAAGAGAGATTAATTTCAGTTTTTCCGAAGAAGGGTTTTCAAGCTGCTGCCTGACATTATATTCTTCGCCGTCAAGAAAGAGAACTTTCTTATTAATATCCTTAAGAATATTATTAATAAGTGTGGTTTTACCGCATTGCCTCGGACCATAAAGAATTATAACCTTTCCCTTAAAAAGCTTGTCTTTCAGGCTGTTCCCTAGTTCTCTTTTAATCATAGTACAAAATAAATCAATATTTTGATATTGTAAAGTCCAAAACATGTGATATTCGGATAGTGGAATAACATAATATTATGATATTGTGTTATTGGAAGAGCAGTAAGAGCAGTAAGAACAGTAAGAACAGTAAGAACAGTAAGAACAGTAAGAACAGTAAGAACAGTAAGAACAGTAAGAACAGTAAGAACAGTAAGAACAGTAAGAGCAGTAAGAACAGTAAGAACACTTTTATTAATACTATGATATGATAATAATATTAATATATCATATTATGATATGATATAGAACGCACAGGGAGAATAGGGTTTGTTTTAAGACAGAATATCTTGAGCACAAAAATGTTCTTGCAATAACAGGAGTGCGTCAGGCCGGTAAAACCACTCTAATGAAATCGGTTTTGACGGAGCTTCATTACCCGGCGGAGTATATTTTTTCAGAATGACAACAGAGGAATTCACTGACACAAAACGCATGATATTAATAAAATAACGCCGCATGTGTTCACGAAAATATGAGTTTGTTTCTATGTAATATTACTTTAAATTTAGTTTAGTCTAAATAAAAATCTTTTAAGAACACTAATTCAGGAGAAACAAGATGGAAAAGAATACACTCGCAAACATTGAAGAAAAAATTCGTGCTGATAATAATCTCACCATAGAAAAGAAGTCGGAGCTTCTCGGTTTAATTGAAAAGCCGAAAAAAGAAATATCAGGATTATCGGAATCAAATGCCGAACATGCTGAAAGCATCTTAGGATTTATGGAACGAACTACACACGAAGCAACCCGTAAGCAAAAAAATCAAAAACTTTTCGAATTATCAAGCAATGGTTTATCTGCATCCGTTGAAGAGTTTGAAGTATCACACCCAAAACTTGTTGAATATGTAAACAATATCGCAAGCATGCTGGCAAATATGGGAATCTAATATGCGCTCTATGTGGGAATTTCGTCGTGTTGAACGTCTACCGTTTGCAGTCTGCCGTCTGTCACAGACCAAGGGAATCTAATCCTTTAACAACTAACCTCTAGCTCCTAACTTCTAACTTCTAACTTCTAACTTCTGCTCTTCAACCATCAACAAACAACTATCTTTTCAACAATACGGAATTTAAGAGTCCGAAAAATCGTTTCCAAATATAAGTATTGAGGTTTAGTCTCTTATTCATAACGTTTTATTAACCCTTCTTGTGGAAATAAGGTTTTAAAAATAGTTTGAATAAAACATACTGTAATTCAGTGCCTCTTTATACTATTTGCTTACGGAAGGAATATATAGCTTTACATATTATCATTAATTAAATCATCTTAAAAAGGAAAGTATGAACAATCAGGAAATCAAACAGCCCGAAATTCAGGAGAACAAAATCAACAGCCCCGAAATTAATTCGTTCGTTGCAGTAAATTATATTTCATGCCAGGAGTATTATAAACCAAGATTTGAAGAACTTTTCAAATCGAGAATTAAAGCAATTGATAAAATGCCGGGATTCATTTTTATGAACGTTCTGAAACCAGCTAATAATCAGGGCGATTATCTTATAGTCAGCTACTGGAAAAATGAAGATGCATTTAAGGTCTGGACTAAATCCGATAATTTTATCCAGGGTCACAAGCGCGGGTTTGAAGATATTAAACTGGCAAAAGAAAATAATCAGGAACCGCCTATGAAGTCTGATTTCAAAACTTATAACGTTATGTCAGCATGATGAAAAAGAACATTTTTAAGAATACTGTAAAATATGGTTTTTGGTTCTTTCTTATTAAAGGGCTGCTGTGGCTGTTTGTACCTGCATTGATTTATTTGTATAGTGAGTTTTTTGGAACAGAGTAAAATACAACAGTAAGAAAAAACATTTTAAATTTCGTAATAATAATATAAACCAAGTGGGCAAAATAATATTAACCTCTTTTTTAGCTGTAATATCTTTAGCACTGTTTGCATTTACTTATGGCTATAATCCACAGTCTGAAAATAATGTTACAAACGACTCTTTAGTTTTTAAAGGCGAAAAACATTTTAAAAACATGAGGATGCTTACTAACGGCGGTGAAAATGCTGAAGCTTATTTTTCTTACGACGGAACGAAACTTGTCTATCAGTCAACTTTTGGACATTCGTGCGATCAGATTTACATAATGAACATCGACGGTTCTGAAAAGAGACTCGTAAGCAATGGAAAAGGAAGAACTACATGTTCGTATTTTCTGCCCGATGATAAACATATTTTGTATGCCTCAACCTTTATGGGAAACGATAAATGTCCGATGCCGCCGGATTTTTCAAAAGGATACGTATGGGCTTTGTATAACGATTATGATATCTATAAAGCGAATGTTGACGGCAGCAGCATCAGCGTTTTAACCTCGTCACCTGGGTACGATGCAGAAGCGACTGTTTCTCCAAAAGGTGATAAAATTATTTTCACATCTACGCGCGATGGTGACATTGAATTATACTCGATGGATTTAGACGGCGGAAACGTAACGCGTCTGACCTTCGAAGCGGGATATGACGGGGGCGCTTATTATTCATACGACGGAACGAAGATTGTATATCGTGCTTCCCATCCTAAAACAGAAAAAGAATTAAATGAATATACCTCTTTATTGAAGCAGGGTCTTATTCGTCCGAATGCACTGGAAATATTCGTTATGGATGCAGACGGCAGCAATAAAAAGCAAATAACCAATAACGGTGCGGCTAACTTCGGCCCTTACTTTTTTCCCGACGGTAAGAAAATAATTTTCTGCTCTAATATTGCCGACCCAAAAGGAAGAAACTTCGATTTGTGGTCTGTTAACATTGATGGAACAGAACTGGAACAGATTACTTTTAATGAGACTTTTGACGGATTCCCTATGTTTTCTATGGACGGTAAAAAATTTGTATTCAGTTCGAATAGGTTCAATGTAAAGCAAGGCGAAACAAATATATTTATTTGCGACTGGGTTGAGTAATACTGTCATATGTAATCAAGTTCTACTCCATCCAACCCTCAACTCTTTTATAATACTATAATATGATAATCATCATCCATAATTAATACTATAGTATTAAATTCCTATTGCTATTCATCACATAAAACCTTAATTCCCTTCTCATGGGGGCATGCTGATATTTCCAAAGAAGGTGATGCCCGCAAAAATTATATCTCTGCATTAAAAGAAGCAGACAATATTAATTACATCCCTTTACTGCATTTCGCCTCTTCTTAATCGCTCTTCAGCTGCTTCCTGCACTCCCTGCCCCCCGCCTCCTGCCTCCTGACTTCATAACTCCATCACTTTATAACTTATTTCAATATCAACTATTTCCTGTACTGAATATCATTACAAAAATGCCTATATTTGTAAAAATATATTTACACATGAAAAAAAGGTATCTTTACAATCAGGTTACAAAATATCTTGAACATAAAAACGCTCTCGTTATTACGGGTATGCGTCAGGTTGGTAAAACAACTCTTATGAAACAGGTTTACAGCAGTGTAAAACTACCGAAAATCTGGTTTGACTTTGATAACCCGCTCGATTTAATGCTGTTTGAGAATACTGATTACGAGGGAATATATACCGATTTAATAAAAGAGTCAGGTGCCGGAAAAGGAAAGCGCCTATATGTTTTCATAGACGAGATACAGAATTTTCCGGAAATAACGAAGATAATGAAATACCTTATTGATAAACACTCCGTAAAGTTTATAGTTACGGGTTCGTCGAATTATTACTTGAAGAATCTGTTTCCTGAATCTCTTAGCGGCCGAAAATTCTTATTCATCCTTCACCCGATGGATTTCAGGGAATACGTTGCTTTCGTATCGGGAGAAGGGGATAACGAAGACTATTCCGGCAGCTATAAACTTACTTCCCTTAAACCTCTATCATACTATCAGTTTAAAAAACATGAACCACTTTACGATGACTATCTAAATTACGGAGGTCTTCCTGAAGTAGTGCTGACAGAAGATTACGAAACAAAGAATCTTGTATTAAAAAACATCTTCTCTTCCTTCTTCGAAAAGGATCTGAGGCTGTTAAGTGATTTGAGCGATATTAAAGAACTTCGTGACCTTATTATTCTGTTGTCGGCAAGAGCAGGAAACATACTCGATATTACCAAGCTCGCTTCTGAACTTGGGATTAACCGCGTTAAAACATACAGCTATCTTGAGTTTCTTCAGGGAATATTTATCATTAAACTCATGCCAAAGTATTCCTTAAGCGTTGACCGCAGTGTAGCAGGAGGCAAAAAAGTTTACTTCAGCGATAATGGCATCCTTAATATTTTTGCAAAAATCTCAGAAGGGCAGATGTTTGAAAATGCAGTTGCAAATCAACTATCAGAATACGGCGAACTTTCATACTACAATATGCGGAACACCAGCGAACTTGATTTTATAGTTAACGGCACCGCTGCATTTGAAGTAAAGAATAAAGGTACATTTCGTGATGTACAGGCAGCAGGTAAAATCTGCATTAAAATAGGCATCAAAAAATGTTTTATCATTAGCCGTGAATATTCAAAAGAGAAGAACATTATAACCGCTTCTGCTCTGTAATTTGCTTAAAAAATATATTAATTATCTTTTCTCTTTAACTATCAACTATGAACCTGCCTGTAGTCTGCCTGCCGTCTACATTTTGTAGACAGACAGGCAGGGAATCTAAACCTTTAACTAACTCCTAAATTCTAACTCCTAACTCCTAAATTCTAACACCTAACTCTCATAACTCCTTATCATTTATTTTATCAGCATCATCTTTTTTGTATCACTGAACTTTCCCGCCTCTATCCTGTAAAAATATATTCCGCTTGTCAGTTCTGCGCCGTTGAATTCTCTTTCGTAAACTCCTGCATTTAATTTTTCATTAACTAACGTTCTGATTTTTCTGCCCGTAATATCAAATATCTTCAGTGATATAAACTCAGATGCGGGAACTTCAAACCTGATTTTTGTCACAGGGTTAAATGGATTCGGATAGTTCTGCGTCAGTGCAAACTTACGCGGTGCGCCTATGTTTACGCTTCCTTCAAGGTTGTAATAATTGAAATTCCCGTTATAATCTATTTGCTTAATCCTGTATTCGTATGTCCCCGTTGCAAGATTATTGTCTTTATAATTATAATTCCTTGTTACTGTAGAATTTCCGTATCCTTTTACAAACCCTATCTTAGTCCATTCTGAATTCAGGGCTTTCCTTTCTACGTCAAATCCTGAATTATTAGTTTCTGATTCTGTGCTCCATGCAAGCGTTACATTGCTTCCCGTTACGGAATACGTAAATACATTTAGTTCTATCGGAAGTGGTGTATCTATCTGAGTCTGGAATGCACCTCTGCCGTGAGTTCCGACTACAAGAATCTTATCGGCAGGTCTGTAATCCATATGTACACTCACAACATTCCCTATTGAATTAACTGCTTCCTGCGTCCAGGCTGTAGTTCCGCCGCTAAGCGATGTCGTGTAATATACTCCGACCGAAGTCGCAAGAAATATATGCGGTACTGATTGAACATAAAATATTTCAGCCCATCTTATCGACGGTCCTGTATTGCCCGAAAGATTGCCCTCTATATCAGTCCAGCTTGTTCCTCCGTCTGTTGTGTACCATAAGCTCTGAAGGTTGTAATTGCTGAATACTGCAATTGCTTTTTCTGAATTTGCCGGGTCAATCGCAATACACGAAACATACCCCGCGGGCAGTCCTGCGTTCAGGTCTGCGCTTATTGTCGGAGTCCCGTTTGCATTGGTTATTTTTCTTATATGACCTTCGTCTGTTCCGTAATAAACTACATTAGCACTGTTTGTTCTTGATACTGATATTGTACTTACCTGAGCGGAAGCGGAGCCAACATCTGTTCCCGTAAGATAAGTCCAGCCTGTAGTATTCGTTCCGTTCGCTATGTTATTATTCCTCCAGATTCCCGTCGTTGTTGCAGAAGTTCCTCCTGCGTAATAAAGTATTGATGAAATGTTCTTGTCAAGTACCAGAGAATTAATAAATTGCTGATGTGCCGCTCCTGTAGGTTTCATTGCAACCTGATTTGAACCGTCAAGATTCGTCCTGTCAATATCGCCGTTCTGTGATGATGAATAAATCCTGTCGTCTGCATCCGGCGGAATTGCACAAAACCCTCCGTCGCCGCTGTTTACCGCTGTCCATGGGGTTGCTAATATATTTGAATTTGTAGCAAACGATCCGTTATCCTGAAACCCTCCCGCAAGGCGGCTTGAACCCGTTTCAGGCGATATGGCAATTCCGTAATACTGTGTTACATTGTAACCGTTATTAAGACTCTGCCATGTTACAGGGTTTTCCGCTGTTATATTTGTCGTTATATCATTCGTTTTCGAAATGCCTCCGTCGTGGCCTGAATAAAAAATGTTATTGCTGCCCGCCGGAAAGAATCCTGAATGAGCGTCTGCATGATGGTTCGTATATGTTCCGTTTTCCGAACCCGGCTGATACCCTCCTATTCTTTTGGCATTTGTGTTCGTTGCAAACCCGTCTGTTGATACGTATGTATTAACTGCATTCAGTATTATGAAATGTTCGTCATTGGGCTTTACCATTATTGCAAGGTCATATCCTTCCTGACTGTCAAAAGGCTCGTTGAAATTGCCGTAATTGTTCTGTCCTGCCTGCGGAAGGTTACCGCCTCTGCTTACCCAGCTTCCTCCTGCTCCTGTTCCGTCCCCGCTTATATATGTATATTTCCATAATTGATGTCCGTTCACAGAATTAGGCTCTCCGTTAGGTACTCCCTGAATAAGAACATAAAGAACATTCTCGTTTGAAGGAGCAAGTGCTGTTACAATTCTGCCGTATGTCGCAGGAAAATTTGCCGCAGGTGTAATATCAACCCAGCTAATTCCGTCAGTTGACCTTCTTATTCCGTTCATCGGTCCGCCGTCAATGTAACTTCCCGACGCATAAACTACTCCCGTTGTTGAAACCGATATGTCAGTAAAAGTTGACCTCGTAGTCGAACTTCCCAGAACCTGCGTCCAGTTAGTACCGCCGTTTGAACTTCTGTATATAGAGCCGACCGTCGCCGCATATACTTCATCCTCCCCTGCATTCGAAACGTCCGTTGCTACATTCCATACAAACTGCCAGTCCGAGGTGAAACTATTCGGCGGTATTCCGGATGTAGAAGTCAGCAGCGTCCAGCTTGAACCGTTGTCCGTTGATTTGAAAATCCCGTTCCCTGTAAATTGTGTTACCGAATTGAACTGTCCCGCTGAATTTCCTTCCCTTTCACCTGTTCCCGCATACCATTTTGATGTGTTTCCGGTTCTCCTGTCTTGAACAAGGCAAGTCGCTGAATGAAGCTGTGAATTTGAAGTCGTTTTAGTCCAGCTCGTGCCGCCGTTGACTGTTTTCCACATCCCGCCTGTTATTCCTCCCGCTATAATTATATTTGCATTATTTATATCACCCGCAAGCGCTCTTGTTCTTCCGCCCACATTATTCGGCCCTCTCTCAACCCAGGTTAATGCCTGTGTATTGTCCCTATCTGTAATCTTAGGAAGCCTTGAAGCAAAATCCTGTTCAAGATTCTTTATATTATCAGGAATTCTGTTTGTGTTTATATCGCGGAGCTTTTTAAATTCCTGCTGCCGCCTTGCTTCAGGATTGTCCTCGTCACCCGTTTCGTATTTTTTTCCCTTTAATCGGGATTCAATTTCATTCGAAGAATTTTTAAAGAAGTAAAATAATCCTGATGCGGATAGTAATATAACTAACGAAAGCAATATAAGTTTTTTCATAGATGATGCCTTATTATTTAATTGTATTTTAAAACAATCTCCCATGATTTATAATTCACATCAAGCTTACTTAACTTCGGCAGCCTGACTGCTTATGGCAGTTTTAAACATTTTAAAAATCTTGTCATTCCCGAAAGCTCCAGTCGGGAATCTAATCCTTTGCCTTTTTTTCCTATCAACCATCAACCAACAATTATCTCATCAGAAATTGGAAGGCAGAATCTTTCTCATATCGGCATCATCAAGTCTCATGACGTTCAGCGATTCCGAAGGCGAGAAACCGAGAGCGATTTCGTGGTAGCTGATTGAACCGTTTGCATTTACTTCGCATTCGGGAATGAGGTGCATGAAGAATGCGTGGATGCACTGATGTTTGTAGGAGTCAACATCGTTCAGGTGATGGAGGGGTACAGGCACGCGGAGTTTATACTTCTTTCCTCTGATGAACTGCTTTGGTTCGGAGCAGGTATTGAAAATGAGGAACTTCGGTTTGCATTTTAAGTCCGGGCTGACGAGTGTGTGAATTATAACGAGCCGGAAGAATTCTTCCGAACCGGTTTGAGGATAGTCACCATCAAAGATGAACCTATCGACATCGAGCTTGTAATGTTTTCCCGCAAGTTCGAATTTGCTTATTACATGACAGAAGTCTTCGGAGGGCGTGAGTATGGGTCTGGCGTCGTAGATATCACCGGGGAAATTGCCACGATTGGTGTCGAGTATTGCCTGACGGGGGTTTGCGTGATTGAACATTTCGCTGAAACATTCCCATGAATCGCTGAGAGGAGCGATGGTAAGGATTGAGTCTGCGAAGGCAGATTTTAATTGCGAGTTTTTCATGGTTTTGGTTTTAAGATTTTAAATAAAAGTGATAAGAAAAGAGCGCACACTGATTTTTATGATTGTTTATGATTTGCACTGATTTAAGAGCAGTGAGAAAGTAATCCACCACGGCGGACGTAAAGAACGCGCAGTGAAAAAGTAAAGAGCAAGAATGCACACTGATGATAAACGAATAATTATTTCATGATTAGATCCCCTCCAAGATCATGAGGGGATGACAACTTTTTTTCTATAAAAAGGCAGGGAGAGTGAACTCTCCCTGCTTTTTTGTTTAGACAGTGAAGCCGGATGAATAATGGATTGCCTTACCGAATTCGTCGAGAGTGACGAGAGCGAGATAAGACAGATGCGTGTCGTACATGGAGTACAGGTCGCTGTCCTGGTCGGAAAGCGTAATCGAGAACGTAAGCGGGTTCGCGAGGTTCAGGACTACGTTTGCGGACTTCAGGGGAATGAACAGCAATGACGGCAGCGTGTCTAATGTACCGTCAGAGCATTTGATAACGGTGCCGAGCTGAATGAACTTTTCGACATTCGTATCAATTTCTGCGTTCGTACCGATTGGTTCGATTGAAACGTTGACCTCTGTTGCATCGATTGTAGCATCGGTTATGGTTACGTCGAACCCGTAGAGCATTGGTACGAGAGCCGCAGAAGCGGAAACGTCAGTCGGTGTAATGAACGGATAGCTCGCCTTGAAGATGCCGTTATATGGAGAGATGTTGTTTGGAGTAACATTATCCCAGAGGCTCTTGAATGACGGGAGTGAATTAACCGCCTGTGAGAACTTCGCAGTTATACCGAAGCGGTTTCTGCGGTTAACAGATGCCTGGTCAGTGCCGGGCATGAAAGAGACGGGTCTTGTACCGATTATGGTTTTGCCGTCTTTGTAACGGAACAGTATATCACCTACCGCACCGCTCGGTTTCCCGAGAACAGATTTTTTTAGAAATCCCATAGTTTAAATTGTTTAAGTTTGAAAAAAGTTAGTTAGTGGAATCAGGAGGAACGTGTGTCCCCCCGGCTGTTTTAAGAACAGTCAGCCGAAACTGTTGTGCACAATCATTTTAGTTGAGAGAAAATTTTTTCACCACTAAGGCACTAAGGGCACCTGCCTGCAGCAGGCGGGCTTAGAAGAGAAAAGATTCTCTTAAAAGCTTTTTTACCACAGAGATCGCAGAGGTCACAGAGAAGACCGTGTTATTATTTAAAAGAGCTTTTAACTGCCGATGCAGTCAGGCTGCCGATGCATGAAAACACCAAAGAGTTTTTTACCGCAAACTGGAAGTTTGCGTTACACTTTTTGTGGAGCGCTGGATTCCATCTAAAAACATGATGGAATGACAGAGAGGGAGTCACATGATTAGATCCCCGACAAGAACATTCGGGGATGACAAGTTTTGTAAAATGGCAATCGAGGGGATGATTCGCCACGGCGAACCTACGGCATTTTCTCATGTGTATAATTTGCAAGGCTAATTTGAGACTAATTGAAGCGCAAGGAAAGCGCAAGATTAAGAAAAAACGGGAACGTGATTTTAAGAGCATTTTGAGGCATTTTTAATATTATGAGAAATTGAATTATTTATTTTTTAAGAGAGCAAGATATTTGTTACTCCTTCTACTATTAATCACGGCAAAAATGGAAATGGGGTCATTCGGGTTTTTCAGAAAGATTTTTTTGTTAAAAAATATGTCAGGCTAAAAACAAACACTTGTTTGTGAAAAAGAAAAAAACAGCCCGGAAATAATTATCATCAAATGATAACAAAGTGACCCAATTTTTGATTATGTTGTGATTAATAATAGGAGGGGGTATTACCCGCCTTACAAAATTAAGGTATTTTTAAGGTTTTTAAAAAAGCGTCATAAATAAATTTTTAAACCGCAAAATACGAACACAAAATGCAAAGAAAGGAAGAATTTTTATGAAAAGAGAATTTATAAGCAGAAGTGACAAAGAGGTTATAAATCCGGATTATGAGAGGTCAGCCGGTAAGACGGACATAATAGGTTTCCATGAAAACACACAGACACAGGAATTTCTACAGCCTGCGAGTACGGGAATACCGCAAGATGATTCGATTATCAACGGGTCTGAAGAAATTAAACAAAGGATTCTGAAAATACAAAAAAGTCCTGCGTACAACGATTTCAATATAATAAATCCAGCTGACGGAATCATTGAAGCTCTGATGGATACCGAAGCCGTTAAAACTGATGAAGAAACAGCGAAGGAGAAAAAAGCAGGGGCAGGACAAAAATGCTTTTGCAATGATGACCCAGAAACTCAGAAGAAAAAGATACGGGCAATAGAAGAATTTTATAATGATGCAAATAAGGTTAAACAGACTGAAGCATTGTTAGGCAGTATTTTCAATGAACTTTTTGTAAACATAGACATTGATGAAAAACCCGAGGACGAGATGCAGAATGCAGCGGAAGCATTTCTCACAAAAAGACCGTGGGATGTTAAGAAGCATCCGGACTACAGGAAGCAGCTTTTGTATGTAATCAAGTTCAACCTGATTCCCGGCATGCTTACAAAGTATTTCGGAAGAAAAAGAAAAAATCTCAGCGATGATGAGCTGCAGATGAGAAACTACAAAGGAACAGGACTGAGGGATGTACCGGTCGGAAAGAATATTTTCAGGAAAGAAAAAATGCCGGAATTTGAAATAAACGAAGACGGAGGAAAGGTAGTATTCGAAACGGTAGACATAGAAAGGTCACTCAGGATAGAAAGAGGATCATACGAAACAACAAAAGAAAGTCTTGAAAGAGAAATAAAATTAGAAGCAGGGAGGGAAAGGATTTTAGCAGCGAAAAAAGCAATTGCGGATTCGGGAGACTACGAGTTAATATCGCTCTGGGATATAATGAAAAATGCAGATGATTACGGAAAGATTAACATCATTGCCGGAAAGAAAATGAACAGAACGACTGAAGAGATAAAGATAATAAAGAGGAGAATGAAGAGATGCCTGAAGAAAAATGCAATTACGGAAGAGACTATTGAAATGAAAGAAGAATACGAGGAGAAGCTGGCGCTTACGAACTATAGGGATTAGGGAGAGCAGTAAGAGCAGGAAGAGCAGTGAAATAAAGAGAAGAGAATAATTAATATTGCAATTTGCGGGGAGATTTTTTAATTTGTATTTGACAGTTTGTAATCTATCTCACCTTTACAGACTTTCGAGCAGGGAAGGAGGATTAAAACAAATACCAACTTTAGGGAATAGTAACACATATTGAGGATTCACAAAATTAATAAGCAACTTTTTTAAAATTTGTTGTCTGGTATTAGTCAGAGCAATACACACAAATTGGGATGTATAGGTCGCATTTTGTCAGACCGAAAACAAGTAGATCTAAACTTTATCGAAACAATAACCAATAAAATATTATCTTATGAACGAAATTATTTGTCCAAATTGTAATAAGGTTTTTAAGATAGATGAGGCTGGTTTTGCTGATATTCTTAAGCAAGTTCGCGATCATCAATTTGAAGAAGAATTGCAAAAGCGGTTAGACCTTGCAGAAGAAGAAAAAGTAAATGCTGTTAAGCTTGCCGAAGCAAATCTTAAAAATTCATTACAAGGAGATCTTGCTAAAAAAGACAAAGAGATTATCGAACTGAAAGCCAAGAATGAACGTGAACTTGCTGAACAGTTAGCTAAGAAGGAATCTGAAATAGCGAAAATGAAATCAAAAATTGATAATGCAGAGATTGAGAAAAAACTTTCAGTAACAGAAGCGACCAAATTAATCGAAAAAGAACGTGACAAGCTAGCTAATGATCTAAAAAATAAAGAAACAGAAAAACAATTGTTCGAAAAATCTTTAAATGAAAAATATTCTGCTGAACTTAAAACGAAAGATGATATCATCAAAATGAAAGATGATGAAATTGCACTTCGTAAAGACATGAAGTTAAAACTTTCAACTAAAATGTTAGGAGAAACACTGGAACAGCATTGTGAAACAGAATTCAACAAGCTTCGTGCAACGGCATTTCCGAAAGCATATTTTGAAAAAGACAACGATTCAAAGTCTGGAAGTAAGGGCGATTATATCTATAAAGAAAATGATGACGAAGGGAACGAAATAATCTCAATCATGTTTGAAATGAAAAATGAAGCCGACGAAACCGCTACTAAAAAGAGGAATGAAGATTTTTTGAAAGAACTCGATAAAGACCGTACAGAAAAGAAATGTGAATATGCTGTACTGGTAACACTTCTGGAGGCGGAAAGCGAACTTTATAATTCGGGAATTGTTGATGTCTCACACAAATATCCCAAAATGTATATTGTTAGACCTCAGTTTTTCATCCCTATAATTACACTTTTGCGAAATGCAGCGATGAATTCTTTAAAGTATAAAGCCGAGCTAGCTTTGGTAAGAAATCAAAATATTGATATAACCAATTTCGAAGAAAATATAAACAATTTTAAAGAGGGATTTGCAAAAAATTATGATTTAGCAAGTCGTAAATTTAAAACTGCTATTGAAGAAATAGACAAAACCATCGATCATCTTCAAAAAACTAAAGATGCATTGTTATCTTCAGAAAATAACCTACGCTTGGCCAATAATAAAGCGGAAGATTTAACTATCAAAAGATTAACACGAGGGAATCCTACAATGGCAGCAAAGTTTGAAGAACTTTCGGATAAGACTAAAAAAATGAAAAGCGATAAAGTAGAATAAATTTAACATGCTCTTTCCTGTGTATAGCACGGAAAAGGGATTAAAACAAACACCAATTAGGTAATAGGAACACATCTTAATGATTCACAAAAATAATAAAGTGTATTTTTAATTTTATTTTTTCTAATTAAATTAGACTATGGCTCTAATCGATCGATACTGAGAAATAAAAATGACTATAGATAAATATATAAATAAGGTAATTCAAGGCGATTGTTTGGAAGTAATGAAACAATTTCCAGATAAGTCTGTTAATATGATACTTTGCGATTTGCCATATGGCACAACTCAAAACAAGTGGGACTCTGTTATTGATCTTCAAAAACTTTGGAAAGAATACGAAAGAATTATTACTGACAATGGTTGTATTGCTTTGACAGCACAAGGCCTATTTACCGCTAAACTTATTTTGAGTAATGAGAAACTTTTCAAATATAAGGTGATTTGGATTAAATCTAAACCTACCAACTTTCTCAATTCCAAAATTCAGCCACTTCGTAAGCACGAAGATATTTGTATTTTCTATAAAAAGCAGCCTACATATCACCCACAAATGACAGAAGGCGAACCTTACGACAAAGGAGTTCGTAAAGACCAATACACAGGTAGTTATGGCGACTTCAAACCAAGACACGTAAAGAGCAACGGAAATAGATACCCTCAAGATGTAATATTCTATGACGAGCAAAAAGTTGACGATTTTGTTTACATTAAAACAGCTGAATCGGAAGGACCCGTAATTCATCCGACACAAAAACCAATTGAATTAGGGAGATACCTAATCAGGACATATACAAATCATAGAGATATAGTATTAGATAATGCCTGCGGGAGTGGTAGTTTTTTACTCTCTGCAATTTTGGAAGAAAGGAATTTTATTGGAATAGAGAAAAATGAAGATGTATTGTTGCACAAGGTTCATCCTATTGATTATATTAAAATATGCAATGAAAGAATAAATGAAACCATGAGAAATAAAGAAACTAAAAATTCAGAATTAAATTTATTTAATGAGCCAATAGTAAAGGACAATATGTCAAATATGCAACAAAAACTAAACGAAAGAGCTTGGGCGGGGCAACTTATTAGTTGGATACAAGAAGAAATAAGGGATGGCAAAACTGTTTTCCAAGATGCTACTAATGATGCCGGAATAAAACTTGCATCGGGAAAAACAAAATTTCCAGATGTACTTTTATTTACAGACAAAGTTTCGGGGATTATTTTCAATGGTTGGGAATTGAAATTTCCAGATACAGAAGTCGATAACAATGAAATGCTTTTAAACGCTCTTGAAAAAGCCGAAAGAATTAAATCAAATTCATTCATAACATGGAACGGTAAAGAAGCAATCATTTGGAAAATAGCAGCCGAGAATTATTCGATAAAGGGTATTACCAGACTTAAAAAATATCATAAGGAGAAAAATATAAACAGAAGAGAAGACTTAGCTAACCCTAACAAATTCAGACAAAACGAACCGGCATTAAGAAAGCGTCTTTCAGATATACTTCATGACCTTGAACAGCTTTATCTAAGCGGTGAACTCAAACAAGCAATAAATATTTCAGGAAATTTTGTTGAAGCAGTGAAAGTAGCCGCCGAAATAATTCTCCCTCAATTCAAAGAAGAAATAAAAAAACTGAAAGGTGCTGATGCTGCTTTTCGTAAAGATTTTAATCAGTGGAAGATCTACGAAAGTTCAACTCTAAAAATTCTTGCATCGTCTTCAAGACGACCAGAAAATGTAATTGAGGAGGAGGTATTAGCAAAATTTACTTTTTACAATCTAATTGGTAAAATAATTTTCTATTTAACACTTTCTGAAAATCTTTCAGGACGTTTACAAAAACTTGAATTAAAAAATGCGAAGAATGCAAAGCAAGCATTACATAGTTACTTTGAAGCAGCGAGTAGAATAGATTATCAAGCAGTTTATAAGCCATACTTCACGGACAAAGTTGATTTCAATAATATAGTGAATGAAACATTGTTTAAGTTGTTCAAAGCTATTACAGAATATGATTTCAAAGTTTTACCTACTGATGTAATCGGAACAATTCTTGAAAATCTCGTTCCTAAAGAAGAGAAACAAAAGTTCGGACAATATTTTACTCCGTCGACATTAGCGAATCTTGTTGCATTTCCTTCTATTCAAACTGCTAGTGATTTTGTATTTGACCCTACATCAGGAACTGGTTCGATTCTAAATTCTTTCTATCAAATTCTAAACTATCACGGAAATACTAATCACTCTCAATTACTAAATCAAATTTGGGGTAACGACATTTCACATTTTCCTGCAATTTTATCAGTAATTAATCTTTATAAGCAACGAATTAAAAACCAAACTGATAATTTCCCAAGGGTTATGAGGGATGATTACTTTAACCTTGAACCGAAAATGAAAATATTCTTTCCTGATTCAAATGATTATCAAAAACTATTTCAGCTAACGTTTCCGATATTTGATGCCATTGCAAGTAATTTCCCTTTTATTCAGCAGGAGGATATTCCAAATGAAATGCTTACAGCCTTATTCCGTGAGGAATTTGAAGACAAGCAAAAAGCATTTTTAAAAGACAACACTTTCAGAATTAATAAGCGTTCAGATTATTTTACCTATTGTATTTACAATTCAATCCGATTTCTGAAGAAAGAAGGATTGCTTTCAGCAATCACCTCAAATGCTTGGCTTGGGAAAGAATATGGTTTTGAGTTCAAAAAATTTTTACTTGATAATTTTTATATTAAATATATTGTAAGAAGTAACGCTGAACATTGGTTTAATGATTCAAAAGTTTCTACAATTTTTTCGGTATTGAAACACGGACAAAGCAATGAACCAACAAAATTTGTAACTGTCAATTTTAAACTTGAAGAAGCATTTGACCAGAATAATATTTCTAATCAATTAAAGCAGATTGAACAATTTTATATTGATATTGATTCGTGTTCAGACCGTAGAAACAAGAATTGGAAAGTAGACACATCATTTGAAAACGTATTTCATCATGTCAGCGGTACAATTAGAGTTAGTGAAGTTATGAAGAAAAAACTTATTGATTCACTTACAGCACAGGAAAATTGGGATACATATTTTATTTCCTCACAATTGTTTGAAAAGATTGAAAAGAAACTGATTGAAATCCATCCTAATGTTATCGAAGTATTTAGAGGTGAAAGAACGGGGTGGAACCCAATGTTTGTAATACCGTTTGCTGAAGTAAATAATTCGAGAATCGAGAAAAAGTTTTTAGTTCCATATGTGAAAAGACCCTCAGAAATTGACAATATTAGGTTTAGTGGTAATTTCAACAATTATCTTTTTGTATGTGATCTACCAGAAACAGAATTGAATAGGAATTACCCCGGGGCATATAACTGGATTAATAGATTTCTGGAAGTTAGAAATACAAACGGAACCAAAACAATACCGGAGGCTTGCAATGGCAATGATCCCTATTGGTATTCCTTGAGACCAAAGAAAGCACACATCATAACAGCAATTAATCCATACGAAAGATTTTTCTTTAGTTACTCTGAAACACCTTTCACAATTGATCAAAGACTTGTAGCAATAACTGTCGATAATAATTACGATGTTGAATTAATAGCAGCTCTTTTAAATTCGATTGTTACTTTTCTCACAATGGAAATGAGAGGAACATCAAGAAATTTAGGAGCTCTAGACCTTAATGCAAATTATTTTAAAAAACTCCGTGTTTTGAATCCCGCTTTTCTTACATTAAAGTCAATCAAAAAAATTAAAAAGGCGTTTCAACCTTTGAAGGCAAGAGCAATTAAAACAATTTTTGAAGAAGTAGAGCAAACAGACAGAAAGAATTTTGATAGGATGGTTTTAAATGCCTACGGAATTGATGATTCCATTTTGAATAGTTTGTATAAAATACTTATATCGTCTGTTTCTGACAGAGTAACAATGAAAGAAAAATGATAAATCCTAAATTAATTGACAACTTATTAAATTGGTTTTCTTTTTCAGGCTTTTTACCCGTTATCGTTTATAATAAAAAATCGTTACAATAAAAGAGAAACTATTAGATTATGGAAAACAGAGTATATTATGGAGAATATTCTTTAAAACACTGGATTGATTTAATCTTGAAAGAAAATATAGTTCTTCCCGACTATCAACGCTATTTTGTATGGAGTGAAAAGAAAGTTGAGACTTTAATTGAAACTTTCAAGAAAAAGCAGTTTGTTCCACCTATTACAATTGGGGCGTTTAAAAATGAAGATACTAATCAAAATTTAATACTTGATGGTCAACAACGATTGACAAGTGTTTTGTTAGCTTTTCTTGGTTTGTATCCTGATCAAGCAATTTACAAAAAAGCAATAGAATTATTTCCAAATGAAAATGACGATGCTGAAGAAGAAAACGAGCAACTTGATAACATTTTAAAATGGACTTATAAGTCATTAATACGAAAAGGAAAAAGCAAAGAGAGAATACTTGAAAAAATTGCTGAAGGCAATTATAAAAAGATAGATTTAAAAATTGACAATGAATTTCTTGAATCTACGTTTTTGGGATTTTCATACCTAGTGCCATATATTTCAGATGAAAATGAACAACAGAAATATTATTCTTCGGTATTTCGAAATATTAATATGCAAGGAGAAACATTATTGCCACAGGATAGCAGAGAAGCATTATATTTCCTAGATAAAGATTTGGTTAATTTCTTTAAACCTGGATTTTGCGAAACCATAGTAGTAAAAAACGTTAGTAGCAATACTAAAATTGATTTTGTTAGATACTTGTCTTTATTATCCCAATACCAGAAAGACAATAGTGCGAATTATGTTGCACGTAGTTACAAACAGCAAATGGAAATATATTATGAAAAATATATTTATTCTGTAATTGCTGACGTTGACTCTAAATACGGGAAATTTTCAAACAATTTTCCGAATAAAAAATATGATGACCGTTTTTTACGTTTGCAAGAATCTTTTAGTTCATTAGAAATACCAAATCAGTATTCATCCATAATTGATCTAGATATGTATCTTTTTGGGTTGATATATAAAGTAGTTTTTAAAAACAAAACAATTGATTACGCCCAAAAAAGCATCCTTAAACAAGAATTAGAAGATACGATATCAATATTTAAAGCTGATAATTCACATACGAAAGCACCGAGCAATTTAGGACATTTAAGGGCACGTATCAGTAAATCAATTGAAATATATGGTAAATATGAGTCATAATATTCATTCAGATTTCATACTATCGCCAATTACAGAAATTTTAAAAAATGTTGTATTGGCAAGTGCAGGAATAGGAAACGGGATTGAAACTTACCCTTTGTGCGACTATGTTATGCAATCTGTATTTATAAAAATGACGGGGTACCAAGAACAGAAAATGAAATGTATTACTTGGGAATTAGCTACTTTTGATTATGATTATAGACGAGTGTTATTATCAAATGACGACAGATTGGGTGAATGTTCTTCGTATGCAGATAAAAATAAAATTTTTAAACGATTAGTTGCTCAAATACAAAAGCATAATAAAGAATTCGATATTATAAATAATATAGATAACAAAACAATACTCCAAGAAACGATTACTTGTATTAAAAATATATTTGCAAATACGAATTTATCAATCTGGGCACAAAGTAGTTTTTTAGTATTTGTAAATAACAAAACTCTTATAAAGAAAGAACATTTTCTCTGTATAGATTCTAAAGGAAAAACAAATATGTTTGAAAATGTTTTACAGGACAAATACGAAATATTGTATAATCACCGAAATAGAATTGCTCATAATACCCAATCGTATCAACAAGATCTGCCAACATTAAAAACGTTGGTGAGCGAGAACTACAAATACGAAAATTATTTTCTTCATTTTGCTATATTGGTGCTAATAGATAAAATATTCATTGAATTGTATAAACATCATTTAGAAAGACCTGAATATAACTAAGGAAATAACATTGAACTCTGTAACAAGCAAAATCGAATAGCAACGAACTGAAATGAATACAACTTCTATAAGAAATCTAATTTATGTCTTCTTCCTTTTGATGTTTTTTAAAAGCTCAACTAATGCTCAGGATGTTTTAGTAAGAGACAATCCCTGGGGATTTTATAGTATTCAATGGACGTATGAATCCGGCTTAGATAATGTACAGAGAATTGATGTGCCGATAACTATACATGAAGATGTGCCCGATGAATACCGGCTGTTTGTTCAAATAGCTCAGGGATTAACCACTGATGATAAAGCTTTTTACGGGGGCATTCAAACAAATCTTATGGATAAGGGCAATGGTGCAGTCTTCAGCAGATGGGCTCAGAATGACGGCAAGTCAAATGCAGAGAAACTGAGCATTTCAGATGTTTCAGATTATCAGTTTTATGAAATAGACGATTATGAGGGCAGCTTTTGTTCTGTACGAAGAAAATATCCTTTTGATAAAGGAAGTTACACTATGTCGTTTATTAAAAACGGTACATGGATAAGCTATGAAGTTAACGGTGTTTTAATCGGCAAAATCAATTTCAAGGAAGAGCATTGGAGCCTGGAACCGGACCTGATAGCATTCCTTGAAATCTATGGCGGGGGAAATAACAACGACAGTAATATTGAATCAAATGAAATTCCGTATATTAATATAACTTTCGGCAGACCGGTTATTTCAATGGCAAATAACATCAGAATAAAACCGAATCAGGCATACACAAATGATTACGGCAGGAATGAATCGAACGGCAAATTCGCTAATATAACTACATCCTTAAAAAGTAAAGACGGGATTAATGTAATTGCCGATTGGAATAAATTAAAATATTCAACTAAAGAGGCTGCAGAATGGATTCAATTCGAGACTGAATAATTATAAACAAATAGTAAGATTTTTTCACCGTTCGCCGCGGCGAATCTTCGACAAACAAAGAAAAGATTTTACCACAGAGTCACACAGAGAAAATCACAGAGATCACCGAGGGAGAATATATTTATTGCTAAAAGAAAAAGATTTTCACCACTGAGGGCACGGAGGTCACTGAGAAAAGATTTGATTTATTGCTAAGAACAAAAACTTTAAAAAATCTTTTCACGGAGGTCACTGAGATAAAGCGGAGATCACAGAGGAGTACAGGGGAACAGGGAACAGGGGACAGGGAACAGGGCACGGAGAAGAGCCCCGATAAAGAGCATCGGGTATTAACAAATAAAAACGCCCTGGGGAATTGTTCTGCAGGGCGTTAATAAGTCTGAACTATTGTAAAAGCCGAACTTACAAGTTTTTCTTAACTTTTTCTTGATCGAACTTCTTGTCTTCTCTGTTTTTATCTTTGTCCTTGTTGTTATCGTTGTCTTTGTCGTTATATTTTTCCTTGTCGTTATACTTGTCCTTGTCGTTATACTTGTCCTTGTCGTCATTGACACTGCCGTCATTGTCCCTGTCGTCATACTTGGCATTGTCGTCATACTTGTCCTTGACGTCATACTCGTCATCGTCACTGTCATCGTCAAAACTGTCATCGCCATTCTTATTAAAGTCCCTGCTTCCGGCGTTACCGATGTTTATCGTTTTGACAAGTTGTTTCTTCTTCATACCGTCGTTAAAGAAAGTCATTTTCAGTTTCTCTTTGCCTTCATTAAAAGGTGCTGTTATAGCAACACTGAATGATCTTTCTTCTCTCGGCGGAATTGAAATATATGTATCCGTCATAGGAAATATGCCTGAATAGGGTTGTTCAATTTGGTATGTAAGACCGTTGAAATTCCATTCTTCTTCCTTCGAGCTGTTCTTTATCGTAAAATTCACGTAAAAGCTCTGCCCCGGAGAAACATAAGCAGGTATTGCATTTTTATCGATGCTAATTGAAATCTTGTCTTTCTTATCTTTATTTTCCTCGTTGTCTCTTTTATCGGCGTATTCGCTTTGAGCCTGTGCCGCGGTAAAAATGACCGATAGCAGGAAAAGAAAGAGCATTGTCATAATGTACTTTTTCATAGTGGTTAGTTAAGTTTAAGAATGAATCTATGGGTATTTAGTTCTTTTTATTATACTCAAGAGTTAGAGGGATGTTCCTCAAATTATGATTCACACTGATAAAGAAAGAATAATTATTGTAAAGAGCATTTAACCATTTTGTCATTCCATCATGATTTTAGATGGAATCCAGACGCTCTCTTAAGCGTCATCCTGCGTAGCAGGATTGTTACCGTAGCTTCACTCAAAGTATCTTGCTTAATTTAAATTGTTCACTTTTCTGTATTCCATGTTTTCTCTGATACCTTTTATTTCCTCCGGTGTTGTTAAATCGTAGAATATGTCTTTCCAGTATTTGTTATCTTTTTCAATAAGTTTAATCTTCCATTTTCTTTGCCAGGCTTTCAAATCGCTCTCTCTTTTAATAGCGTCGTTTATGTATTTATAAGTTTCATAATAAACCAGTTTATGGACTTTATAGATTGAAGTAAATCCTTTCAAATAATTATCTTTATGTTCCAGTACTCTCCTTGTGAGATCATTTGTAACTCCTATGTATAACGTACCATTCCTCTTGCTGGCAAGTATATAAACAAAATACACGTGTTCTGCCATAACTGTTTGTTATTATTCTATTATACTAATCACAAAGGTATAACTTTTTGCAAATATTTCTTGCTGGATTCCAGCTAAAAACGTGCTGGAATGACAGGAAGAAAAATCGTAATTGCAAATATCTAACAACGAATAACTAATAACTATCAACTACTCTATCACATCAAAACCGGTGTATTTGTGGAGGACATCGGGGACGATGATGGAGCCTTCGGCGGTCTGGTTTGCTTCGAGCATGGCGACCATGAGGCGCGATGTTGCAAGTCCTGAGCCGTTAAGTATGTGAACAAGTTCAGTCTTCGGTTTGCTTCCTTCTTTTGGAGATGTTTTGTAGCGTATCTTTGCACGTCTCGACTGGAAGTCGGTGCAGTTGCTGACCGATGATGCTTCGAGCCATTTGTCTTCGGCGTATGACCAAACTTCGATGTCGTAACATTTGGATGCAGAAAAACCTATATCACCCGTGCATAGCTCTATCACGCGGTAATGTACTTTCAGTGCCTCGAGTATTGCGCATGCATCACCTAGCATTTTTTCCATTTCATCGTACGAGGTTTCAGGTGTGCAGAAGTTTATAAGTTCAACTTTATTGAACTGATGTACACGGAGGAATCCTTTTGTGTCCTTTCCGTAACTGCCTGCTTCACGACGGAAACAGTTCGTGAATCCGCAGTACCTCATCGGAAGTTCTTCTTCTTTAAGAATCTCGTCACGGTGTATGTTGATAATCGGTACTTCAGCAGTTGGTATTGCAAACAAATCGTCTTCATTGATGTGGTACATGTCTTCTTCAAACTTTGGCACCTTCTCCGCAGCCGCCATTGATGCACGGTTTACAAGCACGGGTGTCATCACTTCTCTGTAACCTTTTGATATATGTGTATCGAGCATAAAGTTAATAAGCGAGCGTTCAAGCGTAGCACCCATGGCTTTATACAAAGGGAATCCGCTGCCCGTGATTTTTGCACCGCGTTCAAAATCGAGTATGTCGAGTTTTTTAGTAAGTTCGATATGGTCTTTAACTTTGAAAGGAAAGTTCTTCTTTTCGCCCCATACTTTTACCTCAACGTTTTCATCGGCTGATTTGCCTAAAGGCACTCCTTCGGCAGGCAGAGCGGGAATGTAGTAAAGGAGCTGTTCTACTTCCTCTTCAATGGAACGCAGTTCGGCATCAAGGACCTTGATTTCATCCGAGACTTTTTTCATTTCAGCAATCTTTTCAGTTGCATCGGCTTTGGATTTTTTCATTACACCGATTTCATCGGAGACTTTATTGCGGAGTTCTTTGAGTGTCTCGGATTTCTTTATGACTTCAAGACGTTTTGAGTCAGCTGTCTGCACTTTCTCGATTACGGAAGGTTCTTCATTTCTGAGCGAAAGCTTTTCTTTTACAAGCTCCGGGTTTTCTCTTATTAATTTTATATCAAGCATATTTAAGTGTAATGTTTAATTTCTTAAGTTGTGTTTAAAAAGTTCGAGAGCTTCTACCGTATTCATCGGTTTAAACTGAAGCTCTGTTTCTGCCTTCAGGGTTATAAGTCCCGAGTTCAGCGGGCGGAGAGCAGGCTGATTCAGCGAAGCTGTCTTGATTTTAGTGATTAGTGATTTATCAAAGCCGAAGATATCGCAGAGTTTTACAGTGAAATCATATCGTGACTCAATGTCTTTTCCTGCAACATTCCAAATACCTGTTTTTTCCTGTTCGATTATTTTAAGGAGGCCGTATGCGAGATTATCAACGATGGTTGAGTTGCCAATCTGGTCATCAACGATATTAATCTTTTCCTTTGCAGCAAGTTTATTCACGAGCCATACGGCAAAGTTCGGCTTGACATTATTTCCGACTCCGAAAAGAACCATTGTTCTTGCAATGGCATGCGTTACACCACTTGTAATGATAGCGTTTTCGGCTGCATGCTTTGATTTGCCGTAGAAAGAAATAGGGTTTGGTGTTGAATCTTCGAAGTAAGGTCCTGATTTACCGTCAAAAATATAATCTGTTGAAATATGAACGAGCTTTATTCCATGCGGTCTTGAGGCGATTATAAGATTCTTAACCGCATCAACGTTCAGTTTCCAGCAGGCTTCTCTTTCAGTCTCGCATTTATCAACGTCGGTAAAGGCGGCACAATTCAGAATGACATCGGGTTTATAGTCAGCGACAACTGCTTTCACGTTTTCCTTTGAACAAATATTGAGCTGACGGTATATTTCATCAAAACCGTTGTAGGATTTTTCTTCAACGGAAGTGAGGCAGAGTTCCAAATCAGACTCTCTTTTAATGACGGCGGAGACTGCCTGTCCCAGCAAACCATTAGCACCCGTTACAAGTATCTTGCCTTTTTTCATTTATTTAAGCTTATGAAGTTCATGTATTCCCGAAAGAGATGTTTTATATGATGCAGTCCGCGTTGCATAGTGCAGAGCTTTTTTGAAATCTTTTGTCCGTGAATAATCAGCAGTGAACGAAGCGCCGAAAACATCTCCGCATCCCGTAGTATCAACAAACCTTGGATTTTCAACAGCAGGTACGTCATTCTTATCGAGGTCGAAGAATTTTTCACCTCCGAATGATTTTTCCTTTCTGGTAAATCCGCTGACACCGAGTCTGCCCCTTGTGACGACAATGCCCTTCATTTCTTTATTCAGGTTAATGAGTATTTCTTCTGCAATTTCGTAGTCGTTGTGTTTTTCGCGTGAAAGAATGCTGACCTCAAACTCATTCATCTGAACCGTATCGGAGTTAGTGCACCATTCACGCCAGTCAGGGAGGTTGGTATGCTCTCTGAAACCCTCTGCGTTAGTGCGCATTACAAGGTTATGAATATCAATATGTATAAAACCTTTAAACTGACTGCGTATATTTTTAAGAGTTTCCAAAGAGATATCAACGCCTGAGACCATGTTGATAAGCATCGTATCTGCACTCTCCAGAAAAGGCTGAATCTTATCAAAACCAAGAGTATAAGTATCGGCAGAAGAATGTTCTATCCGTGCTTTCTTTCCCGAGCCGTAATTGGTAAGAAAGAGATGTACCTTCTTTGTAGGGTGGTTTACCTTTGTAATCCCGTCCAGCTTTATCTTCGGATAGTTCTTCAGTATTGAAGTGATATTATCGTACTCATCATCCCCAATGTTCATTAACGGCAGTATAGTATCTCCGGCAGAGCTAAGCACTGCAAGCGATATTATCGAATAAAGAACACCGCCGTAGCTGTGTTCGATACTGCCGTTATCCTTGTGGATAAGGTCAACACACGGTTCTCCGATTACTAGATATGTCATTTAAAATTATATTTATTCAAAAGATTTCTTTAATCTTTCTCTGGATTCTTTCCGTCCTTTTGCACCGCCGAAATTAAAAGACACAGTTCCAAGGTGTGTAAAGCCGAGGTCTTCTGACTTTGTAAAGCCGTAATCAAAAGAAAACATGTTATAATTAATTCCGACACCGGCGGAGAAAAGAGTAGGCTCACTGCCGACGCCAAACCGCAGGTCGATAAATTCTATAACATTATATTCTATTCCGCCTCTAATAGAAAGCGGATAGCGTACATCTTTTTCTGCTTCAGCAGCGATTCTTAAATACTCTTCGGGTTGGTACATCAATCCCGTTCTATAAACCTGTGCAATCTTTTCTTTTGAATCGCCTATCTTTGTGCCGGTTATATTCTTTCCGAAGAAGCCCCATTGAAGGAATGAAGCTATGTATGCCATTGCGCCTATATCTACGCCGAATGCGGTTGCATTGTTATAATTTTGTATGTGCAGGTTGTACAGATTAAAGTTTGCGCCGTAGTATATTCTGCCTTTATAGCTGTTTGCGTATGAAACAATAAAGCTATTTTCCCTGTATAAATCAAAGCCGTACGTTTTGAATGCAGCGCCTATAGTTCCGTATTTTGTCGGTTCGGCGTATGAAACAGATGCGGTTGTAAGATCTGTTAATCCGTAAGGAGCGGGACTGTAATATACAGCAAATTCCCTGTATTCCATCTGTCCGAGTCCCGAAGGATTGTAAAAAATGGCAAGAGAATTATCGGATACTGAGGTAAACGCTCCTCCCATTGCATTCTGCCGGGCACCGACATCGGTGTTTTCGAATTGCGCCTGTAAATATGAGGCACATAGGAATAATATTGGTAAAATAAAGCGTTTCATTGGTATTGATTATTAAAATAAGAATTCAAAATTTAATTAGAAATTAATAAAGCACTTAATGTTTAAAAAACTATTTGTATTTCTTTTGTTTACGGTGTTCTGGACGGGTTTTGCGGGTTTTGTAAAGGCTCAGGACTTTGATATAACGGTTACGCTTAATGTTGACGCTTTGCCACCTGACGCTAAAGACAAGGTCAAGGACATGAAGCAGCAGCTTGAAGATTACCTCAACAAGAACAAGTTTTACGATAATTCCATATTCAACGAGCAGAACAGACCCGGTGCCGACATGTATAAGATTAAAGGTGCTATTCAGGTTACGTTTAAAGGCACTAACGGAATTGACCAGTATGATGCACAGATTCTTTTTGTAAGCCAGAGGATAGTCGATGCACCCGACAAACGCCAGAATCCGAGATACACGACATTATTCAAATACATAGATGAGAGATTCAAGTTTAATTATAACCGTTCGATTCAGTTTATAAAGAATGAATTTCGTTTCGACCCGTTTATAAGTTTCTTTGATTATTACGCATACATGATGCTCGGCTACGATCAGGATTCTTTCTTTCCGAAGGACCATCCGATGAACAGAAGTATTTACTTTCAGAAAGCGATGGATATATGCAACAAGCCGATGGTTGAACGAACTGGATGGACGGAAACAGGCGGCGGTTCAAAACCTTCAAGACTTGTGATGGTTCAGGAGCTTATGAATCCGAGATTTGATGATTTCAGGAACGGATTCTATGAGTATCACTGGCTCGGCATTGATTCACTCTCACTTTCAAGAAATGCGTACGCGTACCTATTTAATGCGGTTGAGAAAATATCAAAGATTAAAAAGAAAGAGGTAAGAGCTTACAGCGTTGATTATTTTCTCGAGACAAAAGCGCAGGAAATATCCGATTCATTCCTTAATTACGGAGACAAAGGTATTTACGACAAACTATCTCAGCTCGACCCTGCACATTCGCGTATTTACGAAGAAGGTAAGAAGAAAGCTAAGTAGCTGATGCCTGAGAACATAAAGATTAAAAATCAAGACGGGAATACAATCAACATGGATTTCCTGCCTGCCTGTCTGCAACAGTTAGACGGCAGTCAGGCAGGCCGTTATCCCGAAAAAACTGACTCAAAGCTGCCATTGCTTGTTTTCTGCCATGGTTTCAAAGGGTTTAAAGACTGGGGATGTTTTCCTTATATGTTTGATACGTTTGCAAACCAAAACATTTTCACAGTTTCGTTTAATTTTTCTCTTAACGGCACCGATAACGAAAAAGCAAATCCGATTGACTTTGAACGTCTTGACAACTTTGCCATAAACACATTCTCAAAAGAGCTTGATGACCTCGGCTGTGTTATCGATTACCTTGAATCGCAGCAGGAAAACTATAATTATGATTTTAATAAACTTATACTTGCAGGGCATTCGCGCGGCGGCGGGATTGCCATACTTAAAGCTGCAGAGGATAAACGCATAAAGAAGCTTGTTGTTCTTGCGTCCGTATCGGATTTCTACCGTTACGGAGAGGAGACAATGCGTATCTGGCGTGAGCGCGGGTTCATCGAGGTACTTAATACACGCACGAAGCAAAAGATGAGGATGAATGTCTCACTTCTTGAAGACCTTGAACAAAACAGAAACCGTCTTGATGTAAAAAAAGCCCTCGGACGAATAGAGGCGCCAACGCTGATTATACACGGTTCTGAAGACCTGGCGGTTGATGCAGGCGAAGCTGAAACTATTTATAACGGTCTGAAAAGCAAAGAGCTATCCACGCTTAAAATTCTTGAAAACACAGGACACACATTCGGTGCAGTACATCCTTTTGCAGGATCCACAGCTCACCTTGAAACAGTAATTGACGAAGTGGTTTCATTCTCACAGTAAATCAGTTTTATTTTATAATTGAAAAATCCCTGTATATTGTATAGATTAAATGAATTAGCATCGAACAACTTGAACATCCTTAAATACAATACTGCTTTATTATTAGTTCTTTCATTAAGTTTATTTGCTCTTGGTCAGGAAAAGATGGTAGTAAAGGGCAGCGATTATGTACCCGGCAGAATTACTAACTATATACAGTACAACAGCATTAATAACAGCGGTTATTCTGTTTCAGGAAACAATGTAGTAACACAATATCCTAACATAAGAGTTTTTTCAAGTCCGTATAATCAATCCGAGCCTTCTGTTTCAATATCACCGGCTAACCCGAACAATATATTTATAGGTGCAAATACTGATTACGGGATGGGGTATTATTCTTCTTCAAATGCAGGCAATAACTGGACGGGGGGTGATATTATTCCGGGGTCCGTGTATTACTCGAGCAATCCTTCAGTTGTACATAATAATACAGGCGGTTTATTCTATAATTATCTTGATGATTACGTTGTTGTTGACCGTTCTTTTAATAATGGAATAAACTGGGGCGGAAGAATTGTTGTTCCTTCTTCCACGCAATACGACATGAACACAACAGCCGTTGACAAAACACCGTCAAGCCCTTATTACAACAGAATATATGTTGCATGGAGCAACTTCAATCTTACGCAGCCCCGCGTTTATCTTTCATACTCTACCGATAACGGGCTTACGTTCAGCGCGTCTCAGCCGATAGGTTCGCCTGTTGCAGGTCATTATGAGCATGGAGCAAAGATAGTTATTGCTCAAGACGGAACAGTCTATTGCATGTGGGCAACACCGGATTTATCGAGCGGCATCGAAGATAAAATAGCTTTTACAAAATCAACGAATGGCGGTGCTGCATGGTCTGCGCCGACGTATCCGATTACTATCAGCGGAATAAGAGGTTACCTTCAGCCGAACGGAATACGTGTAAATTCGTTTCCGTCGGTTTCCATAAATAACTCAGGACATATTTATGTAACATGGGCGCAGAGGAATCTTGCCCCTGCGGGATCGGATGCGGATGTATGTTTTAGTTTTTCGGCGAACGGGGGTGCAAGTTTTTCTACTCCTATAAGAGTTAATAACGATGCTCTTAATAACGGAAAGAACCAGTTTCTTCCATGGATAACAGTTGATAACTCTAACGGTAATGTAGCAATTGCATTTTATGACAATCGTGATTCATACACACCGGATTCCTGCGATATCTATGTTGCGGTATCGACAAACAGCGGAACATCATTCGCAAACATTAAAGCAAGTGACAGACCGCACAAGCCAATGCCTCTTGCCGGATATGCAGAAGGCTACTATTCGGATTATATAGGAATAACTTCGGCAAACAATGTTCTTTATCCTGTCTGGACGGACAACAGAAACGGAGTTACACAGGTTTACGCGGCTAAGATGGAATTGAAGCCATACATAATTCATAACCCCCTCAAAGATTCTGAAAGTCTTACGGGTCCTTATACTGTAACGGCAAATATATATTCGTTTGGTACGTCGATACTTTCGGCAAAGGTTTATTACGGCATTGGAACATTGACAGACAGCGCTGCAATGACAAATACAGGCGGGAATACATACGCGGCATCTATTCCTGGGAACGGTTCTACTTCAACTTATAAGTATTACATCAAAGCAACTGATCAGAATAACGGCATATCGAGTTTGCCGGTAACGGCGCCATCTAATACTTTCAGCTTTAAAACAGGAAGCGATATTACAAAGCCTATAATAAGCCATACTCCTATAGCAACATCGAGCTGGTCACACTGGCCTGACACGGTAAACGCATTTGTATCAGATAATTACGGAATTGATTCCGTATGGGTAAGATGGTACAGAAACAACACAACGACTGGGATAAAACATTTCAAGCTTAATAATTTATCGGGCGATGTGTATAAGGGCGTGTTTAATTCCACAGGCGCGGGTGTTCAGCCGAACGACTCCATATACTACAGAGTATTTGCACGGGATAATTCTTCGAATCACAATACCGATTCGACTGCACTTTACAAGTTTAAAGTTGATGCTATTTCGTTTGTTCAAGTTGGGAATGGTACTTTAACAGCATCCCATCCGTTTAAGACTTTCTACATGGATGCGAGAACTGACATGTTGTATCTTGCGAGCGAGCTGAATGCTGTCTGGGGCAACTCTCCGGCACGCATAATGGGAGTGAGTTTCAACGTTCTGAATGCATCACCGATTGTAATGAACGGATTAACGATTAAAATACAGAGCACAACACTTACATCACTAACGGGTTTCATTAATTCTGAATGGAACACTGTTTACTCTGGTAACTTCACTATGCCCGGTGCAGGATGGATTTACTTTCCGTTCTCTCCATTTTTGTGGAACGGTACGAGCAACCTTGTTATAGAAGTATGCTATAATAATAATTCAGTTAATGCAAATTCTTCGGTAATGGCGACAAGCAAGCCAGGGTTAACATGGCATCAGTATCAGGACCTGCTTACAGGGAACGGATGTACAGACCTGACGGCGGGCAGTCTACAGGCAAACAGACCTAATCTTACTTTTGCTCTGAACGCACTGACAGATATAAGGCAAAACGGAAATCAGATACCCAATAAATTTTCACTGAAACAGAATTATCCGAATCCGTTTAATCCTATAACTAAAATCAGCTTTGATATTCCCCAAAAGTCATTCGTCACATTAAAAATTTACGATATACTCGGTAAAGAAACCGTGAGCCTTTTAAACGATGAAAAATCAGCAGGGTCTTATGTAATTGACTTTGACGCATCGTCACTTTCTACGGGAGTTTACTTCTACAAAATTACTGCGGGTGATTTCACAGAAACAAGAAGAATGGTTGTTCTTAAATAATTCCTATGACCATATATAACAGAATCGATTACTCAAATTCGAAGCACTGGCTTTCTTTGCCCGATTCCATAAATAAACAAGCCGATGTATTTTATCTTTATCCTACTGCATGGATAAAATGCAATACAAGCGAGCCCGACATATGTGAAATAGATAACCCATCAATGCTCGAAGGTTCGGAAATTACACTTAAATCTCAGGCTTCTGCGTTCGAAACTTCATGTAATATATTTGCACCTTACTACAGGCAGGCATCTATAGAGTGTTTTCTTGAATCAACGGATATAATAAGAGACGTATTCTTGCGTGCTCCTTTACCCGATGCAACAGGAGCGTTTGAATACTACATTAAGCATTTAAATAACGGACGCCCATTTATACTTGCCGGGCATTCACAGGGTTCTGCTCTTTTGCTGAGTATTCTTGCGAGGTATATGAAAGAACATTCCGAAGTTTATGAAAGAATGATTGCAGCATACATATTAGGATGTCCCGTTACAAAACCTTTTCTTTCAAAGTTTTCTCATCTTAAATTTGCAGAGAGTTTCGAAGATACAGGGGTAATAATATCGTACAATACAGAAGCACCTGAAATACAAGGACGGAATATTGCATGGCTTCCTGAAAGTGTTACTATCAACCCCATAACATGGACGCAGGAAGAAAGACATGCATCAAAAGAACAGAATCTTGGTTCGTTAATAATTGATGAGCAATGGAATATTCTGGAATCAAACGTGAAGAACTATGCGGATGCACGGGTTGACAAGAAAAGAGGAGTCGTTGTATGCAGTTCGGTTGACCCTGAGGTTTTATATTTCGGGAATCCTTTGTTTCCGAAAGGAGTGTATCACAGTTTTGATTATCCTTTCTATTATAACAATCTGAGAGAAAATGCTGCTGAACGAATCGGAAGCTATTTAAGCAAACAAAAAACCCGGAACGATTAACCGGGTTCTTTATAAACCTTTGAAAGATATTTTATTTTAGTTTCTCAATCGTTTCTTTAAGAACTTTTACAGCTTCCTTTGCTTCTTCCTTGCTGCAAGTCCCGACAGAAAGTCTGAACCATGGAGAGTCTTTCTCGGCACCGAAAGCATAGAACGGGACAAGAGCAATTTTACCCTCTTCAAGTACATATCCGAGGACATCATCGATACTATTTAACACTGTTCCATTTGCAGTTTTCTTTCCGACCAGATTCAGCTTTACGGTCAGGTATATTGCTCCCTGTGGATAAATAGCGTCAACATCATATCCTGATTTCTTTATTTCGATTATACCTTCATAAAAAGTGTTAAGGCGTGTGAACAGTTCACTCTTAAAGTTAACAAAGAAATCGTCAACGGCTGAAGTGTTCATCAGGAACCTTCCTGTTGCAACCTGTTCGGGTTTTGGCGACCACGCACCTATGTGAGCAAGAATAGCGCTTATCTTTTTAATGATGGGTTTAGGACCGAAAGCCCATCCAAGTCTTACACCTGTTGCAGCGAAGCATTTTGATATACCGTCTATAAAGATAATATAGTCTCTGATTTCGGGATTTAACTCTATTGGGTTGTAATGTTTAGTATCGCCGTAAACGAGTATCCAATAAATCATATCGTAGAATATATACAACGGCTTGCGGTTTTCTTTAGCTCTCTTTTTGTTTTCATCTACAACAAGGTCAAGAACTTTTTTAAGTTCTTCTTTAGTAAACACCGTACCGCTCGGATTCTGTGGTGAGTTCAAGGCGAGAAGGGCGGCATCACTAAGATGTGGTTTTAATTCTTCCGCCGTAGGTACGAAATTATTTTCATATTTTGTAAGTACTGTTACCGGTACTGCGTCAATAAGTTGTACATAGCAGTTATTATTCCACGAAGGCGCGGGATAGACTATCTTTTCACCCGGGTCAACGAGGGTTTTCATAAGCGTGTATGTAAGCGGTCTTGCACCGCTTCCGATGACAATTTCATCCGTTCCGTAATCGAAACCTCCGCGTTCTTTTATGTATTGCGAGACAGCTTTCCTCAATCCTGCCACGCCGTTGGAGGGCGGGTAGTTTGTCTGTGCTTCATCGTAAGCTTTCTTTATTTCGTCTTTCAGAACTGAGGGTATTGGGAAAACTTTCGGATTGAAATCACCGATGGTAAGATTAAATATCTTCTCCCCTTTTTCAATTCTCTCGTTTACTTTATCAGATATTTTTCTGATTCCGGATGGAATAAGTTCCTGTGCTGTTTTAGATAATATTAAGTCCATAAGTCAAATGGGTAAATTTGAAGTAAATACAAAAATAGTAAATAAGCTTTTGAAAAGTTAGTCAGTTATTAGTTACCGCTGAAATAATCTGCTTACGGAGACGTAGCGTTAAAATAAGGAGTTATTAAATCAACACCGTTAGAGTTGAACTTATTCTGTATGTTCTGGTGAAGCTCTGAATATAACGTTGACTGTAAATTAGGCTTTTCAGTATAAGCGTTTAACTCATAGTTTACGTAGAAATCGTCAAGACTTTTCTGGAGAACAAATGGTTCGGGTGTATCAAGTATTCCTTTTGTTGTTTTTGCTGCTTCGATTAAAAGCGAGTGTACGGTTTTCCAAGGTACATCATAACTTATTGTTACAGAAGTATGAATAATCAACCCGAGGCTCTTCGCAGAAGAGCTGAAATTAAGCGCACCCTTAGACATTATAAAAGAATTGGGAATAGTTACGTCTTCATTCTTAATCGTCCGGATTTTTGTTGTAAGCAATCTTTTATCTGTAACGTCGCCGGTCACATCACCAACTTTAATTCTGTCACCTGTTCTAAAAGGATGTGTGTATGCTATAACAAGACCTGAGAAAGCATTTGAAGCGACTGAAGCCGAGCTTATTGCCAGGAACAATCCTGTCAATACCATGACAACCTGAAACACAGGCTTTCCGGAACCGGGAATATAAGGAAATATTACGACGAGCATATACACCAGAACAAAAAACCTAATCACCTTATATGTAGGAATTACCCAATCTCTTTTTGTACCGTCTTTATCGGTTTCAAACTTTATAAAAACGAATTTAACAAGTTTTATAAAATATCTTGTTATTACGGAGATGATTAATATAACAATCAAATTGGGAATCGACTTTATGAATGCCCTAAATAATTGATTAACCGGGTCTGTTATTGAGTATATGAAATCAGTCATACAATTAAAGATTTAAATTAATAAGAGTACAAAAAGTCTTTATCTATCTCTTTAAAACTTTTACCCTTAAGGTCTTTTTCTGAAATATTTTTAGCGTCAACTTTCCAGTTGATGTTTAAATCAGGGTCGTTAAACAATATTGCACGTTCATCGGGTTTACGGTAAAATGCAGTACACTTGTAATGAAACACAGCTGTATCCGAAAGGACGGAGAACCCATGAGCAAAGCCGGGCGGTATCCAGAGGAGATTGTGGTTTTCGTCTGACAGCTCAGCGGTTATATGTTCGCCGAAAGTGGGGGAACCAAACCTGACATCAACTGCCACATCGAGCACGGAGCCTGATATTACCTGGCACAATTTACCCTGAGCATATTCACCGACCTGATAGTGCAGCCCCCGTATCGTACCTTTCTTTGAGTATGAAATATTATCCTGTACAAAGTTTAAGAATAATCCCTGTTCGTTAAAATATCTCTCGCTGAATGATTCGAAGAAATAACCCCGGTCGTCAGGGAAAACTTTTGGTTTTATGAGAAAAACATCCTCGAATTTTGTGTTAATAAATTCCATTAATCTTTGGTAATCTTTTCTAAATAGTTTCTATAATCTGATTTGGGCATTTCTGATATAACCTTTTCGAGCTGTTCGAAAGTAATGAAGCCCATGTTGTAAGCTATCTCTTCTACGCATGCAACTTTAAGTCCCTGTCTGTCCTCTATAACGCCAAAGAAGTTTGATGCCTGCAAAAGTGAGACGGGAGTGCCTGTATCGAGCCATGCGACACCGCGTCCGATTTTAGCGACTTTAAGTTTTTTATTCTTTAAATATTCTACATTAACATCTGTGATTTCGAGTTCGCCTCTTGGAGATGGTTTCAGGTTCTTTGAAATACGTATAACATCATTATTATAGACGTAGAGACCAGGTACTGCAAAGTTTGATTTAGGGTTCTTTGGTTTTTCTTCAATTGACAATGCGTTACCCTCACGATCAAACTCAACTATTCCATATCTTTCGGGGTCCGTAACCCTATATCCGAAAATAGTTGCGCCTTCATTGTTCTTTATTCCGTTGTAAAGAAAATCAAGTTTGCCGTAAAAGATATTATCACCGAGAATCAAAGTAACACTGTCGTTGCCGATGAATGAATCACCGATGATGAAAGACTCGGCAATTCCGTTCGGAGCAGACTGCACGGCATAATTTATATTCATACCTATGTGGTTTCCATCGCCGAAAAGCTTTTTGTAATGCGGGATAGTTTCATCATTAGAAATAATTAATACATCTTTTATACCACCGAGCATTAAAATTGAGAGTGGGTAATAAATGAGTGGTTTATCATATATTAGAGTCAGCTGTTTGCTGTAAATTCTTGAGACAGGATACATCCTTGTACCTGAGCCGCCGGCTAAAATAATTCCCTTCATAATAACAGTATAATTTAAATGTTATAAATAAACCTTAAAATAGAATCTATCAAGATTAATTGCAAAGATAGCTTTTACAAGAATAGAATTCAGTGTAATTATAGGAGTACCACGGTTTTTTCACAACCCCACAATACAAAAGGGTATACAATCGATATTTTAAAAACAGAAAGAATCAGCAAGCTAAGCTGCAAACTTTTGACTTGCATATATAAGCAAATTATTCAGAAATTACATATAATACTCATTTTCTCAATAATTAAACAACGTTATGAAAAAAATTATTCAGCACTCAGTTTTTCTAATAATATTTTATTCTTTAACATCAGGCTTAACATTTTCGCAGCCTGTTAATAATTGTTTTCCAGATGTAATGAATAAAGTTAATGTTTTAAACAGTTCTTTAAAGTATCAGCAGACTTTATTTTATGAACTGGATTCACTTACGGTTTTCGCCGGATTTCCTCTGGTGATAACAGGCAGCACATTTGAAGGCGGAATTTTCTGTAACATGGATAACGATCCCGAGCTGGAAATAGTATTCAATGTCAATTATACCGTTCAGGCTCTGAACATTAACGGAACACCGGTACCGGGCTGGCCAAAAACTGTTTCCTCTTATGCTTTAGAGGGCGCACCTGCCTTTGGAGATATTGATGGTGACGGGTATGGAGAAATAGTTGTAACAAATCACGGATTAACTTCGGGCGGATTTATTTATGCATACAAGAGAGACGGAACACCGCTTCCGAATTTCCCGATTAATCATGGATACAGTTCGAGAACCCCGGTCCTGGGTGATATGGATGCGGATGGCAAACTCGATATAATTGTGAATAAAAGAACATATCCAACGGGTTTGGTTTATGTTTACAAGTATGATGCAACTATTATAACCGGCTGGCCGAAAACGATGGGACATGTTCCCGCGTCAAGTGCTGCTGTCGGCGATATAGACGGCGACAACGTACCTGAAATTGTAATGGAGTCTTATACTGCGTTGTATGCCTGGAAATCGAACGGAGATTCTATTCCGGGATTTCCATATTTTATGCCTAACAGCGATGTAAACTCTTACTCTTCGCCTGTTCTTGCGGATGTTGATAACGATAACATCAGAGAAATTGTTTTTGGAACACATGTTTCCGGCGGCGGCGGTTATGTATATATTATGAAGAATAACGGAACAGTTTTATCAGGCTGGCCTAAAACAACATCAAACTGGATTTACGGTCCGCCTTCAGTCGGATATATAGATAATGACAATATAATTGATGTAGCTGTGGGTGATCAGGTGCTTTCGGGTGTTCCTTCAGACTTTGTATATGCCTGGAATAAAAACGGAGTTTCGCTGACGGGGTTTCCTATCGGTCCTGTTAATGCAGTTAACTCTCAGGTAGTATTAGCAGACATTGACGGTGATAATAATACAGAATTAATTTTCGATGATAACTCTCAACCGGCAGGACTTGGCAAGTATCTTGTGTATAATCACGACGGTACTTTCAACAGAAATATTGAAACGAACGGAACAACATTTTTTACAACACCGTGTATTACAGATATTGACAGGAACGGAATTCTTGATATAATCGGAGCGGGTGTTGCGGGAACAAGCCCTTCACAACAAACTAATGTTTATCTATGGAATTCAGGTGTTGCATATTCAACAATAAAGACACAAACACCTATGTGGCAATACAACACAAAACACAACGGTGTGTATAACAACGGCGACCTTGTATCAGTGACGGAAGTTACTGTGCAAACACCAAACGGGTATTCTTTATCTCAAAATTATCCAAACCCGTTCAATCCTTCAACCAAGATTTCGTACAGTATTTCCAAGGCAGGTTTTGTAAAGATATCATTGTATAACATTTTAGGCAAAGAAGTTATGAATATGGTCAGCGAACAGAAACAGGCAGGAGTCTATGAGTACACATTGAATTCAAATAATCTGAACACAGGAGTGTATTATTATAAAATGGATATAAACGGATTTACAACAACCAGAAAATTGTTATTAATTAAATAGTAATAAATTGTTATTTTTTAAGTGGAAAAAATTATCATCAAATGATAATATTTGTATTCTTTAAATAGTTAATTTTGTATAGAAGTTTAAATAATTAAATCATAATAAAATGAATGATGATAGAGCAATGAGAATTAAATCGCTTGAAATAGCGATGGACCAGATAGAAAAAGACCACGGAAAAGGTTCAATAATGAAACTCGGCGACAAGCCCGCTGCTAAGATTGAGTCTATTTCTACGGGTTCAATATCACTTGACGCTGCACTTGGTATCGGAGGTGTACCGCGAGGAAGAATAGTCGAAATATACGGTCCCGAATCTTCGGGTAAAACAACAGTTTGTCTGCATATAATAGCAGAAGCACAGAAGACCGGCGGACTGGCAGCATTTATTGATACGGAGCATGCACTTGATACAAATTATGCACAAAAGCTCGGAGTAGATATAAGCAATCTTCTAATATCACAGCCGGAGTACGGAGAGCAGGCACTTGAAATTTGCGAGACGCTTGTACGCAGCAACGCGCTTGATGTTATCGTTGTTGACTCTGTTGCTGCACTAACTCCACGTGCCGAAATAGAGGGTGAAATGGGTGATGCAGTAATGGGAATGCAGGCACGCTTAATGTCGCAGGCATTGAGAAAACTTACCGCCGCTGTTTCAAAGTCGAATGTCACACTGATATTTACAAATCAGTTAAGGGACAAGATAGGAGTTATGTTCGGAAGCCCTGAAACAACAACTGGCGGCAAGGCGCTGAAATTCTACGCTTCAATAAGGATGGATATACGCAGAATTGCTGCTATCAAGGATGGTACGGACGTTATCGGAAACAGAACAAAGGTAAAAGTAGTAAAGAATAAAGTTGCCCCACCGTTCAAAGAAGTAGAATTCGATATAATGTACAATGAGGGTATTTCCAAGATAGGCGACCTAATTGATATTGCAGTAGTGAAAGAAATTATAAAGAAAGGCGGTGCCTGGTTTACTTACGGAGAAAACCGAGTTCAGGGCCGCGACGGGCTGAAGAAGATGCTTCAGGAAGAACCTGCATTATGCGATAAGCTGTTAGGAGAAGTGAAAGTTGTACTCGGATTCGATAACAATAATGGTAACAATACCGACACTTCAAAGGAGAAACCAAAAGAAGAAGTAAAAGAAAAGAAGACAAAATAATACCGGAACATTTAATGCTTTAGGAATATGAAAGAGCAGTAACATTAAACATTTGCTTTGATAATTACTTCAATAGAAGAGCAGAAGAGAAAAGGCAGGTTCAACATCTTTCTGGATGGAGAATTTGCCTTTGGTCTTTATAAAGAGACGATATATGATTTTGGTCTCCGCGTTAAAGACGACCTTACTGAAGAGAAGATAAATGAAATAATAAGTTACGATGAAATTAACTTTGGAAAAAAAGCAGCGATAAGGTTTCTAAACTATAAGCAGAGGACAGAGAAGGAAGTACACAGGAAACTTAAAAGCCATAAGCTTTCAGATGAATCCATAAACAAGATAATGTTATTCCTGAAAGATTTTAAGTTTGTAAATGACGAGAACTATGCGAAGCTTTTTGTTGAAAGCAAGAAACTTCTGAAACCTGAAGGAAGAAGAACCGTAAGAATGAAACTCGCCCAAAAGGGTATAAATAAAGAGCTTTCGGAAAAAAGTGTAAGCGAAAACTATTCCGAGGAAGAAGAATTAAACAAAGCGAAGGATTTGTATGATAAGTACCGGAAGAAAGTAAGAGGCAAGAATGAAGCTGATAAGAAGCAGAAGTGTTTCAAGCATCTTTTATCCAAGGGGTTTTCGTATGACCTAATACGTGAAGTAATGAAGATTGAAGAGACTTGATATAATTTAAACACCCTCCCGAGGTACGATGGGGAGGGTAATTATTAGTTTAAAATTAGTTTGCAGACGTATGCTTATCTAGTGAATAATGCTTTTAATACCTGTCCGGCGACGTTTGGATTTTCCTGAAAACGTCTTATTGAATACTGATACCATCTTTTGCCGAACGGGACGTAAGATCTCATTCTATATCCTTTAGCTACCAACTCATCTCTTAATCTTTCTCTCACTCCAAGGAGTACCTGAAATTCAAATTTATCTTTTTCGAGTTTCATTTCTCTGACAATATCTTCTGCACCTTTTGTCAGAAAGTCATCATGAGTTGCGATACCGACGTAAGCATTTCTCTCAAACATTATTCTTAGAACTTTTAGGAAATTGTCCCTGATTTCCTGCTTACCTTTGAAGGCAATTGCTTCAGGTTCGATATAAATTCCTTTGCATAGTCTGAAGTTTGATTTTTCTTGTGTAAGGTCTAGAACATCTTTTTCTGTTCTTCTCATGTATGCCTGTAGTACAAGTCCGACATTATCATACTTTGCCCTCATTTCCTTATACATTTTTATAGTAATATCGGTAACGGATGAATCTTCCATATCGATGCGTACAAAGATGTTCTTGCTTTTTGCCGAGTCAAGTATTTCTGTAAACAAACTTTTGCAGAGGTCGTAATCCATCGCAAGGGCAATCATAGTAAGCTTTACGGAAAGATTGCCATCAAGCTTGTGCTTAACTATTGTATCCAGCACCTCAAGAGATTCATCTTTCGATTTTCGTGCTTCATCCCTATCTTTAATGCTTTCCCCAAGAACGTCAATAGTTGCCATTATATTTTTAGAGTTCAAGAACTGGACTGTTTTAACAGCGTCTTCAATACTATCTCCTGCAATATACTTATTTGCAAAAACCCTAACCAACTTTTTGGGGAACAGAGGGAGAGTTTTAACTAAAATTGTATTAATTGGATTCATAATGTATATGTTTAAATTTCATTAAGTGGCAATCTACCGGCGAAACCGCTGTACAATCCATGCCAGAACATTATTTGTTCTTCACCGTGAATGAAACACAGATATACCTGTTCGCCATTTTTTCTAACGTGTGGAAAATCAATCAATCCGGTATCGAGGCTTTTAATTTCCACGTTAATGGAAGAAAAGTACTTAACGATATCAATAAGTTCATCCATCTCTTTTGGGAATTTTCCAGTACCGTTAGGACCCATGCCGCCGTAGTATTCATGTTTATAAACATCAAAGCCCATCCGGTTGAGCTCTTTTTTTAGCTCGACCATCTTTTGAATCATTGGTTTAAGGGAAATAAGAAGTTCCTGCGCTTCTTCAACCGAATAGAATAATTTTTTACTCATAATATATAATGTAAATTAACTTTAATAAATATATCTTTAAAGTCAAAATATCAGCAGTCAGGATTTGGATTTTAGAGCCAGTTTTAACCACAGAATTCACAGAGAAAAACGGTTTTTATTCAAAGAGTTTTAACCACAGACCTTATGTTTAAAAAGGTGGCAAGCCTCAAAATAAATTAGTAAATTTATTTTTTAAGCAAATTCAAGGAGGCTTGCCATGAAAGAAGTTAGAAAAATTAATTTTAAAAATAAGTCTATATTTGTAGGTATAGACGTTCACAAAACGAGCTGGAAGGTTTGCATTATTTTTGAAGGTATTGAGCATAAGTTTATATCTC
>JBAYUG010000009.1:0-56488 GCA_041675325.1 Kapaibacterium sp. (SeqCode)
AAGTATGTTCTTTTCGAGTAAAAGTTTCTCAAGCTTCATCAACGGGTCCTGCTTTAAATCTTCTTCAAGCGATTCCTTGCTTCTGTATTTTTCCTGTGCATCTGAAGCCGAGTGTGAACGCAGTCTTACAACATCTGCATAAATAAAGGAAGGTCCCTGTCCTTCTCTTGCGAGTCTGACAGCTTCTTTTGCCGTGCCGTAGCTTTCAAGAAAATCCGTACCGTCTATATGAAATTTATTCAGACCTTCAAAACCCGAACATGCTTTAAAAATCGAGCCTCCTGCTGACTGGTCTTCTACCGGTACTGAAATTGCAAACTTATTGTTCTGTATTAAAAAAATAACAGGCAGTTTCTTTCTTGTTGCCCAGTTAACCGCTTCAAAATATTCGCCCTGTGATGTAGAACCCTCGCCGCCTGATACATATACTACTTCATCAGTATTCCTGAGAAATGAACTTAGTGCCGAACCTACTGCCTGCAAATACTGGGAACCGGTCGGCGATGAAGCAGTAGGCATTCTTAATTTTTTACTCCCAAGATGAGTCGGCATCTGCCTTCCCCCCGAAAAAGAATCCGTAGCCTTTCCGAGTCTGTGCTGAAGTATCTCTTCAACAGTAAGTCCAAGCGTCAATCCCAAGGCATCATCTCTGTAATAAGTGTAAAACCAGTCCTTACCGGGTTTCATCGTCATGGCAGTCGCAACTTGAACGGCTTCATGACCGGAACCCGAAATAAGAAACGTTGCTTTCCCCTGTTTAATCAGTGTTTCAGTCCTGTCATCCATAAGCCTCGTCATCAATATATGCTTATATGCATCAAGCATTTGTGTTTCGGATAAACCGAAGAAGTTTTCTTTTTCCTTTAAAAATCTATCGCTCTTTTTAGCCATTATAATTATATTTTCGTTTTATTTCATGCACCAATTAGACTTTGCTATCATCTTAGTCATACTATGTGCAAAGCACCGTCTTTGTAAGAGTGCTATTTTCACTGTTAAATGTATAGAATAAATCAGGTATTAATAATATTTTAACATATTAAAATCAGAAATAATTTCTTTGAAAACAATAACATATAAAATACCACTTTTCACTGTTCTTTTTCTTTCTATGTTAGCTATTAGCTGCAGGAAAGCTGATATTAACTCCGTCTCATTGTTCAGGCTTAATTTCCCTCTCGGGCTCGAAACGCTCGAACCTGTTATGTCTAACTCCCCGCAGACTATTTGGGTTCTTATGAATGTTATGGAAGGACTTGTATCTTACAACAAACAGAATCAGATTGTACCTCAGATTGCAAAAGAATGGAAGATTTCTGATGATGGACTCACATATACATTTTCTCTGAATACTAATATTAAATTTCACAACGACCCGTGTTTTCCTGAAAGCAAAGGCAGGCATGTTACTGCACAGGATTTTAAATACTGCCTTGAACGCGTTAACGACCCAACAACTAAAACGCGCGGACTCTGGGTTTTCCGTGATAAAATAAAAGGGGCAAACGAATATTACGAATACAAAGCAAAGAAATCCGATAAAATTGTAAATGAAATTTCGGGTATAAAAGCACAAAACGATTCAACCCTAATTATTGAACTTATAGATCCTTTTGCACCCTTCCTTTCTCTGCTAACTATGAGTTATGCATTGGTTTATCCTAAAGAAGCTGTTGATTTCTACGATCAAAAATTCTCCGAACATCCTGTTGGTACAGGACCTTTCATGTTTAAAGAATGGTTGCTCGACAAACATCTTTCTCTCATAAGAAATCCTGATTATCATGAAAAAGACTCTGCGGGTAATAATCTGCCATATCTGAACGACGTTGAAATTACTTTCACTAAATCGCAGGAAACAGAATTTCTGGATTTTTTGAACGGAAAGTATGACTATCACGAACCATCAACCGAGATTATTGATGCGATAACAGATGAAAATGGAAATATGATAGATGAAACCAAAAAAGATTATGTGTTTGTAAAACAGCCCTGGCTAAACACTGTTTATTTGATTATGATTCAGAATGATAATCTTCCCGCAGGTAAATCATCCCCTTTTCTGAACAATAAAAAACTCAGACAAGCAATTAACTACGCAATTGATAAGGAGCGCATCGTTAAATTTGTTCTAAAGAACCGCGGTCATGCTGCATTTAATGGACCTCTGCCGGTGGGAATGCCCGGCTATGATACATCTGTTAAGGGATACAAATACAACGAACAAAGAGCAAAAGAACTTCTCTCAGAAGCGGGATATCCTGACGGTAAAGGTCTGACTCTGACTTTGTTCATTTCTAATGACGAACTTCAGAAGAATATTGCAATTTCCATTCAGGAACAACTTAAGGATATTGGCATAGACTTTAAACTCGAGCAGATGCTTCAGGCAACACTTAATACTCAGCAGCAGCAAGGAGAACTTGCTTTCACCCGCGGTAACTGGGGTGCGGATTATTTTGACCCTGAAAATTTTATGTCTCTGTTTTATTCAAAAAACGTAGTTCCATTCGGTCCTAATAAAACCGGTTACACTAATCCTGAAATCGACAGGCTTTACGAGAAGTCTATCCGTATAACCGATTTTAATGAACGTAAAAAGATATACAATGATATGGAAAGGATTGTAATTGAAGATGCCGCATGGATTTATCTATACTATAATCAGAAACACTACCTTCTTAGAAACAACGTTAAAGGATTTTTTCTTGACGGCTTAAATAATTTAATTCTAAAATACACAAAGAAATCTTGATTATAATATCCATACCCTAATTTCCATATCCAAGCAAATCAGTTTAAATTATATCAATCTATTTCTAAATGTGTAAAAAATATCTTCAAACTAATAGCTTGGTGTAATCCCCATATTATAAAACATAAATGCCCACTTGTCAGTAACAGCATCAATAATCATCTTTGTCGGTCTTCCTGCACCGTGACCTGCATTCACCTCAATCCTTATCAAGACAGGATTATCACCCTTATAAACTTCCTGTAATCTCGCGGCATACTTAAACGAGTGTGCAGGAACTACCCTGTCGTCATGGTCAGATGTCGTTATCATTGTCGCAGGATAATTTAGTCCTTCTTTTAAATTATGATAAGGTGAGTATCCCAGCAAATTTTTAAACTGTGTTGAATCATCACTTGAACCGTAATCCGTCACCCATGCCCAGCCAATAGTAAACTTCTGATATTTAAGCATATCCATAACACCAACAGCAGGAAATGCTACTCTGAAAAGCTCAGGTCTTTGGTTAATTACCGCACCAACAAGTAAACCGCCGTTAGAGCCGCCTTCAACAGCTAAATATTTCGAAGATGTGTATCCTTTATTTATGAGATACTCTCCTGCAGCTATGAAATCATCAAAGACATTTTGCTTGTTCAGTTTTGTCCCTGCCATATGCCACTCTTTGCCGTATTCACCTCCCCCTCTAATGTTTGCAAGTGCATATACACCACCGTTCTCAAGAAGTACTATATTTGAAACACTGAATGATGGTTTCATGCTTGCATTAAATCCTCCGTAACCATATAGCAGAGTCGGATTCTTTCCGTCAAGCTTTAACCCTTTCTTATGAACAATAAACATCGGTATTTTCGTACCGTCTTTGCTCTCATAAAATATCTGATTAGTCTCATACTTCTCAGCGTCAAATTTCACTTCTGATTGCCTGAAAGTAGTTAGCGTACTGTTTACTAAATCATACTTCATAATTACAACAGGGTACAGAAAAGATGCGAAGGTAAAGTAAACCTCGTTTTCATCCTTTTCTGCTCTGAATCCGGATACTGTACCAAATGTCGGAAGTGTTATTTCTTCAATCATATTACCATTCATATCATAAGTGTATATCCTGTCAGAAGCATCCTTCATGTATTGTATTAGGAATTTACCATTAGATATCGAAGCTCCGTTTAGTACTTCGTTCTTCTCGCTAATAACATCAGAAAAAGTATTATCCTTTGTATCAAACTTTACTACCTTGTTCTTTGGTGCATCCTTGTTCGTGTTTATATAAATAATTTCATCAAGATTATTAATAACTGAATAAGAATCGCCAAATCCTGTTGTTATTGGTTTAAATTCAGTATCGCCTTTTGTCAAATCTCTAAAGTAAAGTTCATTTCCTCTCACTCCCCTTTTGCCTTTCGACATATACATAAACCTCTGGTCTTTTGATAAATATATCGAAGCTGTAAACTCAGGATTTTCTTTATCTTCCCAGGTTAATTCATCCGCACTCTGGTCGGTTCCGATTTTATGATAATATACTTTCTGGCTTTGATTCTTCGAGGATAATTCTTTTCCTTCTTCAGGTGCATCGTACCTGTTATAATAAAATCCGTCTCCATGCCATGAAGCACCAGAAAACTTTACCCATTTTAAATTATCATTAAGTTTTGTCTTCATAGCAACATCCATCACATAAAATTCATTCCAGTCTGAACCTGCTTTTGAGGTTCCATAAGCAAAGTACTTCCCGTCTTTAGAAGGTGATATCATTGAAATAGATACTGTCCCGTCCGTTGAGAATGTATTGGGATCAATAAATACTTCAGGGGTACCCTCAATGCCTTTTTGTAAGTAAAGTACGCTCTGGTTTTGCATTCCGTCGTTCTTGTAAAAGAAGTAGTATTCACCCGCTTTAAAAGGTGCGCCGTATTTAGGATAGTTCCAAATCTCATTCAATCTTGCGCGTATCTTGTCTCTGAATGGAATCTTATCCAGATATGCAAATGTAACTTCATTTTCCTTCTTTACCCAGTCTTTCACTTCATCAGAATTCATTTCTTCCATCCATCTGTATGTATCAGGTACTGTTACCCCGAAATACTCATCGGCATGCCTCTCTTTTCTTGCTTCAGGATAGTTCAACCTCTGAGCAAATGCGCCAGCAGTAAAACCTAAAAGTATTAATATCAGAAATATTCTTCTCATAATATGATAAAGTTTTATTTGTATAGAATTTTTCAAATTTATAACTGTGCTAAAACGAAATTAAATCTCTTCTTTGTTCTTAGTCTTCTAATTGCTCTGAAATCATCTTTTTTTCTTAGTGACTTTGGTGACCTTAGTTTTGAAAAGAATCTCTTTCTCTTAACAATAAATAAAATTTCATCCTCCGCGTTCTCTGCGTGTCGAAGATCCGCCGTGGCGGACGGTTATATTTTCTTCTGTTTCTAATCAGCGTAAATCTGTTTCATCCGCGTAAATCAGTGTTCTATTTTGCACCACAATCAACAATCGCAAGTTTCTTCCTTCCTTAACTCCATTCTTAGGATTTCTGCTAACAAATGCTCTTAAACGAAAGCCTTCTCAATTAACTGCTTCTGCGACTCATCGTACATCTTGTGTGAACCGGGAGCCGGACTTGCGCTTTCTTTTCTCGAAACGAATTCCAGCGACTTGCCTTTAAAATCCTTTTCGCTGAGTCTCACTTTCAGAAAGTTCTGTGCACCCATGTTTTCAGGCTCTTCCTGAACCCATACAACAGATTTAGCATTTTTAAAATTGTTTACTATCGTCTTAAGCTCACTTTCAGGAAGTGGATAGTATTGCTCAAGCCTGACAATCGCTACGTCATTTAACTTGTTATCTGTTCTATATTTAAGCAGATCATAATAAACTTTCCCGCTCGTTATAATAACCTTTCGTGCTTTACTCTTATCGGTTTTATTATCGTCAAGTACTTCCATGAACTTCCCTGAAGTAAACTCTTCTACACCGGATTTAATGTCAGGATGCCTGAGCAAACTCTTTGGAGTAAATATTACAAGTGGTCTTCTTATTTTCGATTTAGCCTGATTACGTAACAGATGGAAATACTGTGCGGAAGTAGTCAGGTTGCAAACACGCATGTTATCTTCAGCACATAGTGTCAGAAATCTTTCAATCCTTGCGCTCGAATGCTCCGAGCCCTGTCCTTCCTGTCCGTGAGGAAGCAGCATAACTAAATGGTTTGGAAGCTTCCACTTTGTGTACGAAGCAACTATGAAGTTATCAAGTAGTACCTGAGCAGCATTCACAAAATCTCCGAATTGTGCTTCCCAGATTACGAGTGATATTGGATCTGATGTTGTGTAACCGTATTCAAAACCAAGTACAGCAGCCTCTGAAAGAAGACTGTCGCATGTCTCTATAGTTGCCTGCCCTTCTTTTATATTGTTCAGAGGGATATATTCTGAGTCATCGTGTATATCTATCAGTAAAGTATGCCTGTGAGAAAATGTCCCTCGTGAGACATCCTGCCCGCTGAATCTTACAGGTATTCCTTCAAGAAGCAGTGAACCCAATGCTAATGCCTCTCCCATTGCCCAGTCAGCACCAGCATTCTTTGTTATAAACTCTTTTCTTCCTTCTATAAATTTCTTAAGTTTTGGATGCAGACTAAAAGTTTCCGGAAGTTTAGTAAGCCCTTTAACGATAGTTTCTACCGTATCCTTGGTTACGTTTGTTTCCCCGTCAGTCCTGTATTTATCAATCTCTTCCTGTGTTGCCGAAAGAGGTATATCAATAAATGGTTTTATGTAATTGTCCTGACCAATTTTAATATGTTCGTAATTAGCATCCATCTTTTCAAAAATATGTTTTTCCATTTCCATTACTTCATCCTTGGTAACAACTCTGTCTTCAATTAATTTATTCTGGTATATAGTCTTAACAGAAGGATGCAGTTTAATTAGATTGTACAGTAAAGGTTGAGTAAAACCGGGTTCGTCTGTTTCGTTGTGCCCCAGTCTTCTGTATGAAAATACGTCTATAACAACATCTTTATGATATTTCATCCTGTATTCATACGCCAGCTTTGTTACCCACATGCAAGCCTCAGGGTCGTCACCGTTCACGTGAAATATTGGTGCTTGTATCATCTTTGCGACATCAGAAGCATAAACCGATGACCTTGCATCCGAAGGCGTAGTCGTAAATCCTATCTGATTATTTATTATAATATGTATAGTTCCGCCCGTTCTGTATCCGTGAAGTTGTGAAAGGTTTAGTGTTTCCGCGACTATCCCTTCTCCTGCAAATGCAGCATCTCCGTGAAGCAGTACTGATATTATTTTGTTCTTGTCCGAATCATTTAATTTGGTTTGTTTTGCACGTACTATTCCTTCTACAACTGGATTGACAAATTCAAGGTGCGATGGATTCGATGCTATCGATATCTTAATCTTTTTTCCTTCTAAAGTTTCATATACACCCGACGCTCCAAGATGATATTTCACGTCCCCTGAACCCTGGGCTGATTTCAAATCTATAATATCCTCAAACTCAGAGAATATTGCATGCAGCGGCTTCCCAATTATATTCGCAAGTATGTTCAGCCTTCCCCTGTGCGCCATTCCAAGCACTATTTCTTTCGCTTCATCATTCGCTGCATCGTTCATCAGGTAATCGAGAATTGGTATAATCGTTTCTGAACCCTCAAGCGAAAACCTCTTATGCCCTAAGTACTTTTTGTCAATGTACTTTTCAAAATCCTCGGCTTGTATGAGCTTGTAAAGTATATTCTTCTTAAAATCATTATTATATATCGGTGTGTTCCTTACAGACTCCATGTTGTTCTGTAGCCATTGCTTCTCATCAGGGTCTTGTATGTGCCTGTATTCAACTCCAATATTTTCACAGTATGTCTGGTGAAGCATATCGAGTATTGCTCGCAGCGTAGCGACCTTGTATCCGCCAAGCCCGTCGCAGAAAAACTTTCTGTCAAAATCCCATACTGTAAAACCGTAGTTGAGCGGGTCAAGCTCAGCATGATACTGTGCTTTCGGATGCAGAGGGTCAAGGTTTGATAGCAGGTGTCCTCTGACTCTGAACATGTTCATTAGCTGTGTTACGCGTGTGTACTTTTCAATTTCTTTGATATTAATGGGAGAATCAAAATCCTCAGGATTGTTGTCAGGCTTCCAGACAAGAGGCTTTACAAGCAGTCCAAGGTCTTCAAAAATCTCTTCATAGAAATTATCCTCTCCCGCAATCAATTCGCTGATTTTCTTAAGGAATAATCCTGATTCTGCTCCCTGAATTATTCTGTGGTCATACGTGCTCGTTATGTTCATTACTTTACTGATTCCAAGCGTTGAAAATATCTGTCCGCTTGCTGCTTCAAATCCCGGCGGATAATCGATGCTGCCCGTTGCAATTATAGCTCCTTGCCCGACCATCAGTCTTGGATTAGATGATGATGTGCCTATCGTTCCAGGATTAGTCAGTGAAATCGTTGTACCCATAAAATCAGATACTTCTATTTTGTTGCTTCTTGCCCTGTTGATAATGTCGTTGTATGAATCAAAAAATTGCCTGAAGTTCATCAGGTTTGCCTTCTTAATATTCGGCACTATAAGTGAACGTGTCCCATCCTTCTTTACAAGGTCTATTGCAAGTCCTATGTTCACATCGTTTCTTTTGATAACCATCGGATTTCCGTCAATTTTCGTGTAAGCATTGTTCAGTACAGGTATTGTCTTCAGCGCCTTTACAATTGCCCACCCCATAATATGCGTGAATGAAATCTTACCCTGTTTTGTTTTCCTGAAATGATTATTTATAAACTTTCTGTTTTCTTCAAGAACTTTAACGGGGATAGTACGAAGCGATGTTGCGACAGGGATAGTAAGACTGCTGTCCATGTTTTCGATAATCTTCACTCCTGCACCTCGTATAGGGATTACATCCTCTCCTGCAACAGGTGTCGGAAGTTTTGTGCTGCTTTGCTTTACCGTAGGTGTTTCGGTTTTGGTTCTCTCTGTGTCTTTTCTATCATTAATACTCTTTGCAGTTTTCCTGACATCAATATCAATCGATTTAAAAAAATCTCTCCAGTAATCGCTTACTGCATCAGGAGTCTTTTCAAACTCGTTCAGCATTTCCAGTACGTACCAGGTATTAACCCCAAACTCTGATATCTTTTCTCTTTGTTTCTGGTTTAAATCATCAATATTCAATTTCTCTTATCCTTATGATATGATTTCATTATTTCTTGTTTTTAAATTTTGTTTGTAAATTTCGGCAAAATCCACTCCTTTTCTTTCAAAATTATCAACTATGAATCGTAAATGGATTATCAGTCAAGCCGTAGCTCTAAACCTCTTTTTCACATGTAAATTAAAACAAAAATCACCTATAAAAATTCTTTTAAATTAGCTATTTTGCATAACTTTATTTAAACTATTAAACAACAAAAATGAAACAATTATTTGAAAAAATCATATTGCTCGGAAGACCCGCTTCTGGTAAATCTGAAGTCATTAACTATCTTAAAAATACACCTGATTCCGAAAGGAAAGAAAGATTTCACATTGGTAAACTTGTGGAAATAGACGATTTCCCTATGCTCTGGACATGGTTTGAAGAGGACGATATTCTCGAAAAGAAATTTGGCAAACCAAGATTGCACTCGGATTCCGAGGGCTACTTCAAGGAAGAATACCTCTGGCACTTACTTATTGAAAGAATATCTTTCGATTATTCAAAAAGCAAACGTGACCTTGAAGATAAGGTAAAAGATGTTACTCACTTGATAGAATTCTCTCGTGGCTCAGAACACGGTGGTTACAAAACTGCTTTCAAACACCTTTCAAAAGAACTTCTTGAAAATGCGGCTTTGTTATACGTAAATGTTCCTTTCGAAGAGTCGCTTCGTAAGAACCGCAAACGTTTCAATCCGAATAAACCGGATTCAATTCTCGAGCATGGACTTCCGGATGCAAAACTTACAAAGATGTACAAGGAAGTTGACTTTCATGATGTTATCGAAGGTACGACAGATTCCCTGGAAATTAACGGAGTGAATGTTCCGTACGTTATCTTCGAGAATATGCCTTCAAAAACGGACGACCCAGCAATACTCGGTCCAGCTCTCGATGATGTCATTACTAAACTCTGGCATCTCTACAATAAATAACGACTTCCGATTTTAACAGAATAAAAAACATTATCATATAAAAAAGCCCGTGCAACCACGGGCTTTTCATTTTTATACTCTCTCAATGAGCTCCATTATTTTCTCTGAGCTCTCTATGAAAAATCTTTAAATGGTATTGCTCTTAGCATTAAAATATTTTCACTCAGTGCTACTAACTGATAATATGTTTTAATAAAAACTAATTTTTTTACAAAATCATGCTCTCTTTGTCGCAGATTCGCCGAGGAGAACGACCTTTGCCTTCTTTCGATCTTTGCATTAAAAAATCTTTTGTTTAACAATAATACTATTTGTTTTCTCTGAGTTCTCTGCGACCTCCGCGGTAAATATTTTCAAGTATTTCATGTATTTTCTCTGTGAGCTCTGTGCGCCTCTGTGGTAAAGTTTTTCGTTGTTTTCAGCTCTTATTGCGTCAAAATACCCAAACACCTCTCTTGAGTTAATCACTTCACGTTCGATTTCTGCTCTTCCTTCATTTCTTCTTTTCTTTTCATCGGCAGTACTCCTGCCATCTCACCTATAACGTTCACAAGCTCTGACCCCGCAGGTACTATGATTTTCGAATTCGACTTCAACGAAGCTTCTAGCGTTTCAAGTTTTTTTAGTAATTGCGCATTTCCTGTAAAAAATTGGTCTGCTGCCTCATTAACAAGCTTGATTGCTTCTGCCTCACCTTCGGCATGAAGAATCTTTGATTGTTTATATCCTTCTGCCTCTTTTATTTTTGCACGCTTTGTTCCGTCCGCTACCGTTTCAGCCGCTGTTGCATAGTCAATGGCAGATATTTTTTCATTCTCAGCCTTAACTACCTTATTCATTGTCTCCTGCACATCATGCGGTGGATCAATCTGTTTCAGTTCCGTTCTGACAATTTCAATTCCCCAGGTTTTTGTCTCAATCGCTAATGTTTTGTGTAATTCGGAATTTATCTTTCCTCTCTCGCTGTTTGCAGATTTCAAAGTAAGTGTTCCGATAATATTCCTCAATGTTGTCCTTGCAAGATTTACTATCTGCCATTGATAATTATTAACATTGTATTGCGAATTCTTTACGTATTCTTCAGTATCAAGTACTTTGAAATATACTTGTGCATCTACTGTTGCGTTAAGATTATCGTTTGTTATAATTTCTTGAGGCTGGGCATCAATCATCTGCTCCGTAATGTTAACAGTGTACATTTTATCTATTATCGGTATTATCCAGTTAAATCCGGGATTTGCAAACTTCTTGTACCTTCCAAGCCTTTCAAGTAAACCTCTGTGTGTAGGTCTTATTATTCTTATTCCGGAAAGGAAAAAGAAAAATAATATAACAACGAGAATGACTATTCCAAAATTAGATGGTGTTTCCATTTCGAACTCCTTTTAAATTGTTTGATATGATGGAATAATAATAGTTTATTTTATAAGTAAATGATATGCATACTGAATCAAACACATTCCCACTTTGTATTACATGTTTCTCTCGTTTCCAAACCCCGGTTTCCTTATTCCGAAACTCTGACTTTCCTCGTTCCCAAGCTCCAATTTTTACCCCTTTTACCCCTCGTTCCCGAGCTCCAGCTTGGGAACGCATTCGTCTACAACGTCCCTAAAAAAATCCGAATACAAACTTATGAGCTTATCTAATTCAATTCTCATAATCCAAATCATCAATTTCGATTCGACCCCGTTTTCTCAAAAAATAATCACGAGCAGAACTGCATTCATAATCTAAAATATCATTCACTAATCCTCTTTTGACTGGATTAAAATGTATGTAGTCACTCTTTTGCTCGAACATTTCATCGGATATTATTTCTTTCGGCATAAATCCTTCTTGCCATATTTGATATTTTGACTGAGATTTGTAAAGTTTTTTGTTCGTTATAAATCGGTCAAGAATAGATAAATCGTTTTCTCTCTCATATGTTTCAATAATTCTCTTTGAAGTGTAGGATTTTATAGATTGTACTGTATTAATTAATTTATCGCAAGAACATATTAAGTGTAGATGTTCAGGCATAATTACATAATCATATATTTTAAAATCTTTATTCTTTTGCGAAAAGATAAGGGCTTCAATAAGTGAGTTAATGTTTCGTTTATTATTGAATACAGGTATCCAGTTAACAATTGTTGAAGTAATAAAATATTGAGAATGTTTATCTGATATTTTATATCTGGATCTCATCTTTTCATTAATTTTTACTTCCGTTCCCAAGTAAGACTTTGGAAACGAGAAAAAACTGATTAACAAAACCACACACTTTTTACTCCTGTTCCCAAGAAAGACCTTGGGAACGAGGTTGAAAGCTGTATTGAGAACAAATAGTGTTAAAATTCTCTCTCATCTACCTCGTTCCCAAGCTCCAGCTTGGGGACGCTGAATGCCTTCATTTAATTAATAACATACTCTTAGTCACTCTAAAATCACCCGCTTTCATCTGATAAAAATACACCCCGCTCGTCAGCTTCGAACCATCAAACGTAGTTTCATAAGTGCCAGGTTCTAATCTCTCATTCACCAACGTCTGAACTTCGCGACCCATCACATCATAAACTTTCAATGAAACTTCTGAATTCTGACTTCTGGATTCTGACTTCTGAATACTAATCCTAATCTTAGTAACAGGATTAAACGGATTCGGGTAATTCTGTCCCAGTGAATATGAATCAGGCACCTCACTTCCTACCGTATTAACAAAAACATTCCCGCCGTTAGTTGATTTTAATACAACTGCCGGTTCATTCATATTCCCCCCGCTCATGTAATAATTATTTGAATCAGCTATCCACAAACCCATTACATATTGTGTTGTATTCAATTCTTTTGATACCCAAGTCGCACCGTAATTTGTTGTCTTAAGTGTTGCTATGTTCGAACTCGCAAATATGCTGGTATCGAATGTAACTCCTATTCCAAATGCTGTTCCAGTGGAAGGGACTGTCATTATATTCGTGAACATTCTTAATGGTGTTGAATATATTTCATTCCATTGTAAACCTGCATCTGTCGTTTTGTATATTTTAGAATCCATACCTAACTCACTTACGCCGCACACAATGCCTGTTGTTGCATTATAAAATGTAATACAGTCAATCTGCATCGGCATGAACGTCGTAGTCCAGTTCAAACCTGTATTCGTACTTCTGTAAATTCTTCCTCCCCAGTAAAAACCTTTCGCTACAATTGTATTCGCATCCAGAAATATCATTTTCTCAACTTCCGCGTTTGTATCTATTGCGCTTATCAGGTTCCAGTTTACTCCTGCATTTGTTGTTCTGTATAATTTAGTATTTAAGGTAGGATTGGAATCTATTAGCGCATATCCTGTATTCATATCAAAGAAATGTATGTCATTAAAATAACCCGTCAGCGTATCGAATATACTTCCTCTCTGCCAGTTAAGCCCGCCGTCAGTAGATTTTATGAATGTCCCCTTGTATTCCGAAAAATATTCTCTTTTACCTTCTTGTAAATATCTTTCTCTCAAATATTTGGGATACGAAGCAAAATCATTTTTGTAACCTGCTTTATTGAATACGTTTACATTTTCAGCCCCGCAGGCATAAATCGTCGTTGCATTAATAAACTGTGCATCCACTATTGCCCTTATCTCTGCCGGATAAACAGAAGGATTCCAGCTTCCGCCTGAATTTGTAGTATAAAACATTCTTTCGTTGAAAGGCATAATTGTATGCCCAAAGGACAATCCTTTGCTTAAATCATAAAAGCAAAGTGCATTAGCTATACCTTCATAAGGTAATGTGTAATAAGACCACTGTGCATTTGTACTCACAGCTGTAATAAGAAATAAAACCATTAATATCTTTTTCATGTACTTTAATTTTAATTATACTTTAAATTCTTCTCTTTTAATCGATCTGTCACTTCGTCATTTTATCACTTTATCAAAAGCATCCTCTTCGTCTCTCTAAAATCCCTTGTCGAAAATCCGCCGTTGCCGACCTGCAATCTGTAGAAATATATTCCGCTCGGTAATTCTGACGCATTCCAGTCAACGGAGTATCTGCCGGGAGCGAGTTGTTCGTTCACGAGTGTTTCCACTTCCCTTCCAAGAGCATCGAATATTTTTAAAGTGACTTCTGGATTCTGACTTCTAGATTCTGGCTTCTGAATAGCAAATCTTATCTTTGTCGAAGCATTAAACGGATTCGGATAATTCTGCAATAACTTATATTCACCCGGTACCTCCGTACTTATCTGGTTTATCCCGACACCGCCATTAGTAGTTTTATATATATACCCTTTCCCTCCCGTAGCCCATAGCGTGCTATCGTTCGATTTTGCTATTCCCCAGATGTGACCGGGGAATGTAGGAGGAAGACTTTGTACCACCCAGTTAACCCCTGAGTTTGTTGTTTTAAACATTACACCATAACCGCCCAGCCAACCCGTATTTATATCTTTAAAATACACCGTTCTTGAATCAAGATTACTTTGATAACTAATTATATTCCAGTTATTTCCTCCATTTGTTGTTTTTATAACACCATTATTCTCACCCACTCCCCAGCCGGTTAAGTCATTTATAAAAGTTGTTTCATAAATGTATGTATGGGAAGCACCCTCATAAACTCTCTGCCAGCTCACTCCTCCATTCGTAGTTTTATTTATTGCACTGTAGTAACATGTTATAAAACCTGTATTTACATTTATAAAATTTACTGCATAAGAACCAGAAATTGTGTTGCTCATTTGAAGCCAGTTATTCCCTCCGTTCGTGGTTGCGAATGTATGATTACCTGTTACCCACCCTGTATCAGGATTCAAAAAGAATGCCTTGTTGTGATCGCTCGAGTCAGTAATCTGTTGCATCCAGTTAAGCCCTCCATTAGTTGTTTTTCTGACTGTGCCTTTATCACCGATAATCCATCCTGTATCATCATTTAAGAAACATACGTCCCAAAGTCCGGGAATTGTACCAATATTTAGTAAATTCCAGTTAACACCTGCATTAGTTGTTTTTAAAAGCCTCCCCTCTGATTGACTACTTGGAGGGACTTTATAACCGGCAACCCATCCTGTATTCGCAGAAGTGAATTGAACATCCATAAAGTAAAAAGATGTGTCCGTATAGCTAAGAACCCATTGTGAATAGCAGTTAAACGCTATCAGGAAATAACCTAATGCAAAAAGAAAGATGATTTTCTTCATAATTGTAATAATTAATATCTTAAGTAAATAATCGTCTCGGTGTGTCTTTACATTTTACCGGGGAGTAACAAATGTAATCATTATTTCGTGTATCCCGAACGCTTTAAATTAATGATTTGCTTCATCGCAATCAAATCATTTTTTTGTGGGGAATGAGTTTTTCTTTAACGATAATTAATGTGGAATTGCATCTTAAAATTCTCTTTATTTCTATTCCAAGAACAATAATCTCGGTGGTCTCTGTGAGTCTCTCGGTGGTCTCTGTGAGTCTCTCGGTGGTCTCTGTGATTAAAATTTTTCATAAAATATCTTAGCCTATTTTCACTTCGCGACTTTCTCGAACTTTGCGTGAAAAATATTATTATTTGAATTTCTTGTACTATGCCCCCTCACATCTTCTTCATAATAATAATCGATATATCATCATTCTGTCTTGTCTGACCCGTGAACTGATCTATATTCTCAAGTATTCTCTCTCCTAGTGCTTTAGCTGAAAGTTCTTTGTTTTGTAAAATAACCGACTTCAGTTTTTCATTGCCGTAAAATTCACCCGATCTGTTCTTTGCATCCGTTATACCGTCCGAGTAAATCACAACTATGTTTCCCGTATCAAACTCTTCCTTGAAAACTGAGTAATCCGCATTCTTAATCAAACCCAGTGCTGTCTCACCTTTTGGCGATTCTGTAATCTGATTATTCCGTAAAATATAAGCTGGCAAGTGTCCCGCATTTACCATCTCAATTGAATTACTGCCTTTGTTGATTTCCACATAAAATAATGAGGCAAACATCTTGCGCAGTTTTTCCTTATAAAACGTACTGTTAACTTTTGATATAAGTTCATTTGCTTTGTAATCAGAAGCAAGCGCTTTTATAATTGCTTGCAGTTTGCTCGTCATTAATGCTGCATGCAAACCTTTACCCGCTACGTCTGATACAAACAAAGTAGCTCTGTTTTCATCCACATAGAAGAAATCAACAAGGTCGCCCGATACTTCATTCGCTGGTTTTGAATAAAGCCAAAGCGTCCAGCCGTCAAGATAAGGTGATTCTTCAGGCATAAGCGCTTCTTGAATTTTCCTCCCTGCAACGAGTTCATCCTTAGCCAATAATTTATCCTTTAATTCAAGCATAAGAAGAAAAATTATTATCAAACTACCGAGCATACTGAAGTCAACTGTGAAAACAACGTTGAACTCATCAAATTGAACTTTTAAAGATGTGATAATAAAAAATGCACTAACAAGAAGCATTACACGACGCATAGGATTGAGTTTTAATACCATACTTTTCAGTATCCAGATAACATAAAAGAATACCCTCTTCAGAGGGTTCATCTTTCTTAGCTTTTCCTTGTTTTCCGACGTCACATAAAACTCAATTATATCGTTCATGTCCTGACTGAAATCATTTGTCATTTCGTTCACGTTTAGGTCAGATTCAATCGTTCTAAAAAACCCCGGCTCAGTCTGTTTTGCGTCTTTGCTCATCATTTATTTTTATACATAATACGGAAAAAATAATATATTAGTTGCATTTAATAGTATGAACTACAAATGTATCATACAAATTCTTATTACGATTTTCTATGTTCTCTTTGTCGCAGATAGAACGTCCTTTGCCTTCGAGTCGGAGGTCCGCCATCTTGTCGCAGATCCGCCGTCTTGCTGGGAGGATTGGGCGGACGACTTGACGGTAAAATCTTTATTAATTTATTTTCAAATGGTATATAAGATGTGCTCAATTTTAAGTTTCTTGCATTTTTCTCTTGACTTTAACAAAAAATATTACTATATTAAAAAATCACAGATTATTCCCAATAATAATCTTATTATCAGTCAATTTTTAAGCATTATCCTACCTAAACAGCTTAAATCACTGAAAATACAGCACATCAGGTTAATTAACAATGAAAGTACGGTAATAGTCCAATAATAGTGCGGTAATAGTACGGTATTCTCGGCTTTATCTTGCCTTTCTCTCAGTATTTAGCTATATTGAAACAGTTTCGCAGATTACAAAAGCTGTTTATTAACTTTAAATTCCACGAAAATGGCAAGAATATTTCCGGGTTCTGTCGGAACCGCTGTAGGCAAGACAGGAAAAACTGTTTTCCGCCGCACAAACAAGAAAGTCTTTTCCTACGAGCTTACAGAAGCATTTAAGGAAACTAAATCTGAAAAAGTAATAGCAAACAGGAAAAATTTCGGTAAGCTATCAAAGTTCTCCAACTTTGTTAATAAATCAGAGACGATTAAAAAAGTATGGAAAAAATCAAAACTGAAAGGCAATGCAAGCAACCGAAGAATTCTTAAATATAATTATAAGACTTTTCAAAATTATGGAATATCCTCAGATATAAATATTTTACCCGCTCATTTGTACGTTCATAACCGAAGCATTGACTTAAACGAGAACCGTCTTACTTTTAAATTCACAACTTATAATATCAGAACAGGTTTTGACGAAAGATATGCGGACTTCAACCCTCCATATGTTTTCGTTGCTGTAATTCATGCAAAAGACCCGGTTAATCCCGATATCAAAAATGAATTTCTGAATGTAATACTCGAGGAATCGCTTGAAAGTGAAAAGTTTTCTCGTGACGAGTATATTAGCTATACGTTCGATACGCCTGAAGGTGCTTTCAGCTTTATCAATGATTACAACACCATTATTGTATTCCCGGGAATTGTATCAATCGATGAATTCAACGAGCCTATTAAATGGGCACAATGCGGCGGTATATACATAAAAGGTTCACACCCTGAAATCATAACCCCGACAAAACCGGTACCGCGCGAACGTCCCGGCAAGAAGTTTTTAATAGAGTATTCTTAAGCTTTAACTCCCGTTTACTAAATACTCATTGAAATAATCTCTTGGAGATAATATTCTTATTTCCACCCCACGCTCCAGAGTTTGTATGAAACAAACAAAGTTTGTCATCCCCGCTCGTTCTTGGCGGGGATCTAATCATTATTGTTTATAATTACAGCTTTTGAGTTTTACTTTCAAGCAAATAAGGTTTTCACACAGCTTCTCCAGCTTGGAAATGTAACAAATAATCTCTTCTCCTCTTATTCTAATCCTTTTTCCATTTATTCAAATCTCTGCATTAAGTATATTATATGATGAAAAATAAGTTACTCGTTACAGCAGCTCTGCCTTATGCAAACGGATTTATTCACCTCGGACATATTGCCGGTGCATATCTTCCTGCCGATATATTTGTAAGGTTTAAAAGACTATGCAATGAAGATATTATATTTATTTGCGGTTCTGATGAACACGGCACGGCTATCGAAATCTCAGCAATGAAGGAGAACGTTTCACCGAAGGAAATAATCGACCGCTACCACTTTGCAAACAAAGATGCATTCGATAAACTCGGTATTTCTTTCGATATATATTCCCGTACTTCTAATGTTATTCATCATAAAACAGCTCAGGATTTCTTCCTGAACCTCTATGACAAGAATCTTCTTGTACAGAAAACCGAGAAGCAATTGTATTCCGAAAAAGATAAACGCTTTCTTGCCGATAGGTTCGTGGAAGGCACTTGCCCAATCTGCGGATATGAAGAAGCTCGCGGTGACCAGTGTGAAAGCTGCGGCAGTAACTTAACACCTCTTGAACTTAAGAATCCAAAGTCAAAGATATCAGGCGATACTCCGGTCGTGAAGGAAGCAGTTAACTTCTACTTCCCTCTCGAACAGTTCCAGCCGAAACTCGAAGCATGGATTAAAACAAAGACTAACTGGAAATCCAACGTAAAGAATTATTGCGAAGGCTGGTTTAAAACCGGGCTTAAAGACAGAGCTATTACCCGCGACCTTGACTGGGGAGTAAAAGTGCCGGTAAAAGATGCTGAAGGCAAGGTAATTTATGTCTGGTTTGAAGCACCAATCGGATATATTTCTGCAACTAAGGAATATTTCATTGAGCAGGATGAACCTGATAAATGGCGTGATTACTGGTGCAGTAATGATTCACGTTTGATTCATTTCATCGGTAAGGATAATATTATTTTCCATGCAATCGTATTCCCCGCAATGCTGATGGCGCACGGCGGTTTTGTTTTACCCGATAACGTACCTGCTAACGAATTTCTTAATCTCGATGGTGCAAAGCTTTCTAAAAGCAAAGGTCATGGTATTCTCGTTAAGGACGTTGTGGAAACATTCAATCCGGACGTGGTACGATATGCAATAGCGTCAAACATGCCCGAGAATAAGGACTCTGATTTCTCGTTCAAGGAATTGCAGGCAAAGAACAATAACGAACTTGCAGCAATACTCGGTAACTTTGTTAACCGCACTGTTGTCTTTGCAAAGAATAAGTTTGATAATAAAGTCCCCGAAAGAAATACAAAATCTGTCCCTGAAATCTTTGCTTACATAAAATCTCAAAAGAAACTAATAGAAGAATGTTACAATAATTACAGATTCAGAGATGCAATAAACGAAACGATGAACATTGCACGTGCAGCAAACAAGTTCTTCAATGACAGCGAACCATGGAAGGTGATAAAGACGGATGAAGCAAGGTGCGGCGAGATTATCAATGAATGTCTGCAGATTGCTCACTCTCTTGCAATAGCATTCTCCCCTGTTATACCATTCACGTCACAAAAAATCCTGAATGTTCTCGGCAAAGGAGAAGCTGATTTTGCATGGGATCGTATCGGTGAGTTTGTGTTGCAAAGCGAAAGTGAACTCGGCAAAGATGAAATTCTCTTTCCGCAAATTGAATTGGCAGTTGAAGAAGATAAGGAGAGCGAAGTTATTATAGAGGAGAATCTCATTTCTATAGACGATTTTAAGAAAGTAAAGCTCGCTACAGCTATAGTAATAAATGCGGAAGCAGTACCTAAAAGTAAAAAACTCTTGAAGCTTAAAGTCCGCTCAGGTAAGAATGAAAAACAGATAGTAGCTGGTATCGCTGAACATTATACCGCTGAACAAATGCTTAATAAAACTATTATTATCGTTGATAATCTGAAACCTGCAAAACTCATGGGACTCGAGTCTCAGGGAATGCTTCTTGCCGCTAAAATAGAAGGCAAACTAAAAGTAATTACGGTTGACGGCGATTTCCCTGATGGTGCAGACGTCAGCTGATATTTATTTTCATATTTCTCCTTCCCAAGCTCCAGCTTGGGAAGGCATAATGGTCTTTTATAGATAAATACTTTTTCTCCTTCCCAAGCTCCGGCTTGGGAAGGCATAATGATTCTTTTTAATGTTAATATATCTATGCCTTACAAATTCGGAAACAAAACTTACGACCTCTTTTCCCATACTTACATAATGGGAATTCTCAACATTACTCCCGATTCATTCTCAGACGGAGGCAAGTATTTTGATGAGGACATTCTTCTTCAGAAGATTATTGTCGACGCAGTTGTTATGGAAAAAGAAGGTGCCGATTTTATAGACGTTGGCGGCGAGTCAACCCGCCCGGGCTCACGAAAGATATCTGCTGACGAGGAAATGCACCGTGTTATCCCCGTAATCTCTGAAATAAAGAAGCACATATCAATACCAATTTCAATCGATACTTATAAAAGTGAAGTTGCTGATGAAGCTCTGAAGGCAGGTGCTGTAATAGTAAACGATATAAGCGGCTTTCAGTTTGACCATAAAATGGCAGAAGTAACAAGTAAACATAATGCCTCCTGCATTCTTATGCACATTAAAGGAACTCCGCAGAATATGCAGATTAATCCCTCGTATGATAATGTTGTATCAGAAATAAAGGATTACCTAAGTCAATCTATTTCTATTGCAAAAGATGCAGGTATAGATCAGATTATCGTTGACCCGGGAATAGGTTTTGGTAAATCATTCTACCATAATATAGAAATAATAAAGCGACTCAGTGAATTTAAATCACTTGGGTACCCGATACTTCTTGGACTATCAAAGAAACGTTTCATAAATGAGATTTATAAGTCAACGACAGATGAAAGAGCCGTTGGAACAATGGCAGCAAACGTTTTTGGCATAATCAACGGAGCGAACATTTTAAGGGTGCATAATGTTTTAGAGAATAAGCGTACTGCAATAACTGCTGACGTATTTAAACAATTGTAATAAAATATTTGACTGATAAACTTTACATTCCGGAAAACTTTGAAGCTGTATCGCTCGACGTTACAGGAATGGATTGCGTTAATTGCGCAAACAGTATAAAAACGTACCTTGAGAAATTAAACGGTATTCACAACGTGGATGTTAACTTTTCTTCCGAGGTTGCTAATGTTTCTTATAACCCTAATGTTATAGGTGTTACTGAAATAGCCTCTGATATTAGAAAACTCGGATATGATGTGATTGAAGAAGAAGATGATGATGTAATCGAAAGCATCAAAAAACAGAATCTTGCATCAGAAAGAAATAATTTTATCCAGTCTGCGATTCTTACGTTCGTAATAATGGGTATTTCTATGAGCGGTCATGGATTTTATGACCTCAAGTTCTCCATGAATTTTTCCCTTATACTTCAGCTAATTTTAACAAGTTATGTCGTTTTTGTAAATGGGAAGAAATTCCTTACAGGTGCATATAAATCCGCAAAGATACTTCAGTCGGATATGAATACCCTCGTCTCACTCGGCGTTTTGTCATCATATATTTATAGCCTAATAATATCCGTTAATCATGTTCTCAATCTGAATCTAAATGCACTCAGAAATTCCCACGAAGTATATTTCGAGACCGCAGCTATGATTATCACTCTGATTCTGATAGGAAACTACCTTGAGTCTGTTCTTAAATCAAAAACTCAGTCTTCTATCAAGAAACTTAAAGAACTACAGGCAAAGTTTGTCAACGTTATACGTGATGGCGAGGATATGCTTGTTCCTTTTAAAAAGGTAAGAAAGAATGATGTAGTAATTATAAGGTCTGGTGATAAAGTGCCCGTTGACGGTATTATACAGGAAGGGTTTTGCGTTGTAGATGAAAGTGCTATGACAGGCGAAAGTGTTATGATTGAAAAGAAATCAGCTGACAGTCTCATTAGCGGAACACTCGTGAAGAACGGTTTTGTAAAAATGAAAGCAGAGAAAGTCGGTAATGATACAACACTTTCAAAGATTATAGCATTAGTCAAAGAAGCTTCGAATTCCAAACCCCAAATACAAAGACTTGCAGATAAGATTTCATCAATATTCGTTCCGGTTGTTGTATCTATATCTGTAATTACATTTATAGTATGGTATTTAATAGTGGATGTACCATTTGATGAATCACTTTTATTTGCTGTCTCAGTTCTTGTGATTGCTTGTCCTTGTGCACTTGGTCTCGCTTCTCCAATGGCAGTAGTCATAGGAGTCGGCAGAGCTGCTGAGAATGGAATTCTTTTCAACAATGTAGAAGCAATCGAGAAATTGAATAAGATTGATACAATCTGTTTCGATAAAACCGGGACTATTACAACAGGAGAAATGCACCTTAAATCTATTAAGACTTACAATGGTACATCCGAAGATGATTTACTTAAACATGTATTCACAATTGAAAAATATTCTAATCACCCTATTGCAAAGTCTATATTTAACTACTGTGTTGATAAGCAAATCGATATTTTTGATAACGCAGAAGAAGTATTAAATGAAGACGGAATGGGAATCTCAGGAATTGTTGAAGGTAGAACAGTACGAATTGGGTCGTTATCACTGTTAGATAAATATTTAGTAGAATACAAAGAACACATAAAAGATAATAACGAAAAGAATTTATTTGTAAGTATAAACAATATTCTAGCTGGAGAGATAGAATTCGAAGACAGAATCAAAGATGATGCAAAAGACATGCTTTCAAGGTTTAAATCTAAAGCAATTAATATGTTTCTTATTTCAGGTGATAGTGAAGAAACAACTAAAAAAGTAGCATCAGAACTAAACCTTGAAAATTATTCGTTCAGAACTATGCCTGAAGAGAAAGAAAAGATAATCTCCAGACTTCAATCTGAAGGGAATAATGTGGCAATGGTCGGCGATGGTATAAATGATGCTCCTTCTCTCGCCCGAGCAAATGTAGGTATAGCAGTCGGTACCGGTCAGGATATAGCAATAGACTCTGCTGACGTTATTCTTGTTAAAGGTGACCTTAAAAGTCTTGTACGCTCTGTAAATATCTCAGCTAAAACAGTATCCATAATCAAACAGAATATTTTCTGGGCATTCTTTTACAATGCACTTACAATCCCTGTCGCTGCTGGAATTCTTGCACCATTTGGGATTACTATCAGTCCGGTTCTTGCCGCAATGTTCATGGCTCTCAGCGATATTATTACAGTAATGATTAATTCACTCAGACTTAAATACGTTAATATAAACGAATAGAAATGAAAGGGAAATTTTAATGAAAGCAATCTTAAATCTTGTTTTGATAATTGTACTATTAAGTGTAATTAGTTGTGGCAAAAAAGCAACTAACGAATCATCGGGTGATAACAAAACAGTAGGTAAAATTGATACCGTTGAATACAAATCAGAAAAAATGCATTGCTCAGGATGCGAAGAAACTATCACCGGAGAACTTAAGAAAATCGATGGTGTTAAAGAAATCAAAGCTGATTCCAAGGAGAAGTATGTTAAAGTAACTTATGACAACGGTAAGACAAACAAAGAGGATATTGCTAAAGCAATTACATCAGTTGGTTATGATGCTGTTTTGCAGACTTCCCAAATTAATAATTCTTCTGATACTACGAAGCAAAAAGAGAAGAACTGATGCAGAATAAAGTTGATTTCGATAAACACGCAGAATCATACGAGAAACAACTCACGGAAGACCTGAAGTTTTTCGGTGAAGAAAGTAAATACTTCGCTGAATACAAAGTTAGGATTGTAAAAGAATGCATAAAGAGTAAACCTGTAAACATTCTCGAATATGGATGCGGTATTGGAATGAATCTTCAATTCCTCGTTGATTATTTTCCCGATTCTCGGATACATGGATGCGATATTTCTGCTAAGAGCATTGAAATAGCATCAAAGAACAACACTTCGGTAAGTTTTTTTCTACTTGAAGATAATGAGATTCAGCACAATAAAGAAACATACGATTTAATATTCGTATCTAATGTTTTTCACCATATAGAACCACAATTTAGAAAGAAGGCAATATCTAATATTAATCTTATGCTAAAACCGGATGGTAGAGTATTTTTCTTTGAACATAATCCCTTTAATCCTGTAACACGTCATATTGTTAACACCTGTGTATGGGATACTGATGCAATACTTTTAAAACCCAAAGAATCCCTTGAACTTTTTAGCGAGGACGGATTTAAGATTATCAGGAAACATTATACACTTTACTTCCCTGCTTTCCTCAAATTCTTAAGACCACTGGAGAAAGGTTTGTTCTTTCTGCCTTTTGGAGGGCAATATTATATCTGGGCGGAGAAAATATAAGGAAGTATTATTTATTAAACCTTATCTTCTTTAATTCGTCTTTAAATTCTTTTCTAAATTGGAATACCTCCTTTATAGTTCCTATTATTACTGAAGGTCGCGCCCCTGTTGATACTCCATCAACACGTGGTAAATGTGTTACTCCCATTTCAACTGTTCTATAACCTTTAAGATGAGCCTTGAGCATTATCTCAGCATCAATAAAAGCATCTACAGAATCTATATTGATTTCCTTAAATAATCTGGTCGGGAATATCTTGAAAGCACAGTCAATATCCCAGTAATCGAGTCCGAATAATAATTTTAATAAATAATTATAACAAAGTGAAGTAAACTTTCGGTATAATGAATATTGTTTTTTCTTCCTGTATCCGACAACTATATCCGTAAACGGAAGCATAGCAACAAATTTCTTTAGTTCTTCTAGGTCAAACTGGTTATCCCCGTCCGTATAGAAAACGTAATCCAGCTTTGCACTCGTAAACCCATCCTTAAGTGTTGCTCCGTAACCCATATTCTTCTCATGATGAATCACTCTTACTTTAGGATATTTAGCGGCAACCTCATCTGCAACCTCCCCTGTTCTGTCAGGACTACCATCTTCTATAATAATGACTTCATAATCTTTCAGTTTCAGCTCTTCAAGAACCTCTACTGCCTTCGAAGCAACTTTAGATATGTTACCTTCATCAAAATAAGCAGGAAAAAAGACAGATAATGTAATATCAGAGTTTGTAATCATTATTTACTCAGTACACCTTTCAGGTAGTTATATGTTATTTCAATCCCTTTATTGATGTTCGTCTTAGGAGAATAATTCATCTCTTTCTTAATAAGTGAAATATCCAGTATACTTACCGGAACATCAAGTTTTCTGCCTTTTGTGTAACTAACTTTCGTGTCAAGTTTTGTTTGAGTCTTTATCATTTCAAGCAATTCATTCACTGAATACCCTACCCCCGAACCAAGATTAAATACTTTGTAATCACTCTTGAATTCCAGAGATTGTACCAGTGGTATTACTGCATCTTTAATATAAACATAATCACGTCTGACTGTGCCGTCACCCCAAATAACTATCTCTTCATCAAGCAATATCTTCTTAAGAAATACCGGTATTACACCCTGTGCATACAATGGGTTTTGTCTTTCACCGTAAGGATTTGCCAGTCTGAATACCGTATAATCAAGTCCGTATAAATAATTATACATATTTAGATAATCTTCAATCGTCTTCTTTATTATTCCGTAAGAACAAATAGGCTTCCTAGAATGAGATTCAGGTATTGGTATTGTATGAGGTACGCCATATACCGTACCTCCTGAAGAAATAAACACAAGTTTCTTTATCTTTCTTTTAACTACATCCTGCAAAAGTCTGAGTGTCGAAACAAGGTTAGACTCAGCATCATAACCTGGATTATCATTCGACGAGGCAGGTAAAGTTGAACTTACCAAGTGAAATATGTAATCAATACCATCCAAACTGCTAAGTAAATCGTACTCATTATTAAAGTCTCCCTCAATAATCTTTACTTTATCTTTGAATTTCTGAATGTTATCTTTAGAAAAGTTAATCTTATCAAAAATTGTAACATTATATCCATTGTTAAGCAGCTCTTCACTTAAGTGTGATCCGATAAACCCACCACCGCCATAAACTATACATTTTTTCATATCAGTTAACCTTTTCAATTATGTATGCAACAAACCTCTTATCGAGTGATACATACTGATTTATAACCTTATAATCAGAATTTTTCTGGAGGTCTTCTATCTTTATATCATTTCCAAATTCAGGTCTGTAACCGTAATGATTTTCCCAGACAAGTATCGAACCTTTAGGGACATCATTTATATATTTCGAATTAATAGGCAGAAACTTCTGAGGTGCTTTCTTATAATCATCCATAAAGAAAAGAAGAACTGAATGATTTGTATAGAAGTTGCCTTTTAATTCACCATTATTTAAAGATTCAGCAACGGTCTTAACTGTCTGATTCTCGGGTGAAAGTTTTTTAGGTTTAAAATCTAAATATAGATACAAAACAGAAGCTATTATCAAAACAACAGAAAGTTTATTAAGATAAGCTATTTTATCTTTCGATGAAATAATCAATGTTGCAATAAAGAATATTGCTATAAAAGCCACTTTTGTATAATCATCAGTCTCAAGAAGCTTAAATCCGTCTGACTCTTTTGACAGGAATAATAAAGTAACAAAGAAAATAAGCCCCGTTACTGCATAATGTAATTTCTTGAATTTATCCTCAACAAGATTATTAAAACCAACTGTTGCAAAAAGTATTGCTACAGGTGATATATGAAGCAAGTAGCGCCAGTTCCCAGGATTCGGTCCGTTGCTTAACATTGTATATATCTGTACACCAAAAACTGTTATAAATAATACATACAACAGGAAATATTTTTCAATATAAGTCTTATAATTCTTGGTATCTGCCAGGAAGCCAAAAAATCCCTGCAAGAATAATAACAAAGTAATCGGACCAACTATAAATATATAAACCTTAAAGTAATGAAATACTCCTTGTGAGTTATACTGCAAACCTGCTACTGCTTTCATCTCGGTAATTACGAATAATGGATCACCAGTTTTTATCATTCCAAGAATGCTGTAGATCAGCGGAAATACAACAATTGAGATAGCAGGAATTATCCTTTTGTTGTAAGCGAATACTATAAACAATACAAATGCAAATACAATAAGCTCTTGTCTGATTGTTAAAACATAACCTATTAACAACCCTGACAAAATATACTTTTCTCTTTTATAAAGTATTAGAAATATAACAACAAGTAAAGCAGTGAATATTTCAGAATATGCCCTGAATGACAGATCAAAATACAGCGGCTGTACTGCTAATAGCAATGCTCCAAAGAAAGCATAATTAAGTTTATATTCCTTTAATAGTTTGAACGTGAAGAAAACTGCAAGAGATGCAACCAAAGCATTGAATATCAATACAGCCTGGTAATCAATCAAAGCAGGAAGTATAAGAAATATTTTCCATCCCGGTTTTGGATTATTTCCAAGAATTGAAAAAGGATCTACTTGAAATTTAATTGCATTCAGATACTGTGCAATTTCGTCATCCTGATAGAAACCTACAGAAACGTTTGATATCCAGAAATAAATTAATGTAAGAAAAGGTATTACGAGCCAAAAATACTTATCAAATTTTTCTTCGATTAATGTTTCTTGCTTTATAATTGTCCTTGCAATCTTAGCTTTTGCCATGTATTGTATAAAATGAATGAAAAAATATATAATTATTTGATTGTTTTAAAGGATAAAAGTTGCATTTCGTCCATAAATATTCGTTATCGAATTAACTTTAATAAACTTTTACTTAATGTTATATTGATAATTAATCATGAAATTATTAGGTAATTCCATACAAATTAAGGAAATTAACGACGTTATTCAGCAGGTCGCACCTACTGATATCAGTGTATTGATAACAGGAGAAAGCGGAACAGGGAAAGAACTTGTTGCAAACTCTATTCACAGATTCAGCAAAAGAAAAGACAAACCGTTTATAACTGTAAATTGTGGTGCTATTCCTGAAGGAATCATAGAAAGCGAACTATTTGGACATCAGAAAGGAGCTTTCACAGGTGCTATAGAGACTCGTTCGGGCTATTTCGAAATGGCAGACAAAGGTACAATATTTCTTGACGAAATTGGAGATATGCCTCTTGCTACCCAGGTGAAAATTCTCAGGGTTCTGGAATCCGGTGAGTACATAAAAGTTGGAGGAAGCAAAAAATTATTCGTAGATGTAAGAGTTATTGCAGCGACTAATAAAAACTTAGAGACAGAAGTAATCAGCAAGAACTTCAGGGAAGACTTATACTTCAGATTAAGGTCAGTAAACATAAATATTCCGCCTCTTCGAGAAAGAAGGTCTGATATTAAAGTTTTGTTTGATACCTTTGTTGAAGATGTTTGTAATAAGAATAACATAACCTTTGCAGGTATAAGTGAAGGTGCGCTTGATTATATTGTAAATTATGTTTGGTATGGGAATGTAAGGGAACTTAAGAATTTCTGTGAAAGCATTATTGTATTAAATCCCGGAAAAGTTATTGGGATTGATGATGTGAAGAAGAATCTTCATTCAGTAAGCTTTGAAACGCGTCCCCTTCCTGCTATCCCTTACGTATCAAGAGATTTAAATGAAAAAGACTTAATAATCAGAGGACTTATTGAATTAAAAACCGATATTTTAGAAGTAAAAGATTTAATAAGAAGTAAGAATTTTGATATTGCTGATAACAAGAATAATGATGACTTTTATATAAGCAAAAGCGAAATTGAGCAAATGAGCGGAGAAGAAATTGAGAAAGAATTAATTAAATATTTGTTAAAACTTTATAAGTGGGATGTAATGAAAGTCTCTGCTAATTTAAGTCAGTCTCAAAGGAGCATATACAGGAAAATGAAAAAATATAATATTAGTAGATACGATATTGACTAAAGCAATAAATTACATATTGATTCTATTGTTTACCATAAACTTTATTTCTTGCAGTGTTTATAGCTTTAGAGGAAATAATCCTCCTGAAGGTATTAAAACGGTAGCTGTTCCACTATTTGTAGATAATTCCGGTTATGCTGAAGCTGGTATTAAAGAACGATTCACAGAGCTTTTAAAAAACAGGATTATAAGCGACAACACGCTTAAGTTAGTCGATAAAACCAAAGCTGATGGATTGCTGACATGCACAATAAGCTCTATTCGAGATGAAGCCTTGGTCATCAGCGGATCGGAAAATGTTACAAAACGTAAGGTTACGATATCAGTATCGGTTATATTCGACAACCTGAAGAAGCAAACGAAAATATGGGAAAGAACGTATGAAAACTGGGGCGAATACAATTCATCATCAAATTCTTTTTCTGAAAGAGAAGTTGGTATTACTGTAGCCCGCGATAAGATAACAGAAGATATTTTAAACGATATAATCTCAAACTGGTAATATGAAAATTGAAACATTTATTTTACTAACTTACATTGGTTCACTGACATTGTTGTTCTTCTTCGCAAGCCATGGTTTTAGCATGATATATCTTTACTTTAAAACATTTAACAAGAGAACTGAGGATATTGAAGAAAAAGACTTTGAAATTAAGGATTACCCTTTTGTAACAATACAATTGCCTCTCTATAACGAAAAGTATGTTATATGCAGACTGATTGATGCTACTCTTCGCATTGACTATCCAAAGGATAAACTTGAAGTACAGATACTTGACGATTCGACCGATGATACAAAGGATATTATTGAAAATCACATTAAGAAATATAAGGAACAGGGATATATAATAAACCATATACACAGATCTAACAGGCAAGGATATAAAGCGGGAGCCTTAAAAGAAGGTCTCAAAGTAGCTTTAGGTGAATACGTAGCTATATTTGATGCTGACTTTATCCCTCGTAAGAACTTTTTAAACAGAACAATTCCATACTTCCTTAAAAATGAAAAAATAGGATTGGTTCAGACTAGATGGGAGCATATAAACAGGGATTATTCAATTTTGACAAAGACGCAGGCTATAGCACTTGATGGACACTTTGTAATTGAACAAGCGGTCAGAAACAGAGCTGGATTCTTCATTAACTTTAACGGAACTGGCGGAGTTTGGAGAAAATCCTGTATAGAAGATGCCGGCAACTGGGAGGCAGATACACTTACAGAAGACCTTGATTTATCATACAGAGCACAAATGAAAGGGTGGGAATTGAAGTATCTTGTCAATTTTACATCTCCTGCCGAATTACCTGCTGATATTAATTCTCTACGATCGCAACAGTTCAGATGGACTAAAGGAGCTATTGAGACCGCTAAGAAAATTTATCCTAAAGTTCTAAAGTCAAATCTACCTTTTAGGGAAAAGATTCAATCATTTATACATTTATGGAGTAACATAGCCTATCCATTTATACTTGTAGCTGCATTATTAAGTCCGCTTGTTACTCTTATAAAGGAAACAGGTGAATACGATGATGTTTATAAATTTATGTCATTCTTTATTTTTGCATTTGTAAGCTCAATGATGTTCTACTTATATTCACAGAAAGATATATATCCCGACTGGCAGCAAAGAATAATTTATTTTCCCGTATTTATGATGGGAAGTATGGGACTTGCAGTCAATAATACAAAAGCTGTCTGGGAAGGATTAATCAATAAGAAGAGTGAATTTGTTAGAACTCCAAAATATAAGATCGTAAATGAAAATGATACAGTTCATGATAAGAAATATCATGCAAAGAAAATACCGTTCATTGCTTTTATTGAGGGGATATTATCTATTTATTTGTTTATAGGTGTAGGTATATCAATTTATTATGCACAGATTGCTTCAATTCCTTTTCAACTTATGTTTGCATTAGGATTTGGAACTATATCTTTCTTGTCAATAAAACAAGTAGTTAGTCATAACAGAGCAAAACTAACCCAACAGACACATAATGCTTAATCTTGACAACTACATAGGTTTTCTGAAAGAAAAACTAGAAGGAAATCCCTTTTCACCTGTTTTAATTAAACTTGCAAATTTGTACTTCTTTAATGAGCGCTTTGATAATTGTGTCAAGATATGCAATATGATTATTGAACTGTATCCATTTTATTTATCTCCTAAAATACTTAAAATCCGCGCATTAATAAAACTTGAGTATTATAATGAGGCAGAAAATGAATTGAACAGCATTGAGAAAAAAGTACAGAATAAAGATTTAATTGAATTGCTTCGATCTTCAATTGAGGAATTTAGGTCAAAACAAACACAGGCGAAGATATTTTATAACGAAATGTTGTCTGATCTCGATAAGTTTGAGGACTATGAAGAATATTTCAAGGATTTAAAGTTCTGCAGAACTTTACCGGAGAATAATAATCCGGAACTTACTTTAATTGACAGTGAATTCATTCAATCAATTGAGAATGATACTGAATTCATTAGTTTTAAAGAGGAAATTAAGAGGATGTCTTTGGATTTACATCAAAACAAGAAAGGTGCAAAATCGGAAGAGGAATTAAAGCAAAACAATATTCCTTCATTAAACAACAAAGACAGTCTTCTTGGTAATGTAAAAATAATAACCGAAACTATTGCTGATGTTCTGGCAAAACAAGGACTGAATAAGGAAGCGTTTGATGCCTATACATTATTGCTTAGAGCAGGACACAGGAATAAGAAGAACATACTGGATAAGATATCCGAGTTAGAACGACGAATGTAATAATCAATTCAATCCTGCTTCCGGAACAGCTGGATTCACGAATACAATCTTTTCTTTTTCCATAACTACCGAACCCTGTTTAAATCCTTTTCTTTTCTTAACATACTTCTTTTCAGTATATGCTACCGGAATATGTTTCCCTTTTCTTGCTTTACTGTAGTATGCTGCAATCTCAGCTGCCTTCAGAATAAACTCTTTTTCAGGTTTGAGATTCTTATCGAGTAATTTTAAAGTGGTATGTGAGCCGCTGAATCCCCTGACGTGAAACCAGTAGTCATACTGATTAGTATATTTCATTGTAAGCAGATCATTGCTAGCACTGTCTTTACCTACCCATACCTCAAACTTATCACTCAATTTGAATATCCTGAATGGTAGTTTTTCTGCTTCGCTCTTTTTAGATTCAATATTGTCCATCTTTCTTAGTGTTTTGAAGTTTTCTTCATTTTCGAGTCTATCACGTTTATTCATCAAAGATTCTCTTTCCGATATCAATAACAAAAGTTTTTTATCCAGTGATTCAACCGAATTCTTCAACCCCTTATACTTTGTGTAATACTGATTTGCGTTTTCTTGTGCTGAAAGTTTGGGATTTAGCTTAATTTTGTGCTTACTATCATTTTCATCAATATATTCAAAGAATTCTAATCCGCTTTGAATGTTATAAACATTTGCTAAAAGAACATCACCGAATATTTTAAAGATATGTGAATTACCGGCTTCATCAATTGCCTTTCTCAAATTACCTATTTTGTTTTCTGATCTTTTTAAATCAGCTTTTACTTTTGCTAACAGATTATTCTTTACTTCTTTTTTCTCGTTTAAAGACTTATACTTTCTGTAATAGCTAACGATGAGGGCATTAATATTCTCGTGTTTATTCTTTTTGAAGTCACTGCAGTACGCAAGGTCAATCAAGGAAGGTATTAACAAATCATTGTTCAAATATATGTAATACCTACCAGAATTATCAATCTCAGAAATTAATTTTTCAACTATCTTATTATAATCAATATTAGCTATCTCAGCTTCTGAGAATCTCTTTTCAAGTTCATCCTTATAGTATTTACCTAAGTAATTATATTTACGTTTTATGTACTCTTTAATTGGTTCCGGTTCAGATTGAAGTGATACCGGTGGTTTATTTATTAGTGATTCAATATCCTTGTCAATAAAATCAGATTTATCTTTGTAAGAGTCTATGATAATTCCTTCTTTAACAATAAAAACATTTGATTTATTGGGAATAGCGTAAAATACGATTGAGTAACCATCGCTGAGAGAGATAATAATTACTCTGTTTTGCTCTATAATGGAAACATTATGAACTGACTTTGATTCAACAGAAGGGAAAATGTTTAATACATTCTTTTTAGGAAGTGATTGGGGATCGTCAATAAATAAGGTCTCAAGATTCTTTTCAAGTACAATCTTAAGGTACTTATACTCCTTATATTTAAGAATGATTGTTACAAGGTTCTTTTCAATAATGAAGGAATCTTCAATAGAATGGTTGAATAATTCTTTGTTTAAATATTCCGATTGTGCTTTAAGGATGAAGTAATTGTTAATCAAATAAAAACAATTGTCTTATTATCCCTTTTGTAGGGCTTCAGCACCGCTGACTATTTCAAGCAATTCTGTTGTGATGGATTCCTGTCTTGCACGGTTGTAATTCAGATTAAGGTCTTTAATTACATCACCTGCGTTATTAGATGCTGTTTCCATGGCTGTCATTCTGGCACCCTGTTCTGATGCATTAGACTCAAGCAGTGCCTTCCAGAACATTATGTTTAATTCTTTAGGAATGAGCTCAAATAATATATTCTTTGAATCGGGTTCGAAGATGAAGTCAATATTTTTAGATTTTGAATCACTTTCAGTATTTTTCTTAAACGGAAGGAAAGTATCTGTTACTATATTTTGTTTTATGATTGATTTAAATTCGTTATAGATAACTTCAATAAAGTCATATTCACTTTTCAAATAAAGATCCTTTAGATAATTAACTATTTCGGTTGAAGTCTGGATATTTAAGTTCTGGAAAACATTGGGAAAGTTCTTTATCAAGTTATACTTTCTTTTTGAAAAGAAGTCGTAACCTTTTTTCCCTATTGTTATCATTGCCGTTTCTTTTCCAATAGCTTCAAGATGTGCAACAGTGTGTTTTATAATATTCGAATTAAATGCTCCGCAAAGTCCCCTGTCTGATGTTATTAATACGACGAGACGCTTCTTGATTTCCCTTTCCTGAATAAGCGGGTGGTTTGAAATATCGTTTAAAGAAACGAGTTCACTCATAAGACTGCTCAGCTTGCTTGCATAAGGTCTAGTTGATATTATTCTATCCTGTGCTTTTCTAACCTTAGCAGCAGCGACCATCTTCATAGCCTTAGTAATCTTCTGAATATTCTTAACCGCTTTTAAACGGATTCTTATTTCTTTAAGGGTAGCCAATTCTTATTTTATTCCTTTTTCATTTAATTTCTTCATTACTAATCCTTCGAGTTCCTTAAAGTCAACTTTTGAAGAATTTGGTTTTGCCTGTACGATAGCATCATAAAGAGAGCCTATTTCTTTTTCGAAATAAAGGTTGATGCAAAAACTAAGTCTGTTTCTGTCGTTATCCTCTTTTACAATATCTTTAAGTTCATCTATTGCAGAGTAAAGTTTCTTTATCTTATCTGCCTCGTCAAAATAGTTTACTTCAGCGGGTGCTTTTGTTGTCATAGAATTATGATTTTAAAGATTCTTTGAAACGATTTGTAAAATCTTCCAATACAGCGTTAAGTTTTTTCATCAAGTCTTCTGATATATCTTTCTTTTCGATTATTTCGGATAAAATGTTTCCGTGAATATTTTCCATTTCAGTCAGGAAATCACTTTCGAATTTCTTTACATAATCTACAGGAATTTCATCAAGGTATCCGTGAGTTGCAGCATAAATAACGACAACCTGCTTTTCAACTCCAAGAGGTGAATACTGTTTCTGCTTGAGTACTTCGACAAGTCTTTCACCGCGTCTTAACTGCTGCTGGGTTGCTTTGTCGAGGTCGGAACCGAACTTCGCGAATGACTCAAGCTCTCTGTACTGAGCAAGGTCAAGCCTTAATGTACCTGCAATTCTTTTCATTGCTTTAATCTGAGCACTGCCGCCGACACGAGAAACAGAGATACCAACATTAATAGCAGGTCTTACACCGTTATTAAAAAGGTTTGGTTCGAGATAAATCTGACCGTCAGTAATTGAGATAACGTTTGTTGGAATATAAGCAGAAACGTCGCCGGCTTTTGTTTCGATGATAGGCAAAGCTGTAAGGCTGCCTCCACCGAGTTCGTTTGAAAGCTTAGAAGCTCTTTCAAGTAAACGTGAATGGAGATAGAAAACGTCACCAGGATAAGCTTCTCTTCCCGGAGGTCTTCTTAAGAGAAGAGACAGCTCTCTATAAGCCGCTGCCTGCTTTGTTAAATCGTCATAAATAACAAGAGCATGTTTTCCATTATCACGGAAATACTCGCCGAGAGTTGCACCTGAATACGGAGAAATATAAAGCATCGGTGCAGGGTCAGATGCCGGAGCCGCAATGACAGTTGTAAATTCCATTGCACCAGCTTCTTCGAGATTCTTTACTACCTGAGCTATTGTTGATGCTTTCTGACCTATTGCAACATAAATACAGAAAACGTCTTTACCTTTTTGATTTATTATAGTATCGATAGCAACGGCAGTTTTACCTGTCTGTCTATCGCCGATAATCAATTCTCTTTGTCCCCTGCCGATAGGAATCATAGCATCGATAGCTTTGAGACCAGTTTGCAGAGGTTCTTTAACAGGCTGTCTTTGAATAACTCCAAGAGCTTTTCTTTCGATAGGTGAAAACTGATCTGTTGCAATATCACCTTTACCGTCGAGAGGCTGACCGAGAGGGTTAATGACACGTCCGAGCATTGCTTCACCAACAGGAATAGAAATAATCTTCCCTGTTCTCTTAACTGTATCGCCTTCTTTTACCAGATGAACTTCTCCGAAAAGAACGCAGCCTACGTTGTCTTCTTCAAGGTTAAGTGCTACACCGAAAACTCCATGCGGAAATTCGATAAGCTCACTTGCCTGACATTTTGAGAGTCCGTAAACCCTTGCAACATTATCACCAACCGAAAGAACGGTTCCAATATCATAAATATCAACTTCATTTTCGTAGCCCGAAAGCTGCTTTAATATTACAGCGGATACTTCGCCTGCTTTTACATTCATATTAAAATATATCTCCTGTTAAAATTCGTTTTATGTTTTTACTTCAGTGATTTTCTCATCATTTCAAGTTGTCTCTTCACACTTCCATCAATAATAGAATCTCCAATGTTAATCGTGAATCCCCCTATTAGTGCAGGGTCGACTTCAAAGGATGGTATTGAATTCTTTTTAGTTATCGAATCAATTTCTTTCTTTAATTTTATTTTCTCATCTTCTTTAAGCTCAATAGCAGTTGTATAAACAGGTTTAATGATGCCTTCCTTTGCATCCTTCATTTGAAGAAAATCTTCAAGGATTAACTTCAGGTATGATTCCCTGCGGTTCTTTATTACGAGCAAGATGAGATTCAAAGTAAGGTTTTTGACCTTATCTTTAAAAAGGGTATTAACTATGCTTATCTTCTTGAACTTGCTTATCACGGGGCTGTCTAACACAATATTCAGCTCCCTGCTTTCAGCTATTAAAGAAAGCAGACCTTCGCAATCTGCTGCTACATCGTTAAGAATATTTTCTTTAGATGCTGCCTCGTACAAAGAATTTGAATAACTGGAAGTTAATTTATTTGCCATGACTCCCTGCTTCAGTTCTTTGGTATTTTAGACATATAGTCATTAATAAGGTCCATCTGCTTTCCCCTGTCAAGATTCTTTGAAAGAATTTTTTCCGCTGCCTTAAATGCAATATCGGTTATGTCCCCTCTCATCTCTTCGAGTGCTGAAACCTTCATTGCTTCTATCTGCTGCTTTGCTTTTTCAATATTCTTGTTGGACTCTTCGTTAGCTTTGCTGACAATCTCATCCTTCATCTTCACAGCAATATCTTTTGCATCGCTGATAATCCTTGAAGCATGTGCGTTTGCCTCTGCGATTACCTTCCTGTTCTGCTCGATGAGCTCTGCAGATTCTTTGTTTTGCCTTTCAGCATTTTCAAGTGCCTCCTTTATCATCAGCTCGCGGTTATTGAGAGCAGTTATTATCGGTCCCCATGCAAACTTCTTTAACAAGAAAAGAAATAGCACAAAGATGACTATAGTCCAGATTATAAGACCCGGATTAACGGAAAGCAGAGACGGTTTATCACCGCTCAAGAAAATACCAAATAACAAATTATTTAAAATAATTAGTGTCATTTTAAAGTTTAGTATTTAAAATAAGAGAGATTAGCTCTTAATTGCCAAAAGAATACAGATAACCAAACCGAAAAGTGCAACACCTTCGATAAGAGCAGCTGCGATAATCATTGAAGTTCTGATATCACCAAGTGCTTCCGGGTTTCTACCGCTGGCTTCCATAGCCGCGCTGGCGATCTTTCCAATACCAAGACCTGCTCCGATTACTACTAAACCGGCTCCGATACCTGCTGCAAGAAATGCTAAATCCATGAAATTTACTCCTTTAAATTATTTTAGTTTATATAAAAATTATCAATGTTCCTGATGCATTGCCATATTAATAAATATGACGGAAAGCATCGTAAAAATATATGCCTGCAGCAAAGCTACAAACAATTCCAAGAAATATATGAACAAAGTAAACGGCACTGCTATTGCAACACCAGCCCAGTTCATTATAAAAATCAAACCTATAAGTGACAGTATAATAATAGAACCCGCAACTATATTAGCAAACAACCTCATCAAGAGTGCAAAAGGTTTCGTGAATAAACCGATGAACTCAACAACAATCATAATAGGCAATACAAAAGCCGGAATACCATGCGGTACAAGACCTTTGAAATAACCGAGAACGCCATTCTTCTTCATACCGTTTATCTGTATCATACCGAAAGTAACGAGTGCAAGCCCTGTAGTAACGCTAAGGTTTTTCGTCGGCTGAGCCATAAAAGGAATCAAACCGATAAGGTTTGCAAACAGAATAAAGAAGAATAATGTGAGAAAGAAAGGCATCATTTTAAGACCTTCTTTTCCCATATTTGGCAATACTACTTCATCGCGCAGAAAAGTAACTATTACTTCAATAAAATTGCCAACACCTTTAGGGGTTTTATTTTTTGTGTTTATTGAAGCGGCACGTGTGAGGACAATGAATAAAATCGTTGAAGAAAGGAACAACATGAACAAGGTTTTTGTAATAGAGAAATCCAGTGTTAAGCCACCGATTGTAACAGGCGGGAATTGCGGGAGTTTCAGTTTTCCGAGGAAATAGAAATCCACATAATCGTGGTCAACTACTTTCTCAACTATATCAAGCTTACCCTCGTCATCTTTCTCATGGGAAGGGTCGCTTGCGTACAAATGACCAAGCCCAAAAACAGTAAAAACTAAAAGGAATAAACTGATTTGTAAAACCTTTTTAATATTCAAACTCTCTTTCTTGCGTTAATTCTTTTAATCAATAAAATTGTTTCTATAATAAGAAATGTAAAATAGTAACAAAACAGTGCAAATATAAATGATTTTTTATTAAAATTAAATAACAATAACCCTAATAATATAACTATCAGAACCACGAACAATCTTGCTGTCATACTGCCGAGGCTCGCAACCATGAACTGTTTAGAATTCTTGCTTTCGATTGAGCGCAGTATGATGCGGAATCCGATAATGGAGTTAAGTGCATTTATCACCGCAGCAGCAAGAACGGATTTAAACTCGATGCTTCCGCCAGAACTCTGCCAGAAAAAGACAGCAATAACAGAGATTAAAGAGATAAATAAAACGAATAAAGTATAATTCCGAAAGTAATTATCCTTTTTTTCCATCTTTAATCTTTTGTTTCTTTTCTTCGTCAAGTTCCTTTAGTACAGAAAATATTTTGTAAAAGACACCGACAAAGCCTAAAAACACAAACACAAGCGTGAAGATGAATTTTGTTTCAAAGTATTTATCGAGCCAGAGACCTGCAAAGAGAAATACAATAATAGTAACAGAAAGCTGAATACCCAAACCTGAATATTTAAAGAAATTAGAGTCAGTTTTAATAACCGGTTTGAATAAAAAGTTCTTTACTGATTCGTATTTGCTTTTATGGGGCTGTTGATTTTCCATTGTTGTGTATAATTTACCTAAATATGGCAGGACATTCAATTCAAAGAGTTGCATGTTGTATTTTGATTTGGAATATCAATGTAAGACGATAGTTTCCATTATAATATGCGCACTTTATGCGCACTTTGTGCGCACTTTCAGCGTACTTTATAAGTTATAATTCTAGTGTATGATTTTAGGTAATGTATTTTATTCATTGATTTATTAAATTAAATTTTATAAGATTTATTTACACAGCAGTTTCCAATTAAGTTGTAAGTGATATTCAAAGGAAATTTATTCTTAGAATTAATTACTATTATGGGAAAGATATTTGCAGGTGTTTTTAAACTTGCAGGATTTTGTACCAGAGCACTAAAAAAGCGACAGGGAAATACTATAAGTAAATTTGAAATTAAGAAATTGTTTTTCTACATATTCCTTTCGACTGCATCATTAAATAATTTAATAATCAGAAGATGAATAAACTTATTGTAATTCTGTTAGTGCTAGTGGCAATTAAAGCGAGCGCATTAGATACAAATACTGCGAAGTATTTTCCCTTAGCAGTCGGGAATGTTTATAAATATCATTACGGGGCATCAAATGGTTATCAATATGATTATAAAGTAAGAATAGTAAAAGATACTATAATAGGTTCAAAAAAATACTTTATTGCCAATCAGTATTTTCCTGGTTCTATAGGACAAATTATTCGAATGGATTCTATTTCGGGAAATATATATTCCAGACAAAACTCGGAATATTGTTCCTACAGTCCATTCGAAGTATTAGTAGATAGTCTTCGAGCAAGAAAAGGTGATACAACATTGGTTTGCACATATTACACACCAAAACATTATTGTGCTGATACAGGATTCGTTTCACTTCTTGGTAATCAGGTAAAACGAAAAGTGTTTCACAGATACACCATGGAGACATCCACATCAATAACGTACGGATTGGATTTCGGGATAATATTTGCTACGTATTCTGATTTTTGGGGAATAGCAAGTGAATCATTACAGGGTTGTTGTATCAATGGTGTTTTATATGGTGATACAATTTTGACAGACGTTAAAAATATTACAGCGGAAGTTCCATTGAATTATTTACTATCTCAAAATTATCCGAATCCGTTTAATCCGAGGACGGCTATTAGATTTTCGTTGCCAGTTGTTATTTTTTCATCTTTAAAGATATTTGATATTACAGGTAACGAAGTGCAGACGCTTGTGAATGAGAGATTGCAGGCGGGAACTTATGTGACAACGTTTGACGGGAGCGGATTGAATAGCGGTGTGTATTTCTACCGATTGCAAACAGAATCATACACCGAAACAAAACGAATGATATTAATGAAATAGTATTTGTTATTCGCAGGTTACGGACTTTGCTCCGGCTTGCAACATTTAGAAATGGAAATAGAATATTATAAGAAAGTATTTTCAATATTTAAGACAAAAATATTATGAAAACAAAAATTACAATTTACTTAGCGCTTTTTATTATTCTAAATTCATCATTCTTAATTCTTAGTTCTTATTCCCAGTGGGAGCCTGATGTGCGACTTTCAAATGACCCAGGTTTTTCACAAACATCTTTCGACAATGCGCGGTGCATCGCAGCAAGCGGCTCAGTTGTGCATGTTGTCTGGTATGAGAATCGTAACGGGAATGATGAGATTTACTATAAACGCTCAACAAATTCAGGTGTGAACTGGGGGGCAGACACGCGGTTAACGAATAACTCATTTACTTCTTACAATCCTTCAATTTCTGTTTCCGGTTCTGTTTTGCACGTTTTATGGTACGATAACCGTGATGGGAACAATGAAATATACTACAAACGTTCATTGGATGGCGGAAGTACCTGGGGTTCAGACACACGGTTGACGAGTGATTCTAATGCTGTATCTAAATACGATCCTTCCGTAGCTGTATCCGGCGCGGTCGTTCATGTTGTATGGCATGATAACAGAAGTTCAAACAATGAGATTTACTATAAACGTTCAGCAGATGGGGGTGCAAGCTGGAGTCCGGATTCAGCACTGACACATAACACAGCTAATTCAAACAATTCTCATGTGGAAGCTTACGGCTCAACTGTACATGTTGTTTGGACTGACAGCCGCGACGGAAACGAAGAGATTTACTACAATCGTTCTGACAATGCAGGAATAAGCTGGGGATTGGATACACGACTAACAAATAACACTTTAGGCTCAAACAATCCTTCTATATCAGTATCAGGTATGTTTGTGAATGTAGTGTGGCAAGACAACCGTGACGGCAACTGGGAGATATACCATAAACACTCGTTCGATGCAGGCACAAACTGGGGAACCGACACAAGGCTTACAAATAATACTTCTGCCTCATACAGTCCTTCTGTATTAGTTTATGCCGCACCTCCGGCTTTAGCTGTTCATGTCGTTTGGTATGACAATCGTGATGGGAACGATGAAATATACTACAAACAATCAATAGATGGCGGGAATACATGGAGTACAGACACGCGGCTTACGAATAACAATTCTAATTCAAGCGATCCTTCTGTGGCAGTATCCGGCTCTATTGTGCATGTTGTTTGGTGTGACTATCGAGACGGAAACTGGGAGATATACTACAAACGTGACCCGACGGGTAATCCAACAGGTATTGTAAATGTTAAATCGGAAATTCCGACATCTTATTCTTTGAAACAAAACTACCCGAACCCGTTTAATCCAAATACAGTGATTCGTTTTTCGTTGCCAAGTGTTAGTCAGATTTCTTTAAAGGTTTATGATGTTATGGGACGTGAAGTGCAGTCGCTAGTTAATGAGAAGTTACAGGCGGGTACGTATGAGACGACATTCGACGGTAGCGGATTGAACAGCGGAGTGTATTTTTATAAATTGATGACGGATGGTTTTACGGAGACGAGAAGGATGCTTTTGGTGAAATAGCTGTTAGTTATTCGTTAATAGTAATATCAAGAAAATAAACGGGAGTCTAAACTTCCGTTTTTTAATTCCGATTATGAATTATAAAACGTTTTAACAAGTCGTGACATCAATGCATGAATCATTAGGAATTATTATTCAAATAAGAGAGTTATTAACGTTTAAAAGTGGGTTTTTGTATAATCGTAGAAGGTAAAAGCGATTTTGTATGACATGAATTTAAGCTCGTTGCACGTGAAAAGGTGTATCGGAAGATTTTAAACTAAACTTATATATAAACATTATGATGAACGCAGCTAAATCCCGGTTTTTATCAGGGAAAAGATTAATTTACACATTAGCTTTTGTACTAATTGTAAATTTATTGTTTAATATAGAAAATTGTGAAGGTCAGTGGCAAACCGATTTTCGGCTGACAACCAGTCCTGATTATTCAGCAACGTCATACAATGGCGCATGGTGCATTGCAACCAGCGGTTCGGTTTTGCATGTTGTATGGGTGGAAGACTTAAGCGGGAATGGAGAAATACACTATAAACGTTCAACTGATGCAGGACTAAACTGGGAAGGTGATGTACGGCTGACTAATAATGTTTTTCTTTCAGAGTCACCATCTATCGCTGTTTCAGGTAACTTTGTAAATGTGGTATGGTTTGATCATCGAGACGGTAACACTGAAATATATTACAAGAGTTCAACAAATGCAGGTGCTAACTGGGGAGCGGATATGAGAATGACAAATAATAGTGCTCATTCATACTTCCCTTCAGTTTCGGTTTCCGGTGATATAGTACATATTGTTTGGGAAGACTATCGCGACGGGAATGTTGAAATATACTACAAACGCTCATCTGACGGAGGTCAAATCTGGGGAACAGATACACGCCTGACGAATGACACTTCTTCTTCAGAGCATCCTACAATAGCAATATCCGGCACGACTGTACATGTTGTATGGTATGACAATCGTAACGGGAACAGCGAGATATTCTACAAACGCTCAACAAATGCGGGCTTAAGCTGGGGAGCGGATACACGCCTGACGAATAACTCTGAAATTTCTTTGCATCCCACTGTAGCAGTCTCTGGTTCAAATTTGCATATTGGATGGCAAGAATATCGTGACGGCAATGCGGAGATTTATTATAAACGTTCAACTGATGCAGGTATAAGCTGGGAATCGGACATTAGGTTGACAAATAATTCTGCCTTTTCATACTATCCTTCATTCGCAGTATCAGGTTCTATTGTGCACGTTGTCTGGCAGGACTTTCGTGACGGAAACTGGGAGATGTATTACAAAGCCTCACTAAATGCAGGTGTAAACTGGGGATCTGATACACGACTAACGAATAACCCTGCAGATTCATACTCTCCATCTGTTGCAATATCAGGTTTTATTGTTCATGCTGTATGGCATGACAACCGTGACGGAAACAATGAGATATATTACAAACGCGACCCATCCGGCAATCCTACCGGAATAGAAAATATTAATTCGGAAAATCCGTCATCATATTCACTGCAACAAAATTATCCGAATCCGTTTAATCCGACGACAAGAGTCAGTTTTTCGTTACCTAGTGTTAGTCAGGTTTCTTTAAAAGTTTATGATGTTATGGGACGGGAAGTGCAATCTCTTGTGAATGAAAGTTTACAGCCGGGAATTTATGAAGCAACATTCGATGGAAGCGGGTTAAATAGCGGAGTGTATTTTTATAAAATAATTGCGGATGAGTTTATGGAGACGAGAAGGATGCTATTGGTGAAGTAGTTGATAGTTGTTAGTTGTTAGTTGTTAGTTGTTAAAAGATAATGTGATTTTAAAATATAAACAAGAACGGGAGTCCACATTGAGGACTCCCGTTCTTAAATTACAATGGGATATTTCCGTGCTTTCGGCGCGGATTGAAATCGACTTTGTTTTCGATTAGCTCGAAATATGTTATAAGTTTTTTACGTGTATCTTTTGGTTCGATGATATCGTCAATAAATCCCCTTTCAGCTGCGATGTAAGGATTACAGAACTTAGTATTGAACTCATTGATTTTTTCATCAAGAAGTTTCTGTCTATCTTCAGCAGCAAGAAGTTCTTTTCTAAATATAATTTCCGCGGCACCCTTAGCACCCATAACCGCTATCTCAGCGGAGGGCCATGCAAGGTTTACGTCACCTCTTACGTGTTTGGAGTTCATAACGTCATAAGCACCTCCGTATGCTTTACGGATGATAACAGTGATTTTAGGAACTGTAGCTTCGCAGAATGCATAAAGAAGTTTTGCACCATGCCTGATAACCCCGCGCCATTCCTGGTCTGTGCCGGGCAGGAATCCGGGAACGTCTTCAAATACAAGCAAAGGAATATTGAACGAATCGCAGAAGCGAACGAAACGTGCACCTTTGATAGATGAGTTTAGGCAAAGAACACCTGCAAGCACCAGAGGCTGATTTGCAACAATACCAACAGAACGACCGCTGATTCTTCCGAATCCGCAGATTATGTTCTCAGCATAATCTTTATGAACTTCGAAGAAGGAATCCTTATCTATTACTCTATTGATAATATCCCTCATATCATAAGGTTTATTTGGATTATCTGGAACGAATTCATTTAAATCACTTAAATCATACTCGGGTTCATCAAAATCAACATTGGGTGGAAGATCCATGTTATTTGAAGGAAGATACGACATAAGTCTTCTGATTCTTTCGAAACAATCAATTTCATTTTCACAAGTGAAATGACTTACACCGCTTTTTATTGCGTGAGTATTAGCACCGCCGAGTTCATCGAAAGTAACGTCTTCGTTGGTAACGGCTTTTATTACATTCGGTCCTGTTATGAACATGTGAGAAATTTTATCAACCATGAAAATGAAATCTGTAATAGCGGGTGAGTAAACGGCACCACCAGCACAAGGTCCGACAATAGCTGATATTTGCGGCACTACACCGCTTGAAAGAGTATTGCGTAAGAAAATATCTGCATAACCTGCGAGAGAAAGTACACCTTCCTGAATACGTGCGCCGCCACTATCGTTAATACCGATTACCGGCATACCTACTTTCATAGCAAGGTCCATAATTTTTACAACTTTCTTCGCGTAATACTCAGCGAGAGAACCTCCGAGGATAGTAAAATCCTGAGAGAAGACAGCGACATTACGTCCATGAATCTTGCCAACACCTGTTATTACTCCGTCTGTATAATAACGAGTATTTTCCAAACCGAAATCACGACTCTGATGCCTAACGAATATATCCATCTCCTCAAATGTACTCTGATCGAGAAGCAGATGAATCCTTTCACGTGCTGTTAGCTTACCTCTTTTGTGCTGGGAGTCAATGCTTTTTTGACCTCCACCCAGCATTGCTAACTGTCTTTTTTCCCTTAATTCGTTAATCTTATCTTTGTTAGTCATTGAAAAATTATTTAAATTAAACGCGTTTTATGTCTGCACCCAAATCTCTTAATTTACCGTCAATATTTTCGTATCCCCTATCAATAAACCTGATACCGCTAATTACTGTTTCTCCTTTAGCGATTAAACCTGCAATAAGATATGACATTCCACCACGCAAATCAGGAACAACTATTTCTGCGCCATGCAATGAGACTGGTCCTTTAATAACAGCACTATGGAAATACTCCTGATTAGCAAACCTGCACGCCAGACCACCGAGACACGTATTATAAAGCTCGATTTCAGCACCCATCTTATTAAGCTCCTCAACATATCCAAATCGTTTTTCATAAACAGTTTCATGAACTATAGAAATTCCTTTTGCCTGAGTGAGTAGAATGACAAGCGGCTGCTGCCAATCTGTCATAAACCCGGGATGTACGTTTGTTTCAATTGCGATAGGATTAAAGGGCCCATTATAGAAAAATCTTATTCCATTATCTTTAATTTCAAATTCACCGCCGATACGACGAATGGTATTCAGAAAAGTAATCAAATCATCCTGTACTGCATTTTCGACGAATACATCTCCTTTAGTAACAAGCCCGGCAACGGCAAAAGACGCTGCCTGATTCCTATCAGGAATAACGCTATGATATGCACCGTAAAGTTTATCGACGCCTTCTATGGTGATTTTTCTATCAGTACTGATCTCAATGATAGCACCCATCTTCTGAAGGTATTTAATTAAATCATAAATTTCAGGTTCAACAGCAGCATTGAAGATTATAGTTCTTCCTTCTGCGAGAGCAGCTGCCATAAGAATGTTTTCGGTTGCACCGACACTTGGATATTCAAGATGGATATTATTGCCGTGTAGTTTATCAGCTTTGAGGTTATAAAAATAATCGGTCATTTCAACTGTACAACCGAGTTTCTTAAGCCCTTCGATGTGAAAATTTACCGGACGCGAGCCAATCTTGCATCCTCCCGGAATTGGTATTTTAGCCTCCCCGCTTCTATGGAGCAAGACGCCTGCGGTAAGAATAGAAACCCTGTTTACATTGCCGTAGTCAGAAGGAATCTCACAAGTATTAATATTTGGAGTTTGTATTTCGAGATTATCACCAGACTGATTAATTTCGCTACCTAGGATTTTACAAAGATCTATAGTAACTCCAAGTTCGCTGATGCCGTTAGGTGAATTTTTGAAAAATGATTTTTCATCAGACAGCATAGAAGCAACCATTAGCTTTGTAGCTGAATTCTTTGCACCGGATACCTTAACAGAACCATGCAAAGGTTTAACACCATTGATAATAAACTTATAATTATCGGGTTGCGAAATCATTTTTATTCTTTCCAGAATCCCATTTTTTCAAACTTCTTAATTCGATTATCAAGAAGCTTTTCTTTCTTAATTTTCTTTACTTCACTAATCTCTTCTATTAAAGCAGTTTTTAAGATAGCTGCAGCTTCTTGATGATTTCGGTGCGCACCACCGCTTGGTTCATCAATAATTCTATCAATAATACCAAGCTTCAGTAAATCGTTTGCAGTTAATTTTAAAGCGTCTGCTGCCTGTTCCTTGAAATCCCAGCTTCTCCAAAGAATCGATGAACATGATTCAGGAGAAATAACGGAGTACCAGCAATATTTCAACATCAGAATTCTATCACCTATACCGATACCGAGAGCTCCGCCAGATGCACCTTCACCAATGATAACAACAATCATAGGTACTTTAAGTCTTGACATTTCGATCAGGTTTCTGGCAATTGCTTCTGCCTGTCCGCGTTCTTCAGCTTCAATGCCGGGAAAAGCGCCGGGAGTATCCAATAAAGTAATAACGGGTTTATCAAACTTCTCAGCGAGTTTCATCAAACGGAGAGCTTTTCTGTAGCCTTCCGGACTCATCATACCAAAGTTTCTATAAAGATTAGACTTCGTATCTCTGCCCTTTTGCTGACCTATAATCATGACAGTTTGATCACCAATAGAAGCAAACCCACCAACTACTGCTTTATCATCTTTAAAGTGTCTATCACCATGAAACTCCACAAAATTATCAGTCATTAGATAAATATAATCGAGAGTATAAGGTCTGTTTGGATGTCTGGCAAGCTGTACTATCTGCCATGGGGTAAGATTATCGAATACATTCTTTCTGAGCTCATTAACTTTGCTTTCAAGGCGATTAATTTCGTCACTGATATCAAGACTATCAGCCATTTTTCTCATCTCTTCTATTTTCTGCTCAAGTTCTAAAATCGGTTTTTCAAATTCCAGTGCCATAATTTATTTTTTAATAATAGTTATAAAAGTTTTTAATAATATTTCAATATCAAACTGCAAAGACTGATTCTTTGCGTAAAAGATAAGATAGTTATTCTCATCCTCTTTATTACGAATTTCTGTACCATAAAGCTGTATTATTCCTGTTAAACCTTTTTTACCAAGAAAGTCATAGTCATAATCATCATACCAGACCGGAACACCAACAAAGCTATATTTTCCTGTAAGAACATGCGGCAATGACAGCAGTTTGCTGATAGCCTGAGAGTTTTTTGTCTTTTTTATTCTTGAATAAATAAATATAAACGGATAAACAAATATTAAGAGTAAAAGAGATAAAACGATATCAAACAACCTCTTTGAAAATATATTCAATTTATTGTTAATATTATATTCAATTTCAATTAATGCCATATTGTCAATATCACCTCTGATTTTTGACAAAATAAGTTCATTACCCGATGGAACAATTTTAAACTTCACGTTTTTATCTTTAAACGTCCACATTAATCTAAAAATTTCTCTTGACTCAACATTCTCGCCGGAAAAAACGACTTCATTAATGTTTTTGATAATAATAGTTTCCTTCAAATCTTCAAAGTCAGGTTCTTTTCCATCATGATCATAATAGATTATATTGTGTCTTGAGTTAAATTTTTCTTCAAGAGAACCTTTGAACTTGTATTCACTTACAACCAAGAGGTTAATTTTATTAAGAAGAATATTTTTTTCAACGAAGAAGTTTTGTATTTTTAATACTACCCTCCACGACAGGAGGAATAAGAGTGCCCATAAAGTAGAGGCAAGAATAACTTCCCTTGAATATGCATATTCTTTTAGGAAGTAAGTAATAGATGAATTTACGAAGAAACCAACAAAAATAGCATTAAATGTTTTGAAAATTGAAAGACGGTTTTTTCTAAGGTAAATACCGAAGAGCCACATTACTATCATCCATACTAGAATATATACAGAAATTATAAAGATGTAAGATTTATTAGGAAAAATATGAAACCTCATATAAACAGAAAGGAGGAAAGACAAAAAGAGTAACGCAGAATCAATGATAGCAGGATAAATAATTTTTAAACTTCTTTTTGTGTATGACATCAAAGACCTAAGAAATATTCCAAACTTTAATATAAATGACAATATTCTTGAGCTAGTATTAAGATTCTTGTTTACAAAAATAGACATAGCTCCATAAAAATTGCTTACATATGAAAACTTTGTTTTGCTGGTGCTCTCTCCTTTCAGATGGATAGTTGTAACTTTCGGATAATAATAAATCTTGTAACCTGCTTTCTTTATCCTGTAACATAAATCGATATCCTCTCCGTACATAAAATAGTCTTCATCAAAATATCCGACTTTATCCAGTACTTCCTTTTTCAGGAACATAAAGGCTCCGCAAATTGCATCCACTTCTGTTATATCATTTTCATCAAGGTAAGTCAGGTTATATTTGCTGAATAGTCTGGATTTCGGAAAAAGTTTAGAAAGTCCAAGCATCCTTGGTAATGCTGCAGAAAGCGTGGGGAAGCTTCTTCGACAGGCACTATCAAGCTTCCCATCCCTAAGAATCAGTTTTGATGACACCGCACCTGTTCCGGGATTAGCTTCATAAAATTCTATCAGCTTATTAAAAGTCCCTTCTTCAAGAATTGTATCAGGATTTAAAATAAGAATATATTTCCCCTTCGCCCTTTTTAGAGCAATGTTATTAGCTTTTGAGAAACCAATATTCTTATTATTATAAATTCCTATAACATCGTGATATTTGGAGGTAATATACTCGTAGCTGTTATCAACGGAGTGGTTGTCAACAAAAAATATTTGTATATTAAATCCCTCAGAGGATTTGTAGATTGACGAGATGCAGTTATCGACTAAATCCTTTACATTGTAATTAACTATAATGACCGATATGTCAAAGGAATTGTTCAGAGTTTACCAAATACAGATTTAAGTTTCAGTTTCCAAACCACAAAAAAAGCTTCGTATACTACTTTATTTGACATTTTAGAATGTCCCGCTCTTCGGTCAATAAAAAGGATTGGTATTTCAGCAATCCTGAATTTCTTTTTGTAGTATTTGAATTTCATTTCGATCTGAAATGAGTAACCGTTAGACTTTACATTATCGAGATCCAGCTGAGCTAATTTTGTAACATCATAACACGCGAATCCGGCGGTAGTATCATGAACTTTTAATCCTGTTATGATTCTTGTGTATATATTTGCGAAATAACTTAGAAATAACCTTCTAATCGGCCAGTTCACAACTGAAACACCATTAATATATCGAGAGCCTACAACAAGGTCATAACCTTCTTCCATTTTTGCCAAAAATTCCGGAAGGTATTTAGGATCGTGTGAAAAGTCTGCATCCATTTCATACACATAATCAAATTTGTTTAGAATTGCATACTTAAAACCTGCTATGTAAGCAGTACCCAGTCCCATCTTCTTTTCCCTCTTAAGTACAAAGACGTTTGGATTATTCATGTCTTCCACCATTTGAGCAGTACCATCCGGCGAATTATCATCAACAACAAGTACGTTAAATTCATAAACTGGAGTTGATTTACTTAATACTTCAGGAATTATTTTGAGAATATTTTCAGATTCATTATAAGTTGGAATTATTACAAGTACTTTTTTCATTTATTTTCCTTTAAGACTAAATATCAAAATTAGTGTGTTGAGAGCTATTTTCAGATCAAGCAGCAAACTCATATTTTCCAAATAATAGAAATCATACTGAAGCATCTTTTTATAATCACTCGAAGTATAATAAGATTTTTGTTTAATCTGAGCCCATCCAGTAATACCCGGTTTTACTTTCATTCGCCTTAAAAAATAAGGTATTTCTGCGGAAAGTTTTTGAACCATATCACGGCTTTCAGGCTCAGGTCCTACCAAACTCATTCTGTTAAGAATTACATTTATTAGCTGAGGCAGTTCGTTAATCCACAGCATCGATAAAAATTTCCCGAAGCTTTTGTTATCCGAATAAAATTTTATGCTCTTAAATATCCTTGATTTTTTTCCAACTTTTTCCTGAACATCAAAAATCTTTTTGTAGATCAAAAGATTCATTATTGAGACAAGCATCAACAATGGTGACAAAATAATTAGCACTATTATCGAAAACGTAAAATCAAAGAGACGTTTAATAATCGTAGATGTGAAAGGCATCAGTTCTGTTTTAATTTCAACCAGAGGTATGCCATGAACCTGCTCTGATTTCACCATACCGCTTACGATTTCATAAACACCTGGCACAATTTTGACGTTAACATTCAGGTCAGAACATATATTCAAGGTTGAAATGATAAGTTCTTCGTATTTCTGGTCAGAGGCGATAATTACTTCATCAATACTTTTTGCCTGAATTAAAGAACTGAGGTCAGAAAGGATTCCTATTTCCTCAATCCTTTCTGTTTTATCTTTGACGCTTATAAAACCTACGAACTTATAACCAAGTTTCGGATATGAATAAATTATATCTTTAACTTCATTTGCTTTTTCACCAGAACCAATAATAATAGTATTTCTCAATCCATAACCTTTTTTAAGCATTCTGAACTGGAATCCCCTTATTATCATCCTCCCAAAAGAGACAAAGAAAATCATTAGTGCCCAGTAAAGAAGAATCAAAAACCTAGAAACTATCTGTGCTTCTTTATAATAATCATCGAGAAATATTGCAAAGAATAGAATAAGACAGCCTAAACTTAACGCACGGAAAAGAGTAGTAAATTCATCAAAGCGAGATCTTACAAACCAATGTCTATACAACCCGGAAACATAAAATAAAAGGAACCAGTAAATGAATACCAGGAACATCGGAGCAAAGAATGACGGAGGATTTGTGAACAGTATCCACCCGCTTTCAATTCTGATATAGTAGTATATAGCCCACGAGAGGTTTACAAAAATGATATCTGAAATTAATAGCAGTATTAATTCTTTTTTAGAGGACAAAATATTTTCTTTAAATTACTAAAGAATCTTGTAACCAGCTGATTTAGCGTCGTTATAAAACATTTTTACTGTATCGAGGGATAAATCACCAAGGTCCATTCCAACCATGTTCAGCTTTTTCAGTAGATCATTTGTAACTGTAATAATATCACATCCGCATTCCTGTGCCTGAAATATATTTAAAAGTTCGCGTGAACTTGCCCAGAGAAGTTCGAGATTACGTTTTGGAAAAAGAATTGATTTCGCTTCTTTCATTATCGGTACCGGATCAACTCCCGTATCTGCTATTCTGCCTGCAAAGACAGATATTATAGATTTTGATTTTTCGTTCAGTGCATTAAATAAATCCTGAACCTGTTTTAGAGTTAATATTGCAGTAATGTTTAGCTTAATTCCTTTTCTATCCAGAAATTTTATTAAATCTACAGAAGAATCACTTTTTGTATTAGTTATGGGAATCTTAACGTAAACATTCTCACCCCAACCGGATATTTTAACCGCTTCCTTTTCCATATTTTCAAAGTCATCAGAAAATACTTCAAAGGAGATTGGAAGATTATTTACCTTTAGAATAGCTTCTTTGGCAAACTTTTCATAATCAGTAATACCGCTCTTCTTCATCAGTGTTGGATTTGTTGTAAATCCCTTTATCAAACCGTTTTGAGAAGCTTTTTCCATCTCATTCACGTCAGCACCATCGCTAAATATTTTAATTTTAAGATTTTTCATCTAATGGATTTTAATTTACTTCGTTGATTCCCACTTCATCTCATTTACCTTTAAATCAGGATGTGTTGCTATGCAATGCAGTACAACAGACTGAAAGGATTCCGAATGAGGTGTAATATTGCTCTTATTTATGACAGGAATTATGACACAACTTGTTGAATTTTTTGCTGTATATCCGCCATCTTTTCCAACGATTCCCATAATTCTTGCATTTCTTCTTTTAGAGAAATCTATTGCTCTGATAATATTTACGCTTATATTTTTATCTGCATTTCCACCACCTACTGAAAGAATCAAGATACCATCTTTATCGTTTAATCTGCTTGTTTCCAGCCATTTTTCAAATACAGTTTCCCAACCGTCATCGTTTACACGTGCAGTAAGCTCGGAAACATTATCAATAGGTGTGTATGCTTCAATTCCGCAAATTTTTCTAAAGTCATTAACTGTATGCGAGGCATTTGCAGCGCTGCCGCCAACCCCAAGAATAAACAAACGACCGCCTGAATCTTTAACGTGTTTTAAGTCTCTAATAATATGTTCAATATTAGATTTGTTTATTATCGAAGCTACTTCTTTTACTTCTTCAAAATAATTATCTATGTATTTTTCCAATAAAATATTCTTATTTACTTTTTAAATAGTTTTTTAAATCTTCAATACCTTCGAAAGAACCGATTTCATAAAACCTTTTATGAACCTCAAAACCGAGCATCTGATTTTTTAATATTAAGTTCTTAAAAATATCTTTTAAATCAAAACTTCTCAGATGTAAAAAATCTTTAAACGCATCTTTCTTTAAAATACTAAAACCGTAATCAATATAATCAAATTCAGGATCATCTTTCTTATCATATTTAATAATATTACTATCCCTGAAAATAATGTTACTTTTGTCCCATTTTCCCTGATTTCTTAGTACGGACATTAAACCTAATTTATCAAAATTATTAAAATAATTCAGAATTTCAATGTAATCAATATCCAAATAAGAATCTCCATACATAACCATAAATGGGTCGGTTATTAAGTTAAATGCATTTTTAATAGCACCTCCTGTTCCAAGAAGTATATCACCGTCGTATGAGTATTGAAGATTCACAGAATTCGCAAACTTATTACCCAGTAATTCTTCAATTGGCTTTCCAAGATTCCCAAGACATAAAACAACTTCGTGTATTCCATTTTGCTTAATTAATTCAAGTTGATGTATGATGAAAGGTTTTCCATTTATATCAATGAGAGATTTGGGAGTAGAAAGGGAAACCGGATAGAGCCTTGTCGCCATACCACCGGCAAGGATTACAATAGTCTTATATTCCAACATCAGGCAGAAAATACTTTTTTAGCGCCATCAAATTCAAAAGAGAACCATGTTGGTTTCAAACCGAAGTTCCTCAGTGCATCAACAAGTCGTGTTTTATTGTTAGGACAATAAACAAGTAAGAATCCACCACCACCTGCGCCAACCACTTTACCTCCGATTGCTCCATTTTTAAGGGCGACATCATACGCTTCATCAATATAAGGATCCGATATTTTATCTGATAATCCTTTCTTTGTTAACCAGTGATTATGAAGTACTTCGCCGAATTCATTTATTCTTCCCTGTTCAAGAATTTTCTTTGTGTGTAATCCAATTTCCTTTATTTTGTGAAGTTTATCCAGTGTAGACGTGTCTTTTTTCTTGCTTTTCTCATTTTGGTCTGTCAGGATTGAACTTGCAGACCTATGCTTATTTAGATAAAATAGGAATATATTATTCTGAAGCTCTATCATCATTTCTTCCTTAATCCTTAGAGGTTCAACTTTTACTGTTCCATCCTTTTCAAAATAATATGCATTAAAACCTCCATAAGCGGATGCGTATTGGTCCTGTTTACCAATAGGTTCTTTTAATACATCAATTTCTATATGACAAGCAGCTTCTGCCAGTTTATCTATCCCAATGTAATTTCTCTGGTATGCATACAACGCATTTAAAAGTGCCACAGTAAATGTTGATGAAGTACCAAGACCACAGTTCGAAGGGACATCAGCTACCGAAACTATTTCTACTTTACTATCAAGTTTAACGTACTTCATAGATTCTCTGAATATAGGATGCTCAATCTCATCAATTTCATTAACAATCTCAGTCTTAGAATAAGAAAGTCTGTAGTTATCCTCAAACCTTCTGTTTAAGAGAATGTAAACAAACTTATTGATTGATGTTGCAAGAAGAAAACCGCCATATTCCTTATAATAAGAAGGTAAATCTGTACCGCCACCTCCCATTGAAAGTCTAACAGGTGCTTTTGAAAGTATCATTGACCTTTTATTTTATTAAACATTTGTCGAACAGATTCCTCAATAGCCTGCTCGGAACTATATTTGTTGTTCCAACCGAGATTTCTAATCTTATTTGAATTTAGTCTTACAACAGGAACATCACCTTTCCAACCCCTGTCACCTTCTCCAAAGTTAAGTTTCACATTTGTCAGCCCCATTACATTTACGACAACATCAGCAATTTCCTTGACCGTTATGTAATCATTTGTCGCAACGTTAAAATATGAATATCCATTTAAATACTTAGTCTCTACCATCCTTATTGCATTTAAAACATCTGATACATAAATATATGATTTACTTTGTGAACCGTTTCCAAGAATTTCAAGCTCTTGAGGATTCTTTATAAGTTTATTCAGGAAATCATATCCTACACCATGAGTCTGATTAGGACCGACTACATTGGCAAACCTAAAAGCAGCAGCATTTAGTCCAAACATAAAACAATATGAACTTAGTAAAGCTTCACCAGCAAGTTTACTTGCTCCGTAAGTAGATATTGGCACCATTGGAGAGTAATCCTCATTTGTTTCAATTAAACCTGCATCTCCATAAACACCGCTACCTGAAGCGTAAATCAGATTCTTTACATTATTTCGTCTTACTGCTTCAATAATATTATTAGTAAGATAAGTACCCTCCCAGAAATCTATATCAGGTTGAGTTACAGCTTTGGAAATATCCGGATTAGAAGCAAAATGATATACGCAATCCACTTTATTCATAGAATTAACAAGAAAGTCAATATCTTTAATATCGCCTTTTAATATTTTCATCCTGCTGTTATTCAATAAGTCATCTAAATGCCACATCTGACCTGATGAGAAATTATCATATACAATTACATATGAGTTTTTCTCATCTGCCAGGATTCTTCTGACTAAATGGCTTCCAATAAAACCCGCACCTCCTGCAATAAAATAATTCATCTTAGAAATACTTTCTCTTTATATATTTTAAATAATTTGTAGTCCCCATTCTAAAAGACAGTGGTAAGAAAGAATGTAAATATTGAAAATAATTTATTAAAACACCAATATAATAATTTGGATAGTTCTCTTTATACTCATTTATCAGTTTAAGTATTGCTTTTGCTAAGCCTCTTTGATTTCGCAAAGAATTATTCTGCTGAGCCATTTGATAAAAAGCAAAGTAGTCCTTGAAATTATGCATTTTACCCTCCTTACCCATACGTAAGAAAAAATCCCAGTCTTCAGCAAACTCAAGTTTTCTATATCCACCGATTTTAATCGCAGTTTCTCTCCTAAACATTACAGTAGGATGCGACATTGGATTAGCAAAAAGTATTTTCCTTCGTATATCTGAGTCTGTTTCATTTTCGAAATACCTGTATAATTCATTTTCTTTTTCATCTATTACAATGACTCCACCACCTAATAAAACATATCCCGGATTATTTTCAAGAAAATCGTGCTGAATCTGTAATTTATTTTTATTGCACCATTGATCATCATCGTCAATTCTTGCTACGTATTTCCCCTTTGATGTATTAATACCATAATTTAAAAATTTTGATATTCCAGGTTCATTGATGACAGGAATTCTATGATAAGAAATCCTAGAGTCAGTTTTAACAAGTTCGTACATCATATCTTGAGTTCCATCACTTGAAATGTCATCAATAACCAATAATTCCCATTTAAGATATGACTGAGCTATAACACTATCAATTGATTTTTTTAACCATTTTAATCTGTTATAAGTAGGTAAAATTACACTTATTATT
>JBAYUG010000010.1:0-53446 GCA_041675325.1 Kapaibacterium sp. (SeqCode)
AGGGGCAAAACACCGATGGACTTATTGTTGACAGCAACAGACCTACAACGTGCAAAACAAGAGTTATATCCGATTCACATCATCTCATCAGAATTGACAGTGAATCAAAAGAAGATATAGACAAAAAAACTGAGGCACGAGTAATTGAAAGAATGAATGCTGTTATTGAAGATATAGACCTTATTATTCTTCAGGACTACAATAAAGGTGTACTGACAAAACCTCTTATAAAAAAGATAATCGAGACTGCTAATTCCAAAGAAAAAAGAGTTCTTGTTGACCCTAAGTTTGAAAACTTTTTTGAGTATAAGAAATCGTTTGTTTTCAAACCTAACAGGAAAGAAATTGAAGACGCTTTCGGAAGAAAGTCTAAGTCACCGGAAGACCTCGACGACATGGTCATCTCGCTTCTTGACAGGTTGAATTGCAAAAATGTTGTTCTTACACTTGGTGAGAATGGAATGAGAATTTACCAGAAGATAAAAGGTAAAGTTACAATAGATTCGATAAAAACCCGGGCAAGAAAAGTTGCCGATGTTTCTGGAGCAGGCGATACTGTGATCTCTACTATTGCTTTTTGTCTTGCAGGTGGAGCGGAGGTGCATGATGCTGTATATATATCGAATATTGCGGCAGGAATAGTTGTTGAGGAAGTAGGTATAGTTCCTATTCATAAAGAAAACTTATTTGATCAGTTAAAATCGGAATTTAAATTCTAAATGATTTATACTTTAAAAGAATATTTAGTTATAAGGGATACAATAAATGGTTTGGTGTTTACAAATGGGTGTTTTGATATTATTCACAGGGGGCACGTTGAATATTTAAATCAGGCAAAATCACTTGGTAAATCTCTGATAATTGGTGTTAATTCAGATGCATCTGTCAGAAGGATTAAAGGTGAAGGAAGGCCCATAAACAACGAATCCGACAGAGCATTCGTACTGAGTAATCTAAAGTGTGTAGATGCAGTGATAATATTCGATGAAGATACACCCTATAATCTTATTAATGCTTTAAAACCGGATTTTCTTGTTAAAGGCGGAGACTGGAAAGAAGAGCAGATAGTTGGTTCAGACATTGTGAAAAGTTATGACGGAAAGGTTTACAGCCTTAAATATGTTGATTCCTATTCAACAACAAATATTATTGATAAGATAAAGAAAGATTGATTAAGGTTGCTATCAGACACTAAGAATATTGTCGCCTCAGAAAAACCGGATAAAAACAATCCCGAAACCGAGATAAAACCTAAGAGGAAAAGAAAGATATTCCGTAAAATATTTCTGGTTTTGTTTCTGCTGTTTATAGCAATAATTATTTTTGTACAGACATCATTTTTTAAGAATTGGCTGCTTCAGTATGGCGTCGACGAAGTAAATAAAATACTCTCGGGAAAAGAATCCAGATTAAGTATAGGAAGAATTGAAGGATCAATATTTAAGGATTTAAAGCTTTATAACGTATCCCTTACAGTCAAGAAAGATACAATGTTCAAACTTGATTTACTTGATATTGAATACAGCTTATCCGGTCTTGCCAAAAAACAGATAAAAATCAAATCACTCGTTCTTGATAAACCCGAAATAAACTTCACAAAGATACGCAATAATAAAGACAACCTGGTCTGGAACATCGGATATATGCTCGAATCAGAAAAGAAGGAAGAGGATACTACAAAAAGCGAGTTTGACTGGGAAATATACGCGGATAATTTTGAGCTAAAGAATGGTTCATTCAGGTCACTTGCTTTAAAGGATTCAAATATTCCCATAAGGAATGCATTGATGAAAAACGTAATTAGTCTGACTTCAGACAGTCTTGATGTTTCATTTTTAAATATTAAACTAAATGCACAATACCTTCCCGCTGATAAGAAATTTAATGTTGAGAATATATCTTTTAAAACGAATTCTCATTTTAATGTCAGCGGATTATCTTTCAATGCTTCTTTGAACAAAGATGATCTTGCTAAAGTTGAAAATCTAAGTCTGGTTTCAGATAAATCTAATATAAAGATTAAGGTTGCTTCTATTGAAAACCTTAATCCGCTTAAGAATAATATAGACTATTTTGATTTTCAGAAGAAAAATTTTATAGTTGATATCATTACAGATAAATTTGATTTTGATGATCTCACTTATTTTCTTCCTGATATAAATTTTATGAACGGAACAGTATTTCTTAACCTGAAGGCTGATGGCAACTATGCTGATTTTAAGATGGATGAACTCATTGTTACGCTGCCTTATGGTACGACTTTAGATATTAACGGAAGGGTTAAAAACCTGCATGAGCCATCAAGACTGTATTTTGATGTTGACTGCAAGAATGCTGTTCTAAATCCCAAGGATGCGGAGGAAGTAACTCCTGGTTTGCCGATTCCTGATTACAGTCATCTTGGGATTGTGAGGGCAAACTTTAAGTTTACCGGAGAACCATTGAAGTTTAATGCTGAAGCCAATGTTAAATCAACAGCTGGCGATGCTGAAGTAAAAGGATTTCTTGATATCACTCAGAACGAACTTGTTTATGATGCTAAAGCAACAACAAACAATGTTGATATTGGCAGAATTATTAAAGATGAAAATTTGAGAAGTAATATTACAGGTGAGTTTATTGTTGCGGGAAGAGGTGTTGACTACCGAACTATGGTTAACAAGATTTCCTACAATATTAAGAATACTGTTATGTTCGAACAGAGGATTGAATCATCTAACGGTACTATAAATACAAACTCGGGGAATATAGACCTGAATTTAGATTACAAATCCCATTCCGGTTATGCCAAAATTGATGGCAATGTTAACGTTAAAGACATAAATAATCTTGCTTATAATCTAAAAGGAAATGTAAACAATCTGGATATTTCAACATTTTCAAAGGACTCTGAGAATAAAAGTAATTTGAACTTTGCCTTCGACGTGCAAGGAAATGGAACTGATATTGACAATCTGACCGGTAAACTGAATATGCAGATGGATCAATCCATGCTATCAAACTACATGCTTCCCGCTACTCCATTGTCAATAGAATTTTCTCAAACAGATACAGCAAGGATTGTAAAAGTAGAATCAAACCTTCTTGATTTAACGGCGTCGGGTAAATTCAGGATTATGGATTTGCCGGGTATTGTTACGAATAATATTGATCAATTATCAGATCAGATAACAAATAATTTGAATAAGGATACTCTCGGATTTTATAGTGATCTCGAAGTATCCGACTTTAGAATAAGGTCTTATGTTAATACATCATATTCAACAGACATAAGATATTATATTAAAATTAAAAGTCTGATGCCGCTCAATCTTATTCTCCAGGACAGTAGTCTTGTTTTTAAGTGTGATATAAGGGGTAGGCTGCTTAACGACGATAATACAATGGTTTTTTCTGTTGCAGGACGGTTTGAAGATTTTAAATACGGTGATACGACTATCCTCTTCAAGAAAAGTATTGTCAGGGTTTTTCTTAAAAACGATTATCAAAGCAAATTGCCTTTCACATATCTTGGTGATATAAACATACGAGCAACGGATTTGTACGCAGGAAGCATTAATTATGACACTATAGGTGTGGATTTAAATACATCATCATATCTTCCAACATTATCCGCTTTTATTAAAATAGACTCTTCAAAAAGTTTTTATACTCAAGGTGCCGGAATATTCCTGAAGAATATTGCAGGAATTCAATTCGACACTATGAGTATTCAGTTTGATTCGTATAGGTTGAATAATTCTGAACCGATTATGGCGAAATATGTTATTGATGATACTGGGGTTTCAAAAAACCATTTTAACATATCAAGTTTTAAGTTGACGGACGGAAACCAAAGACTAAACATTTCAGGTATATATTCGTTTAACGGATTCAGCGATATTTCTTTATCTGCTGATAAAATAAGTATAGCAAAGCTACAAAAACACTTTGTTCCCGATATTGAAAAAAACGATCTATTGAACGGGAATGTTAGAAGGGTTAAAATTGATTACAAAGGTTCATTTGAAAATCCTGAACTATATTTCGAAGCTAACACGGATTTTCTTAGTTCGCAAAGAATAAAACTTGGCAGAGTTGATGCTTTGGTTGACTATGGAGATAATTTATTAAGCCCCAAAATTGCTTTTTACAATCCTAATAATGCGGGTTCATTGTTAATTGACGGTACTTTACCTTACGATAATCCGCTTATAGCAGGAAAAGATGAAGAAGAAAGAAGAAATATATTATTAAGTCCAGTTGATATAAAGATTACCAGCAAAGATTTCCAGATAAAAATTCTCGAACAGTTTATACCCGTAATATCAAGTTTGAAAGGAAGAATGAACGGTGATATAGACATTAAAGGAATCGTTAAAACGCCACTGCTTGCAGGAAACCTTAATGTGAAAAACGGTTCTTTTACATTTGATATGACCGGAGTAAATTATGATTTTGATGCATTTCTTTCGACCGAGAAACAAAGACTGAATTTTTCGGATTTTAAGATAACACATAAGACAGCGAAAAATAAAGTTATGAATTTGGGTGGCTATATCGATTTTTCGAATCTATCGTTTAATGACATGGAGCTTCGAATAAGCGGAGAAGGCAAATTACTGGATGAAGCGGTTACTCAGAATGTGATGGGTGTTTATGGGAATCTTTTTGGTAAAACTTCCAATGATTTAGTCTTAAAGGGGAATTCGGAAAATCTATACATGTCCGGTGACATAGACATTACAGAGGGACGAATATCAATTATTCCTCAATATAAAGTTGCTTATAATATTTTTGACGACAATTTTGTTTACAAGGTTAAAGTTGATACGGTTTTATTACAAAAAGATACACTCTTCCTAGCCAGATATAATGACAGCCTTTCTGCTTTCGAAAAATCAAAATTAGACCCATTTGATTCTTACTTCAAGGTTATTAATGATTCGACTTCAAATAACTCAAAAGCTGATAATTTCAAGTATTTTATTAAACTCAAAACACTTAACGATATATATTGTAAACTTCTTATTGAAGAGAAATCCGGTCAGGAATTTACGGGAAATGTTTCTGCAAACATAACATTTGATAACCTTGAGACTCCGTCTTTTTCAACCAGAGGACGGGTTAATATCGGAGAAAACTCATTCTATAAATTTTATAAAAGTTTTTTAGCTGAAGGATATGTTCTCTTTACAGGCGATGTTGTAAATCCCGAACTATACATAAAGGGAATTTATGCTACAAAAACTACTGATCCTAACAATAATAATGCATCAAGAGAGGTTGAAATCAGACTTGATGTTAATGGAAACGCAATGAGCCCCAAATTAAAATGGGAAGTGTTATCAAACGGGGGTACTTACGGAGGCAGTGATCCAACAGACGATGCAATCAGTTTTATTGTTTTCGGAAGATTCAAAGATGAGCTTAACGCTGACCAGCGTTTATCTATGTTCTCCAGCGTTGGTGCAAATGTGGGGACAAGTTTTGCATCAAACTATGTTTCGGATATTATTAACACTTATCTTCCATTTATTGTGAAGACAGATATATCGTACAATGATGCCAAGAAAGGAACGTTTGCTGAGAATACAGATATCAGATTTACAGCTCAGTTTGGAGGTGCAACAATAATATTAGGCGGACAAATACTAAGGGATTTATCCAATACAAATTTCCTTATTGAGTATCCGCTAAATAATATATTGGGTATGAATTATATATCTCAGAATTTAATCTTACAGCTCGAAAGATATTTTGACCCGTTTTCCCAAAATAATGTGCTTTCAAATGACAGCAGGACCGGCGGTTCTTTATTTTACAGAATTAAATTTTAAAGCAATGAAAGGTTTTGTTTACACAATAAATGTATTTATTTTACTTCTATTTACACACAGTGGTCTCTGTTCAAATCCAATTATTTCAGATGTAAAATATTCTGAAATAGAAACCTATTCTGTTAAAATAACATGGAAGACCAGTGAGCCAGCCGACTCAAGGGTTAGATGGATGATAAGTGATTCAAATTATCAAGCAATAGACTACAAGGATTCGTTGTACAATCCTGTATTGGACACGGTTCATTCTATTACAATACCATATTTGAATCCATATACTTTATACAATTATAATATTACCTCTGTATCTACATCAGGAAGCACAACTACCCATAACCTTATGTTTGCAACAAGGTCTGTCAATGATGGAAGAATAAGCGTATTTTTTAATAAATCAGTCGATACTACAGTCAGTTCAGGAATAATTGCAGAAGGTAATGCAGATTTAAGAGCAAAATTATTAAATCGCATCGTAACATCAGGTTATTTTATAGATGCAGTTACTAGTTATTTTGAAGATGCTGATGAAATTACAGCGGAATTAATCAGGGCTCATAAAAATGGAGTTATAATTAGATTTATTTATGACGGGAAGCAAAATTCAAGATGGGTCGATACATTAATTGCTAACGGAATAAAGGTTGTTAAGAGAAATTATGATAATATTAACGGACATTGCCTTAATGCAAACTTCTGGGTTTTTGATGCACGAAGTACATGTTCAGGGAGTAATGTATTTGTTTGGACTTCATCTGCAGATATATCAAACGTAGGATTTTATGAGGACAAAAACTCTGCAGTAGAGATAAATGACAGAACGCTTGCATATATCTTCACAAGGGAAATAGATGAAATGTGGGGATCCTATTCTAATTATCCGGATACTACACTTTCAAAATTCGGCTCAAGAAAAGTTGACAATATACCTCATTTAGTAAATCTTAATGGTGTATACGCAGAAGTGTATTTCGGGCCATCAGATAGTATTCAAAAACAGATTAAGAAGTTTTTTAATAATTCAAACTCATCACTTGCGTTTGGGACTTATGATTTCAATTCACATGGAATATACGAAGCCTTGTATCAACTTAGATTAAACAGAAACATAAAGGGTATATTTGATAAGTCGAAACTGAATGTATCTTTCTTTAATTCTATGAAATCATGGGCAGATGTATGGAACGATTCAACGGAAGGCAGACTGCATCACAAGTATATAATCTCTGACCCCATCGGGAATTACAACACATCGTCAGTATTAATGGGGTCATCAGACTGGACTAATGAATCAAATCTTTACAATGATGAAAATATATTGATCATACACAGTCCTTTAATCGCTAATCAATACTATCAGGAATTTCATCAAAGGTATAAGGATGCCAGCGGACACCCAGTAAGTATCAACACATTATCAAGTGAAACACCATTGGACTTTAAATTATATCAAAACTATCCGAATCCGTTTAATTCTCAAACAGTCATAAGATTTTCTGTCAATAAATCCGCTGTAGTTAGTATTCAGGTTTACAATGTTCTGGGTCAGAAAATTACTGATTTAATAAATTCGAGATTCAATCCGGGCGAGTATCAGGTCACTTTTAAAAGCAGTTCACTTTCAACAGGAATTTATTATTATACAATGTGGTCTGAAGGATATTCAGATGTAAAGAAACTTGTAATAACTAAATAAAACGATATCAAACCGCATAAAGAAATAATTCAGTTCTTAAAGAAGAATAAAGGAACTTACTACAAGTTCAACCATTTATCTGGAAACCTGCATATCAAAAATTCTGATAGTGGTTTATTGCGAGAAGCCCTTAATGACCTAATCCTATCGGATGAAGTTAAAAAAGAAGGCAAATATTATTTTATACCTGCCGATGATAATACGTTTATGACCGGTGATGTTGTGATAAGTAATCACGAAACTATTGCTGTTCAGTACAGGGATTCTACAGGAAAGGCTTTTGTATTGGATATAAAGCTTAAAAAAGGACAGTCCGTTTCAATAGGTGATAAGGTGGAATTTAGGCGTTCTTACAAAGGTAAGACAGGAAATGAGTTTGCAAGAATAACAAAAGTAATAAACAAAGATGCATACTATATCACCGGGTTCTTTGATCCGAAGAAAAACTTTGCAAAGGTATATCCGGATTCTAAAAGAATACGTGCAGATGTTATTATCAGAAAGCCTGATTTTAATGGTGCTGCATATGGTGACAAGGTTGTATGCGAGATTATTAATGTTGATGATATAGAGGGCGGATTAATTGACCTTGAAGCAAAAGTTGTGGAAGTACTCGGTAAAGCAGGAGATACACTTGTTGAGGTAAAGTCTGTTATGAAGAAATACAGTTTTACAGATAAATTCGATGATAGTGTATTAGAAGAAACCGCTAATGTGTATAAAGAATATAAGGAAAAGTCAAATACGAGTATAATTGATGCTGACAGGGAAGACTTGAGGGATTTAACAGTTTTTACAATTGACCCCGAAGACGCAAAAGATTTTGATGATGCTATATCAATTGAAAAAACTAATGAAGGTTTTAAAATTGGTGTACATATCGCAGACGTATCGTATTTTGTGAAAGATGGTTCATCAATAGACATAGAAGCATTAAAGAGAGCTACAAGTGTGTATTTTCCTGCAAAAGTCATTCCTATGCTTCCGGAAATATTATCGAACGACCTTTGTTCATTAAAGCCGAATGTTGACAGGTTTGCTTTCTCGATTTTTATTGAGTTGGGAAAGAATTACGGTATTAAGAATTACAGGCTTACAAAAAGCATTATAAAAAGCAAGCGGCGTTTTACATATGAAGAAGCTCAGGAAATAATCGATAAAAAGAAGGGTGACTTCTCAAAAGAATTACTTTTAATGTACAAAGTTGCACAAGCATTAACAAAGAAACGAATTAATGACGGTTCAATAGACTTTGATTCACGTGAATTATTCTTTGAAATTGATTCAAAAGGACTCATAAAAAGCATAGGTGTGAAAGAACGGCTTGATTCAATGAGACTTGTAGAGGAGTTTATGCTTATGGCAAACAGATGCGTTACTTTGTTTGTGAACAGCATAGAAAAACAAATACACAGTCAGCTTCCTTTTGTCTTTCGTGTGCATGATCTCCCTGATGCAGAAAAACTTTTTAACTTATCAGAATATATAAAACAGTTTGGGTATAAGGCAAACCTGAAAGATAAGAATGAAATAAGAAAACTGCTTGAAGAAATTAAAGGAAAACCGGAAGAGTATATTATTAATGATCTGCTAATACGATCAATGGCGAAAGCAGTTTACACGAATGAAAACATTGGCCATTACGGATTAGGTTTTGATTATTATACACATTTCACATCACCAATACGCAGATACCCCGATTTGATTGTACACAGACTGCTTTATCTTTACAATAACTACAATAATAGTAATGAAAAAAATCTGAAGATACCACAAAGATATCAAGGTTCACTTGGCGATACTTGCAAGCATTGTTCGGTTCAGGAACAGAACGCTGTTGCAGCAGAAAGGGAAGTCAGAAAAATATTACAGGTTGAGTTTATTAAGGATAAAGTAGGGGACGAGTTTAATGCCATCGTATCGGGAATAAGCAGATTCGGTTTATTCGTTGAAATAGATGACTTTATGGTCGAGGGTATGATAAGATTTAGAGATATACCGGGTGATTATTATGAATACGACGAAAAGAACCATTTTGCTGTAGGCACCAGAAAAAGAAAAAAGTTCAAAGCAGGGGACCGTTTAAGAGTAAAGCTTATTCAGGCAAATACTGAAACACGTAAGATAGATTTTGTAATAGTTTAAAAAAGTCCTGTGTTTACTTCATTCTAAAAGAATGAACTATGTTCTTTACAGGTACAACTAAATTATTATCCGAAACTCTCTTTTCAAAATCACTTCTGAATTTCTTTATAGTCCATTTCACAGGCCAGGCTGCAGCATCTCCTAGTGCACAGATAGTGTTTCCTTCTATGTTTTCTGCAACTGATGTAAGTAAGTCAAGGTCCTGTATTCTGCCTTCACCTGAATCAATACGTTTAAGAACTCTATGAAGCCAGCCGGTACCCTCACGGCAGGGAGTGCATTGTCCGCAAGATTCATGGTAGTAAAATTTTGCGATACGGATAAGAACTTTTAGAATATCAGTATCCTCATCCATTACCATTACACCTGCTGTTCCAATCGATGAACCGAATTCTTTAAGGCTTTCATTATCCATTTTTGCAGTAAGACATTCTTCTTTTGTAAGAGGGGGCATAGATGAACCGCCTGGAATTACCATTTTAATATCCTTACCGTTTGGGACACCGCCGCAAATATCATTTATAATTGTCATAAGCGGAGTTCCGGTCGGAAGTTCATACACCCCGGGTTTGTTTACGTGCCCGCTTACTCCGAAAAGCAATGTACCCGGATGTTTTGGTGCTCCTATTCCTGCAAACCATGCTGCACCGTTCTTAATTATTTCAGGTATGTTAGCAAGTGTTTCAATATTATTAATTGTAGTGGGGCAGCCCCATAATCCGTAAACAGCAGGGAAAGGAGGTTTAACCCTTGGGTATCCGCGTTTACCTTCTACGGAATTCATCAAAGCAGATTCCTCTCCGCAAATATAAGCACCGGCACCTCTATGAATATAAATCTCAGTCGAGAAATTACTTCCTAAAATATTTTTTCCAACATATCCTTTCTTATAAGCATCATTCAGTGCATCCTGAAGCATATTTATCCATTTGTAATATTCGCCTCTGATATAAACGTAAGCAGCTTCAATTCCCATTGCATAGCAGGCAAGCAAAGTACCTTCTATAAACTGATGAGGATTTTTCTCAAATATTTCTCTGTCCTTGAAGCTTCCCGGTTCAGATTCATCGCCGTTACAACATAAATACTTTGCCTTCTCGGTTTGCTTTGGCATGAAAGTCCATTTCAATCCTGTCGGAAAGCAAGCACCGCCTCGACCACGAAGATTAGAGTTCTTTACTTCATTGGTAACGTCATCCGGGGTCATCTCCTTGATAGCTTTGCGAATAGATTGGTATCCACCGTTTGCTTCATAGACATCAATCTTGTGTAAATCAGGAATATCTTTAAGGATTATTTTCATATTTGACAATGTATTTTATATTTTGGTTCACAGAGACCACCGAGTAATCACAGAGGTCACAGAGAAAATTTATTGCTTTAATTTCTTATTCAAAGAACAAATCTACATAAAATATTTGGTTCACAGAGACCACCGAGTAATCGTAGAGATCACAGAGAAAATTTATTATTTTCATTTATTTATTAAAGAACATATCTATGGAAACCATCCATTAGTTTCTTAACATTGAAATTCATCAAAAGCCCGATTTTTTTGTCAGCGAAACGCATATATGTTAAAACTTGAGAAGTATGAACTGGGAGTAAGTTATCAACAGATTTAATTTCTACGATGACTGAATCATTAACTAATAAATCCAGTCTATACCCACAATCCAAATATATCTCTTTATACATCACAGGAATAGGTACCTGACTTTCTACCGATAATCCTCTCTGTTTTAATTCATAATACAGACATTTTTCATAAACTGATTCCAACATACCCGGACCAAGCTGCTTATGTACCTCTATTGCACAACCAATAATATTTTCAGTTAATAGATCAGTGTTCATATTACCGAAATTAGTTCTTCTCTGTGACTTCTCGGTGTACTCTGTGATGCTATCAAAATTTGCTTTATGTATTTAAAAGAACAAAGTTTAATGGGAATTTTTAAAAGCATCTATTAATTTATCGAAGCTATCGACTGTGAGATTTTCATAGTACTCTTTGTTATTAACCTGTATCATTGGGGCAGTGCCGCAGCTGCCGAGACATTCTACTTCTTCAATTGTAAACATTTTGTCGGGTGTGGTTTCGTTGTTTTTAATGCCGAGTTTATCGGATGCGAGTTTAAACAAATCATATCCGCCTCTGAGCATACAAGAAACATTAGTGCATATTTGCAGATGGTATTTCCCTCTTGGCTGCTTGTTAAACATTGTATAGAAAGTTACAACGCCAAGTATGTGTTCGTATGATACCTGAAGCAAATCGCCTACATATTTCATGGAATCTTCTGATATCCATCCTTCTTTTTCCTGAACCATCCAGAGAACAGGCAGCAGTGCAGCCTGTGAGCTTGGATAACGGGATTCTATGTCTTCGACTTTTTTAAGTTCTTCTTCGTTAAATAATGACATCTTAATAAAATTAAATTTACTTATCTGCTTCGCCCATAACGGGATCGAGTCCTCCGATAATTACAACGGAATCGGAAATAAAAGAATCTTTCATCATAACTGGCAGTCCCTGAAGATTGCAAAATGAAGGCGAGCGGATTTTCATTCTGTACGGATGTCCGCTTCCATCACTGATAATATAGAAACCAAGTTCGCCTTTTGAAGATTCGATTGCACCGTATGACTCACCGACAGGCGGATTCTGACCGAAATTAATCAGCATGAAATCGTGAATCAGCTCTTCCATTTTAGTATATATTTTCTCTTTTTTCGGCAGAGTTTTTTTAGGAGCTATTGCATTGACCTGACCCGCTGGAAGATTATCGAGGCACTGCCTTATAATCTTTACGGATTCATACATTTCCTGAAACCTAACCCAGAAACGTGCGAGGCAATCGCTTTCAGATGCTGTAATGACATCAAAGTCCATTTTATCATAAACAAGGTATGGGTCATCTCTTCTTAAATCGCGTTCTACACCAGCTGCTCTTAATAAAGGTCCGTTAATACCATAATTAATAAGATCCTCTTTTGACATGTAACCGATGCCTTCGAGTCTTTTAACAAATATCCTATTGCGTTCAATAATATCTCTCATCTCTTTAAGATATTCCGGGAATTCGTCAATAAACTTTCTTGTAGCAGCAATTGCTTCATCGGATATATCGTTTGCGACACCTCCAATGCGTGTGTATGATGTAGTAAATCGAACGCCTACAAATATATCGTAAATATCAAGAATCTTTTCGCGTTCACGCATACACCAGAGAAATGGTGTTAAACCCCCGGTATCCATAACCGTCGTACCGTAAGCTATCAGATGCGACTGAATTCTGCCAAGCTCGGCACAGATAGTTCTGATGTATGTTCCGCGTGCAGGTACTTCGAGTTTCAGAAGTTTTTCTACAGCGAGTGTATAAGCAACATTGTTGTGAATAGGCTGAAGGTAATCAAGCCTGTCAGTATGAGGTATAAACTCATGGTATGACATATTTTCTGCGAGCTTTTCATAACCTCGGTGCAGGAATCCAAGGTCTGGCACAATTCTTTTTATAGTTTCGCCATCCAGCGATATAAGGAGTCTGAGAACACCATGAGTTGCAGGGTGCTGTGGACCCATATTAAGAACCATTTCATTCTCGAGAGCATCATCAAACTCCACACTTAAATCAGAAGACTCCAGAGCGCTAAGAATTTTAGACTTAGGAATTTCAGGATCGTTTTCTTTCAATCTTTGATATACTGAATGCGTCATAAAATTTATTTCTTTGGTAAATAAAGTGAATCGGGAATGCCCATCAGAGGAAAATCCTTTCTAAGGGGGTAATACTCAAACTCTTCAGGCATATAAATTCTTCTTAAGTCGGGATGATCTCTAAAAATAATTCCAAACATATCATAAGCTTCGCGTTCATACCAGTTTGTACCTGTCCAAACTGGAGTCAAAGAAGGAGTTTCCGGATTCTTAGAATCAAGCGGTACTTTTATGAACAGCCTGTCTTTAAACTTTAGAGAGTACAAGCTGTAAATTATTTCAAACCTGTTCTTTTTCTGAAACCTGTCAACACCGATAACATCCCTGCACATTTCAAACGACAGCTCAGCATCGTTCTTCAATAAACCTGCTATTTCGAGAACTTTGTCAGGCGAAGTAATAATTCCGGGAGTTCCATTGACATCATAAAACTCAACCTGGAAATCCTTTAACTTATCTTTAAATATATTAAGTCTATCCATTATAAAATTTTACTGAAAATAAAAATTAGGATAATCAATAAAAATAACAAAAAGCAATAGCTTAAAATTCATACATTGCATAAAACAAGCACTTTTTGCTTCGTTTTTCAGGAATTAATTGAAGCGTGAATTTTGAACAATAAAGATATGTTATAAAATCATAAATAACATTAGAAAATGAAAAGAACATTATTAGCTTTAATTTTAATAACATTGATTGGCTGTGCAAAAGCACAGAATCCGAACGTTACATTGGTAGATGCGTATCAGAATCTGACTTTTAACAAAGCACTGCACTTGACGCATGCCGGAGACGGCACAAACAGGGTATTTGTTGTTACACAGGTAGGTCAAATTATAGTATTTCCAAATGACTCAAATGTTACAGCTGCACAAACAAATGTATTTCTTAATGTATCGAATAAGTTATCCTCTACATCGGGTGAACAGGGTTTGCTAGGACTTGCTTTTCATCCGAATTATTCTACAAACGGATATATATTCATAAATTATACGGCAGGTTCGCCATTAAGGACTGTTATATCAAGGTTCAAGATTCAGTCTGGTAATCCTAATAAAATTGATTCTCTTAGTGAATATAAGATACTTGAAATAAACCAGCCTTTTTCAAATCATAACGGCGGAACGGTGATGTTTGGGCAGGATGGGTTTCTTTATATCGGTATGGGTGACGGCGGAAGTGGAGGAGACCCAAGCGGTAATGCACAGAACCTTCAGGTGCTTCTTGGAAAGATGTTAAGGATTGATATCAATGACACCTCAGCATCAAGAAGATATGTTATTCCAAATACTAATCCGTTTTATAATAATCCTACAGCAGGCAAAGAAGAGATATATACATGGGGAATGCGTAATCCATGGAAATACAGTCAGGACCCTGTGACAGGGCTGATTTACTGTGCTGACGTAGGACAAGGCAACTGGGAAGAAATAGATATTATTGAAAACGGAAAGAACTACGGATGGAAAGTTATGGAAGGATTTGTCTGCTACAGTCCTTCAACAGGATGCGACACTTCGGGTAAGAAGCTTCCGATTAAAGCATACAACCACAGCGGCGGTGATTGCTCAGTGACAGGCGGGTATGTTTACAGAGGCAACAGAAGGCCGGAATTAAGAGGTGCATATATTTATGGTGATTATTGTTCGGGAAAAATCTGGATGTTAAGATATAATAGCGGGGTTGTTACTTCGGATTCATTATTAACTCAGAAGTCTATTGCTTTAACGTCATTCGGAGTAGACCAGTTCAACGAGCTGTATGTAATTGCTTCAGCTGCATCGGGAAAAATCTGGAGGTTTAATAAAAGTCCGCTCGCGACCGGAATAAATGAGAATGGGTTAACACCCGAAGGTTATAATTTGTATCAGAATTATCCGAATCCGTTTAATCCAAATACGATGATTAGTTATTACCTGCCGAAAACCGGACTTGTTAAACTTCAGGTCTTTGATATAAACGGAAAACAGGTAAGAACACTTGTTAATAATTCACAGACAGCCGGAAGATACGGTATTAGTTTTAACGGAAAAGATGACAATGGAGCTAACATTCCAAGTGCAATATATTATTACACACTTTCCTCTGATGATTTTACGGAGACGCGAAAAATGGTGATGATCAAATAAACATTGAATAATTTTAATGTAAAAAAGCCCGTATCATTGATGCGGGTTTTTTGTTTGTAATAGAGAGTTGAGCGGCTATATTTGCCTCAAAAAAAGAGAGACCAATCAAAGGCTAATTAGGAGCTAATTAGAAGCCAACCAGAGACCAACTTTTGAGAAAGGGTTTATACCTGAAAACACACCGTTTTGTTTTTTAGAAATATAGTGGTGATACTATATTTAGATAATTTTATTCCCATTCGATTGTTGCTGGGGGTTTTGAGCTGATGTCGTAAACGACACGATTAACGCCCTTGACGGAATTTATTATTTTGTTTGAAACGGTTGTAAGGAAATCTTTTTCGAACTGGTAGAAGTCTGCTGTCATGCCGTCGGTTGAAGTAACAGCACGTAGTCCGATAACATTTTCGTAGCTGCGCTCATCGCCCATTACACCAACAGACTGAACGGGAAGGAGGACAGCGAATGCCTGCCAGATTTTATCGTAGAGTTTAAAGTTGTAAAGCTCATTGATAAAAACATCATCAACCTCACGGAGCAGGTCAAGTTTAGGTTTTGTCAAATCGCTAAGAATCCTTACAGCAAGACCCGGACCCGGGAACGGATGACGGCTGATGAACTGCTTCGGCAAACCAAGCTGATAGCCTATTTTTCTTACTTCGTCTTTAAACAGTTCACGGAAAGGTTCTATGAGTTTCAATTTCATCTTTGCAGGAAGTCCTCCGACGTTGTGATGGGACTTAATAGTAACTGAGGGACCCTTGAAAGATACGGATTCTATGACATCGGGATACAATGTTCCTTGAACGAGATACTTAATGTTAATATTTTTCTTACGAAGTTTTTTAGCTTCGGCATCGAATACGTCAATAAATGTTTTGCCGATTATTTTGCGTTTCTTTTCAGGGTCTATCACGCCTTTAAGTCTTTTCAGGAAAAGTTCCGCGGCATCTACGAAGATAAGATTAAACCTGAAATGCTTTATAAACAAATCTATAATAAGCTTGCTTTCGTTTTTTCGCATCAGACCGTTATCGATATGTATGCATATTAGTTTTTTACCGATAGCTTTTTGAATAAGTACTGCTGCAACAGAAGAATCAACTCCTCCGCTTAGGGCGCATATAACATAATCATTGCCGGCTATGTTTTTAATTTCATTTACCTTCTGTTGAATAAATGATACGGGTTTAAACAGGTTCTTAACTTTGCAAATTCTAAACGCAAAATTCTTGAGTATAGTAAGTCCATTTTCAGTGTGATTTACTTCGGGATGAAACTGAAGAGCATATAAATTCTCTGCTGAATTCTCATAGCTGCTGATATGACCGTTAGAACTTCTTGCAGTTATATTAAAACCATTAGGAAGTTTATCGACTGAGTCGCCATGGCTCATCCAGACGTTAAAACCTGACGGACACCCTTTATACATAAGCGATTCCGTTACTTTTATCTTTGTGTGTCCGTATTCCCTTACGCGCGACTTATGAATCTTACCGCCTGATTTCTTTGCAAGAAGCTGAAGTCCATAGCATACTCCGAGAATAGGTACTTTCAGATTACGCATGAACAAAAAGTCTGACTCGCGGATATCCGGGGAATCCTTCTCAAGTACGCTTGCAGGTCCGCCAGATAGAACGATGCCTTTAATAACATAATCGTTTTTGCTTAGCAGGTACTTTTCAATATTAATGCTGAACGGCTGAATTTCACAGTAAACATTTATTTCACGAAGTCTGCGAGCAATAAGCTGAGTATATTGCGAGCCGAAATCGAGTATAAGTATAATATCAGTTTTCATTTAATGTGTTCTTGTTTGAATTTGTTTATTGCGATTTTTAAAGCACCGTTAACAGGGTTCACAGGGTTTTCGAGTATAAGAAATTCCTTTTCAAAATCCGTTTTTATCAGGTCACGGAGTGTATCGGAAAAATAGTTCTTATTATCGATTAAGCTTCCGGAAAAAGCTATGCTAAGTTTTTTATCGACACCTAATCTGTTTGCTAAAGCATCAAATAGTTCGAGTACGTTTTCAGCTTCGGATTCAGCGACGTGTCTGCAGAGAGGGTCGCCATTTTCAGCCTGTTCAACGATAAACAGGGTCAGCGAAGCAATATCAAATTTTTTGTGATAAACCATATCAATAATATTGTTCCTGTTAATACCGAATTTATCATCAAGAAGTTTTTCTATATCAGCTTTCTGGTCAAACCTGTCAAAATACTTAACGAGTTTTTTCAGGAAGTTGAGAGCGAGGAAGTAACTGCTGCCGTCATCGCCGAGAATTTTTCCCCAGCCTCCAAGCCTTACAATTTCTCCGTCGAGCCTTCCGAACAAGACAGACCCCGTACCGCAAATAAGAATCAAGCCGTCATTTTCACCGTGAGCATCCTCGAAAGCAATGACAGTATCGGATTCAACAATAATCTTATCAATCTTTAGAACGTTTATTAATCCTTTCCGTATTTCCTCTTTATTGTTTGCAGCCCTTGCACCGGCAACACCTGCACAAATTCCGAGACACTCGGAGAGGTTTAAACTATACTGTTCAAGAAACAGGTTTATATTTGCTGATGTATGTGAGGAAAAATCTATGTATCCGACGGCTGAGTAGTGCACCGAAGGAAAGACAACTGAGCCGAGAATATTTAAATCAGAGCCGCAGGCTGATATTCTGCAATTCGTACCGCCTGAATCGATACCGATGAAAAAACCATTATTTACCATTAATAAATGTATGAAAAATCCGAAAAACTTGAAATTGATAAAGAAAGAAAATTGAATGTACCACGGCGAGCAAGAGTTGCAAACAAAGAAAAGATTTTATACGAAATGGTTCACGGAGATCACTGAGAACTCACGGAGAATAACAAAAGCGCACACAGAAAAAGCTGATTTAATTATGATATTCACTGATGAAAAGAAGAACAAGAACTTTATTAGAATTTTTACCACAGAAAGCAGAGAACACAGAGAAAAGAAGGAACTTTTAGGAATTTTAACCGCAGGGGACGCAGAGAACGCTGAGAAAACAGATTATTTTTGTTAGTATAATAGACTATTAACGCAAAGTTCGCAAAGGATGCAAAGGACGCAAAGAAAGCAAAAGAATTATTTTATATATTAAAATTGTAAATCTTTAGATTGTTTTTATTTTGTAAAAAGTTTGTTTTTATTACAAAATTTTTTCGGATAGTAGTACGGAAAAGCAATAGAACGCTGATTTTCGCGGATAAAACGGATACACACGTATTTAAAGATAGATTTATTGCTCGCTGGAAAATGCGGAGAATGTCAACTAAACTCAAAAAATACAGTTATAACTAATTTTTAGTTAAATATTTATTTTTTTCAGATGTAAGATATATACAAAATTCCCTTGCATTAATTATAATTTGATTCTATCTTTATGTAAATAAATATATGATTTATAGGGTTAGTAAAATACTATTTTTGGTTTTGGTTACGGCCGGAATTGCTTTTGCAGGTTTAACATTTGAATATTTCACGGGGAAAACAAACTCCGACGGAATATTGCTTGAATGGAAAACCGGAGACGAAAATGGAACAGCTAAGTTTGAAATCGAGCGCAGTGCTTCCACACCTAACAGTTTTATTTATGTCAAAACAGTAAATGCAAACGGCAGTAATTCTTACTATTCGTATCAGGATAACAGTGTGGATATGAACAAATCCACCTCATCCGTTTATTATTACAGGCTGAAGTGTCAAAACAGCAACGGTAGTTATTCTTACACGAACACAATAACTGTGGTTCATACTGTATCCGGCATTAAAAACACCTGGGGAAGTATAAAAGCTATATTCAGGTAAAAAGTTTTTTAAATATTAACTTTTAAAAGGAGAAGGAATGGCAGAATCTACAAGAAATCTTAATATTACACCTGAAGAAATTGAATCAGGAAAAACAATGGCGTTTGTCGCATATTTAGTTTTCTTTATTCCATTATTAATGGATGAGTATAAGAAAAATAAATTTGTTATGTATCATACAGAACAATCGATAGTGCTTTTGATAGTAAACATACTCGTTAATATTATCGGTGTTGTCACATGCGGATTCGGATACATTCTTTACATAGCCGTTATTGTGTATTACATTATCGGAATTATCAATGCCTTCGGAGGCAAGGTTGCACCGCTTCCGTTAATAGGTCAATACGGAGAGAAGTTCAATTTAGTTAAATAATTGGACGTATCCGGTGTATTAGAAAATAAGAAATTTCAAGGAACTGCGGTTATTACAACCGCAGTTTTTTTTATCATCGTTTTGTTCTTCTGGAATCCTGCAGTATTAAATTACTATCCCCCGTGTTTGTTCGAAACAGTTACAGGATTGCTGTGTCCGGGATGCGGGGGGATGAGGGGAACTCATCAGATTCTGCACTTTAATTTTCATGATGCTTATATTTTAAATCCTTTGGTTTATGTTTCCACTCCTTTAATATTATATTCGATTGTTTATTACTTTGCATTAGTAGTATTTAATAAGCAGCTTCCTAAAGTACCGATAAACCCAAGGACAATAACAATTGCGGCTGTTATAGTTTTGCTATTCTGGATATTCAGGAATTTGTGATGTGGGTGATTAATTAATCATCTTTTCGAAATCTTCATGACTTCATTATAGAGATAATAAAAACCCGCGAATGTCTCCGCGGGATTTTAAGTTATTGCAGTAAATTAAAGGTTATTTATTCCAAATTATTTGACAAGCACCATACGCTTTACGCTTGAAAAGTCACCTGTTTGGATTTTGTAGAAGTAAACACCGCTACTTAAATTAGAACCGTTGAAGTCAACTGTATAATATCCTGCCTGCTTAATTTCATTCACAAGGGTTTTAATTTCTCTGCCTGTGATGTCATAAATTTTCAGGGTTACAAATCCCTGTTTCGGCAATGCAAAGTTAATTTTTGTGTTTGGATTAAACGGATTAGGATAGTTTTGTGAGAGACTATACTCAGCCGGGACTATATTGCTGAATGATTCAGTTTCTTTGTTCTCTTCTGTTTTTGTGAGCAGAATGTCTTCAATCTGCTTCCTGTCTTTTTCCTCTCTCGTTAAAGATTTTGAAGTACGCATTATGGAAATTGCTTTCATCTTTGCTTCTTCGTATTTCGATTCCATTTTTGCTATTTCCTGTTTTGCGGTTTCATTGCTGTTTGTTCTTGACATCGCATCTTTCTCAATCTTTGAGATTTTCGCTGCTTTTGTTCTATCAAAGGATTTCTTCACCATTTTCTTAACAGGGTCTTCGTTAATCTTTCTGTCTATTCTCTTTTTCAACTTCTTATAATACTCTTCCTGTGTCAAGTTTTCTTCCGTGCTTGAAATTCCGCCTGAGCCGTTCATCAGGTCTTCTATTTCGGCATAATCCCAGCTTGCAAGAAAACTTAGATAATCATCGGGATGATAAAGAGCAATGAATTCGTACCCCGACATTGCTTCGTAGTACTGCGATATTGATACCAGACACATAACTGTTATGTTGTACGCGTTTATATTGAACTCATCGCTGTACAGACCTGATTCAATCTTTGAGTCAAGGAAGTATTTCAAGTCTGAGTACAAAATATCGTGTGTTGATTGATTTGCTGAGGTATCAAGTTTCTGGTAACAGTCGTACATATCGTATAAACAGGCTTCCGTGTAACTACTTTGAGGATGCAGATTAATTAACGTCTTAAATGTTGAAACCGCTCCGTAATTATCGTCGTTCATTTGTTTTTCAATTGCAGATGAATATAAACCTTCATCCTCTTCGGGTTGATATCCGGAATTATTGTCAGTTCTGTACAAAGTATCATAGAATCCATTTCCAAGATCATCAATTTGCCATATTGTTCCTGCATCAGTTGAAATAGCACAACTAATATATGAACCTGCGTAATAAGGGATTACATCATTACCCGAATAATAATCCGTCAAGGATGAACTCGGGTTATGGCTGCCATTAAAACAATTGTTTCGTACATTATACACACCTGATGGTTCGTTTATTCGTCCCTGCAAATGATAATTGTAATAACTTTTCGAAAAATAATTTTGCCCCCAGTCCAGTACGACATTTCCATTTTTGAAATAAATATTTCCGTTAGAAGAACTGCTTAATGTGTTTTTGCCGCCTCTCCATACCCAACCTCCGTCAGTGGTGGTTGATATAGGAGCAAAATATGGATACGAATCATTATTCGTTAGGTTCAAAATATAAGAGTAAAACGAGTTTGAAAGCACGTACGGATTTGCCTGAAAAAGGTCAAGATTCTTCCCGGAGCTATTTGATATATTATTATTTTTTATATTTCCGTGTGATAGTCTGTATATAACGTTTGTGTTTGAAACACTGCCGTAACAATTATTGTATTTAAAATTAATATAAGGGTAAGAATTTGTGAACGAAATAAAGGCAGCGGATACAACCCCGTTTGATATTTCGTTTCCCATAACATTGACTGCATAAGTTGTAGAAGCAGACTCTTCATTGCCTTCGTTTATATAATACCGCATAAGAATACCTACTCCTCTACCCTGCGTCATAAATATATGATTGTTTGAAATGGTTATGTTGTTTGCATTCTTTGTTTCGATTACGTAGAGACAGCTTACATCGGTATAGAATGTGTTATCAGATATATTTTTAAATAATCCGAAATAACCCGCATCAGTATTCTTCACGATTATTGAACTCATAAGGTTAGTAAACGTACAATTTGTAATGGAAGTCTGCTCACCAGCATTTTCAAGTACAATTCCCCCTCCGTGGCTGCCTTGAGCCGAGGAAATGGCGCTTCCATTTGCAATCAGGTATGCTCCGTTCTTGAATTCTATTTTTGCATTTTCGCCAAGTTGAACTATAGAGTTGGGATTTAATTTAAGGCTTGCATTATTTCCATCAACAATTAGATGAGCGTTATCCAGAATATTTAAAGTTGAACCAGATTTTAATTCAAGACAATCCCCCTGATCAATATATAATTGAGAATTAGCCGCTACTGTTGTAGAACTGCCATTTTCTGCTATGATTTTAGCACCATTACTATGACAAGATGAGGAAGTAGAAGTATTTATATATTCTGTACCAGTAAGCAGTGTATTATATGTAATATTTCCCGTAATAGGTCTAGGTCTTCTAATTTTTTTAAAATTGTTACCTGACCTAAATATAATATAATCTCCATGTATAGACCCTCTTAATAGTGAAAAATATATATATTCATTTGGTGGAGCTGCTTCGCAGGTTATAGGATTCAACAGTGTTTGACTTTGAATATCATACTCCCTATATCTTAATTCATCTCTTGATGGATTACCAGGTGGGTAATATCTTGCTTCATAAGAAAAAGCAACTCGATTATTTTCGGGTACATATATTAGAGAAGGTTTTGTATTATAACCATTAACGAAATATTCATTTATTGTGGAGAGAGTGGGCCAATCACCAGTAAAAGTTCTTTTTTTAAATTGCGAATTTATTCCTACTTGTCCGAGTGATAATATTGCCGTCTTACCAATAATATACGCTATATTATCTTGAATCAAAAGAGCAGATCTTGAATATGCCTCATTATTAGAGGATGTAATCCATCCTGATGCTGTTCTTACAATATAAGTTGGTGCATTAGAAACATCAACAGTGTTGAAAATATCTTGAGAAGTGTTCTGATTAAAAAAACGAGTATAAGTAATTTCAACTTTACTTCCTGAAGCTGCAATTTGCGGATGATTACCAAGGGAATTAGCATCGTTGATTATATCATATTCTGTTATGATTTGATTTATAAAGTCATAAACTGCATATCCAATATAATTGTTTCCAAAAGAAGGACTCTTATTCTGCCAGACAATATGTAGTTTACCCTCTGTAATAGCCAAACTTGTATTTACAAAAAGATCTGAAGAAATTTGAGGATCTGTCGGTACAAAAGTTAATTTTAATTGATAATTATTTATTCCATTTAATCTTTCATATATTCCTATCGAATTATCCTTTACCGAAATAAAAAATACTCTCCCAAATCCACTACATATACTTAAACCTCTAACACCAGTTTCTATTTCAACATATGATTCATTATTCACTATTAAACCGTTATTGTCAAATAAAAAATAATTTAAATTGCCCGATAATGTACTTGAATTAAAATTACTAATACCAATAAAGTGAGTCCCATAATTATCATATGTTAAATCAATTAATTGATTATTGTTATAGGCTTCTGATCCAACAGGGAGAAAGTTAATTGTAGAGGAATTCTCCCAATTATAAGTTTGGGATAAGATGTTATTTACTACCCCAAAAAACAATATTGATGTTAAGATGAAATATCTTTTTAAAGATTTCATAATTTTGTATTTTAAAATTGATAAAAGTAGGGTGGAGCCAAGTGTCACCAAACACAATTAAAATTTTTTTAATTTTAATGCTCTACCCTTTTTAATTCTTATAAGATGTATTTCAATTTTATTAAGGTCCTCTTATCAGTTTATTCATATAAATATTTTACTTTAAAATTATCATTTTCTTTGTTTGAATTAATTTTCCGTTTGCATTCATAAAGTAAAAATATATACCGCTTGATATATTATCTCCATTGAAAATTATATTATATGTTCCTGAATTCAATTTTTCATTAACCAATGTAGTGATTTCTTTTCCAAGTATATCATAAACAACAATCTTTATATCACTTAATCGGGCAACGTTGAATTTAATTCTAGTTATAGAATTAAACGGATTCGGATAGTTTTGTGATAATGAATATTTTGATGGAATAACATACTCTTCCTGAATAATACCTGTTGTACCTCCATTGTTAGTTGTTCGATATATTTTTCCTCCTCTACCTACTGCAAAACCTAATCCTTGTTTATTGAAATACATTCCATATATATCAGCAGTTGAACCCGGGTTTTTTACTTTCCATGTTGTACCCTTATTAGTTGTATAATACATTTTTGAGCTTGCATCACAAGTTGCAAATCCAATCTTATCGTTTACGAAGTTTATTGCAAACCAATTTGCATTAACAGTATTTAATGCTACCCAATTATCACCTCTGTTTGTACTTCTAAGTATCCCTGAATAATTATCGCTCGCAAGATATACGTCGGAATCATTATTAATACAAATCGAATATATTGAACGAGTATTATGTCCTTGCCAATTTTCTCCACCGTCAGTTGTTCTATATAAATTTATTGAAGTAAAAATGTTATCAAAAGAAATATAGCCATAATTTGAATCGCGAAAACTTATACCCGTATTCATTGTGTTGGCAGTTGTAAATTTTTCCGTATAATTTATTCCTGAATTAGTAGTTTTTACTAAATGAGTATTTATGCCGTTGACATAAACAATCAAACCTGTATTCGAATTTAAAAAGTGTGAACTTGTATAATGGGAATTACTTAAATTATCGGGCAATTTTACCCAATTAATTCCTGAATTTGTAGATTTATAAATGGCTCTATCCCCCGTAACAAATACAGTATTATCAATGCATTGCACTTTTTCAATTCTGTCATTTAGAGAAATTTCTCTATAGCTTAAACTTTTAGACCAATTAAATCCAGAATTTGCAGTTTGCATCAATACCCCATTGTAACCACCAGTAAAACCGATATTGTCATTCAAAAAACTAATTGATTTAAGCCCACCAAATAAACTATCTCTAGATAAATCAATCCAGTTATCACCGGAATTTGTTGTTTTAAATAAACTGCTATTCTGTTGAGCAGTTACATATAAGATTTGATTATCTATTTGTGCCATATCACCCGCGTACATCTGATATTTAAAATTATAATTAATTGGTTGCCAATTATTTCCGCCGTTAGAAGTTTTCCAAAAAGTACCTCGATAATTTGAATCGAATGTAGTTCCCACCATGAAACCCTGCATAGTCTCAATAAATGAAATTCTTGTTGGGTAAACTAATGAACTGTTCAATATCCAATTGGTTCCACCATTCGAGGTTTTGTACAAGGTTCCATTTGCAGAGGTATATCGGTGCAACCATCCTGTGTTGCTATTATAAAAATATATGTAATTTAGCTGGATGGAATCCAACAAAATTGTGTACCAGTTATTTCCTCCATTGGTGGTTTTTAACAATTTTCTATATCCCACGGAATACCCTATCATTTCATTTACAAATTGAAACTTTGCTAAGTTATTTTCATAAGCTCCAAAATCATATACATTCATCCAATTAATCCCACAATCGATAGATTTTATCAAAGTATAATGAGATATACTATCCGATAATATTCCGTATAAAATATTTGGAGCGATTAACTGAATTTTTTCAAATATATATCTTCGATTTAAATTGATTAAATCCCAATTAATTCCTCCGTTTGTAGACCTTATTAATCGTCCATAATCTGAGCATACAAATAATGTATCACCTCTTGTTTCTAATCCATGTAAATTCTGAAGTGAGTCAATATTCGTAATATCTAATGAAAACCAATTTAAACCTGCATTAGTTGTTTTATAGATATTTTGTGCATAGTTTCCAATATACCATCCGGTATTTGCATTTTTAAATTTAATACCTCTGATATCACCACCAGTTCCGTCTTCAACACTGTACCATTGAGCAATGGAATAAGATGATACCATCAAAAACAAAATCAAAGTTATTCTTTTCATAGTCATATTTAATTAAAGTAATTCAGATTTCTGTGGAATAGGACAAGGGCGAAGTACTTCTGTATTAGCATTCTGTTTCCATTGACCTGTATTGCTTTCTCCAAAATATCTGAAAAGAAAATGATGTCTAATTGTCTTTTACATATCATAAACGTTACCGAAACTCCCATTCTCCACACTATACCACTGTGCGTCTGAATTCATTACAAAGAACGATGAATTCAGTATCAAAAAAGTTGTAATTATATAAATTGTTTTTTTCATATTAGGGATTGATAATTATGATAAATCGTTAGTTTAGATTTTAATGCTGTTAAATATTTTCTGGGGTTAGAAATAGTTTGAATATTATCTTTCGGGGATTTAACTTTTTTTAGAATATTAGTTTCATAATTTATAGGAATTATATTAGATGGTGTGATTGAGCAATATAAAAAATGATAATCATAATAAGAAAAGTAACTTCGAAGAATAATTTCCCTCTCCTTATAAAAACAAACATGAAAAATCAGTATTTTCATAATTATTTTTGTTTAACCCCCTAATATATTTTGGGATGGGGGTATTTATTTTATATCCGAATTAAAATAATCATTATTATATGATTTGTCAATGTACCATTTGGTATTCATCAAGCGCACGCATTGCGTCATAAATAATGTAATTATGAGTGAGATAAAATGATGTCAGTTCTTCAAATGAGATGAGAATTAATATGGAATCCTATTTCTTATTCAGGCGAGAATAAATTCATTATATGAATAATAAAAACCCGCAGAAGTGTCCGCGGGTTTTTAAGTTATTGCAGTAAATTAAAGGTTATTTATTCCAAATTATTTGACAAGCACCATGCGTTTTACGCTTACAAAATTACCGCTTTGGATTTTGTAGAAGTAAACACCGCTGCTTAAATTAGGACCGTTGAAGTCAACTGTGTAATATCCTGCCTGTTTTATTTCATTCACAAGTGTCTGGATTTCTCTGCCTGTGATGTCATAAATTTTCAGGGATACAAATTTCTGTATAGGCAATTCAAAGTTTATTTTTGTAACAGGATTAAACGGGTTCGGATAATTTTGATGTAAGCAAAAATCTTTAGGAATCTCTGTTGAGATTGGATTTATGCTGACAATTCCTCCTGTATTATTTGTTTTATAAATTTTTCCCCATACACCGACTGCAAATCCGGTACTCTGATTAGTAAAACAAATATCATTTAAAGGTATAGTAGAGCCGATATTACTATAATTCCAACTTGAACCTTGATTAGTAGTATAAAAGATATTCCTATTGTAAGATAAAGCAAAACCAATTTGATTATTAACGAACTTAATCTTTTCCCATGACTGTGGGTTGTTAAAACACATAAACCAGTTTGCTCCTCCATTAGTGGTTTTATATATCCCTTGTGTATAACTCGTTGCAAATGCAATATTTCTGTCAATTATACTGACCGATGAAACCAGACCCAGATTGTATCCTTGCCAGGATTCTCCGCCATCTGTCGTCTTCCATAGATTTGGACCATTCAATATGTCCTGACACGCCATATAACCATACAGATTATCATAAAAGGCAATATCGTAAGCCGGTGTAGTTATTAACGCTTTAAATACAAAATTACTCCCACCGTTTGTTGTTTTAAAAACCCGGGAATAAGTTCTGATATCTATGTTGGTGTCGTTTGTTGCCCAACCGGTATTACTATTTATAAAATGGAAATTCCTGCCTGAATTAATGTTTGTTTTTAGCAGATTCCAGTTAGCTCCTGAATTAGTAGTTTTATAGAACAATGTATCAGAATGGTCACTAAAAAATACTAACAAATATCCGGTTTTCTCATCAACAAACTGTATTTTTCTAATATACTTACTGCTAAAATTAGATATAAAAGGATTACCTAAGACATTAAGTTTTGTCCAGTTATCGCCTCCATTCGTAGTCCTCATTAGTGTAAGATAGTCTCCGCCGATAAACCCTGTGTTAGCATTAGCAAAACTAATAGTTCCGAATGCACCGCCTGTTCTGTCATAAACTGATAAGTCCACCCAATTCAATCCATTGTTAGTAGATTTAAAAATACTTCCTGCAGAACGTGCATTTACAAAAATAGTATTACCCTTTTTGTATATATGAGTAAAATATCTTGTTCTTAAAGGGTCTGAATATTCATATATGTTAAACCAGTTTTTACCTGTATCAGTTGTCTTGTAAACAATATTTGTTCCTCTTTTTGTTACCGAATATCCGGTTGATTCATTATCAAACGCAAAAGATAATAATGGATAACTTAAAACAGAATCCCAGGAATAACCGCCATCTGTTGTTCTGTACGTACGACTATAATCTTTTACTAAAAATCCAAGGTATGCATTTATAAAGTTCGAATAAGTTATTTGAGTATTCGTTGTATCATGATAAATATTTGACCAGTTATTACCATAATTAGTTGTCTTATATATCTTTCTATTAAAATATGAAATAAAACCTATACTATCATTTACAAAACAAAACCTCGCCTCTTCATTTAGTAGAAATCCCGTAAAATCGAATACAACGCTCCAGTTTATTCCTGTATCTGTACTTTTTACAACATAGAACTTATCGGGATTACTTCTTTTAAGGTAACCATAAATTAAATTTTGTTTAATAAAAGAATATCTAATAATTTGTCCGTTTAAATTTGTATTAATAACTGACCAGTTCAAACCACTGTTAATTGATTTTAATATTTTTGAACTATTTCCATTATAAGCATTATTTATACTTGCCCATAAAGTATCGGATGAATGAATTATATGCGAACAAAAATTAAGGGAATCTATGTATGGCATGTCAATACATATCCAGTCAAAACCTCCATTTGTAGTTCTATATAGAGCCTTACCCTCAATTACATGCCATCCGGTGTTTTGATCTTTAAATATCATATCATAAACGTTACCGAAACTACCATTCTCCACGCTATACCACTGTGCGTCTGAATTCAATATAAAGAACGAAGAATTCAGTATCAAAAACATTGTAATTATATAAATTGCTTTTTTCATATAAGGGATTGATAATTATTATAAACCGTTTGTTTAAATTTTGATGCAATTAAATATTTTGTGAGGTTAGAAATACTATGAATAATGAATTTTGAGGATTTTATTCTTATTGAAATATTAGTTTCATAATTTACAGGATATTTATTATAAGGTGTGATTAATGAATATATAGAATGATAATAATAGGATATATAAAGGCGAAGAAATATTTCCATCCCCTCAGAAAAACAAATATTATAAACAGATTTTTTCATAATTAAATTTGTTTAACCCCTCTCAAGTATTTTATTATTTAGGGGGGGGTATTTCTTTATATCTGAATCAACATAAACATTATTAAATTATTTGTCAATGTAACATATGGTCCGTTTTTTACTTCTGCATTTCGTCATTAATAATTTAACCATGAGAAGAGTAATAATTTGGTCGTTGAATATAAAGTAATGTAACGGAAGTATAAGTGACAAAAGGATGTTTTTAAAATAACATTTTTCTGACTTCAGCAGTTATTAAACTTTGCAAGAATAATGCAATAACGAAATAAATACTGCTTCATTGCATATTATTATAATGCCCCCAATGCTTAATTCGGGAACTTCCTAAAGTATCTGTAAGCTCAAGAACTATAGCAATTACGGTGGTTGTTGTACTGCTATTCTGGATATTCAGGAATTTGTAACAGGGGTTATTACTAAATCATTCTTTCGAATTCTTCTTCGGTGAGGATTTTAACGCCGAGTTTTTTTGCCTTGTCAAGTTTGCTGCCGGCTTCGGCACCGGCAAGAACGAAGTCTGTTTTCTTGCTTACGGAACCAGTCGTTCTGCCGCCGAGATTTTCTATTATTTCCGATGCCTGACTGCGTGTGAATTTAATCAGTGTACCTGTAAGGACAAACACTTTTCCGATGAATCCTTCTCTGGTCTTTGCTGCGCCTGTATTGTCGGACTCAAATTTGAGTCCTGCCTTCTTTAGCTTATTCAGTAATCTAATATTCTTATTATCTTTGAAAAAATCTACGACACTGCGGGCAATTGAAGGACCTATTTCATAAATATCATCAATTTCATCAACGGATGCATTAGAAAGATTTTCTATTGTACCGAAATGTTTTGCGAGAAGCTTGGCTGTCCTTTCGCCGACCTGCTTTATTCCCAGAGCAAACAATACTTTTTCGAATGGTTTCTCTTTTGAATTCTCAATCGCTGAAAGAATGTTGTCAACACTTTTTTCCCCGAATCTATCCAATGAAATTATTTCTTTTCTTTTATTCTTTAGTTCATATATATCTGAAAAATCTTTTATGAGCCCATTTTCAAGGAAGATAGCTATGATGCTGCCGCCGAGCCCTTCGACGTCCATTGCATCCCTGTACACGAAGTGTTCTATCCGTCCCTGTATCTGTGCGGGACAGAAATAGTTCGGACAGTAAACATATACTTCTTCTTCTGACTTAACGAGTTTTGTGCTGCATACAGGGCATTTATCGGGAATGGAATACTTTCGCGAACCCTTTTCTCTTTTTTCGGGGATTACTTCCGTGACTTTTGGTATTACATCACCGCCCTTTTCAATCTTGACGAAATCTTTTTCTCTTATATCTTTGCGTTCAAGTTCGTCGAAGTTATGAAGTGTTGCTCTTGAGATTGTTGAGCCTGCAAGAAAGACAGGTTCAAGCTCTGCGACAGGAGTAATCGTTCCGGTTCTTCCGACCTGAAGCGTTATGCTGTTTATTCTCGTTATCTTTTCTTTTGCTTTGAACTTGTATGCTATAGCCCAGCGCGGAGATTTTGCAACATTGCCAAGTATCTCCTGTTCATGTATGCTGTTGACTTTTACGACTACGCCGTCAATTTCATATGGGAGGTTATCGCGAAGCTCATCAATCTTCTCGCAGAATTTTTTTACCTCTTCTATTGATTCAACCTTTGCGGTAAAAGGATTAACAGGAAATCTTAATTGTTTCAGCAGTTCAAGATTTTTGAAATGTTCTTCGGGTTTTATATCATTCGATAAAAAATAGTAAGAGAATAAGTTTAGCGGTCTGCGTGCGACTATTCTGCTGTCCTTGAGTTTCAACGTTCCTGCTGCTGTATTTCTTGGGTTTGCGAAGAGCTTATCTCCTTTAAGTTCCTGCTCCTCGTTTATCTTAAGGAAGTCATCCTTCTTTATGAAAATCTCTCCTCTTACTTCAAAATTTTTGATTGAATTGTTTTCAACTTTTAAAGGAATCGATTTAATGGTTTTCAGATTGGCAGTTACTTCGTCACCCTTTGTTCCGTCGCCGCGTGTTGCTCCTCTTACAAAATAACCGTTTTCGTAAATCAGCGAAACAGCAAGTCCGTCAATCTTCAGCTCGCAAACATATTCAACATTATCACTACCGACAGCATTTTTTACTCTTGTATCGAAATCAATCAGTTCGTCAAAGTTGTAGGAATTTGAAAGGGAAAGCATAGGGATTTTATGTTCAACAACATTGAATTTCTTCGTGGGTTCACCCGATACACGCTGAGTAGGGGAGTCTTTTGTCAGAAGAAGAGGGTATTGCTTTTCAAGCTCTTCGAGTTCTTTCATGAGTTTATCATATTCGAAATCGCTTAAATCAGGCTCGGCAAGTACGTAATACTTGTAGTCTGCGTCGGTTATTAATTTTTTTAGTTTATCTATGCGGTCAACAATATGTTTATCCATTATTGTGTAATGAGTTACATATTATTTGTTTGATAATATTTTTCTTGTCAGCTTCAGATTCTTTATTGACTCGTCCTCAATATTAAGTTTATTATCGTTAAGGTAAGCATCAAATTTAGAAGTGTTTTTGGATGTTATATAAAACAGGTTTTTAGCTTTAAATTCAAACTTGCTGTTTTTTGTGATTTCCTCAAGCTTTCCGCCCCCCTCGTATAATGAATCGGTATAAACTATAATTCTGCCTTTGTCAAGTCCGACAATCTTTAATGTAAGCAAGTCGGAATCCAGATTCTTTAGCGAATCTGCTATAACGGCTTTTCTTACGGAGTCCTGAGCCTTGTTAATAGAATCGCGAATTTCTTCTTCGGTTTTCTTACCAAGAATTCGCTTTTCATTCTCCTGTACGACCTCATCAAAATTCTGCTTTACAATATCTATATTCTGGTTCTGTTTTTTCAGAAAGACGACGTCGATAAGCAGATATATCCCCGCAAGGAGTGCAATAATCAATAAAGCAATTCCGAGGTTCTTCAATAAGTGAATTGGTATCCGGAACCCTTTTATCTCCGTGTATGTACCGTTAAATTCTGTATCTTCGGGTTCAAGTTTTACCCGCTTTGATTTCGAAAAAGGTTTTCTCTCAGATATATCATTCTTCATTTCCGGAACTTCCGCAGGAATTTTCGGCTCGGTAATTATCTTCTTCATGGGTTTAGCCGGAAAACTGAAAATATCTTCTTCTGCTGTTTGAGTGTTCATCTCAGTCGGCAGTTCAGGTTCATCCATGTAGTTAATTTTTTCTTCAACTTTCTTTATCTCTTCTTCTTTTTCTTCAACATCCTTTATCATTGAAGAAAATTTCCCTTTCTTAGCCATTCCAAAATTGAAGAGAATGTCGTTACTGTCAACATCTATAGCTTTTGCATACTGCTTAAGGAATGCACGGACGTGTATTTCTGAAAAAAAGGAAAAGTCACCGCTTTCCATTTTTTCAAGAATAGACTTGTGTATCTTCGTTTTAGCTGATATATCGGCTATAGAAATTTTCTTGGATTCTCTTAGTTTTTTGAGATCCTGTCCAAATTTTTCTAACATTTTATAATAATATTCTGCAAGTTAAAGTATTTACAGATTAAATTAAAGTAAAGTATTTATCCGAAATGAAAATTTTTATGTGAAAATATTTAAAACGGCTGTAGAAACTCCGTTATATGTTGAACCTTACTCCTAAATTTGCGGAGAATACTCTTTTCGTCCCGTCGGAATCTTCTTCTCTTTTGATAACAGGAACAGCAATATTCAAATCCAGCATAAGATCGGTTGAAATATTATATGCAGCTCCGCCAATTAAGTTAATCTGAAGAAAATCACTTTTATCAATAGTTGTTGTAACGCTTGTTGCTGTATAAAAGTCTGAAGACGTTATTTCGGATTTGCTGAGTCTCTTAATTCCGAGAACATCAAAGCTTAGAGCAAATTTATCAATGTTATGTTTAATACCGCCTTTTATCATCAGTTCAGCACCACGTTTAAACTTAGAATCTCCATCTTCATAATTAGTTAAAGGGACCTGTAACCCGCCGGCAAAATTAAAGAGGGAAATACTATAAACACCACCAAGTATTAAATCATTCGTTCCCTGCGCGTTAGTATATGTAAATTCATATTTATTTATTGAAGAGGTGTTTACCTTAAAACCTCCCTGCAGCAGCAAGCTCTGCTTCTTACCGGTCTGTATTGAATAATTGCCGATAACAAAAGCATCACCGACACCGCCGTTAGAGAATGTGTTTGCTGTCTTATGCACCTGTGCGTAAAATGGTACTACTACGCCCAGAGAAAATTCTTTTGTAATAACAATATCGCTGCCAAGTTTTAATGCATGATAAGTTATGTCTTCGGGGGTTCCGCTGAATCCGAGTGAATATTGCAGCGATAACGATGATGTGTTATAGCTTTTTTCATCTGTATTATGCCTTTCGCCTATAATGCACACACCGTCATCGGAACATTGTGAATAGACATTATTAATAAAAGCTGAAAGAATTATTAATGTAAGAGCTGTTATTATTTTCATAAATGAATATTATTTTATTAATTACAACATAGGTTAATTTTTAATAAAATACAAAACAAAAAACCCGGTTTGCACCGGGTTCTTTGAAGGACGATGTATGAATTTATTTATTTACTTACTTACTTTCTGCTTGGTGCTTTGGAATTGTTATTCCCGTTGTCGCGTGAGCCTTCATTGCTCCGACCGCTGTTGTTGCTTTCCCTGTTACTGTTGCCGGTATCCCTTTTAGGACTGCTTTCCTGTCTGCTTCTTTCATTACTTGGAGGTCGGCTTCCTTCGTTACTTGGAGGTTGGCTTTCAGTCTTCACTTTCTGCTCAGGAGCTTTTTCTCTTGAGCCTTCATAATTAGGCTGCTTGTTCCTGTTTGTATTCTCATCTTTATTCTTCGGAGCGGTTTCTCTGATTGTTTCTTTTTTCACATCAGGATTCTTGCTTGTTTCCTTAACTTTAACATCTTTTTTCTTCGTGCCGTTAATATTATTTGATTCTTTTGTGCCTGTAGTAACAGTCTTCTTCTCAACATCGTTTCTGTATATGCTCACCGTAGTCTCATCGACTTTTGTGATATCCTTTTTGTCTGATAAGGATACTTTCTTCGGATTAATTTTCTGGCCTGTGTTCTGCTCTATCACTTCCACTTTCGGTCCGACATTGGTTATATTTTTCCCGTCATATTTAACAACAGCTATCTTTTTTGTTTCTTCGAGTATCTTTGAGTTTTCTTTCGAATCAACAGAAACTTCCTTGTTTATCTTTGTCGTAAAATCTTTTCTCTTTACGATTACCCAATGACGCGGATTTCCGTGTGCATAATATCTATGGTGATGATGACGATGTCTTCTTGGATAAATAGGATACCAGCCGATATAATTTGAATTATAACACCACTGCACCCAGCTTGGAGCCCAGTACCTGCCTGGCAGCCATACCCATCCGTAATAATAATCATATACCCATCTTCCATAGTGATATGTAGCCCAGCCCCATGAATAATCTGTTACCCACATCCAGCCTGTATAAGTATAAACCCATCTGCCGTAACTGTATGGTGTCCAGTCAGGATTCATACCGTTCGGTTTCCAGACGTTTATAATTCTTATGTTTGTTACGTTTCTTTCATCAGGATTATCCGGGTCATTAAGGGAAGTGTCTGTTATGGTTACCCATTCACCGTCTTTGTTCAAATCCTTATACTTTTCTTTGTAGTTAGTATTTTCATCGAACAAATCTTCTTCGTCGTCAACAGTGTCTATAACGGTTGTTACTTGCCCGGGTTCAATCTGTGAATAAGCTGGACTTGCAAACAGATATGCTGATAATAGTAAAAGCAACGCAGCCAGCCCTGATTTCATCAATATTCTTAGTCTTATATTATCCATTTTATGACTCCTTTACTTTAATAGTTAGACAAGCTTTTGCTTTATTGGTTTAACTTTAAATTATATACTAACTGTAGAGAATTTTGTTTCCCGAAATATATCATTTAAAGCTCAGAGACCGAACTTTTTCTTTTCAGAAGGGAAATAAAGTTAAATATAAATCAAAATCATTAGAAATCTCCTTCCCGCATAAAGCGGGAAGGAGCTGTAAATACATTAGTTTACGAATTGTTGGGCGTAATATTTCGCGGTAAGTTTTTCACCTGTAGCCTTTTCTATCATATCATTCCAGTAATATCTCGCACCCGGCATGAAAACTTTTTCCTGCAGGTATTTGCCGACTTCAGGTTTGTTTACAAAACTCTGATTCTTGAAATCGTTTACTTTCAGTATATTCTTCCCGATGTAGTAATACAACTGAGAAGCAAGAAGCTCGCCAAGATGATAGTTGTGGTAGTAGCACGGGAAAGCTGCTATATGTATCTTTGACGCCCAGTCGGGTTCATTCCTTCCTTCAGGTCTTTTTAACAGCTGATATTTTTCTACAAGGTCCCACCAGAGTTTGTTAAGGTCCTGATCGGGATTTTCATACATGGATTTTTCAAACCTGTACATGACCTGCGACCAGCGTGAAAAAACAAGCTGCTGAAGTCTTAAAGATTTAAACGCGTCTTCGGATATTTTCTGTGCTTCTTCTTCCGAGACAAGTTTCATATCTTTCATCCATGTACCGTTTGAAGAAAATCTTCCGAAAATCATCGCGATAGATTCGGTTGTAAATGTATGAGCCGCATCTCTCAGTGCGAACGGGAGATTCTTATTATCGATATATTTATCGTAAGCCGCGTGACCGTATTCATGAAGCATTGTGTTCATCCATTTTTCAGTAGGCTTAATGTTACAGAGAACTCTCACATCACCGTTGTTATCAATGTCAGTACAGTATGCATGCTGGTTCTTGCCGGGTTTTTCATACAGGTCTGAATTTTTAATAACATCATCAATAGGAATTCCGAGTCCTTTGTAGTACTCAGCGGTAAGTTGTTCGAGGTTTTTGTCTTTGTAATATGTATCGAGGTCAACCTTGTAAATCTTCGGTGCTTCCTGGAAGAACCTGTTCTGGTAGTGCCACGGCATCAAGTCTTCTTTCTTTATTTTGTACCTCTCAGCAAAATAAGCATCAATGTCATCTTTTTGTTTTTTGAATGCATCTTTTGTAAGCACATCAAGCTCATCAAACAGTTTAAGAATTTCCGCAGGGTCTTGTTCTGAAAGCTTTAGCCTCATTTCATGATAGTTCAGGTAGCCAAGGTCTTTTGCAACTTCGTTTCTCATCTTTACAAGTTTCTTTACATCGTCAGCAACAACAGGACCTATCTTTTTATGTGCAAGCCATGCCGCTTCGAGTTCTTTCGAATCTTTTGAAGTAACAAGTATTTCCTCAATCTCGTTATCGGATAGTTTTTTGCCGTTCATATCGGCTCTGAAGTTTCCGAATTTTACTTCTATCTGACTTTGGGCATTGTTAATAGCATTCAGCTTTGCGGTATCAGCCTGATTACCGAGATATGCGAGATAAAGAACATCCAGCTCTCGTTTTTTTAACGAGTCTGTTATGCCTTTTGAACTATGAATCTTCTTCAGTGTGTTAAAATCATCTTTGTTTGAAAATATTGCCGTCATTTTGTTCTGAAATTCGGCAACTTTCTTGAAATCTTCCTCTTTGCCTGTTATGGATGCATTCCAGTAAGCAAGATTGTTTTCTTTGTAAAGAGGAACATATTTCTCTTCAAACTTTTTTACAAAATCATCAAATTGTTTTACCATTTCGGGGTCAGATTTAATTGTTTCCTGTGTCTTCTTCTGCTCGCATCCGAAAAATCCGGCAGAAATAAAAATCACCAATAAAAGTAGATTTAATTTTTTCATAATAAAATAATTTATTGTGTAAAATTTGTTATATAAAAATAGCCTATTTGTTTTACATATAATACGCAATAAGCTAATTAAAGTTATGACTATTCGGCTGTAATGTCATATTGCCAGGACCCATTTTTAGGGGGAATCCCATGTTAAAAATATATTAAAATGAATCTTTTATTTTATGTATTTTGATGTTAAATTAAGATAAACTAAGTCATTTTTTCTTAATTTAAATAATCTGCTTATGTCAGAACATATCTCTACCGGAGTTAAAGGTTTGCCGGAAAATGCATACAGGGAATTGAAAGAGGGAGAGCTTTACGTACCTCTGATGTCGCCCAAGAGCATCGTACCCGAAGTAAACATTTGGTCCGTTTTCTGGGGATTGCTTATGGCGATCATTTTCTCAGCCGCGGCTGCTTATCTTGGATTAAAGATTGGTCAGGTCTTTGAAGCTGCTATTCCGATTGCTATTATTGCTGTTGGACTTGCATTCATAACCAAGAGGAAAAATGCTCTAGGCGAGAATGTTATCATTCAGTCTATTGGAGCAAGTTCCGGGGTAATTGTTGCGGGTGCTATTTTTACAATTCCCGCATTGTATATTCTTGGTCTTGAAGTTCAGTTCTATCAGGTGTTTTTATCATCTCTTCTTGGTGGATTTCTTGGAATACTTTTCCTTATTCCATTCAGAAAATATTTTGTTTCGGATATGCACGGGAAGTATCCTTTCCCTGAAGCGACTGCAACTACCGAAGTTCTTGTATCGGGAGAAAAAGGCGGAAGCCAGGCGAAACTCTTGCTTGTCAGCGGTTTGATAGGCGGTATATACGATTTTATTATTGCAACTTTCGGCTGGTGGAGCGAAGTTTTCACTACAAGAGTTTTTGCATTCGGCACCGAACTTGCAGAGACATACAAACTGATTTTTAAGATTAATGTCGGTTCGGCTGTACTCGGACTGGGGTATATTGTCGGTTTGAAATATGCTGCAATTATCTGTGCAGGTTCCTTTATCGGATGGTACATGATAATTCCTATCATCAATTATTTCGCTCCTGGAATAACTATTCCGCTCGGTGCCAACATTACTACGCTTGTCGGTACTATGTCTGCTGAAGAAATTTTCAGGGCATACGTCAGACCTATTGGTATTGGCGGCATTGCAATGGCCGGAGTAATAGGTATTCTCAAGTCTTCGAAGATTATCAAATCTGCATTTGGTCTCGCAATTAAAGAAATTTTCGGAAAGCATGTGGAAAGAAAAGATATATTAAGAACACAAAAAGATTTGCCTATGGGTATCATCGTAGGCGGTATTCTTCTTGTCGCTGTTGTGATTTTCGTTTTCTTCTTGTTTGGAGTTGTTAATAATGTAGGATACGCTTTTCTTGGACTTGGAATTGTTATGGTAATTGCATTCCTGTTTACAACGGTTGCTGCTAATGCTATTGCAATCGTAGGTACAAACCCTGTCTCAGGCATGACGCTGATGACGCTCATCATTTCTTCTGTCATTATGGTCTCTGTAGGTTTAACGGGTAATGTTGGTATTGTTGCCTCTATGATTATCGGAGGTGTCGTCTGTACTGCTCTTTCAATGGCAGGCGGATTTATAACAGATTTAAAAATTGGTTACTGGCTCGGTTCTTCTCCTTATAAACAGGAATCATGGAAGTTTCTCGGTACAGTACTTTCAGCTGCTACAGTCGGAGGTGTCATCATTATTTTAAACCAGACTTACGGGTTTAAAGGCGATAACGCACTGGTTGCTCCGCAGGCTAATGCCATGGCTGCTGTAATAGAACCTATGATGTCAGGAAAGCCCGCTCCGTGGATGCTCTACGCAGCAGGTGCTTTCATGTCATTGATTCTTACTATGATCGGAGTTCCAGCCCTCGCTTTTGCACTCGGGATGTTTATTCCTCTCGAACTAAATACTCCGATTTTGCTCGGAGGTATTATTGCCAACTTTGTTTCAAAGAGAAGCAATGACGAGAAGTTAAACAATGCAAGACGCGAAAGAGGAACACTGATTGCATCAGGCTTTATAGCCGGCGGTGCATTAATGGGTGTTATAAGTGCAGTTCTTAAGTTCAGCGGTATCAACTATGTGAACGAAGCTTGGTTTGAATCGCATTCAGCTGAAATAATCGCACTCGTAATGCTTGTGATTCTTTGTGTATATTTTATTTGGGATTCTTTAAGGGGGAAGCCGGACGCAGATTAAAAATCGTTTATTAATCTAAAAACAATCGTCATGGCAGAATTGTTGTATAAAGATTTGACAGAAAAGATTATCAAGTCTTTTCTTGAGGTTTATAATTTGCTCGGTAATGGTTACTCAAAGGATGTTTATCTTGAAGCACTGTCCGTCGAGATGAAGAACCATGAACTCGTATTTGAACGTGATATTTATAAAGACGTTTTCTATAAAAATAACAGAGTAGGACAGTACAAATTTGATTTCGTGAACGAGGATAAAGTGCTGGTGAGAGTTGAAACTGCTGAAAGAATTAATGCATCGGTTGAGTTCTCTCTCATTAATCAGTTAAAGGCAACTAATTATGAAATCGGTTTGCTCTTAAACTTCGGTAGAAGACCGGAAGTCAAAAGAAAGATTTTTCAAAACGAAAGAAAAGTATTTAAAAAAGGAGTTATACATAATGAAGCAGGAAATTAAGGAACGGTTTTTCAGGTACATTAAAATAGACACTCAGTCTGATGAAAGTTCTGAAACCTTCCCGAGTACAAAAAAGCAATTCGATTTATTAAATTTATTGAATAAAGAGCTGCAGGAATTCGGGCTTAAGTCTGAAATTGACAAGCACGGTTACGTTATGGCAACTCTTCCATCAAACGTTAAAAAGAAGGTTCCCGTAATCGGGTTCGTTGCACACGTGGATACAAGTCCTGATATGTCTGGAGCTAACGTCAATCCCCTTGTCTGGGAAAATTACGACGGAGGTGATATTACTATTAACAAGGAATTAAAGCTTGTTCTTACTCCGGAACTGTTCCCTGATTTAAAAGAATATGTAGGCGATACCATTATTACAACCGACGGAACTACGCTGCTCGGAGCTGATGATAAAGCAGGTATCACAGAAATTATGACAGCTGTAAAGTATCTTATTGAACATCCGGAAATAAAGCACGGTGATATAAAAATCGGCTTCACTCCAGACGAGGAAATCGGCAGGGGAGTTGATTTCTTTGACGTTAAAAAATTCGGTGCTGAGTTTGCATACACAATGGATGGCAGCCACGTAGGCGAGCTTGAGTTTGAAAATTTCAATGCAGCAAAACTGACCGTAAGTATTCAGGGAAGAAACGTTCATCCCGGATACGCAAAAGACAAGATGCTTAATTCCATGCTCATAGCTATGGAGTATAATTCTCTGCTCCCCCCGAACATGCGTCCGGAATATACAACAAATTACGACGGATTCTATCACCTGATCAGCATGAACGGAACAGTTGAGAATACAACTATAGCATACATAGTCCGCGACCACGACAGAGCAAAGTTTGAAAGCAAGAAAGTATTTGCTCAGGAATGCGCTGATTTTCTAAACAAGAGATACGGCAAAGAGGTCGTTAAAGCAGAGTTAAAAGACCAGTACTTCAACATGAGAGAAAAAGTCGAACCTGTTTATCATATTGTAGAACTCGCAAAACAGGCAATGATTGAACTCGGTATTGAACCAAAGATTATGCCTATTCGCGGTGGTACAGACGGCTCGAGACTTTCCTATATGGATCTGCCGTGTCCGAATGTTTTCGCCGGCGGTATTAATTTCCATGGCAAGTTTGAATACGTACCTCTTGAGTCAATAGAAAAAGCAACAAAAGTAGTAATAAAAATAGCGGAACTCTACGCAAGAAAAGACTGGTAATTAAAGCTATTTTTTATTTTCAAAAGCCGTTCACAATTATGTGAACGGCTTTTGTTTTTATTAAAAATAATTAAAATTTAATCTTGACATTGTAATGTATATTCTTTATATTATTAAGCACTAAAATAGGCTATTTTTTACATAATAATAGTCTATCTAACACTTTCAAATTGCTGTAATATCAAACATTTACTCTCCTGAATACAACCTCAATACAATATGAATACAACCTCAATACAACCATTAGTCCTTGTATAATCCTTGTATTGTCTATACTCGCGCCATGATTTCTCGATCATTTCTCGATCATTTCATTGTCATTTGCCCATAGCTTCATAATTAAATGATAATTGGCTGTAATTAAGAACTCCATTTTCGGAAAAACAAAATCAGATCCTGTATAAAAACAAAGCAGGAGCCGAAGAAATTCGACACCTGCTTCAAGAGGATTAAATCAAGAAAATGATTTAATTTAACAATACTTTTGTCTCGAGGTAAACATAAAATCAGATCATTATAATGCTTGCAATAAGAATTGCAAACAGGGAAATAGAAAACAGAAAAGCGTACATGATTCCTCTCGCATCTCTGCTTCTGAAGTTGCAACTCCCGTGATACCTGCAATTAGAGCAAAGTCTTACGTCGCTCTCGGTGCACTCTACCACTAAGGGGTCGGCTTCTGAATGGATTACTTTAATCATAACCCTGTAACTTAATAGTTTATAAAAATCAATTAAAAAAAGAAAAGAACTAAACTAAACTGACATATAACTGAACAACTTTTAAACCCTAAGTAACTCTGAAAATTTTAGTTCTAAACTAATAAGTCTTCATACAAAGGTTATGTGTATTCTTTCTGAAAGAAAATCATCCTTTGTACTCCTATAATATAGACCCTTAAATTATAGTTAGTATAACTTAAACTAATATTACTTAAAACAAAATGCAAAAACGAAATTATAAATCCGACTTAATTAATCTCAAAATAAAAACAGATAACTCTATTCGTTTTTATTTAAGAAATAATTGAGTTTTGATATCAATAGTGTTTTGCTTATCGGTTTTGATATGTAGTCGCTGCATCCGGCATCCATAACATTCTTCCTGTCTTCTAGCATTGCATAAGCAGTCTGTGCAATTATAGGTATTTCCTTATTGAACTTCCTTATCTGTTTCGTCGCGTCTATACCGTTCATGACAGGCATTTTAATATCCATAAGTATAAGTGCTATATCAGCGTTTTCCTTTGCTTTGTTTACGGCTTCTTCACCGTTTGCGGCTCGTACTATCGACAGCCCTTCTTTTTTCAGTAAATTATGTATGTATTCATAGCTGACATCATCATCCTCTGCTATCAATATTTTATCGTTTTTATTGAAAACATACTTCACGGGTTCTTCTTGATCGTAATAATTAACTGTAATCGATATCGGATTGTAAGGGATTGAGAAATAAAAAGTACTTCCTATATGAACTTTTGATTCTACCCATATTTTACCGTTAAGCAGATCGATGTATGCTTTAACAATAGACAAACCAAGCCCCGAGCCTTCGTATGAACGTGTATAAGGCGATAAATCTCCCTGTACAAATCTTCCGAATATTGCATCTATTTTTTCCTCGGGAATACCGGGTCCTGTATCCTTTACAAAGAATACAAGATTGTTGTCTTTTATATAATTACCGAATTCTATCGAACCTTTAGTCGTAAACTTAATCGCATTTTTAATCAGGTTAGTAAGAATACCGTCAATTTTATGCTTATCCGTTATAACAATTGCTCCTTCTTTTTGAACCTGCTCAGTTATATTGTAAGCTATGTCCTTTTCATCAGTCTGCTTTCTGAAGAACTGGTAATGATAATCCATTATTTCTGAAATATTAACGTCGCTGAAATTAAGTTGTAGCTGCCCGGCTTCGATTTTTGATATTTCAATTATATCATTAATTGTATTCAGCAGACGCTCACCGCTTTGATTAACTATGCTTATATATTCGCTCTTGCTTTCATCGCTTAAATTAGGTTCTTTCAGCAAATCCAGAAATCCAAGTATGCCGTTCATTGGTGTTCTTATTTCGTGGCTCATGTTAGCAAGAAAAGCTGATTTAAGTTTGTCGCTTTCTTCTGCTTTTTGCTTCGCGTTTTTGAGATTCTCAATAAGTTTAAGTCTCTCGGAAATTTTCCATACGGTATCCATTAAGAGCTTTAACTGTCTGACGTCCGATGAATCGTAATCTGTTTCTTTGTTAGCAACGCCAGCTACTGCAACTATTGCATTATCAACGATTACAGGTATCGTAAGAAATTTCTGTAGCTTTACGTGTCCTTCCGGTATCCCCATCTTGAATTCATTTTCCTCTTCATAATCATTTATTATTATAGGTATTCTCTGTCTTACAGCTTCACCCCAGCATCCGGTGCTGTCAAGACTATATATTCTGTCCTGGTCTGCAACCTCGCATTCTTTAGTTACTTCTTTCGACCACGTGTTTAAAGTGAATTGCTGTGTTGTTTCATCATAGAAATATATATACCCGATTTTGCTTCGTGTCAGCTGGACAATCTCCTCTAGCGCAAAGTTAAACAACTCCTGCTTTGAATTTGTCTGATATTGCGAAATCTTCAGCAGGCTTTCAAGACGTTCATTGTTTAAAATAATCTCCTCTGTTTGTTTTCTTAGTAGTATTTCATTCGCTTCAGAAATTTCTTTTGCATTAAGTATCGCTTCTTCAATCTTCTTTTGTTCAGTTACATTTGTAAAATTAATAACCAAATGGTTCTTTTCTCCCTTTACTACCGATATCCTGTTATTCCAGTACTGATATTCTCCTGCAGGATTTTTAATCTTTGGTTCGTATCTTTGCGGTAACCCTGTTTCAAGAGCTCTTTTAACAGCAGCATCAAAATCTTCACATTGTTCCGGTGTAAGTAAATCTTTTACGTTTGTTCCAATGGTTTCATCTTTTGAATATCCCGGTGTTACTCTGTTTATATCCAGGAAGACACCATTAGTATCAGTCATCGCAACGATATCAGGTGAATTATAAAACAGAGCACGGAATTGTTTTTCCTTTTCTTCTGCTCTTTCCTTTTCTCTTGTAAGCTCTTCTTCGGCTTCCTTTCGCCTTGAAATATCAGAAATTATTGTAACAAACTGGAATTTTGAAGGACAGAATGCCTTTATATCAAAATACTTCTTTAGAACGTTTGAATAGCCTTCAAAATGAATTGGTTGTTCTGTCAGGGCAACTTCTCCGTATTTGTCAATCCAATGATGCTCTAAATCGGGAAATACTTCGATTATTGTTTTCCCAATAACGTCTGTCGCTTTTAACCCTGTCATCTTTTCGTATGCAGGATTTACCGCAAGAAAGCGATAATCAACAGGGCGTCCGTCATCATCGCAAATTATTTCGTGCAGTGCAAATCCGTCCAGCATTTCTTCAAAAAGCTTCTTGTATTCCTGTTCTGTTTTACGATAACCTGTTATATCCCTCGCTACTCCATACATTATCCCTTCTTCAGGATAAGGAAATGAATTCCATGAAAGAATCTTATAACTGCCGTCCTTGCATAAGTATCTGTTCTCAAACTGATAAATTTCTTTTCCGTCAATAATTACTGATGCTACATCTTCAGTAACTTTTAAATCGTCGGGATGTACAAATTCATTCCAGGGTTTTGACAATAATTCCTCTGTACTCCAGCCAAGCGTTCTTGACCAGGCGGGATTCAATACCTTGAAGTACCCGTCAAAACCAGATATACAAAGCATTTCAATTGAATGCGTGAAAATCTTGTCGCTTGTCCTGAGTTTTTCTTCGGCTTTCTTTCTTTCGCTTATATCTATTATTATTGCTGTATAATATGATTCGTTCCCAATTTCCATATACTGCAGGTGGACTTCTATATCGTATGTAGTTCCGTCCTTGCGTTTATGTATTGTTTCAAAAACAAACTGTTCCTTTTCATGTTTTTTTAATTGTGAAAAGACATCAATAAAATATTTATAATTATCACCTTCATTCTTCCTCGAAGGATCAATAATACTAAGAATTTGCATCATACTGTCTTCCGGCACAAGGTTGAGCGGTGTCATTTCATAAAGTTCATCAAGTGTGTATCCTAAGTTATCTGTTGCCGCTTTGTTTACATACTTAAATTTCAGAGTAACTGAATCGAGTAGAAATATTTCGTCCAAAGAACTTTCGAATATATGCGCAAGTTTTTTATTCTCTTCTTCAATTTTCTTGCGGTCATTTATATCAATATGAGTCCCTAACATTCTCTTAGGTTTTCCCGAACTGTCGTATTCTGTTATTTTACCGGTTGAAAGTATCCATTTCCATTCTCCTGATTTTGTCTTATCCCTGAATTCAACGCAATATTCTGTGCTGCGTCCGTTGAGGTAATCTTCGTACTTTTTGATAATATTATCTTTGTCATCCGGATGTAATCTGCTGTTCCATGATTCGTGTGACTCAGAAAAATCCTCAGGCTCATAACCTATCATTCTTGCATATTCGGGAGTAATAATAGCTTTACCTGTTTGAATATTCAAATCGTATATTCCTTGCTTTGAAACAGCAAGAGCAAGCTTTAATCTTTCTTCATTTTCCTTTAATTGGTTATCCGCTCTTTTTCTTTCAGTAATATCCGCAAATGAAGCCTGCAAACACACCGCTTCACCTATACTATTTACTACGCGGTTTGCTAATATTTCTACATCAAAAGTGAGTCCGTCCTTTTTTCTCGCTAAAAGTTCGCCATTCCAGAAACCCGTGTCTTGCACTATTTCCAAAACTTCTTTGGCTTTTTCAAGAGACTCCCAGATTTCAACCGCATTTTTGCCCAGTACTTCGGTTTCTGAACTGAATCCCCACATCTTTAGAAATGCAGGATTCACATAATTCAGGTTACCGTTCAAATCAGTAGTTACAAAAGCATTAGTTAATGACTCAATTGCCCAGTCTTTAATCCATAATTCTTCTTCGATTTTTTCCTTTTCTGATATATCTTTTAATGCGCCATACAAAGTGCTTCCATTATTACTCTGTACACATTCTGCATGAGACTCTATCCATTTGATATCTCCGTTTTTATGCTTTATTCTTAATTTACAAACAGACTGCATTCCTGGAGTTAGACCTATTACATTTTCATCAAAAATATCTTGGTCTTCATCTGCAACAATGAACTTCCAGCATTTTTTTGAAATGATTTCATTAATAGTATACCCGCATATTTTCTCCGATGCACCTGCCATCCAATTTATTTTGGAAGATTCCTTTTTATCCGCTGTGCACGAATAAACAATATCTGTAATATTAGAAGTAACTCTCCTGAACCTTTCTTCACTAAGCAAAATAGATTCCCGCATGTCGTGCTCTTCGGTCACATCCCTGAACACAATCACTGCTCCTACTATTTCTCCGTGTTTATTCTTTATAGGCGCTGCTGAATTTGTTATCTGAAACTCTTTGCCTTTTGTTGAAATAAGTTTTGTGCTGTATGTTAGACACGAGGCATTTCCTGTTTGCAATACCTTCTTGATGAGGTCTTCTGATTTTTCACCCGTCTTTGTGTCAACTGTAAAAATCATTTTACTAAGTAGTTTATTCTCTGCATCCGCATACTTTATTCCCAGCATTTTTTCAGCCATCGGGTTCATTCCGGTAATTCTTCCTTTGATGTCAGTCGCTATAACTGCCTCTGCGATTGAATTTAATGTGATGCGGAGATTTTCATTTATATCGTGTATTTTCTGCTCTGCTTTTTTGTATGCTGTAATATTTCTTACGAAAACAATGGCGCCGTCTAAACCATTATACCTGAAAGGAACTCCTGATACTTCAACGTTTATGTGTGAGCCGTCAATCTTTCTGTGAACTTGTTCTACTAATGGTACCTTTTCCTTTTTCTTATTTAATTTCTGAATCCTGGATTCTATCATGTCATGAAAATCAGTATGAAATCTTTCCATTACAGGTTTGCCAACCATTTCATTCGGACTTGTTGATCCGTATAATTCAAGACACTTCTTATTGACATAAGCAAATTTTAAGTCTGTTTGTATGAAGATAGCCTGGGGTGCATTATCTAAAATTATGTTAATAGTGTCTTCAATCTTTTGAACATTCTTCCCGTCCTCATTTTCTTGATTAATTTTAGTAAAATAAGAAATGAAGTAATCCTTTTTGACGTAGTAAGCAGATACTTTATACCATTCATTAAGGTAATTTGAAAAATGTTCATATTCATGCTTGCCGTTCTTCACCGACATTTTCTTGCAGAAAGAACTTAAATCGAAATTCTTATTTTGTGCAAAAGGAAAAACCTCTTTAAATTTTCTTCTAATTATATCCTTTGCTTTAATGCCCGATATTTCCTCGAAAGCAGGATTTATTTCAATGAATTCATAATCTATCGGCTTGCCTTTTTTGTCCTTAATTATTTTATGATATGCATATCCGAATGGCGCTTGCATTAAAATTGAATGGGGTAAACTAATTTTCATAATTATAATATTATATTATGATCGAGAAACTCTAATTAACTGAATTTATACAATCAGATTTTACTTTTCTATGCTTTAAATAGTGCATTCACAATTTTAATTCTTTCCCAATAATTGTAAGGTGTGCAGTACTAAATGCTAATTCCGGTTTTAAACAACTAAACAGCGGAAAATAGTATTAAATCAATAAAGTTTACTTCTTTTTACTTACTTCATTACCAAAACAATCAAATACCACATAAATAATGTTATAAACGAAACAGGTATTCCCAATCCTACCATGAGGTTAGCAAGTTTTGGGTTCAAATCATAAGCTACTGCCATCACAGAACCCATAACCATCGGCGGCATTGCTGATTCAATGAGGCTTACATCTATTTCCAATCCTCTTTGATTCATAACAATATAGTAAATCAAATAAATTAATGCAGGTGCAAGAATTAGCTTGAACAGAAGTCCGATGGAAAGTTCTTTGAAAGGTAAATGTTTCAGTGAAATTTTTAACTGCAGTCCTACCGATATAAGGGCAAGAATAACTATCAATCCGCCGAGTATTTCAAGAACATACGCTGTAGTTTCATCATGAACATATCCGAATATTTTTAATACTATAGCAATGATAGTTGCAATGAACGATGGATAAGTGAGTATGTCTTTTGTTATCTTTTTCGTGCTGACCTCTTTGGATGAATAAAAAGAGGACACAACAACTCCAAATGTCGCAAGTATAACAAAACTACCTGCCTGATCAATGATTACACCCGTCTTTAGACTTTCACTTCCGAACATTGTAACTAAAACAGGGAATCCAACGAAGGACGAATTGCAAAGTCCGGCAGTCATTATGAGCGCACCTGTTGTTTGCTTATCCCATTTGAATACTTTTGCTAGTAATACAAAGAAAATCAGTGCGAATCCAAAAACTATATACATCGATGCAGCAGGGTAAATAATCTGAGAAGTGACTTCAACCTGCGGAATGTAAAGCAGCGCAAGTGCAGGAAGAGAAATATTAATTACGATAAAGTTAAGTAACTTATGGGCATCTTTGGGAAATGACTTAATCTTCCGCAGTAACACTCCGGCAAGCAAGCATAAGAAGATTAAAATTATATTTCCCATTGCTCAAATTAGCTATCATCAATCATAAATAAAATGAATATGCTAAGCCTCAAAATGAAATTATTTGTCTAATATTTGCGTTTCAACATATAACAATAAAAATTAAAGGAGACTATAATATATGAAAATAGTAAGAATTTTATTCACAGTATTACTCGTCGTATTCATTTCGCTTAATTCTTTTGCAAAAGACCCGGGTGAAAAAGTAAACGATTTCACAATAGTGAATTATGACGGTACACAGTATAATTTGAATAATGCCCTTCAAAACGGGTATGTTGTAATAATGTTCTGGTCAACAGAGTGCCCTTATGTCCAGCCCTTCAATGACAGGATTAACAGTTATGTCAATGCTTTCAACGGTAAAGGAATAACATTCTGGGCGATAAACTCGAACACAACCGAAAGCACCGAAAGGATTAAGCAGCATTCTGAAGAAAATAAATACGTGTTCCCGATGCTTAAAGACGAAAACAGCGTTGTTGCAGACCTGTTCGAAGCTTCACGCACACCTGAAGTTTTTGTTCTTGGTAAAGATAGAACAATACTTTATCACGGCAGAATTGACGATAACAGCAATGCTGAAAAAGTAAGCTCAAACGATTTAAACAACGCACTAAATGAACTGGTTGCAGGTAAAGAAATTACTGTCAAATCAACAAAATCATTCGGATGTGGTATTAAAAGGAACGACATGTAATTATGAAAATTATCATTTTAGCTTTATTGATTTCAATCACTTTTATAAATGTTTACTCTCAGACAGTTATTCCTGTAAAGTCAACTGATGACCTTATAGAAATTCAAAATTGTGTGAAGGGAAAAGTTGTACTTTACAACTTCTGGGCAACCTGGTGCAAACCATGCGTAGCGGAATTCCCTGAACTGATTAAGTTGTATAATAATTATAAGGATAAAGATTTTGTAATAGTGTTCATTTCGCTCGATGCTCCTGAGGAGTTGAAAACTAAGGTAATTCCTTTTCTCGAAAAGCAGGGAGTAGATTTTGATTCTTACTATAATGATTTCAAGAACCCAGAAGACCTAATAGATTTTTATGATAAGAAGTGGGAGGGCGCTATACCTTCAACGTATATTTTCAGCAAAGAAGGTGTCCTCAGTACCAAACTTGTCGGAAGTAAAAATTATGAGTTCTTTGAGAATGAAATAAAGAAATTAATAAATTAGTTCTAAAGTATTTATTGAATCATAAAGGTACGGATGATTTTATCCGTACCTTTGTTTTTATGTACTGTAACAATTAAACTCTGTAGTTGTCAGCTTTCCAGTTCTTTATAGATTTCTTTATGTCTTCTTCTGATGTACCCTTTTCCACCGCATTCTTCGCTAACTCAATAAATTCCTCGTCAGATGCAAACCGTAATCCTATTATTTGCCTGATTGTAAGTCTGCTGTCAAGAGGTTTCCCTGTTAGTAAGTAATGTCTGAAGTTTTCCTCGGCTCTTATTGCTCTGTCCTGTGCTTTCAGCGAAAAACTTCTTGCAAAGAAGAAAACAAACAGCAAAGCTATCGAGATAATCAGGAAAAACAGCCAGAGTCTCATTGAGGCTCCCTGTCCTATAGCATCTATAGTATAATATACCGATGATACAATCATGAGCATTATCATCGGAAATGTTACAACGTGGAACAGTGCGACAAATCTTCTGTGATTTGAATAATTTTGTTCTTTCATTTCTTAATATTTAATTTGTTTGGAATATGTTTTTATAATTTCATAAGCGTTCTTTACATGTCTTTCTTCTACGTTCGTCTGAGCTATAACAAGCCTCAATGTAAACCTGCCCTTAAGCTTTGTATGTGAAAGGTAAATCTTACCGGTTTTGTTCAGCTCATGCATAAGCTTTTCGTTAATAATATTCAGAGTCTTCTCGTCATTTAAATTTTCCGGTTTATACCTGAAACAGATGACGTTTGCAATCATGGGTGCGAGAATCTCGAAGTCCGGTTCCTGCGTAATTTTATCATGTAAATCCTTAGCTAAATTTATATGATACCTTACCTTTTCCTGCAGTCCTTTGATTCCGTAAGAACGAATCACAAACCAAAGTTTTAATGCCCTGAATCTTCTTCCGAGAGGTATTCCCCAGTCGCAGTAATTATTCGCAACATTATCAGAACGTGTTTTTAAATACTCTGGTATTATTTCAAAAGTATTTAAAAGTGCATTCTTATCTTTTACAAAATAAGCAGAGCAGTCAAAATTCGTGAACATCCATTTATGCGGATTAAACACAAATGTATCAGCTTCTTCTATTCCTTCTGCCATCCATTTGTATTCCGGCAATATCAGTGCTGTTCCGAGGTATGCAGCATCCACGTGAAGCCAGAACTTGTATTTTCTCTTTAGCTGAGAAATTTCTTTTAAAGGGTCAACTGCCGTACTCCCCGTAGTGCCTATCGCTGCTACTACGCATAACGGATGATAACCCTTTTCCATATCACTTTTTATTGCCTCTTCGAGCTTCTCTGGTATCATAGTGAAGTTTTTATCAACTTCTATCTTAACAAGATTGTCTCTCCCGATGCCCGCTATTTTTACCGCCTTTTCAATAGATGAATGTGTTTCCGTCGAGCAATAAACTCTGTACTTTTCCTGTCCTGAAAAGCCTTCCTTGTTTATTCTGAACTCTGAATGATATTCTCTTGCCGTTATTATCGAAGCGAGCGTTGATGTTGAAGCAGTATCCTGTATAACACCTATAAAGTTCTTCGGGAGACCTGTCATGTCACGCAGCCAGTTCATAACCTTCTCTTCAAGTTCTGCAGCGGATGGTGATGTTTCCCATTTCATGCATTGTGCGGCAAGGGCTGATATTAACATTTCAGCAAGCAGTGATGGATAGCTTGAGTTTGCAGGAAAATAAGCAAAGAAGTTTGGACTTTGCCAGTGTGTTATTCCCGGCATTATTGTTTTATTGAAGTCGTCAAATATATCATTAAACTCTTCGGGATCATCGGGAGCTGTGTCTGGAAGTTTATCAAAAACCTCGTGATACTTTACGTTAGCTTTAACCGGATATTTTTCAATCTCTTTCAAATACTTATTAATCCAATTCAGTATTTCCTCAGACGCTTTTTTAAATTCGTTATCTGTCATTACTTCATGTGTAATAGTTTGATAAGCTTGCTCTCGTTATTTGATGTTATTTTTAAAAAGTATATACCGCTTGAAAGGTTGTTCGGTTTGTAGATAAAAGTATTTGGACCTTCGTTATAAATTCTTCCTTCAATACCATCAACTTCTCTGCCGCTTATATCATACACTTTGAATCCTGCATATCCTGTTTTGCTCAAATTGAACTTAATAACCGTTGAAGCATTGAAAGGATTCGGATAATTCTGATACAGCTGAAAACCGTTAGCATTTTCATTCTGGCTGCTGATTCCTACAGTTTCGTAATTGTTTATTCTTGCTATAGTTTCAACTTCTGCTATGCCGCTCAAATCCATTCCGTTAATTAGTCCTGTATAGCTTTTCACAATCACTCTTAATTTATTTATTTTCTTCCACGGTGATATAAAAACCGATTTGCCGTTAACATCAAGAGATCCGGTACTTTGAATGTGCTGCACAACCTGCTCGTTATAGTATAAATATATTTCACAATCAGTTACCTGTATATTAGTCTGGTTTGAAGAGTTAGGCATCACATTGTATAGTTTGATTTCCCTTACATCAATCGGTAATTCCCACCTTAGTTCAACATTCTCATTTATTCCGCCGTTTGATATCCAGTTTACTGAGAGGTCTTTATTTCTCGCCTCTCTGTCAACTACATTTCTTGCATCCGAGTTATTATATGTACTGCTTGCAAAAGTGTTTGCTGATGTGGAAAGATTCGTAAACTGCGACTCAGTAATATTTACAGGGACTTTTATTTGAGTGTGTCCTGCATGGCATCCGACACACTTGGTTCCTGAACCGTTGTTAGCAAAATTGAACCCTGTTACATGTGCAAAATTTCTTTTACCTGTCTTCAGCACTTTTCCCGTAGAATCTACAACCTGCTCAAAAGATTGTAAGTTTGCGGCTATATCACCTTCAGCAATCTTTCCGTCATAATCTACTTTTACTGTTCTTACTAATATAGGCTCATCAAGTCCGAAAGGATTTTGCCTTTGATGGTTTACATAAAATCTTATTCTTGCATTCTTTGTTATGCTGGGTGCATCGCCAATTGGTGCATCTACAGGACCGTTTGCATATATATTCATGCAGTCAAACCTGAACAGTCCCCCTTGATAAAATGTAGAAGGGTCGCTTGTGGGGGGCAGTTTATTTAAATCGTAATCCATTAGATAATCTGCTACAGGAGGTCTTCTTTTGGGAAGTAATACTTCTGCGTTCAGTTCCAGCGTTACGGGCAGGTCAACAACAGGTAATACATTTAATCCTTCCTTTGTACACGTAAACACTCCATAATCCTGCTGCATAACAGTTGAAGCGTATGAAAACATAACTCTTCCATTGCTGATTGGCACCGGGTCAACAGCATACGGCGGGAGCATAGTTCCTGTAGAAGGCGGATTCTGTACATAAAGCTGTGTTGATGTATCAACACCCGCAATAT
>JBAYUG010000011.1:0-51581 GCA_041675325.1 Kapaibacterium sp. (SeqCode)
TACCTTAGGCGCTTATTAAAGGTGACTTCGGGTACCCCCAACTTCCATGGCTTGACGGGCGGTGTGTACAAGGCCCGGGAACGTATTCACCGCGCCGAGCTGATGCGCGATTACTAGCAATTCCAGCTTCATGGAGTCGAGTTGCAGACTCCAATCCGAACTGAGACCACTTTTTAGGGATTGGCTCCACCTCGCGGTATTGCAGCCCTTTGTAGTGGCCATTGTAGCACGTGTGTTGCCCTAAGCGTAAGGGCCATGCGGACTTGACGTCGTCCCCACCTTCCTCACTACTTGCGTAGGCAGTCTCCTTAGAGTGCTCAGCATTACCTGGTGGCAACTAAGGAAAGGGGTTGCGCTCGTTGCGGGACTTAACCCAACACCTCACGGCACGAGCTGACGACAGCCATGCAGCACCTGTACAAGTTCGCCTTGCGGCACACTGACTTTCATCAGTTTTAACTTGCGTTTCAAGCCTAGGTAAGGTTCTTCGCGTTGCATCGAATTAAACCACATGCTCCACTGCTTGTGCGGGCCCCCGTCAATTCCTTTGAGTTTCAACCTTGCGATCGTACTTCCCAGGTGGAGTACTTAATGCGTTAGCTCAGACACTGGGCCTTAAAAGGCTCAACGTCTAGTACTCATCGTTTAGGGTGTGGACTACCAGGGTATCTAATCCTGTTTGCTACCCACACTTTCGTGCTTTAGCGTCAGAATCGGGCCAGTTGACTGCCTTCGCCATTGGTGTTCTATCTGATATCTACGCATTTCACTGCTACACCAGATATTCCATCAACCTCTCCCGATCTCTAGGCTTGCAGTATCAATGGCAGTTCCGGAGTTAAGCTCCGGGATTTCACCACTGACTTACAAACCCGCCTGAGCACCCTTTACACCCAGTAAATCCGGACAACGCTTGCCCCCTACGTATTACCGCGGCTGCTGGCACGTAGTTAGCCGGGGCTTACTTCAAAGGTACAATCAAATCAGGACATGCCTGATTGTTTTTCCCTTTTTACAGAAGTTTACAGGCCAAAGGCCATTCATCCTTCACGCGGCGTTGCTGCTTCAGCCTTTCGGCCATTGAGCAATATTCCTTACTGCTGCCTCCCGTAGGAGTCTGGACCGTGTCTCAGTTCCAGTGTGGCTGATCATCCTCTCAGACCAGCTATCCATCGTTGCCTTGGTAGGCTGTTACTCTACCAACTAGCTAATGGACCGCAGGCTCATCTTCAGGCGCTTGTACTTTAACAACTGTCTCCATGCGGAGCCGCTGCATTATCTGATATTAGCCCGTCTTTCGACGAGTTGTGTCAGTCCTGAAGGCAGATTACCTACGTGTTACTCACCCGTGCGCCACTCCTCTTAAAATATTGCTACTTTAAAAGTCGTTGACTTGCATGTATTAAGCACGCCGCCAGCGTTCGTCCTGAGCCAGGATCAAACTCTCCGTAGTAAATCAAACTTATGATTTCCTATCTGTTTAATCCTAATCGCACATTTTGTTTACTCTTGTGTTATTAATGGGCTCGATTATTTTAAAGAACGTGTTATACTTTTTAGGTATCGACAAAGATATACACTTTAAATTAAAAAGTCAAGATACTAATTTAGATTTTTTAATTAAGTAAAATTATTTCTTTGCAGATTTTTGACTTATCAACAAAAATATGAAAATTTTTAATAATTGTCAACTTATTATTCTCTCCAATTTTATATTTCCTTCTAGCTGCTCTAATATAATAACAACAACCATAGTCCTAAAAGTGTTCACTTGTTCTGATTTTTTAAACAAATAAATCATCATAAAACATTAATTTTTCTGAAATTTATTGATTTCTTAATAAACGGTTTCGGGAATTCCTTTTACTGAGTTTTCTTCATTCTTAATTCGTTTCTGTTATCCTTAATTAATATATTCAGAGAAAGCATTACATTTGAAATACTGATAATTAAATTTAGTGCAGCACCATGTTTATCGGAAAGCAGGATAAGCATTGAATAATACTTTTTAGTAATCTTTTATATTAACATTACGTTGATTAAATTTGTATTATGATAATCACAATATGGATGCCCGCAGCTCTAATAACTCTTGCCCTCGTATTCTATTCAATTGGGATATGGTCGGAAAGAATTATTAGGTATCTTAAGAAATGGCATGTGGCATTTTTCTGGCTTGGGTTTATTTTCGATACGCTCGGAACTTATGCAATGCACATGCTTGCGTCAAATCCTTTCGATATAACAGAACCTCATACATTCACGGGACAGATTGCACTATGGCTAATGCTGGTGCATTCGGTATGGGCTTCTTATATCGTTCTAAGGGGAAATGAACTTGCACGCAATACTTTCCATAAATATTCAATCGTCGTCTGGATTATATGGCTGATTCCATACATAGGTGGAATGTACCTCGGAATGAATAAGTAATTTGAATTATAGGAGCCCGTATTCCTTGTTCTCGGATTCTGTCTTAAGCTTTCTTTTCATGAGATCAAGCATCGCTTTATGAGCAGATAAATTGTTGAAAAGCACATCATAAACTTTGTGCGTTATAGGAAGTTCAATCTGAAATTTTCTTGATAGTTCAAAAGCAGATTTTGTAGTTGATACGCCTTCTGCTACCATCTTCATTTCTTTTAGTATAGTGCTTAGTTTTTCGCCTTTGCCTATTCTCTCTCCCACATACCTGTTTCTCGAGTGTTTGGATGAACACGTTACTATCAAGTCGCCAATCCCTGAAAGCCCGAAGAAGGTTTCCTTCTTTGCTCCTAGAAGAGTTCCAAGCCGCATTATCTCCCTCATGCCTCGAGTCATCAGTGCAGCCTTTGTATTGTCGCCGAATCCTGCTCCGTCAGATATACCCGCTGCAATAGCTATAACATTCTTCAATGCACCTGCAAGCTCAGTGCCTACTAAATCATTATTTGAATAAACTCTGAAATAATCATTCGAAAAAATTCCTGATATTTGTTTTGCAAGTTTTATGTCGTTCGCTGCACATGTTACCGTGGTTGGTATTCTTCTGGAAACCTCCTCGGCATGCGATGGACCGGAGAGACATGCAAGCTTACTCTTGCTGACTCTGAATATGTCTGATAAAATATCCGACACAAGAAAATATGTTCCATTCTCAATGCCCTTAGATGCACTTATGATTATCTTACTCCTTAAATCCAATCCTTTGATATCCTTAAAACTGTTCCTTATATATTGTGTAGGTACTGCAAAAAGAAGTATTTCATTTTCTTGGAATGTTTCTTCAGCGTTATTAGTGATTTTTAAATTCCGAGGGATTTTAACTTTTGGAAGATAGTAAAAGTTCTCTCTGTATTCATTCAGGGTCTCAGCATAATCTTTATTATACTCCCAGAGAGTAGTCTTGTAGCCATTCTTCGATAATAAAATGGCGAGTGTTGTTCCCCACCCGCCTGCGCCTAAAACTGCTGCTTTCAAATCTTATCTCTTTTTTAATGGTGCTTTAATATCAAATATCCTTATCTTCCACAGTTTGTCGAACCTGCTTTCATTACCGTACAAAAGCCTCTTTATGTTGGCCCTGTGATTATAGATTAAAAATATTGATACTGCTATGCTGAAAAATATAAGTGTTTTGTATCCGTAAATTTCTACATTAAATATATTTTCTCTAACAAACATCGTCATCGGAAATACAAATGATGCTATTATTGAACCTAATGAAACATACCCGGAAGATAAAAGTATAAGTATAAAAAATCCTGCGCTTACAGATGTTTCTACGGGTGATAATGAAATAAGCATTCCAAGCGCTGTGTTTATTCCTTTTCCGCCCTTAAATCCTGCAAATATCGAAAATGTATGCCCGAGTACAGCCGATACCCCTGCAATAATCTTCACAAGTGTAAGGTCGTCAAATGGTGTTATATTGCTGAATGGGAGGTTATCGTACATCAAGTTTGCAAGTACTATTACAACAAACAACCCTTTGCCGATATCAAGCATCTGAACTAATATTCCATAAGGTATTCCTAGTGCACGGAATGCATTAGTTGAACCAAGATTCCCGCTTCCTAATTTTCGTATATCTTTTCCTTTAAAGATTTTGCCTATTATTAAAGCAAATGGGATTGCTCCTACCAGATAACTCGATATTATTAACAGTATTAAATATAGCATAAATTAAACTTTTCTATCTATATAAATAATTAAAATTAACCTCAAAATACAAGTCAACTTAATATCTCATATTTCTACTACTTTTTCCCTAATATTTCAGCACGGGGTTTTATAAATGCCTTTACAAAATTCTCATCAACTTCAAACACCTGATTTACACCCGATACCTGCATTAAGTATTTCTTAGATTCTTCAATTCCGTATTTATAGAACTTAAATTCTGTATCTTTAGTCCAGATGACTCTCGCAGAAAAATTTGATTTTATATCCTCAACAAGAGTTGTATCTTTAAAATTCTGTGTTGTAAAATTCGAAAGCATTGATGTTACCCCGTCAAACACAGTAGTCGAAACCGTATCATTCCCAACATAAAATTTCATCGTCGTATCTTTCGTTACAGTGTATTTTTCTGTACCTGCGTCAAAATCAATCGATCTTATCGAACCAACAGGTATCGAAATTACTGTTTTGTCTCTCCATTCTGATAAATCAAACTTCACAAAATTATTGAATAAAAATTCATTCGCAAGATATACTTCATTGCCGTCAGGCTTCTTTAAGTAAGTCTGTGCAGCTCCGGGAGCAGAATTTCCTACGAGTATGACCCCTGCAAGTGACCCGTTCTGATAAACAGTTACCTTCGTGTAATTTGTATCGTTAAACCCGTAAAAGTCCTTATTGCCCGGATTTGCTGAAACAATGCTCGATAACTTATAACTCTTCAGACTTGATAATGCGCTTCCGATAAACTGCTGATTTGCGGTATAAAGTACAGGAGAAGTTACATTCCATAATCCTGCTTTTTTCTCCATTATTACTTTCTTGCCGTTTCTTTCTATTTCAAACTTGTCTATGGAAAGCGAATCTGCTGTAAATAATTTTTCTGATAGATTCTGGGTTTTCTTTTCACCCGACGTATCGCGCATTACAAAATATGATACTGCCGCAAGTATAACTAATACTGCTCCTAATATATAAATGTTTTTATTCTTCATGCTTATTTACTTTGATTGTAATAATTTCTTTTTATTCTTTCTTCTATTCCAAACAAACAACCCCACCAGTAATACTGATAATGGTGGGAATATCAGGTTAAAATACTTTATAAATTTCTTCGTTGAATCGGATGTCTCTTCAATAGGTGCTTCAGATGCATCCTTGCTACGTATTTGGGTCAATCCTTCATCGTCCGACAGATAATCAATCATGTTCACAAAGAATGTTATGTTATCTTTTGGTGGTCTCTGTTCTTCGTTGCCAAATTCTGCATCGCCTACGAGTAATATCTTCGAAGGTTTCTGAGATGCGTTTATTTGTGTTCCTTGAAATTCTTTTACTCCTTGAACTGTGTCTTTTGGAATTGGTTTACCTGTATAGAAACTGCTGTAGTTTCCTTCGTAAACCGCTGAAACGACCATAGGCTTGGAATTGAATAGAGAGTCAAATGCATTCTTTGTTAAATTTTGAAACTGCTCTACGTTTAATATGAAAAATCCTTCTGCCTTTCCTGATTTGTCAGAAGTAGTTAGCAATGGTGATACTTTCAGACCTTTTCCTTCTGCCGCGTTAAGGTCTAATGAACTTACAAATGATAATATAACAGATTTTATGTTCTTGAACGCAGATATTTCTTGATTAATATTCGATACATTCGGAAAGTACGGATAGTTTATAGATATCGGGATACCTATCTGCGACTGTACCTGTACCTGTGAGCATTGAGCGTCCCTGACTAAGTCGTTATTTAAAACTATTCCGTAACTTGCAAGCATATCATCAAGATTTGTTTTTACCATGTCGCCTATAACAATCTGCTGCTGGAAGTTTGGCACTACTTTATTAAGTAAAAAAGCTACGTTACCGCCCTGCATTATGTACTGGTCAATTAAAAACTTCTGCCATTCTGGAATTTCACCCTTTGGTCCCATAACAATCAGTGTGGTCAGGTCTGATGGTATATTACGCGAGCTGTTCAGGTCAATCTTTGAAAGATCATATTGTGCCGAAAGTATGTTGTTAATGTTTGGAAACTTTGTATAATCATATTCTCCGTTGCCCGTCAGGAATCCTACCTTCTTTTTCTTTTCTGTCGATAACTTCTTTATTGTACTCGTTAAGTCATATTCAAGATTTGCCGTTGATTGTATTACCGGAAGCAATTCCTGCTTTCCTTGATAAAGTATCGCCATCCCAAGGTATGTATTCTTGACTTCAAGCTTGTCATTATCAATTACTTGAATCTGAACAGGCTGAATTCCGTATTTCTGGGCTTCCTTCTGACCTTCGTCTCCGCCTTCTTCTCCCGTCGGATTGTATATCTCAAAATTCAGGTTTCCGTTTGAATATGATTTGTAATCATTCAGTATATCCTGTACCTGCCTTCTTAACGTATTATATGGTGCCGGAAGGTTGTCGCTGAAGAATGCTTTAATCACTACCTGATCCTGAAGATTTCCGACTATCTCTTTGCTTACCGGTGAAAGAGTGTATGATTTATTCTTCGTCAGGTCAACCCGTGTAAATATTCTGCTCGCAATTATATTTACTGCAATAATAATTCCGATTATTATCGCTAACTTTATTAATGTATCTTTCTTTAAGTCTTTTCTGTTCATTTCTGATTTAAAATTTTAATTACCATTTACGGCTTTCTAATGACGTTTTTGTTAGTAATAATAGTATTGTTATTCCGCTGAAATAATATATGATATCCTTCGTGTCTATAACTCCTCGTGATATGCTTCCAAAATGATAATCACTGCTTATGTATTCGAGTGTTGAAACTAATGGCGATGGCAAAAACACAAGTATTTTATTCAGCATGAATAAAATAAATATTATCAGGAAGCTTATTATGAACGCAACTACCTGATTCTCTGTCATCGATGATGCGAATATTCCCACACCAATGTATATTCCGGCCATAAGTATTAATCCAATGTATGCGCTTATTATTGGTCCTATATCTATCGGTCCGAGAAATGTCAAACTGATGACATATACAACCGTTGGCAATAGTGTGAGAGCTGCCAGTGTCAAAGTCGATAGAAACTTGCCCAGTACTATGTCAAAATCCGATAAAGGTTTTGTGAGCAGTAGCTCAATCGTTCCTGATTTCTTCTCTTCTGAAAATGTTCTCATCGATATAGCAGGTATGAAGAAAAGCAGTATGAAAGGTATTATGTCGAATACGCTTCTCATCGTTACTATTCCGCCTACGAATAAACCGCTCGTGAAGAACCATCCTGTTATTATAAGGAATACCACCATTATAATGTAAGCTACGGGTGATGTAAAATACGATTTTAATTCCTTTTTAAAAATTGTTATGCTGTTATTCATTATTATTTATGTTGTTAATTTTCTGAATATGTCTTCTAAAGATGTTTCTTCCTGATGCAGCTCAAGCAGCACCATGTCCATTGAAACAATCTTCTTGAATATTTCTTCTCTTACGTCAATTCCCTTCTGGGCAGTCAGGTCAACCATCCACATTTTCTCCGTATCTCCCAGCACTCTTACTTTCTCTACATTCTTAATTCCTTCAAGCGCTGCAATAACTTTGTCTTTACCGAATCTAGCGTCTTTCTTCAAGTAAAGCTTTATCGCAAGCTGACCCTGAAAACTTCTCTGCAGTGAGTCAGTCGTTCCGTCCGCAACTATCTCTCCGTTATTTATAATTATAACTCTGTCGCATGTCGCCTGTACTTCCTGAAGTATATGCGTTGATAGCATAAGTGTCTTGTGCTTTCCTAAATCCTTAATAAGTTTTCTGATTTCTATTATCTGGTTCGGATCAAGACCCGATGTAGGTTCGTCAAGCAGCAGAACATCGGGATTGTGAACCATTGCCTGAGCAAGTCCAACCCTTTGTTTGTAACCTTTCGAAAGCTCTCCGATATCCTTGTGCTTTACTTCCTCAAGTCCGCAAAGCTTCACCATCTTTTTTACTGCCTCAGGTATTTCAGCCTTTGGAACCGACTGAAGCTCTGCCGCATAATTAAGATAATCAATTACGTTCATGTCGTTGTAAAGCGGATTTTGTTCAGGAAGATATCCTATCTTCTTCCTCACGCTTAGTGCGTCTTCATTTGTATCTATGCCGTCAACATTTATAGCACCTTCGTTTGGCGTTAAGTATGTTGTTATCATTTTCATCGTCGTCGATTTTCCGGCTCCGTTAGGTCCCAGAAATCCTACAACTTCTCCCGACTTAATCTCGAATGATATGTTTTTTACAGCTTGTTGTTGCCCGTAAAACTTGCTTAAATTTTCTACTTTAATTGACATATTGAATTTTTATTAACATTAAATTTAATTCATTTATAAAAAATTTTCAATCCTAAATCACATCTTATTGGCATAGTTCTTCTCGAAATAGTTTAAATATTCACCCTTCATTATCCTTCTCCACCAGCTTTCATTGTCAACGTACCATTTTATCGTTTCTTCAATGCCCCCGTCAAACTGGTATTTCGGCGACCATCCTAATTCGCTCATTATCTTGCTCGAATCTATCGCATACCGTCTGTCATGTCCCGGCCTGTCTTTCACGTAGGTAATATTGTCATCATCCTTGCCAAGCAGCTTCAGTATTATTTTCACAATATCAATATTATACCACTCGTTGTTTCCGCCTATGTTATAAACATCACCTATCTTTCCCTTATGTAAAACTTCTGTTATCGCCGAACAGTGGTCTTCAACGTAAAGCCAGTCGCGGACATTCTTTCCGTCACCGTAAACAGGAAGTTTCTCCCCGTCAATTGCCTTTGCTATCATCAGAGGTATTAGCTTCTCCGGAAACTGATATGGACCGTAATTGTTCGAGCACCTTGTCGTTAGTACCGGCATCTTGAATGTGTGATAATATGCATTCACAAGTAAATCAGCCGATGCCTTCGACGCTGAATAAGGACTGTTAGTCGTAAGCGGAGTCTTTTCCGTAAATTTTATTTCAGGTTTGTCTTCAGGCAGTGAACCGTAAACTTCATCAGTTGATACCTGTAAATACTTTTCCATCCCGAGTTTTCTCGCCGATTCAAGAAGTGTCTGCGTACCAATTACGTTAGTAACTATAAATTCTTTCGGTCCTAATATGCTTCTGTCAACATGCGACTCTGCAGCAAAATTTACTATCGTATCAACTTTGTTTTCTGTTATCGCCTTCTCAACTTCCTCAGAAATGCAGATGTCACCCTTCACAAACTTATATCTCTTGTCGCTCTCTATATCCGTAAGGTTCTCGAGATTTCCCGCATAAGTTAATTTGTCAAAATTAACTATGTTGTAGTCATAATTTTTTAATAAATGTTTGATATAATTACTGCCTATAAAACCTGCTCCGCCGGTTACTAATATTGTTTTCATAAAAATATTAAATTCTGTTAATCAATAAATAGACCTACATAAATTCCAAGGTTGAACATAAACCCGTCGGCTTTTATTCCCGAAGGAAAATTATTAACTTCTATCAGGTCATCTGCTTTCCACTTTGAGTTTAATGTAAGCAAATATCCTGCGTTAAGCTTAAAGTATAAAAATCTGTTTGCCTGGAATCCAAGGCCTGCCTGAGGTATAAAGGAAACTGATGTCGTTTTCATTGTTAATGTGTTATGACCCGATGAGTTTGTGTCGTTCAGATAATTACCGATATTCCATTCTTTAAAAGCATTTGAGTAATTCGAAAGTTTTAATGTTGTCGAACCTAATCCTATCTGCCCGCCTAAACTCCAGTCAAAGCTTGAACCGAGTTTCTTCACATATTCAAATGTCAGTGAATTTGTCGAATATGAAAACTCAGCTATCTTTGAATTGTTTGCAAAATTACCTGTCTTGCTATCCGAGTATCCGTATCCCATATATCCTATTCTTAATCCTTTAACTACAGGCACATCAATAAAAACACTTCCGCCCATGCCATATACACCGCTCGTTGAAAATTCCGGAATGCCTGCTTTCTTCATTTCATTATTTAGGTCTGAAACCGAAGGTATATTCCACCCAAAAACAGGTCCGGCTGCTATTGAAAATTTATTAAAAAGCTGTGAATAAGAGTTGCTGTATATCAAAACGATAATAAGAACCAGAAATATCTTTTTCATTTTTTCTTTTTAATTTTAACGTATAAGCTACAGATTTTTATGCTTTTATAAAAGTCATAATATCATTAAAACATGGCATTTATTCCTATTGTAGGCAGCACTCCAATGCTTTCGTTCGCTTCTATTTTGTTCGTGTATTTGTTCCATTTGTAACCCGTTACGTTCTTTTTCCCGGTAATGTTCTGTATATCAATATACGTGTTCAGTGTCCAGCTCGAAAATGTCCATTTCTTGTCAAGTCTTAAGTCCAGTGAATAAAAATCAGGCAGTCTTGCAATATTGTAATCTAATACTAACTGCGTACCGTCATTCGGATTTATCGGAGTGTAAGGCCTTCCCCCGACATACCTGAACTTTCCACCCACTGACCATCCCTTTCCGAATTGGTAACCGCCGAATGTAGTGAAAAGCACCCTGTTGTCAAAATCGCTGTTTCTTTCAACTCCGTCAAGCGCCTTGTATTTTGCCTGAAATATCGAAAGGTTCACATTGAAATAGTAATTCTTTGAAAATACCTTCTGCACAAAAAATTCTATCCCCTGTGCATAACCCGTTCCTGCTGACGTCAAAGGTTCCAGCCCAAAGTTGTTCTGGTTTTCAAAGTTTCCGCCGTTATTCGAAAGTATGAAATATGGCCTCTCTTCACTTACTGCATAATTTGAATATTTCTTGTAATATACCTCAACACTTGCCTTAAGGTCGGGCATGATTATGTATTCAAGCCCCGCTATATAATGATCTGCTCGCATGTCCTCAAGTTTCCTGTTTATCGGATCTCCGACCAGCCAGATGTAGGAAGGCGACTGGTAAAATATTCCGTAACTTAAGTTCAGGTAAAGGTCATGCAGTATATTTATCTGTGCCGAAACCCTCGGAGATATATAGTTCTTCTTCTCTATGAAGTCAAAATAATCATACCTAAGCCCGGCATTCAGCTTTATCCTGTTCAAAAAATACTGCGTCCATTGTGCAAATAAAGCTCCCTTAAACGTGTTCTGCTCATCGTTAAGGCTCACTGCATCAAGTATATACCTGCTGCCTGTTGCCGGATTTATATAATAAATCGTATCCTGGTCCTTCATGATTTCATTCCTGAAATTAACAAGCTTTCCTTCAAACCCTACGGTAAGCTGACCCGTTTTTATTGCCTGAAGATTATACTCCCCTTTTAAACTCGTCTCACCTTCTTTTGATACATTCTTGAAGTATTCTACCTGATTTATATCCTTGCCGCTGTAATTGTAATTTGTAAAAGTCCTTGTAAGATTTAAAATTGAATATGATTTCGATGAAAGTAAAGATTTCCATTCCGCTCCAAAAACATATCCCCACTGGTCGTTATCCAGAATAACTGAGTTATCCTGTTTCTTTTCTTCATCGTCATTATTAAACTTTACCTTATCAATGTTGCTTATAATATTCAGAGTAAGAAAATTGTTCTTGTCCAGGTCATAAACTCCCTTTCCCTGAAACGAATAATATTCAGGCACAAACCCGAATCCCGCTGCATTGAAAATAAAATCCAGATAGCTTCTCCTCGCAGAAATAAGCCATGAACCTTTTTTCTCCTTGCCTATCGGTCCCTCTAAAACCGCACCGAACCCTGTAGCTGAAAGATTAAGGTCAGTCATAAATTTTATCCTGCTGCCTTCTCTTTGCTTAATCTCAAGCACCGATGAAAGCTTGTCCCCGTACTTTGCTGAAAAACCTCCCGTAATAAAACTCACGTCCCGTATAAAATCTAAATTGATTATGCTCGTCGGTCCCCCAGTCGCTCCCTGCGAACCGAAGTGATTTATATTCGGCACATACGCATTATCAACAATAAAAAGATTCTCAGTAGGCGCACCGCCTCTTACTATCAAATCATTCCTTCCGTCATTTACAAACGAGACGCCTGGTAAATTCTGCACAACTCTGCCTATATCTTCAAACCCGCCCGGAGTTATTCTTATCTCTTCCGTGTTCAGATTCTTCAACGATGTCGATATATCATTCGGCTTCGTAAACCTCTCATCCTCTACAACAATCTCATCAGTTGCAACAATATCAAGTTCAACAAATCTGTCCGTTATCACACCCGAATTGACAATAACGTTATCTATCATAAGTACAATGTATCCTATTGAGCTGAACCTTAATCCGTACCGGCCCGCATTCACACTTTCAAAATAAAAGAAACCGTTGTCATCTGTTCCCGTTTTTGTTATCTCTTCGGTTTCCGTATTCTTTGCCTCGACTACAGCACCTATCACAGGCTGCTGACTTATTCTGTCAACTACCTTTCCCGAAATTCCCCCTTTATTCTGAGCAAATAAATTCACAGATATCAGGACCATTATAATAATGTTATATATAAATATTTTCATGTATGTACATTTAATTTTTCCATAATCTAAAATGATTTTTTTGCCTCATAAGTTCCTTTGTTATCATAAATATTTTTACCTGTGCTCAAAATGCCGCAGTTAAATTTTCTTTTGGCACTTATCCGCGTAAATCTGCTTCTTCAGCGTAAATCAGTGTTTGATTTTAAAACTAAGATTAATGAAGTAAATGGTATATTGAAATTTTATATCAAAATGCTTATAATAAAAGTAAACTAAATCAGAATTATGAAACCACTACCACTTATTATTGTTATTTTAGCTTTTCTATTCGCATTTCAGAGCTGCGGAAACAAACAATCCACAGACTTAAAACCCGGCTACGATAAAGCTGAACTTACCATGCTGCTTCCTTTAATGGAGCGCACCTACGACTCATCCGATATCGGCGGATTTAAAACACCCGAACCCGCAAAGGTGAAGCGTGTGTTCCGTTCGAAGGTATCACCGCTTATGAACAGGTTTGATGTATGGCTGACAGACGACAGAAAAGCCGTGCTCGCAATAAGAGGCTCTATTGTGGATTCCGCTGCCTTGAGCTTTACTGCGGCGTTCTACGTGCCGATGGTTCCTGCAATAGGAAAGATAAAAATGTCGGACACTAAAACGTTTGAGTATAAAGTTGCTGAGTTGCCCGATGCTGGAGTTCATCTTGGAATGCTGCTTGCGCTAGGTCATATATCTGATGAACTGCTCGAGCAGATAAAGAAACAATATGCCGACGGTATTCGTGACTTTATTATTCTTGGACACAGTCAGGGAAGCGGTATTGGTTTCCTCGCAACATCATACATTCGATATCTTCAGAAGGATGGAAAGCTCCCCGCAGATTTCAGACTTAAGACGTATAATTTAGCAGCTCCGAAAACCGGTAACGTTCATTTCGCTTATGATTATGAAAAGATAACAATGGGCGGCTGGGCGATGTCTGTCAATAACGTTCTCGACTGGGTTCCCAGCATCGGCGTTACACTTCAGTCTGCACAGGATTTCCCGAAGATAAGTCCGTTCCTTAATCTAAAAGGATTTTTTACTGACGTGAATTATAAACCGGCAGCTACATTTGACGAAGCCGCAAAGAAATTTCTTGCAGTAGTTCCAAATGCTTCAGATGAAGTTGCAAAAATTATTCACGAGAATGTTTATCCGAAAGTTCTGAATGCTATGCCGGGTTATGTGGAACCTGAACTTTTAAAGACTACTGATTTTGAAAGAACGGGGCTAAATATTCCATTGGTTCCAAATGCCGAATATTATAAACTATTCCCGAATGACCCTGCGAAATCTCAGGTATGGGAAAATCATTCGGTCTATCCGTATTATGTACTTGTAACAACAAATTAAAGAATATCAGAAAAAAAATAAGAACCCGCATCTAATTCTGCGGGTTTTTATTTTATCTTGAAAAATATTTTCTCTAACATTTCTCTTGACATTCTCAAAAAATAATACTATATTAATAATATAACAATACTGCATCATTATCAGTATATTGCAACGCTGTTTTCCCTCCAATTAATCTAAAAACAGCATAAAATGCTGATAATACACATCTTCAATTGATTTCACGATAAAAGTACGGTAATAGTGCGATAATTCTGCAATTATAGTACGGTGTTCTTAGCCTCTTCTCAGGTATTTCTAAGTAGTTTCCCCCCTTTACCTATATGTCGGCGATACTCCGCCTAATACCAAGGTTTAATCGGAAATTAACCTTTAATCAATCAAAAGTGGGAATATATGTCAGGAATGTAATAATTAGGTGTGTTTTTCTCTACTATTCTACTTCTTCGAATTTTCTGTCGTCAAATATCAGCTGTCTGCATATCTCTCTTCCTCTTTCATCAATCTTATAAAGCGGCATTATCTTTCCTGCATGAACAATCACCATATCAAGCCCTGCCTCAATAGCATAATGCAGAAATACAGAGTTTAATACGTGGCGTATATGCGGATTCAATCCGAATGAACAGTTGCTCAGCCCGAGTATCGTCTTGCACTTCGGCATAACCTTCTTAATCTCACGAATGGCGCTAATCGTATTCAGTCCGCTCTTTCGTAAATCTTCCTGTCCCGATCCCAAAGGAAATGTCAGTGCGTCAAATATCAAATCCTCTTCCCTGAAATTATGTACCTCAACCGCATGGTCCCTTATCCTCTTAGCAATTGCAACTTTCTTGTCCAGATCGTATGCCTGCCCTTCTTCATCTATTGATAAAGCCACTACAGCCGCTCCAAACCTCTTTGCAAGCGTTAGTATTTTATCTGCCTTCCCCGTGCCTTCTTCAAAATTTATGGAGTTTATTATTGCTCGTCCCGCATAAAGCTTTAGCGCTGTCTCTATTACATTTACCTCTGTTGAGTCAATCATAAGCGGAAGTGTAACCGAAGTATTAAACCGTGTAATTACTTCCGTCATATCTCTTACTTCATCCCTGCCAACGAATGCTACGCATACATCAAGTACATGCGCTCCCTCCTTCGTCTGTTCTTTTGCCATATTCACCATTGCATCGTAATCTTCTTTTTCAAGCAACTGTTTGAACTGCTTCGATCCGTTTGCATTGCACCTCTCACCTACAAGTATCGGTGCAGGGTCAATAGTCATCGGGGATATACTGAACAGTGATGATACTGAAGATGTATAATTCCATTTCCTCTCTGTTGGTGTGTAATGCTCTGCAACTTCGCTTAAAAGTTTAATATGATTTGCATTCGTTCCGCAGCATCCTCCAACCACGTTTACTCCGAACTCACTTACAAAAAGCTTTGCCCATTTCTTCATCTCTTCAGGAGTTAAATGATAGTGTGCCTGCCCGCTCACGTTCTCGGGTATTCCCGCATTGGGCATGCAAAACACATTCTTAGGTGAATTCTGGCAAAGGTATCTGATATTTTCTTCCATCTCTTTCGGACCGGTCGCACAGTTCATACCAATAATATCAATCATGTCATAAGGTTCAAGAGTCGTCAATGCAGCCGAAATGTCAGTGCCCATAAGCATCGTGCCCATAGTCTCAACAGTAACTGATACTATAACTGGTAGTTTTCTTCTCTTATCTCGAAATAATCTGTCAGCTGCCGATAGCGCGCACTTTATTTGAAGCAAATCCTGACAGGTCTCAATACAGAATATATCAACTCCCCCGTCAAACAATCCGCTCATCTGGCGATAGAAAGACTCTTCCATTTCATCGAACGTGATATGTCCCAGCGAAGGAAGTTTTGTTGTCGGACCAATCGAACCCGCCACAAACCTCGGCTTTATATTCGTGGAAAACTCCTGTGCTGCTGCCTTTGCAAGCTGTGCGGATTTTAGTGATAGTTCGTAATCAAGGTTGGCAATATTGTACTCATTTAAAACAATTGAAGCAGAGCCGAACGAGTTTGTTTCAATCACGTCGGCTCCTGCTTCAAGAAAATATCTGTGAAGTTTAGAAACTACCTCAGGCTTTGATATGCAAAGGTATTCGTTACATCCTTCAAGCTCCTTGCCCCCAAAATCATCGGCTGTAAGTCTGTATGTCTGCAGCGTAGAACCCGTCGCACCGTCAAAAACTATTACCTTATCTTTTAGCAGTTCTAAAAAACTCTTCATCATCTTATTCTGTTATTTTTCCTTCTCTCAGCTCTTTAGCAATCCTATCAAGCTTGTAGAGGTCTTTTATAGCTTCAATCATACCCTCGGAGTCAACCGAAACTGTATGAGGTACATCTGTATTATAGATATAATTGTCATCAAGACTTTCAATGTTGCCGTCGAATGCAAGTCCTATTATCTCTGCATCCTTGTTAATTACAGGACTCCCTGAGTTACCTCCTATAATGTCATTTGTCGATATAAAGTTTATCGGAGTTGATTTGTCAAACTCCGCAGGCGGATTCACCCATCTGTCTGGTAATGTCCAAGGATCCTTTTTGTCAAATGAATAGTACCTGTCGTAGTAACCATAGAATGTAGTCTTTGGAGGCGCAACAGTTCCGTTATAGTTATAACTCTTGATAACTCCGTCTGAAATCCTTAATGTAAACGTTGCATCAGGCGGTATCGATGTACCGTAAACTTCAAAAGCTGCTCTTCCGATTAACTCTTTGTTAACCAGTACTTTATTCCTTAACTCTTCATTCTTCTTCTTTAATTCAGCCGCCCTCGGAGCAATTTCCAATGCAAACTTTATGAATGGGTCATTTGATTTCATGATTGCATCAGGTCCCTGTGAAAGCAGATTCAATGCACCCTCTTTAGTCGAAAGTACCGATGAACCCCCAAGCGACTCCGCTGTTTGGTCTCCGAATATCTTTGCAGCATTGTTATCCTTACCAAGTTTCTGCTTAATTGCTTTTAGCTTGAATACCATCAATGCATGGTTCATTTCCGCATCGTAATTCTTATAAAGTGCTTCAAGCTTAGCCGGTTCAAGTGCTTCCTTTGTTAATGCTGAATTAACAAGCCTTTCAGCCGCAGTAAACTGAACAGATGACATTCTTGGATTTGTCTGGTAAGCATACATTTCAGGATAAAGCTGGCTCATTTCTTTGTTGGCGTCTGCTATCTCATCCCATGCTTTTCCGTACTTTGACTTCAAAGTCGGGTTAGCGTCAACTGAAGCTTTGAAAGTTTTTTCGAAATGTTTTTTCTTTGCCATCAATACAGGGTCACTTAATGCCCTTACCATTCCTTTATAAACCTTCTGTGAGTTCGCCATTGAGAATAAAGTGTTGTTTAATTCCTTTGCTCTCTCAGGGTTCTTTGCAATTATATCTGTATAAGTATCTACAAGCATATTCAACATAGAAACTACATCAGGATTTGAGTAATCTCTCGCATACTCAAGTTGTGAATATGTGTTAAATCTTTCAGTCCTTCCGGGATTACCTACTACGAATATCGGCTCCCCTGTCTTTGCGCCGCCTGGACTCCATTTATAATAATGCTCTGTCTTCAATGGTTTGCCGTCATCACCGTAAACCCTAAAGAATGTCATGTCAAGATTGTATCTCGGATAAGTGAAGTTGTCATAATCGCCGCCGAAGAATCCTGCATTGTCTTCAGGTGCCATTACTAATCGTACATCTGTGTATCTCTTGTAAACGTAAGCAGAATATACAGCTCCGTTGAATAAAGTCACAACCTGGCATCTTAAACCTGTTTCAGCAGCAACTCTCTTCTCAATCTCCGATACCTTTGCTGTCTTGTTTGCTACCTTTTCTTCATTTGTTTTGCCTGCTTCAATTGCTGTCTGCATTTCCTCAGTTACATTAATAATATTCACTAACTGGTCAACAAATAAATCCGGAACAGGTCTCTCGTCCTCAAGCTTCATAGCAAGAAAACCACTTCCATGAAGGTCTTCACCTTCTTTCTCAACCTGTGAAACTGACTCTCGTCCGCAGTGATGATTTGTCATAACAAGTCCGTCACCCGATACAAATGATGATGAACAGTATGACGCAAACCTTATTGCCGACATACGTACATGGTCAAGCCATTCCTGTGTCGGCTTAAAACCATATGTTTCATTGAAATAATCTACGGGCGGAAAATCAAATGTCCACATCTTACCCATATCATACTTCGATGACTTTACTGTATCAAGGTTAACACCGTAGTATTGCGAATACGAAGTACTCGTATATACTACTAATGTTAATACTAAAACACTTAGTACTCTCTTTAACATATCAATATATTTAATTATTATGAAATTAGTTTGTTATCTTTCCGTTTACTAACTCAGAGCCAATCCTCTTTAGATTGTACATATCATTAATTGCCTCAAGAAGTCCTCTTGAATCAACCGATACTGTCGTAGGCACTTCGCTTGAATAAATAAACTCTCCGGGCATACTTTCAATGTTTCCGTCAAAAATTAATCCTACAACCTCTGCATTCTTATTAATCATCGGACTGCCTGAATTACCGCCTATTATATCATTAGTTGAAATAAAATTAAACGGTGTACCAAAATCAAAGTCTGCCGGTGGATTTAACCATCTGCTGTGAATTTCCCATGGATACTTCTTGTCAAAAGAATAATACCTGTCTAACATGCCATAAAACGTCGTTGTAGGAGGTGCCATAGTACCATTATAATTATAACTCTTTATAATTCCGTCAGAAATCCTTAAAGTAAAAGTTGCATCAGGAGGTATCTTTGTTCCGTAAACATCATATATCGCACGTCCTAATATCTGGTTGTAATAATCTTCCTTCGCTCCAAGTTCCTGAAGCTTTCTGTAAAGTGTTCTGAAGTCACCGTTTTTATTCTTTTCGTAAATTTCTCTCTTTTGTTTCACCAATGTAGAAATATCATCCCAGACGTTGCCGTACTTTGCTTTCAATTTATCATTGCTTTTAACTGCCTGTACAAAAGTCTTCTCAAAATCTTTCTTCCTTGCCATCAATACACCGTCATTAAGACCCTTCAAAGTACCTTTGAAAACTTTCTGACTGTTTGTATAGTTAAATAATTCATTGTTAAGTTCCTTTTCCTTATCCGGATTAGCTGCTATTACTTTGTATAAACTGTCAACAAAATTATTTATAAAGTTAAGAATTAATGGATCCGTAATATCCCTTTTAAACTCAAGCTGCGATACTGTAAGTAGTCTTGATGTTGAACCTGGATTTCCGACAACAAATATCGGCTCTCCCGGTGCTGCACCGTTGGTGCTCCACCTGAAGAAGTTATTTACCTTTAAAGGATTGCCTGCTTCGTCATATACTCTGAAGAACGTACAGTCAAGCGTGTATCGCGGATAAGTAAAGTTATCTGGATCACCGCCAAAGAATCCTGCATTATCTTCTGGAGCAAAGACTAATCTAACATCGTTGTATCTCTTGTAAACGTAAGCTGAATAGACACCGCCATTGTATAAAGTTACTACCTGGCTTACAACGCTTGTTCCTTCCTTGTATCTGTTTTCAATTTCTGTAGTCTTTTTAAACTTAAAATCATCCTTCTCTTCAATATCCTTTCCTTGATCTATTGCTGATTGCATCTCTTTTGTAACATCTACAATCTTAATTAATTGGTCAACGAATAATCCTGGGACTTTCCTTTCATCCTCAATTTTCATTGCTGAAAAACCCTCCTTGTGAAGGTCTTCTCCCGCTTTTTCAACTTGTGAAACAGATTCTCTCCCGCAATGATGATTTGTCATTACTAAACCGTCTTCAGAAACAAATGAAGCTGAACAATAGTCCGCAAATCTTAAAGCTGACATTCTTACGTTGTCAAGCCACTCCTGAGTCGGTCTGAATCCGTATTCTGATTGGAAATAATCTAATGGCGGAAAGTCAAAAGTCCACATTTTACCGTTATCGAACTTCTGTGCTTTTACTGTGTCTAAATTTACTCCGTATGTTCCTTGTGAGTATATATATATTGGAGTTAGAAATACAAATAATAATAGAAATAATTTACTTGTCTTATTCATAGCATTGGTTTTTATTTATTTATTAATCTTTAAAGATTGTTATAATAATGTACTTTTTCAATCTAAAAAGAAACGGAGCTATTAGCTCCGTTTCCTCATGGTCTGTCTCTTCGGCAGTTGAGACAGTCCCTCAAATATATTCAAAAATGTTCTAACTCACTATTAATCTAATGACCTTCTTAAGAATGCTGGCGGATCAACATCCTTTAAGTCGTCGCTGTTAAATCCATACTTATCAATACCCTTCTTAAAAGAATTTGTTTGATTATCACTTAAGTCATCATTAATCATATCCTTAACAGAATCCTTCCTTCTTAATACAGCAGGAGTATCCAATGTCCGAATGTCTTCAGGTATGCTCTCAAGGCGGCCTCTTCCGTTTCTTATATCATCCATTCCAATAACATTTTTATATTCATTTTCTGAAGTGTTATCATTTGTCAATTCTGCATGCTCTTTCTTAAATCCCGTCGCAATCACTGTAACCATAATTTCTCCGTCGTCAATATCATTGTCATCCATAAGTCCAAAGATATAATTTGCTTTTTCACCGACCGCATCTTGTACTTGACTGTTAATTAAGTCAATTTCATCAAAACCGATGTTTCCATCTGATGCTATGTTTACAAGTACATTCTTCGCTCCTGATAAATCAACATTTTCGAGTATCGGATTAGAAAGTGCTTCTCCAACTGCCCTCATTGCTCTTCCTTCTCCGTTCGCAATCCCTGTTCCGATTATTGCGTCTCCTGTATTCTTCATAGTTGTCTTTACATCAGCAAAGTCAACATTTATCTCACCTGTCTTCGTAATAATCTGTGAGATTCCCTTTGTTGCATTGTAAAGTACAATGTTTGCAAGTGCAAGTGCCTGATTCTTAGTTGCCTTTTCATGTATCAGTTCGCGTATGCGCTGATTCGGTACGATGATTAAACTATCAACTTCTCTCTTTAACTTTTCAATTCCATCAAGTGCTGCCTGCATCCTCGGATTACCCTCAAACCCAAATGGCTTTGTTACTATGGCAACAACAAGAATATCAAGACTCTTTGCTAACTTTGCAATTAACGGAGAAGCTCCCGTTCCTGTTCCGCCTCCCATACCTGCAGTTATAAATACCATATCACTGCCAGCCAAAGCCCTGCCGATTTCTTCTCTGCTTTCTTCAGCTGCCTTATCACCAAGAACTGTATTGGCACCAGTACCAAGTCCTTTTGTGATTGTCTTTCCAATCTGTATCTTCACATCAGCTTTACTTATATCCAGTGCCTGTGAATCGGTGTTTATTGCTATGAATTCTACTCCTTCAATACCTCTATCCACCATAGAGTTTAGAATGTTTCCGCCGCCGCCGCCAATACCAACAACTTTAATCCTGGCACCATTTAGTTCGTGTGGTAATAGTTGAATGCTCATAAATTTACCCTTTCATTTATTTTTATATTATAAAATTTTGTTTTCCATTGCTTAAAGTTCATCAAACCAGTTCTTCACCGTTTTGAATATTGACTTTGCATTTAATGTCGGTCTTATTGATGAACTCTTTCTTTTAATTATCTTATCAAAAGTGTTTAGTTGCTTTGCTCTGTGTAAAATCAACCCGACTCCGGTTGCGTATATGGGGCTTTCAACTTCTTTTGAAAGTCCGCTTGATAGCCCTCTCGGTGATCCAAGATTTACCTCTAGTCCTAAAATTTGTTCAGCAAGTTCTTTAGTACCTTTAATTAGCGAACCCCCGCCCGTAATTATAACACCTGCAGGTAACTCATCATATATTTGTGAGTTCTTGAGTTCAATCGCAGCAAGTTCAAATATATCCTGCATCCTTGCCTGTATTATCCTTGCAAGTATGCTCTTTCTTGTTTTCTTGGGAATCTTTCTGCTTATTGATTCTATCATTATCTCATCATCGTTTAGTATTTCCGATACCGATGCGAATCCGTATTCTCTTTTTATCCTTTCTGCTTCCTCTTCTGATATGCCCAATGTTTCGTATATATCCTTTGTTACAAGACTGCCTGCAATTCCTATACCTGCAGTATATTTTAATGCTCCTCTTTTGAATACCGCTATGTCTGTCGTTCCGCCTCCTATATCTATCATAGCAACACCTACTTTTTTCTCACCTTCTTCAAGAACTGCATGTGAAGATGCAATCGGCTCTAATACTATATCATCTATACCTACACCGCAGTTTGTGACACAGCTTGATAGGTCGTCAATAGATGAAACTAAACATGTTATTATGTTCATCTTTGCCTCAAGTCTTACGCCATACATTCCTATAGGTGATTCGAATATTCCATCTTTACCGTCTATATTATATTCCTGTGGTATCACAGATATTATTTGCGTATCACTGGGGATTTTCAACAGACTCGCCTGTTCAACAAGTCTCTGTATATCGCTTTCCTGTATTACTCTGTCGGGATTTTGTATTCCTATAATAGTATTTGTCTGAATGCATCTTATATGATGCCCTGCAATACCTACAGATACTGACTTTATTGGAACACCAGAGTTAAGCTCGGCTTCATCAAGTGCCATCTTTATTGAGTCTATGGTCTTTTGTGGACTTACAACTATGCCCCTGTTTAGACCATGTGATGGAGCTTTCCCAATTCCTATAATATCAACAGCACCGTTAGGCTTTTTATGAGCGACAATAACACATATCTTTGTTGTCCCTACATCAAGCCCAACAATAATTTCGTCATCCGATTTTTTACTTCTCTTTGTTACCATATATGTTTAATTTATTTTTGCAATTATCTGATTTGAAAATCTCATATCAACATATTCACAGTTCACACTCCTTAAAGTTATTTCCTCGTCCATGAATCTTTTAAAAAGCTCCAACTTCGGCTTATAATATTCATTTGCGTTCTTATCTACTCTCTTAAAATAAAATGAAGTTAATTTGTCATTAGTCTTAACGATTATCTTCGAACTGTCCTTCATATTCACTTCAGATATTAAATTCTGTATGTATTTACCCTTTTCATAAGTTGCTTTTAGAAAATTCATAGCTGTATTTATATCAGCTTTGCTTTTTCTGTCATCAGTTCCTAATCCGTTTATAATCGGCAGGTCAAATGCTTTATCATAATTCTTTATAGGAAATATTTCTTGTTCTTCATCTATTAAATATATTTCATTGTTTTTTATTACTATCGCAATCGGCTTTTTCTCAACTACCTCTATTATAAGTTCTGATGGCGGTTCCTTGCTCACTACAACTTTCTTTATCTCTGGATGTTTTGCTACTCTGTCTCGTATAAACACTTCATTTAGCTCGTCAAGATTTATAGTTGAATCTGCTCTCAATCCCGCTGCAAACAGTATATCATTCTCGCTGATAGTGATGTTTCCTTTTATTGTAATCTTGCTTATTAAAGTCTTGTTTCTCCAGTTATTAGCCAGAACTATAATTAATACGGTTATTATCGATAAAGCAACAATCAGTAATAATATTCTGCCTTTGCTCATTTGTTCATGACCTTTTTTATGAATTCATCACAGTAATTCGTTATAGTTCCTGCTCCCTGAAAAACCACTCTATCATTTCTCTTTAAAGACTCTTCCAGATGTTTGAAAAGGTCATTCTTATTTTCAAATAGATAACTTTCGCATCCTTTCATTTTTAATATTTCTAATATAAGCCTTGAGTTCACACCTTTTATTGATTTTTCCCTCGCTGGATATATGGGTAAAAGATAAACTAAGTCAGCAATATTTAATGACTCTGCAAATTCCTTATAGAATACATTTGTTCTTGTAAATGTATGAGGCTGAAATACGACTACTATTCTTCCCTTATCATTATCTTTTAAGGAAAGTAAAGTGGTTTTAATTTCTGACGGATGATGTGCGTAGTCATCAAAGATCTTGAATTTCCTGCTGCTCTTCAGTTCTAAACGTCTTTTTACTCCTTTAAAGCTGCTAATGCTTTTTATAATCCTTTTAGAATCATCACAAACAACACCGGAAGCCGTGATCGCCGCTAATGCATTATATACATTATGTTCACCCAACACATTCAGTGAGATCTTTTTGTTCTTATAATTAAATTCCGTCTTAAAATTTTCGTTCCTTAACTTCGACACTAAACCTGTAGATTTTATTCCGTACTTTAGAATATTCTTTTTCTTACTCGATTTAAATAGTTTTCTAATATTACTATCATCCCAGTTAATTATAAATGTACCATTTGGTTTTATCTTGGTTGCAAAATCTGCAAATGATTTTAACAAAATGCTTTCATTCTTATAAATGTCAACGTGATCTAATTCAATATTATTAATGATTATTACATTGGGTTTTAAAGTCAGAAAGCTTCTGTCATATTCATCAGCTTCAACAATTGCAAACCCGCTTTCACCGTTTCTGTATGAAGCACCGCCTAATACATCTAAATTTCCTCCGACAAAAACTGTAGGATCAAATCCTGTATCTATTAGTATTTTTGCAAGCATTGATGTTGTCGTTGTCTTGCCGTGAGTACCAGAAACTGCAATAAGAAACTTACTGTTGACAATATCCCCAAGTAATACTGCTCTCTTTATAGTCTTTATTCCCCTATCTCTTGCTTTCTTGTACTCTGGATTATCTTTCTTTACAGCAGACGTAAAAACGACTAAATCAGTTTTAGCATTCACATTACTTTTCTTATGTCCGGTAAAAATCTTTGCTCCTTTTGTTTCTAATCTGTCTGTTATAAATGTTCTTGTCATATCGCTTCCTGTCACAACATAACCCTTTTCCAGAAGATACTCTGCCAGACCGCACATACCAATCCCGCCAATACCAATGAAGTGTATTTGTTTTACACTTTCTTTCAGATATTTAGACTTATATCGCATTATGAGTGCTTAATAAGTTTATGGAATTCTTCATATAGTTTCTTCTCATCGTTGAACTCGCTTAATCTTATTCTTAATAATTTCTTTCTGTTCAATAACTTAATTCGAACTCTTTTTACACTGCTTTTACCTGCTTTGTATTTTCTTCTTTCCCTCGAGAATTTTACATAAACTATATCCTTAAAAAATATTTCCCGCTTTCCGAACCTGTTTTTGATTTCAAATCTATTTTCATAAAAATGCAATTCCTTCGATTTTATAATACTTATCAGATATGCAAGGAAAGTATATATAACAAAGAATGCAGTAATGTATAGTATTGGGTCGTGTAGCACTATAGTAAACTCTTTTGCAATGAAGGTTCCTCTCAACATCGCATAAGCAATCAGAAAAACAAAGTATATAACCAGAAGTTTATAATAGTAATCTAACCTTGCTTTAAATATCTTTACCTGCTCAGTCATTTTAATATACTTTTAATTTCTTTGTAAATCTTTGTTGGGGCTTCAATATCATATATCTTTGAAATGTTATCACTTAACCTTTTTAATTTTATTTCATCATCCAATAATGATTTAATTTCCTCTATTAACGTTTCTCGTATATTGTGCTCTCTTATCATTATCGCCGAATCTCTGTCAACTAAAGCCTTTGCATTTAACTCCTGATGATTTTCCGCAGCGTAAGGATAAGGTATTAATATTGCTGGTTTAGCTGTAAGACTAAGTTCCATAATACTGCTTATACCCGCCCTGCAAATCACTAAATCGGATGCAGCATAAGCTTTATCCATATCATTTATAAACCCGTATATTTTGACTCTATCTGTTAAATTACGAAATTTATTAAAAAAAACTTTAAAGTTTGCTTTTCCTGTCTGCCAGATAATGTTAATATTTTCGTCAGATAACTTTTCTACGTTATCTTCCAGAACATCATTAATTGCTTTTGAACCCTGACTTCCACCAAACACAAAAACTGTTTTAGAACTATTTTTTATGTTGAAGAATTTTATAGCTTCTTCTTTGTTAAATGATTTAATCTTACTCCTCACTGGATATGAGATTTGAACAACATTGTCTTTTCTTTTTAGATAGTCTCTTGTTTCTTCAAAATTCACTATAACTTTGTTTACCTTTGGTGACAAATATTTTATCACTTTTCCGGGATACGAGTTGCCTTCCTGAATAATGCTGGGAATACCAAGATTTACAGCAGATGACACAACTGGTCCTGTAACATAACCACCCGTTCCTATAACAACATCAGGTTTAAAGTCTTTAATTATTTTCTTGCACCTGCTTAATGAAGTATAATATTTCATTATAAAATTTATATTCTTTAGCATATTCTTTCTGTTAAGCCCGACTACTTCTATCAGTGCTATCTCGTAATTATTCTCGGGTACAACTATTTCTTCCATCTTTCCTTTTGCCCCTATAAACTTTATGCATGAATCTGCTTCATTCTTCATTACTTCGTCTGCAATAGCTAAAGCTGGAAATATATGTCCGCCTGTTCCTCCACCTGTCATTATCACTCTCATATTTTGACCTCACTCATCTGAGCAACAGTTATATTTCTTTCTCTAAAAGAAGATATATTTACTAAAACGCCCGCTGCAATAGAATTAAATATCAACGCTGTACCGCCAAAACTAACAAAGGGAATCGGAACACCTGTTGTTGGGAAGATACCGCTAGCCACTGACATATTTACAATAGCATAAAGCATAATTATTGTTGTAATTCCAAAAGCCAGATATTTTCCAAATGGATCAACAACATCTTTTGCGGTCTTGTAACCTCTTAAAAGAATTACCATGAATAGTAACACCACAAATAATGTTCCAATGAAACCATATTCTTCTCCCATTATAGCAAATATGAAATCCCCGTATGACTCTGGAAGGAAGAACTCTTTTTGTACTGAGTTACCCATGCCTACTCCGAACAATCCGCCGTTTCCAAGTCCTATTATTGCCTGATTTAACTGATGTTGAGCTGTGCCTTTAGAACTGTATTCTGCATAGTTTTCAATTCGTGCAAGCATGTATGATTTTGAGAGTACAAACAAAACAGCGAATGGAATCAATGTTACAATTGTAACTGCTATATGCTTAAACTTTATCTTGGATGTAAGCATTAGCAACATGGAAGAAATAAATACTATCACCGCAGTCGAAAAATTCGGCTGGATTGCAATTAGCCCGCAAATCAATAAAACATAAAATACTATTGGTAAATATCCTCTATATAAATCACCTAAATACGTTTCCTTTCTAACTAATAATGTAGAGATATGTAAAATTAATGCATACTTAGCAAGATCAGAAGGTTGAATACTTAACGGACCTAAGTATATCCATCTGTTAACGTTCTTTACTGAAGAAGTTGTAAAAAGGACAATAATAAGTAATAGAATTGCACCAATAACAATAAACTTACTGGCATCTTGATATATCCTGTAATCAATTTTGACTGCAAAGAAGAATAAGACAAGTGAAATTAAAACTTTAATCAAATGGGACTTTAATAAATAACTCGAATCGTCAAATTTGGTAAAAGCATAATCTGAACTTGCACTGTAAACCAAAGCAATACTGAAGAATATCAGTAATAAAACCGGAATTAAGATGTATATATCTATTTTATAATTAGCTTTTTTCATTTCAGATTGCTTACTATTCCTTTAAATACTTCTCCTCTATGTTCGAAATTATTGAACATATCAAAGCTCTTATAACCTGGTGAGAAAAGGACAAAATCACCTCTTACGGAAATATTATTTGCAAAACAGACTGCCTCGTCTAAACTATCAAAACTATGTACAATCTTTATATCCTTATAATGTTTACTTATTGAATCACGACTTTGACCTATCGCACATATAATCTTAACCCTGTCTTTAATAAGCGAATCTACAGTCTCAAAATTATCAGCCCCTTTTTTACCACCCATTATAAGAATGATATTTTTATCAAAACTCTCGAGCGCAACATACATCGAGTCATAATTTGTTGCCTTCGAATCATTATAATATTGTACTCCGTTTATTTCTTTTACAAGTTCAATTCTATGCTCCACCCCTTTAAAGATCCTGAGAACCTTTTTAATCACATTATTTTTTACATTAAATTGCTTAACTGCAAGAATCGCTGCCATCGAGTTCATAATATTATGTGTCCCTCTTAACATTACTTCATTTTTCGTTATTATTCTCGCCTTAGATTTCTCCATATAGCAGATATAATCATTTTCAAGAAAACACTTTAAATCAATCTTATCGCAAATTATTTTCTCCTTACTGAATGCACCTATCGTAGAATGGAATTCTGATATCCTGCTTTTAAGCTGACTATCGTCATAATTAATTATTATAAGATCATTAGTGCTTTGATTTTTACATATTTTGAATTTAGCCTTAACATAATTTTCTAAACTAAGATGCCAGTCTATATGATCGGGAGTAATATTAAGTATCATCGCAACTTTTGGGCTGAAGTTAACAGTATATTCGAGCTGAAAACTGCTCGTTTCCAGCACAACTATTGAATCGGAACCAAGTTTCGGGATGATTTCCGAAAAAGCCAGTCCAACATTTCCGCAAACATGAACATCATATCCTGCTTCTCTAAGTATTGCTCCAGTTAACTCAGTAGTGGTTGTTTTTCCGTTTGTACCAGTAATTGCTATTATCGGAGCTTCACAGAAATAGGATGAAACTTCAACTTCACTTAGTATTTTAATATTCTTTGTTACCGCTTTTTTTATTACATCTGAATTTGGTGAAATGCCGGGACTTACCACAATTGCCTCAGCATCATAGATTTTATCACTATTTTGACCTAATTCGTAATCTATCGAATAATTATTGAAATCATTCTCATCAAGGTACAACAGTTTTTCTTTTGGAGACGAATCACTTACAAACACCATTGCATTATTTTTCTTTAAGAGTTTAGCGATACCGATACCGCTTCTGCCTGCACCTAAAACCGAAATTTTCTTATTTGAAAAATCTTTAATCATCTTATTACCTGATTTTAAATGTAGCTAATGTCATTACAGCAAGAAGTACTGCAATAATATAAAATCTCAATACTATCTTTGGCTCTGGTATACCTTTCATTTCAAAATGATGATGTAATGGTGCCATCAGAAATATCCTTTTTCCTTCCCCGTATTTTTTCCTTGTATATTTAAAATAATATCGTTGAATTAAAACCGATACGGTTTCAGCAAAGAAAATTCCACCTAGAAGAGGTAATAGAAATTCTTTCTTAACAAGGATACTCAACATTCCAATGGCTCCTCCTAATGCAAGTGATCCTGTATCTCCCATGAATATCTGTGCAGGGTATGAGTTGTACCACAAAAAACCTATTGCTGCCCCTGCAAATGCTGTACAGAAAACTACAAGCTCGCCGTTGCCTCTTAAATAAATGATATTTAAATATTTCGATAATTCTATGTTACCGGATATGTACGCAATTATTCCTAATGTAAAAATCACGATTCCTACTGTACCGGTTGCAAGTCCGTCTAATCCATCTGTTAGATTTACCGCATTAGAAGTTGCTGTTATTATAAAAATTATTATTGGGACGTATAAATAAGCAAAATCAAATTCGTAGTTCTTTAAAAATGGGATTGTAGTAATTGTATTTATTCCTTCAAACTGAGGTGCAAAATAAATAACTAAACCGACTACTAATCCAACAAATACCTGCCCAGCAAGTTTATATTTAGCAACCAGTCCATTTTTATACTTCTTGACTACTTTCAAATAATCATCCAGGAATCCAACTAACCCTAGTACAATTGTAGTAAAGAGTACAAGCAAAATGTAAATATTTCGTAAATCACCCCATAGCAAAACAGGTATCAATCCCGACATCAGAATTATCAACCCACCCATAGTTGGAGTGCCGGCTTTTGACCAATGGAACTTCGGACCGTCCTCTTTTTTTGCTTCACCAATCTGTTTTTTCTTCAATAATGCTAATACTTTAGGACCAACATAAAATGTGAGTAGTAATGCAGTAATGGCAGCCAATGCGGATCTGAATGTCAGATATTTAAATACATTGAAACCTGGCGGACTAAAATGCGACTCTAAATATTCTGCTAAAAGATATAACATTATCTGGTTATAGTTTTATTTTTAAATAACTTATTTACAACTTCTTCCATATTCATTCCTCTTGATCCCTTAAAATATACTATATCACCCTTCGTTATATTAAGTTTTATAAATTCGGTTAGATCTACTTTGTTCTCAAAATAGAAATTATTATTATTAATACCCTTGCAACCTTCAAATGTATGATAAGACATTTGTCCGTAAGTGTATACGAAATTAAAATTCAACTGCTTGATTAATTTACCGACTTCAAAATGCTCCTTTGCCGATTTACTTCCCATTTCAAGCATATCTGAAATCACAATGTGTTTTTTCCCTTTTGTAAAGAATTCTTTAACTGTCTCCAGTCCTAATTTTACAGAACATGGATTGCTATTATATGTATCATTAATTACTTTTATTCCAGAACACTCAAAATACTCCATCCTTTTCTGACTTATATTTTTTATGTGGTTGAGTGTATTTGAAATCTGTTCCGGACTAATACCAAAATAAAGTCCTACTGCAATTGCAGCTAAACCATTATAAAAAGAATGTTTACCAAAAGTATTGACTCGGACAATGTATTTTTTTCCCTTGTATTTATATTCAATTCGTGGACTAAATTTATTGTCGTAACCTAAATTATATCCTTTAACATCCGAATTATATTTGTAAGAATATGTGAATGATTTGTGTTTGTGAGTATCTTTGTAATTATTTATAATTTTATCATCTAAATTATAGAAACACATAGAACCATTATTCCCGACATAATCATATAGAGTAAACTCCTCCTTTGCAACTCCTTTAATATTCTTAAAAAACTCGAGATGTTCTTTACCAATATTTGTAACGAGTCCAAAATCTGGCTCTGCAATCTTACACAAATATTCAAGTTCCTTAAAATGATTGCTGCCGAGTTCTGCAACACAAAAGTTATGTTTATCCTGTATATTTAATAAAGTTAATGGTAATCCAATATGATTATTAAAATTCCCTTCTGTTTTAAGTACATTAAATTTTTTTAATAATACACTGCATATAATATCTTTTGTCGTTGTTTTACCATTGCTTCCGGCTACTCCGAGTATTGGGATGTTCATCCTGTTTTTGTAATGAAAAGCTAATTCTCCCAAAGCAATCGTAGTATCCTTTACTACGTAGAATACATCCTTTTTATATTTCTTCTTGTTTTTATTGTACCAATTGATATTAACGAATATTAACCCAGCTTTTCTTCCTATTACATCCTCAATATAGTTATGTCCGTCATTCGTTTCACCTTTTAATGCAAAGAAAACCTCTCCCTTTTTAACTTCTAATGAATTAATATTGACTCTATTATACTTTTTACAAATAGTATTTTTTGGGTTCTTTAAACTGCCATTTACTTTCAATATGTCATCTATTAATATCATGTAATTACTGAATCAATATTATGAGTTATTATTTCTTGGTCGTCAAAATGACTTTTTACTCCGTTTATTTCTTGATACGTTTCATGACCTTTCCCGCATATAAGAATGATATCCCCTTTTCTTGACATATTAAGACCTTTTAGTATTGCTTTTTCTCTGTTTATTTCAATCAGATAATTGCTTTTACCTTTGATTCCGACTAAAATATCTTTTACAATTTCTTCAGGATCTTCAGTTCGAGGATTATCAGAAGTAATTATGACTTCATCAGATAAATCTGTTGCTATTTCCCCCATAACAGACCTTTTTGTTTTATCTCTATCTCCTCCGCACCCAAAAATTGTTATTATTTTTCCTTTCGAGAATCCTACATTTCTAACTTCGACAGCAGCTTCGATAGCATTTCTTAAAGAATCAGAAGTATGGGAATAATCTACAATTGCACAAGCACCATTTGGAAGCATCGTACGGTTGAACCTGCCTTTTGCAGCTTGAAAAGTTTTAACGGCATTTAAGATTGTTTTTATTGGGATGTGTTTTTCTAAACCAAACAGTATTGCGGCCAGTAAATTATATATATTGAATCTACCAGTAAGAGTAGATTCGACAATGTATTTTATATCTTTATGTTTTATGCCAAACTTAAGTCCATCTAATTTAATATTAATATCTTGCGCCTGTAAATCAGAATTATTGTTAATAGAATATAGTTTCTTTAAGCCTGAACAATCATCTAATATCTTTATGCCATATATATCATCAGTGTTAGATATTGCTAAATTTCCATTCTTAAGATTATCAAAAAGCTTCTTTTTGGCTTCAAAATAATTTTGCATGTTTATGTGTAGATCCATATGTTCACTCGTAAGATTAGTGTATATTGCAGTATCGAATTCAATGCTATGTACTCTATATTTTGACAGAGCAATTGATGATACTTCCATTATACAATAATCAATTTTGTTATCAACCATTTCGGCAAGCAACATATTCAATTCTATAGAATCAGGCGTCGTTAACCTTGCAGTTTCTGTTTTTGTTTCGCCTGTTATATAACTTATTGTTCCGAGCAATCCGCATTTGAAACCAGCTCCCTCTAATATGCTTTTTATAATATATGATATTGTGGTTTTGCCATTAGTGCCTGTTATTCCAATAACTTTTACTTTCTTTGATGGATTTCTGTAATAAGAACTGCTAATCTCAGCCATTACTTTCCTAATCTTATCAACAAATATTATATTTTCAAAACCCACATAATCTTTTTCATAATCTGATTCAGTAATTATTAATTCAGCACCATTACTTACTGCTTGTTCAAGAAATTGCCTACCATCCGCCTTATTTCCCTTTATTGAGAAGAAGATATATCCTTTACGAATATTTCTTGAATCAAGACTAAGACCCTGTACTTCAAAATCTATTATTGATTCCGGTATTTTTAATCCATTAATATTTAATAGCTTACTTAATAACATTAGTTTTCCTCTTTACAAAACAAAATCACCTTACTGTTAGGAATGACTTTTGTTCCTGATTTTGGAAATACATCCACAACTTCTCCGCTCCCATTAACATCAATGATAAATCCTTCAGAAACTAATTTGTTTATGGCTTTTCGGAGACTCATATTCTTTACATTTGGAATAATGTAGCTGGTTTCATTTGCAATACTATTTTCTGAAGGAAATAACTTTACTACAGTTCCATTTTTATAAATGCTTCCATAGGAAGGCTCTTGATTTGAGACCACTTGTTCCTCAAGTTCATTTTTACGCAAATCCTTTTCCATAACGAACGCTATATTTCTTTCTTTCAGTATTTCTTGAGCATCTTTTACTCTCATATTTACAAGATTCGGAATTATGTTAGTATTGCTCGTAGCTTCAATATTAGTATTTTGCATATTATTATTGACCAAACTTTCATCTTTGAAGCTGTTATTTTTTCCAATATAATCAATTAATCTTGACGCTATTTTTTGAAATACGGGTGCTGCAACTTTTCCGCCATAGTACCCATTTTTAGGTTCATCAATTATAATAGTTATAATAATTTCAGGATTATCAGCTGGGAAATAGCCGATAAAAGATGAGATATGTGAGCTGTTTGAATATTCACCATCAACCAATTTTTGTGTAGTTCCTGTTTTGCCGGCAATTGAGATTCCTTCAATTTTAGCATCAACCCCAGTTCCTCTTTCCACTACACCTTTTAGCATCCGGGTTAGCTCTTTCGCCGTCGCTTCAGATACTACCTGCCGAACGGGAGAAGGCATACTTTCCTGCAAAATCCTTCCATCTGGACTTACAATCTTCTTTACAATAAATGGTTTCATTAACATACCGTTATTGGCAATTGCTGAATATGCCATTGTCAATTGAAGCGCATTTATTGCAACTTGATAGCCGATTGACATGAATTCAAGGGATCCGTTTGTATAATCTATCGGTCTTTTCAAATATCCCCTGTTCTCACCGTTTAATTCAATACCCGTATATATTCCAAAACCAAAATCTCTTGCATACTTAAAAAATCTTTCTGCTCCAAGTATCTGAGACAATTTAACGAATCCTATATTACTTGACTTTTCCACGGCTTCCTGAAAAGTTAGAGCTGATGCTGAGTATGAATCAAATATATCCATCCCGTAAATTTTATAACGTCCACTTTCAGTGTTTATAACGTTATTTGCATTACTGAGCTTCTCCTCCAGAATTGCTGATGCAGTTATTAATTTGAATGTTGAACCCGGCTCATATATATCTGAGATTACTGCATTTTTCATTCCTGCAGTATCTTCTTTTTTAATATTATTTGGGTCGAAAGTAGGATATGTGCACATTCCTAATAGTTCACCTGTCTTAACTGATACAACAACAACTTTGCCTTTAGTCGCATTATAAGAACTTATTCCATTGGCAAGCTCTTCTTCTGCAATTTGTTGAATGTTTTTATCAATCGTTAAAACAATGTTAGCACCTGATTCAGGTTCTTTTTGAATATAATTAATATCTGGTCTTTTGTTTCCTCTTCCATCTTTTCTTGATATCATATAACCATCTTTTCCCGTCATATCCTTATTGAATGAAAGTTCAATACCACTTACTCCTTTATTGTCTAAATCATTATATCCAATAATTTGCGCAGCTGTCTGTCCAAGATTATAATATCTGGAAGGTTCTTTGAACACTTCAAAACCATCAATTCTTACTGTATCAAGGCCCTTTAAGTCATTTAATTCAGATTTTCTTTCAATATAAAATGATGATTCGTTCTTGTTTATCAGTTTTTCAAAATATTCTTGCTTTGTTTTTCCAAATACACTTGAAAGTAATGTAGCAACAGAATCAGGGTTTTTAAGCTTATAAGGATCTACTATAACCGATACTCTGAAAATATTTGAAACAAATGGATTCATATTTCTATCAAATATTACTCCTCTTAAGGGGGATATTATTTCCCTCGTCTGTGACTGTTTCTTTGCAATTATTGCGTATTTTTCGGAATCAATGATTTGCAGAGTAACGAGTCTTGAAATAACAATAAACATCATTAATAGAATTGCTGCTAATGTGATGTTAATTCTCTTTCGAAATCTGGCCGTATCCTTATTTAATTTTAGAAAATTCACTCTTCTTTTCCCTGAATTTTAAAATTCTTATCTTTTACAAATGAATGCTCATTTATCTTCAACCCAATCCTATCTTCTGCTAATTTGCGTATTCGATCAAAAGAACTCAGCTTCTCAATTTCAATTTTAAGTGTATTATTTATTTCAGTTGCAAGACTAAGTTCTTCTTTGACCGAACTAACACCTTGTATTAAATTATTTACTGTAATAATAGTATTAATCAGAAAAACCGAGAGCGAAGAAAGAATCAGGAATGAAATTATAAGCGAGAATAATGATATTTTGTTATCTTTATTATGCCTCATATCAATATTACCTCCGCTGCTCTTAATTTTGCGCTTCTCGCACGATTATTATTCTTAACTTCTTTGTAATCTGGCTTTACAACCTTTTTAGTTAATATTCTAATTTCTCTTCTATCGCTCTTTTTATTCCTAAAAAATTCTTTTACAATTCTGTCTTCTAAAGAATGATATGATATAACTACTATCCTGCCGCCATTTTGCATTATATCAAATGCATCTTCAAGCACTTTTTCTAAATCACTCAGTTCATTATTAACCTCAATTCTCAATGCCTGGAAAATCTTTGAAAAAAATTTAGATGGTATATTCTTTTTCATATCATATTCTCTCTGTACTATTCTAACAAAATCAGATGTTGTCGTTATTTTGTTTTTCCGTCTGCTTTCCATGATTGCTTTTGAGAGCCTTTTAGCATTTTTTATTTCTCCGTAGGTTTCAAATATATCCGTCAGTTCTTTCTCGCTGTATTCGTTAACAATATCAGATGCAGTTTTCTCAGAGTCTTTATCCGCTCTCATATCCAAAGGAGTGTCCTTTAAAAAACTGAATCCATCTTCACTGTTAAGTTGATAAGATGATAGTCCTAAATCTAAAACCAAACCTGTTATTGAATTAATATTAAGCTCTGCGGCAATATTCCGTATGTTTGCAAAATTACCGTTTAGAATATACAGATTTTTCTTATAGTTCTTGAATCTTTCCCTTGAGTGTTCAAGTGCATTTAAATCTTTATCTATGCTGATTAGTTTTCCCTTATCTGAAATTTTCTTCAGAATGGATTCAGTGTAACTTCCTCCGCCCAAAGTTCCATCAACAATAATTTCTTCTTTGATAAGTGGATTTATCAAATAAGATATTGCTATGTCCATTAGGACCGGTGTATGGTAAACCGAAATCAAAGAAATATGTAATTTTAAAAATTAATTATTGCTTTTATTCAAAATCTTCTCGGTTACTGACTGAGCAACATTTTCAAACGGCTCCGGATTTTGGTTGTCATATTCTGACTTCAAATCCGGGTTCCATATTTCAATGTTCTGAAGCATTCCAAGAAGCAGCACATCTTTTTTGATATGAGCAAACTCGATTAGTTGAAAGGGTAGTAGAAATCTGTTGTGAGAATCCAAATCGCATTCATGAACATACATCATGAATTGCCGCATGAAAAATCTCTCTTTTTCGTTGAAGACGTTGAAGTTCATTAGACCTTTTTTTACCCTTTCCCATTCATCAAGTGTATATAACATTAAACAACCGTTTAGTCCTCTGGTAAGAACTATTTTATTATTTGACTCCGGAGACATTTTACTTCTGAACTTCGTCGGAAGTACAATTCTCGATTTGGAATCTAATACGACTATTGAATGTCCTTGAAACAAATTATTTGACTTTATTTAAATTTATTTGGGAATTTAAGCCACTTTATCCCACTTCATCCCACTACAAAAATACATAAATTAAATTTAAAGTCAAACGGATTTCTTTGGAAAGAAGGTAAAAATTTTAAGTGCTTAGATGAAAGTTGAAAGGAAAGCTAGACAGATTAATTCTATCAGTTATTAGATAACAAAAAGGGCTGTTTCCAGCCCTTTTTATTTATTTTTTCAATATTTTACAATTCATATTCTTTTTTAACTTTTTCTGTTTCGTCAACAACTTCATTGAATTCCTCCATAGAATGCTTATCTATATGCGAAACTATCAATTCTTTGTATTTCCTTAAACCTGTACCGGCAGGAATAATCTGACCGATAATAACGTTCTCTTTTAGTCCAAGTAAATAATCGACCTTGCCTTTAATTGCTGCATCAGTCAGTACTCTTGTGGTTTCCTGGAAAGAAGCTGCTGAAATAAAGCTGTCCGTTGATAAAGAAGTTTGCGTTATACCCAATAATACCGCATCAGCAGTTGCAGGAACTGCATCCCGTGTTTTAATACCGGTTTTATTCTTTTTCTTTAACAATGAGTTTAATTCTTTTACAGCTTTTTTTGGTAACAGTTCGCCGGTAGAAACCGCATCACTGTCACCCTTGTCAGATACAACTACCATACCACGAATTTTTTCATTACCCTCTGCAAATGCATTCTTATGAATAACATCCCCTTCAAGGAATGTTGTGTCGCCGGAACTCGTTACTTTAACTTTCTGGAGCATTTGCCTTACGATTACTTCTATGTGCTTATCATTTATTTTAACACCTTGTATTCTGTAAACTTCCTGAATTTCATTAACAAGATATTCCTGAACCTCAGAAACACCTTTAATTTTCAATATATCAACTGGGTCAAAAGCACCACCCGTCAATGGTTCTCCAGCGGAAACATAATCACCGCTTCTTATAAGGATATGCTTTGAGACTGGAATTCTGTAATCAATTTTCTTTGATCCATCCTGACTTGATAACAAGACTTCTCTGCTTCCTCTTGATATTTTACCGATTTCAACTTTACCGTCAATCTCAGCAATTTTTGCCGGGTCAGAAGGACTTCTTGCTTCAAATAATTCTGTAACTCTTGGTAAACCACCAGTAATGTCGCGAGTTTTTCCTGAATCTCTTGGAATTTTTGCGATTATTGTTCCTGCTTTTATTTCTTCACCATCCGCAAAAGAAAGGTTGGCTTTTGCAGGTATAAGATAAGAACTTAATACTTTGCCTTTATTACTTACGATTTGTAATGTAGGACTCTTTGTTTTATCTTTACTTTCAATGACTGTTTTCTGGAGATTGCCTAAGTCGTCAACTACCAACTCATACTGTTTGCCTTCTTCAAGGTCATGGTATTTAAGAATTCCGTTATGTTCAGCAACGATTACAGAATTGTACGGGTCCCATTCATAAAGTTTTTGATCTTTTGTAACTTTTTCGTTGTGTTTAACTTTTAATTTTGAACCATAAGGAACCTGATATTTCGTTAAAATATTCTTTTTGTCGTCAACAATATTAATTACGCCATTTCTGCTTAATGAAATATGCTGTACATCTGCAGGTGTTATGTATTCAACAATCTTGAAGTTTTCAAAAACCACTTTTCCTTCAAACTTTGAAGTTATTTCTGATTGTGTTACAATTTTGCTGGCGGTACCACCAATATGAAATGTTCTGAGAGTTAACTGTGTTCCGGGTTCACCGATAGACTGTGCAGCAATAATTCCAACTGCTTCACCAACATTAACCATCTTTCCAGTTGATAAATCCCTACCGTAACATTTAGTACAGACACCACGTTTTGATTCACAGGTTAAAACCGAACGAATTTCAACACCTGTTATAGGTAACTCAGAAATAATTTTCACTTTATCTTCATCAATCTCATCACCTGTTTTTACTATAATCGCTTTCGTTAATGGATTTACAACATCATGAGTAGAAACTCTTCCAAGGATACGCTCAGCAAGAGGTTCCTTTACATCTTCACCCTCTTTTAATGCTTCAGTATAAACTCCTCTAATCGTTCCACAATCTTTTTCTGTAATTATTACATCCTGAGCCACATCAACAAGTCTTCTTGTAAGATATCCCGCATCTGCAGTTTTTAATGCTGTATCAGCCAAACCTTTTCTTGCACCGTGAGTAGATATAAAGTACTCGAGAATTGACAATCCCTCTTTGAAATTTGCAATAATCGGATTTTCAATAATTTCTCCTGCTTGACCTGTAAGAGACTTCTGCGGCTTCTGCATAAGTCCCCTCATACCGGCAAGCTGACTCACCTGCTCAGCAGAACCTCTTGCACCCGAATCAATCATCATGTGCAGTGAGTTAAATCCTTTTTTTGATTTGCGAAGATTATCCATAAGATCATTCTTAACTTGGTCGCGAACGTGAGTCCAGTTATCGATAACCTTATTGTATCTTTCATTTTCAGAAATAATACCTCTTGATTTTTGCTTTTCAATAGAATCTACTTTTGCTAATGCTTCCTCAATAATTCTTTTCTTTGTGCTCGGAACTTCAATATCATCAATGTTAACAGATAAACCACCTTCTGTTGCATGCTTAAAACCTAGTTCTTTAAGTTTGTCTAAGAATATTGCAGTTTTCTGATTTCCAACTTTTCTGTAAATCATTCCGATTATCGAAATGATTTTCTTCTTTCTCAATAATTCATTAATGAAAGGAATTTCTTCGGGTACTATCTCATTAAAAATAACACGACCCGCTGTAGTTTCTATTATTTCTCCCTTAATTCTTATCTTAATCCTTGCATGAATACTAACTACTTTATTATTTATTGCAACGATTAATTCCCGAGGAGAAGAAAATATTTTTCCTTCTCCTTTATCGCCCTTAAGTTCTTTAGTCAGATAATAGCATCCAAGTACCAATTCCTGATTAGGAACAATAATCGGATTACCATTCTGAGGCGAAAGAATATTATGAGTAGATAACATCAGAATTGTTGCCTCGAGTTGTGCATCATAAGATAAAGGAACGTGAACAGCCATCTGGTCACCATCAAAGTCGGCGTTGAATGCTGTACAGACGAAAGGATGCAGCGTAATCGCTTTTCCTTCAATAAGTACGGGCTGAAATGCCTGAATACTTAATCTGTGAAGTGTTGGTGCTCTGTTAAGCATAACAGGATGTCCGTCAATGACGTTCTCAAGAATATCCCAAACCTCAGGCGTCCTTTTATCTATGAGTTTCTTAGCACTTTTTACGGTTTTTACATAGTCCCTGTCTATAAGCCTTCTAATAACAAATGGCTTAAACAACTCAAGTGCCATGTCCTTAGGAATGCCACACTGATGCAACTTTAACTCAGGACCAACAACAATTACGGAACGACCTGAATAGTCAACTCTTTTGCCTAATAAATTCTGACGGAATCTTCCCTGCTTGCCTTTAAGAATATCTGACAAGGATTTTAATGCTCTGTTTTCAGCTCTAACAGCCGTGACCCTTCTCGAATTATCAAGCAATGCATCAACAGCTTCCTGAAGCATCCTTTTTTCATTTCTTAAAATAACTTCAGGTGCTTTTATATCTATTAATCTTTTTAATCTGTTGTTTCTTATTATTACTCTTCTGTACAAATCATTCAGATCACTAGTAGCAAACCTGCCGCCTTCTAAAGGCACCAATGGCCTTAATTCCGGAGGAATTACTGGAATAACATCAAACACCATCCACTCAGGTTTGTTTGGTTTACCATCCGGTTTTAGTTTAAATGATTCAAGAACTCTTAACCTCTTAATATTTTCAGCTTTTTTCACTGCTGAGGGTTCATCTTGTAATTCAGCACGAAGTCTAGATACTTCTTCATTGATTACTACCCTTCTCAACATTTCCTTTACAGCTTTACCGCCTTGATCAACTAAAAATTTACTTTTATCATCGTCATCAAGAAACTGATTATCCTCAGGCATTTTTGCTAATTCTTCTAAATAATCCTCTTCCGTTATCAATTCATTTTTCTTGAACCTTGACTTACCGGGATTTATTACAACGTATGATTCATAATATATAATCTTCTCCAGATCTTTTGAAGTTATACCCAACACATATCCTATCTTAGAAGGTAATGACCTGAAATACCAAATATGTACTACGGGTACACATAAAGAAATATGCCCCATTCTTTCTCTTCGGACATTTTTCATGTTTATTTCAACACCGCATCTGTCACACACTATACCTTTGTATCTTATGCCTCTGTATTTACCGCAGTGACATTCCCAGTCTTTTACAGGACCGAAAATCTTTTCACAGAATAAACCATCCTTGTCAGGTTTAAAAGTTCTGTAATTTATGGTTTCAGGTTTAGTAACTTCACCATAAGAATTTGATATTATTGTATCCGTAGAAGCAACGTTTATCGTTATTTTTGAAAAGCGTTTCCTCTTTTGTTCGGTTTTAATTGGCATATATTTAAGTAAATTTAATTTCTTTTATTGTTTGAATTAATCAATATTAATATCCAGACCAAGTCCCTGCAATTCTTTCATTATTACGTTGAAAGCTTCAGGTATATTAGGTTCTGGGAGGTTTTCACCTTTAATAATTGCTTCGTATACTTTGCTTCTACCTATAACATCATCACTCTTTACGGTTAGCATTTCCCTTAAAATATGAGAAGCTCCGTAACCTTGTAATGCCCAGCACTCCATCTCTCCGAATCTCTGTCCGCCGAACTGTGCTTTACCACCAAGCGGCTGTTGTGTAATCAGTGAATACGGACCGATTGAACGTGCATGGATCTTGTCATCAACAAGATGTGATAGCTTTAACATATAAATATATCCTATAGTAACCTGCTGATCAAACTTGATGCCTGTCATTCCATCGTATAAATCAGACCTTGAATTATTAGGCAAACCCGTTTGTTCTAATCCTTTTATTATTTCTTCTACAGATGCACCGTCAAATATTGGTGTCGCAAATTTTACTCCATTTAGTTTTCCGACCCAGCCCAGTGCAGTTTCGTACAACTGACCGAGGTTCATTCTGGAAGGAACACCAAGAGGATTCAATACTATATCGATCGGTCTGCCATCAGGCATAAAAGGCATATCTTCAGGCGGCACTATTTTCGCAACAACACCTTTATTTCCGTGCCTTCCCGCCATTTTATCACCTACCGATAACTTTCTCTTCTTTGCAACATAAACTTTTGCAAGTTTAACTACACCGTTTGGTAGTTCATCTCCTAAAGTGACTTTAACTTTAAGCCTTTTGTACTTTTCTTCAACCTCAACATACTTGTACTGATAATTCTTAAAAATATCAATTATCATTGAGTTAGCTCTCTTACTGTTTGACCAATCACTTTCTGTGTCAAGATCTCTTAAATCAATGTTATCATTAGTTAAAAGGTTTGTGAATGTTTCCCTTTTAAATGAATAATTTCTTCTAATTATAATATTACCTTTTTTATCTCTGATACCTTCAGAATCTTTTCCATCCAGCAGTATACCGAGTTTTTCAGCGAGCTTTAAGTTAAGTTCTTTAATATCTTTCTTTCTCTCAGATTCATATTTATCAATTCTTTTCTTTTCTTCTCTTTTGCCGTCTGAATCTTTGGTTTTTCTTGAGAATAATTTTCTGTTTATAATAATTCCCTTCAATCCCGGGGGAGCTTTTAAAGATGCGTCTTTAACATCACCTGCCTTATCTCCGAATATAGCTCTTAAAAGTTTTTCTTCAGGTGTAGGTTCAGTCTCTCCTTTAGGAGTTACTTTACCAATAAGTATATCACCTTCTTTTACTTCAGCTCCTATTCTTACAATTCCGTTCTCATCAAGGTCCTTTGTAGCTTCTTCGCTTACATTTGGAATTTCTTTAGTTAATTCTTCTTCACCTCTTTTTGTATCCCTTACTTCGAGACTGAATTCTTCGATATGAACAGACGTGAATATATCTTTTGATACTACTTTTTCACTTATAACGATGGCATCCTCAAAATTATATCCTCTCCAGGGCATGAATGCTACGAGGATATTTCTGCCAAGAGCCAATTCTCCATTTTCAGTCGAAGAACCATCGGCAAGTATATCGCCTTTTTTAACTCGTTGACCTTCTTTTACTATAGGTCTCTGGTTTATTGAAGTATCCTGATTTGTTCTTAAGAATTTAACCAGTTTATATACAACTGTTCTCTTATCTTCAAAACTTAACAAACTTTCTTCTGAATCTTCTCTAATATTATATTTCACTACAATTTTATCGGATGACACATACTCAATAATACCATCAGCTTCAGCAACAATCATTGAACGAGAGTCACGTGCAACTATTTCTTCAAATCCGGTTCCTACTATTGGAGACTGAGGTCTTAACAATGGTACTGCCTGACGCTGCATATTGCTTCCCATCAGTGCTCTGTTAGCATCGTCATGTTCCAAAAACGGAATTAATGCCGCAGCAGCACTTACAATCTGGTTTGTTGCAACATCCATATAGTCAACGTTTTTTCCTTCTTCTAACGGGAAATCACCTTTAAATCTTGATTTAACTTTCTTATTTACAAAATTCCCTTTAGCATCTAAAAGTTCGTTAGCTTGTGCAATTTTGTAATCATCTTCTATATCCGCAGATATAAACTCAATATCTGTAGATACTTTTCCATCATCAACTTTTCTGTAAGGTGTTTCAATGAATCCAAGTTCATTAACCCTTGAGTGAATACATAATGAAGATATAAGACCGATATTCGGACCTTCTGGCGTTTCTATCGGACATAATCTTCCGTAATGTGTATAATGCACGTCTCTTACTTCAAAACCAGCTCTTTCTCTGGAAAGCCCGCCGGGTCCGAGAGCAGAAATTCTTCTCTTGTGTGTCATCTCGGACAAAGGATTAGTCTGATCCATAAACTGTGAAAGCTGACTCGTTCCGAAGAAAGAAGATAAAGCACTCGTTATAGGTCTTGAACTTACCAGTCTTAATGGAGTCAAATTTTCTTCGTCATGGATACTCATCTTTTCTCTTATTGTTCTAATCATCCTTGAAAGACCAAGCCCGAACTGCTGAGACAATTGTTCATTAACAGTACGTACTCTGCGGTTTCCTAAATGGTCTATATCATCAACTTCTTTTTTCCGGTCAACAAGATCCCGTATATATTCAATAATTCTCTTAATATCTTCTAACGTAAGAATCGTTGTATTCTCATCAATGTTAAGGTCAAGTTTTCTGTTTATTTTATAACGACCCACTTCACCTAAATCATATTTTTTAGGATTAAAGAATTGCTTTTCAATATAACTCTTAGCACTTTCTCCTTCTGCATCCGCAATCAGTTGTGCAGCTTTCTTTTCTTTCGCCGTCATCGGCACAGCCGGGCTTTCAGTTGATTCTTCTTCTTCGTCTTCAATTATAGTATTGAATATAACCCTTTCACCGTCTGTACAGTCAGCTTTAAGTAATTTAAGAGATTTCAGTTTACCGTTTAAAATGGAGATTAAATGTTCCTCGGTTAAAATAGTACCGGTTTCAATTCCAAATTCTTCACCGGTATTTTTATCAATTACAGGCTCAACAGTTATCCTGCCAACAAAGTCAAGATATGATCTGTCGTTAATCGTTACTTCTTCCATAAGGTTGAACAGTTCCATCATCTTAACCTTGTCATTTATAGATAAAGCTCTTAACAAAGTTGAGAAATAGAATTTTTTCTTTCTATCAACATATGCATAAAGAAGGTCATTAATATCCGTTGTAAATTCTACCCACGAACCTTTATAAGGAATTACGCGAGCTGAAAACAATTCGGTGCCATTAGCATGAGTGGACTCACTGAATACAACCCCTGGAGATCTATGAAGCTGGCTTACGATAACACGCTCAGCACCGTTAATGATGAAGCTGCCTCTCGGAGTCATGTAAGGCAACTGTCCTAAGTACACATCCTGTTCAAGGACATAATTGTATTCTTTTGCAGCTGAGTTAGGTTTTGTAGATAATCTTAATTTAACCTTAACAGGAACTGAATAAGTCAGTCCTTGTTCCTGACACTCTATTATAGTGTAAGGCGGTTTTTCTATAAAATATTCTATAAACTCTAATAATGCAGTTTCCCTAGAATCTGTTATCGGGAAATTGTCCTCAAATACTTTCTGTAGCCCTATTGGTTTTCTTTTACTTATAGGAATATCTTCCTGTAAGAAATCCTTGTAAGACTGCAGCTGCACGTTAAGGAGATCCGGTGGATCTTTATGAATGTCAGATTTTGAAAACGTTAATCTGTTGTTTTTTGCGTTGAGGGGTTTTAAGCCTGATAAAACACCTTTTAATTCCATTTATTTTTAAATTAGATTATTTGCGAATATAAATACAATAAAAAGTAATAATGTTTAAGGAAAATTTCTTTTCCTTAAACACATTACTTTAGATAAATTTTATTTGTGAGAACTACTTAATCTCAACTTTTGCGCCAGCTGCTTCCAATTCTGCTTTTAATTTTTCAGCATCAGCTTTAGGCATATTTTCTTTAACAGGTTTCGGTGCACCCTCTACAAGTGCTTTTGCTTCTGTAAGACCTAAACCCGTTGCTGTTTTTACGGCTTTAATAACTTTAATTTTTTCTGCACCAATTTCAGTTAAGACGACTGTGAATTCAGTTTTTTCTTCTTCTGCGGCTGCGGTCGGAGCTGCTGCAACACCTGCCATCATAACCGGGGCTGCTGCTGTAACGCCGAATTTATCTTCCAATGCTTTCTTTAATTCTGAAGCTTCAGTTAAAGTTAAGTTTGAGATTTTTTCTAATAATTCTTCAACTACTGACATTTTCTATTTCCTTTAAATTAAATTTAATTTTTAAAATTGTTTAAACTAAGCTGCCTTTTTCTTGGCAACTTCCTCAATGATACTTGCAAGGTCTCTGACGACTGCATTAATAGAGCCGACAATACCCGAAACGGGTGAATCGAGACATGAAAGTATACCTGCGATAAGTTCTTCTTTTGATAACAGAGAAGCAAGTAAATCCATATTTCCGCTGCCGTAGTACTGGCCATCAACAATTGCTGATTTGAATTTGGGTTTATCGCTTTTTTCCGTAACTTTTTTAAGAATTTTCGCAGGAGCAACCGGATCATTACCCGAGAAAATTACACCTGTATTACCTTTTAAATGATTCTTAATATCATCTGCAAACTGCTTGTAACTATCACTTTCACCTAATGCACGCAAAATGAGAGTGTTCTTTACAACCTTGTATTTGATGTCTGCCTTGTAGAATTCACCGCGGAGTTTGTCATCATCCGCCACAGTCAATCCGGCAAAATCGATAAAATATAATGCTGGCGAATTGTTCATCAAGTCTTTTACTTCAGCAATGACCTCATTCTTTTTAATTTTTTCCATACGAAATTTATATATTTATAAAAACATTTGAAGCTGCTCACCGGTTATCACAATCCCGGTGATAAATGTTTTGAGTGCGTAAACTTTATTAAACAGCAGTATGTAACTCCGTAAGCGCTTTATCTATTCTCACTCCCGGACCCATAGTACTTGATACTGTTATTCCTTTTATATATGTACCTTTTGATGCTGATGGTTTCAACTTAATTATCATATTTATAAAAGCTGAAACATTTTCAACCAATTTAATCTCTTCAAAAGATGCTTTGCCAATAGCTGAGTGAACAGTACCATTCTTATCAACCCTGAAATCAATTTTACCGGCTTTGACTTCCTTTACTGCCTGACCAACATTTGGCGTGACAGTACCGCTTTTCGGATTAGGCATTAGTCCGCGAGGACCGAGAATTTTCCCTAATTTACCGAGTTCAACCATAGAATCGGGTGTTGCAATGATAACGTCAATATCTGTCCAGCCATCCTGAATCTTTTTCAAATATTCTTCAAAGCCAACATGGTCAGCACCTGCGTCTATAGCATCCTGCTGTTTTTCAGGTTTGGCAATAACAAGAACTCTGACAGTTTTCCCTGTGCCGTTTGGCAATGAAACCGTACCTCTTACAACCTGGTCGGCATGCTTAGGATCAACACCTAAATTCATTGCGATATCAACTGACTCATCAAACTTTGCTTTTGCATACTGTTTGACGATAGCGACAGCATCTTTAATTTTGTAATCTTTCTTTGAATCGAAAGATTTATTTATTTCTTTCTGTTTCTTTGTTAGTTTCATTTTCTAAAACAATTTAAGTTCAATAATTATTCTACGGTTATTCCCATGCTTCTTGCGGTACCTTTTACCATACTCATTGCATGTTCAACATCTCTTGCATTTAAATCAACCATCTTTGATTCAGCAATTTCTTTCACTTGTTTAGCTGAGACTTTGCCTACTTTTGTCTTATTCGGAATACCTGAACCCTTTTCCAGACCTGCAGCTTTAAGGAGCAATACTGCTGCCGGAGGAGTTTTGGTAATAAATGTAAATGATTTGTCCGAATAGACTGTTATAACAACCGGTATTATTAAACCCTTCTTGTCCTGGGTTCTGGCATTGAATTGTTTACAGAACTCCATTCCGTTAACGCCTCTTTGTCCTAATGCCGGTCCAACGGGAGGGGCCATCGTTGCCTGCCCTGCCGGAATTTGTAACTTAATGAATCCTACTACTTTTTTGGCCATGATATATTATATTTTAAAAATGTTTATTTAAACTTTTCAATTTGATTGAATTCAAGCTCGATAGGTGTCTTTCTGCCGAAAATGCTCACCATAACTTTTACTTTCATCTTTTCAGTATTTATCTCAAGCACAACACCGCTGAAATTGTTGAAAGGACCATTTGTGACTTTCACAGAGTCGCCCTCAAGAAGTTTAAGGTCAATTTTCTCGGACGAATTCTCATCATTTAATATTGCTTTTATTCTTTTTATTTCAGAATCCCTTAAAGGAACGGGTTCAAGTCTCTCTCCTTTAATATTTTTTGACCCGACTACACCCATAAGACTCGGAACCTGTGAGAGCATCCTCTTAATGTTGTCATCAAGGTCAACCTCAAGAAGTATATATCCGGGAAAGAAGTTTTTATACTTTATTTTCTTTTTCCCGTTCTTTACTTCGAATACTTTTTCAAGAGGAATCATAACAGTCTTAATCTTTTGTTCGAGACCTTCCTCTTTTATCTGGTTATCGATATATAACTTTACTTTATTTTCGTGACCTGAAACAATTCTTACAGCATACCATCTGAAACTACCATTATCAGAATCGTTAATTTCATCTGTCAACGGAGTTTCAGTTAATTCTTCGCCCGTATTCTCCTGGATTATATCTTCTTCGTTGTCTGTCATCTTATACTGATTGTATTAAAATAGAATTTTAAGCAGTTCACTGATACCCTTATCAACAATGTACACAAAAATTGCAAACACAAACATAGTAACAATAACTACTTTTGTGTAGTCTCTCAATTCCTCTTTTTTAGGCCAGGAGACTTTTTTCATTTCTTTAAATATATCTGTAAAAAAACCTAATATTTTTTCTCTCATGTGAATTTGATTATCTTAAATGCACGAGTGGAGGGACTCGAACCCCCAACCAACGGTTTTGGAGACCGCTACTCTACCAATTGAGCTACACTCGTATAAAAACTATATTTTCTAAATAACGGAAAAACAATCTGCATAAAGTAAAGCAGCAGTCTTAAATTGCTTCAAGCCAGAGCTGATGACCGGGATTGAACCGGTGACCTCATCCTTACCAAGGATGTGCTCTACCAACTGAGCTACATCAGCAACTCTTGTTTTAAAAAATAAAACAGAGCGGGAGACGGGACTCGAACCCGCGACCAACAGCTTGGAAGGCTGTGACTCTACCAACTGAGTTACTCCCGCATGCTTGTGGGTAGGGAAGGATTCGAACCTCCGAAGACATCAGTCGTCAGATTTACAGTCTGATGCGTTTAACCACTTCGCTACCTACCCATTTTACCGAGAACATTAAATTTATGTAAATTATACGAATAAATCAACATATTATTTACAACTTTTGGAAAAAATATTATTTCAGGAATTGAGACTCAGATACCCAGTTTAAGCAAACTATCGATTTTTCCCTTCTCATTTTTGAGGTAGTTTAATCTTTGCAGAATGTTTTCTTTATTTACCCCATCCTGCTCGGATTGCGACCAAGATATTTCGAATATTACAGGCAGAATCATAGTATTTGAAGCATCGTCAGAAATCTCTGTTTTCCCCTTTTTAATTGCACTTATGACCAATTCTTCTCCGATTTCATACTTTTCTGCCGGTTTTTTAAGTGCATACAGCTTTTTATCGTCATAAGATTTAATAATTGTATATTCTCCGCTCTTTTTCATCACTTTTCCTGCAATCTGGATTATATTTTCATTTTCGACATCAGGGTCAGTATTTTTCAACTCTGTTGTTTTTGTCGAAATTTCTATATCTATTTCCTTTGATTTAATTAAAAGACTAATCTTTTTGTTAATCAAGTTTTTATTGTCGTATAGAGATTGTCGGGTTTTCCCAAACTCTGAATTAGAAAAATGTTCAGTTACGGCTAATGATTTTTCTATTCTATCCTTGGCTTCGGAAAACTTTTTCTGTGAGTTGAAATCTTTTGCTTCAGTTTTTAGTGCGCTTAATTCTTTATTAGCATTCTTAACAATATCTCCATAAATATTCTTATATGTAATCGGCACTTCTTTAGAGTCAAGTTTTTTTAGATATATTAGAGCCGAACGCCAATCGTGATCACAGATTTTCATAGCTATTTCTGCGGATAAGAATCTGATTTTTTCTGCGGCATTTTCTTTCAACTTACCATCACTATATTTTATAATGAACTTTTCATACCTGCTAACCTGCGCCTCCATAAGCTTTACGTCCGAATAATCGTCGTGTCTTTCAATTTCCGCAAACTCTGTATCCTCTTTCATATAAATAAACTGGTACGCAAGAAATCCAGCCGAAAAGAAAATTATCAAAATTATAAAAACATACAGGACATTCAGTAAAGCATTTTTCCTTTTAAGTTTTGGAAGAAGCTCGTCTAAATATTTTATTTTGGATTTAATGAAGTCCCCTTCTTCTTCATCGCAGTATCTCAAATAGTCGGTATAGAACATCGAAGCAGCTTTATATTCTTTTCGTTTATAACTTTCCTCAGCACTATCGAATATTTTCATTTTTATATTCAATGCCGATACAGCCCTGTTGTAATAGACTTTTGCCTCCATGTTTGACTTTTCCGCACTGAGTATTCTGTTGCATTCGTTTATTGCTTCAGTATATTTCTTTAGATTGAGCAGGTATTCAATATGAACAAGGAGTTCTTTTACAGGAACAGACGACTGGAACAAAGGATTCAAAAGAATATTTCTCTGTGAGCAGCTCAAGACAGTGCAGCCGTTTCCTTTTTCCCAGCAAGTGTTATGATAAATCATACCGCAGGCGGAACAGCAATATCTGCTTTCGTCATCATTCACCCGCTCCATACAATACTGGCAGATTGGCAAGTTTTCTTTCAAGTTTGAACTAATCATTATAGAATATTAATACTATGAGAGAGAAAAATCAATTACTTTATACAATAAAAACAAACTAAGCAGTAAAAGAATCCCACCGACAATTATGTTAATTTTATTAAGAGCTTCCGGACTTACTCGATGAGTATTTTCTGAAATAACTTTTACAAGTGTCCAGAACCATAAGGTTGTACCCGCGAATACGCCGATTGAATAGATTAAACCAGTGATAAACCGCGAATCAATAATGCCGTAATTTTTCATGTAGCCAGTCAATGCAAACCATGAAGCCGGAATCGTAACGGACGAAACACAGAGAAACGCCCCTTTTAAAAATCCGCCCACGAGACCGTTTTCTTTTTTCTGAAGAAGGTTTGAGTGCAGGATTCGTGATAAGTCTTCATTAGTCTGTTCAAGCTTTGTTGTAACTTTTGAGAGTTTATTTTCAATCTTTTTATCCTGAGCAGGGGTTGTGATATCAGCTTCAACTTTTGTCTTAATAAGTTTATATCCAGAAAGCCCAACAACTATACATCCGACAAGTGTAAGCAGCACCATAAAAAACTTTTCATTATTAACAAAGAAATCATTAATACTTTCAGGAACGAAACCCTTGATGAGAGCGAAACCGCCATAAGAGATAATTATATAAATCATGTCCATAAAACCCGCGCCAGCACCGACTGCAACACCATACTTGATTTCTTTCCTTAAACCCAGAGAAATCACAAGAATGTTAGTCGGACCCATCGGAGGCATGGACAGTAAAAACCCTGTTATCAATCCTACAACTAAACTAATTATCAATTTATTTGTGAATATTTCAGAGTAAATTAAAGAATTATGCAGGCATTTTCAATACATAGGGAAAACAAAATGGAAGACTGAAACGGGAGAAAAATATGTAACCAAAGTGATGCTGGATAGTAGTTTGTTTTGATTAAGGGAGGTTTCTTGCGGATACGGTTTGAACCCGGGTTTGACGCAAGGAAAATCTTTGTAATGTGTTAGTAAAGTGTGTTTGAAGTGGAGGTGGAGTGGAAGTGAAATGTGATTTTTGTTTAATTTTGGTATTTTGTAGATTTTTGCTCAAACAACAAAAATCTCAAAAATTTTAAAGAAAGTAAGGTTCAAATACTTTAAACCTAATAAGATAAATATACAAAAATTTTATCTATTGTCAATAATAAAAACGTTTAATACTGATAAAAAGTTTCAGAGAAGTGA
>JBAYUG010000012.1:0-51544 GCA_041675325.1 Kapaibacterium sp. (SeqCode)
AAAATCAGTTATTCTCTTGCTAAGTCTGGCATTACCAGGTTAGCGGTTTATGATGTTTTGGGACGATTGATGAATGTACTGGTAAATGAATATAAATCATCAGGCGAATATACAGTTGAGTTTAACGGCTCGCATTTATCTTCTGGAGTATATATTTATAGATTGGAATCAAATGATTTTACGGATACTAAGCGAATGCTGTTGATTAAGTAAATGTAATTCTTAATTTTTGAATATGAGTACAAACAATAAAAGAAATAACAGAATTAGTTATTATATATGGGTAAGTGTAATGCTTACCCATATATTAATCTTCAATAATCTTTCCGCACAGTATCAGCAGGAATGGATAAAAAAAGTTACCGGAACCGGTTCAAACAGCTCCGACTATGGAAATAATATTGCTTTCGATAAGCAAAACAATGTCTATGTAGCGGGTTATGTTCAAAACAGCGGAACTTACACTGATTATTTCTTAATGAAAATTTCTCCCGCTGGACATACAATTTGGAGTAAAACCTACAACGGAACAAGCAACAATAACGATCAACTGATTTCTTTAGAAGTGGATGATGTTGGTAATGCTTATGTTACAGGTAATAGTGCATGGGTTAATCAAGGTCCTGATTGTGTTACAATAAAATATGACTCTTCGGGAAATTTTAAATGGGTTGGTATATATGGAATTGGAGATACTCTTAACAATTCTGGAAAAGTAGTTAAAGTTGATAACAACAGAAATGTTTATGTTTTTGCCCAAAGTTCTTATGATTACCAGAACGAAGATGACTTATTACTGATTAAGTATGATTCGCTCGGTTTACAAAAATGGGTTAGGCGATGCAGAGGTGCTAATGTTTATAATTTCCCCTCTGATATGGTTCTCGATAAATCAGGAAATATCTATGTCACCGGTTCAAGTATAGCCTTTCCAAGCGGTTGGGATTATTTGACAATAAAGTATTCACCCGAGGGTGACTCTTTGTGGTCAAGAAGATACGACAATAACGAACAATCAGATTCACCGACTGAAATGGCTATTGACAGTATGGGAAACATCTGCATAACGGGCTACTCTATTAATACAGGCATTAATTCTACATCACTTACCACGATTAAATACGACTCAGCAGGAGTATTGCTTTGGGAAAAGAAGTATCAAAATAACAGTCTAAACCCGTCGGATATTGGAAATAACATAGGTATTGATAGATATAACAACATTTACGTTGCCGGTTATTCAACCATTGGTCCCGACATTGTATCCAACCGAGATTATATTACCATTCGTTACAAACCAAACGGTGATACAACATGGGTTAGAAGATATAACGGTACCGGAAACAATTGGGACGAGACAGAAAAACTAACTATTGACAGACAGTGCAACGTATTTGTTACAGGTGTAAGTTATGGCAATTTCGGTGCTACGGATTATTTCACAATATCTTATGATACAATTGGAAATGTTAGATGGAGCAACAGATACAACGGTCCTTCAAACGATTATGATCATGCTAAATATATCGCATTAGATAATGCACAAAACCTCTATATTACTGGTTCTTCATTTGAAAATGTTACAGGATTAGACCTCGTTACAATAAAATACAGTAAGAACGTGGGAATACAGACTATCAACGAAAATATTCCTGATAGTTATGTGCTGTACCAAAATTATCCGAATCCGTTTAATCCTATGACAAAGATTAATTTTGATTTGCCGAAAGAAGGATTCGTTAGTTTAAAGATTTATGATATCACGGGACGAGAAATACAAACACTTGTGAATGAGGTTAAACAGGCAGGAAAATACAAGGTTGATTTTAACGGCTCGGCACTTTCAAGCGGTGTCTATTTTTACAGGTTACAGAGCGGTGAGCTTACCATGACGAAAAGCCTGGTGCTTATAAGGTAAGTGAAATGTAAAGCTTATACTAAAATCGTTAAATGAATAACGGATTGAACCTTTATCAGGTGAGGCAATCAAGAATTCAATGTCGGTAGGTTAATGCCGTAGGCATTCCATGTCGGTAGCAATAAACAACAAGAAGAAAAGAATGCCGTTAGGTATTCCATGTTTGATTGTTGAATCTAGATTTTCACATGCAATACCTACGGCATTGAATACATTTTGCATATTATCTACCGATATTTATCCGCTATGCGGATGAGCCGCAAGTAGGATGCCGCTAAGCCGAGGCAGTATTTAATTACTTAAAAAGTGCGTTGTATCTTTATAAAGAATGTACCAAGTTGTATTATTATACATGTAAGATAAGTTGTTTTTAATATGACCTTAAACAAAATGAAAGGGGACGAAAAAGAAACCTTAACAAACTCAAAGCGATTGGAATAAGAAATGCATTTTCCCAAAAATTTAATTTTAATCTAATAGGCAATTTATCAATACACAATGAAATTGAAAAAATTAATTGCGTCACTTGTGTTAATCCTAATATCATTTAATATTGTTAATTCCCAAACTTTGAAATCTATTTCTTCATCAGAAAATATTTTAAAAATTAAGGATACACTTTATTCCAGTTTATCGTTTGGTACTGGTATATGCATAGATAATTCAAAACTGAATCCTAGTTTTGAAATAAACGCCGGAATTAGACATCAATTTAGTCAATCGTTTTACTTAGAAGGAAAATTTGATTATATACCCGCAAAAAACACTATTTATATTCTTTCTCTGATTCCACAATGGAGTTTGTATAATAACAAAACACTTAATTTTGTGTTGGGAGCCGGTTTGGATTTTATTGCATATAGTAAGGAAGCCGCAATAATTTTTCCTCTCGCGATAGCAAAATTAGAGATAAATATTACTGATAATTTCTTTATTTTCCCGGAATTTAGATTTCCTCCTTTTTTAGCATCAGTAAATTTCGGATACAGAATCCCATCAAAGTTATAAATGAATAATTAAATTTAACTTAATACTAAAATCTTTTTATAAAAATTATGAATAAATTAATTATTGCATTATTTCTAATAATAATCACTGTATCTTCCGCGATTTCTCAACCCTCATACTTTCAATCAAAGAATCTAAAATCCATTTCGAAAGAGAATAACAAAAATATGATGGTTGGTTTCGGCCTTGGGTTTGAAATACCTATTTCAAATATGAAAGATAGATATGGATTAATGCTGTTTGGAAAAATATCAGGTCATAATAAGATTAATAATGACATTTATATCGGATTTAATATATTTACTTCCCCGGAGTTTGCGACTTTATTTCCATCTAACACAGCAACAAATGAACCCGGACTTACTTCAATCTGTGCTGACATCCGCTATAAGTTCTTTACTGATAAAAGAAACACTTCCGCTTACTTTAACTTTGGCACAGGAATTTACCTGACAAAAGATAAATATGAAACAACAGACCCTGTTAATAATTCAAGACTAAGTGTTAATCCAGGTGTAAATCTTGGTGTAGGTCTTTTCGGTAATATATCTGAGGATATAATCCTCGATGTAAACTCTACATACAATTTATATTATAAATCACACATAATGGAATACCGCAAATATAGTTCAAGTAAACTCTTTAACTACATTTTAATATCAGCATCTCTAAAATTTGTTATTTAAACTTTAAATCAACTTTGCATCTTGATCATGAAAAGCCTCATAATATCATTAGCACTAATTTTTATTACTATCTCTTCATTGCAATCCCAATCCCTCAAAAGCATATCAACTGATAAAAATGTATCATTAAAGAAATCAATTTCTTTTTCAAATACTGATTCTAATAAAATAATGAAAAGCAATAAATCTTTGAAAGAAAAGAACGGTGACTATATTTCGCTCTCTTTCGGGATAATGTTTCCAAACAATGAAAAGTTAGCAAACAATGAAAACCTTCGTTTTGGTGCATTTGATATGAATATAAATCTAGGATTTATTGCGAGTATCTTCTATTTAAACATGGGTATTTATGGTATTAATGCACGTACTAAAAATTATTTCGGTGCTCAGATTACTCCGGGTTTAGGTATTAACTTATTTCATAATAAAATATTTGCTTTTGCAGGAATAGGTTATATTATTATCATTCCTTATATTGGTTACAACGCTTCTCTTCGTATTAATTATAGTATATCCGAAACTCTTTCTTTTGGTTTGGATAACAAGTTATTGTTTTTCGGATCTTCAAGCGATAAAGCAAGAGTTTATTCTATAGGAGCAAATTTTTCGTACAAATATAACTTTTAACTTCATTTGTCAAAAAATAATATTTATCAAAACATGAAATATACATCCAAACTTATGATTACAAAGAAAATCATATTGGTAATTGTGATGGTGCTAATCGGTGTTACAACAGCGTATTCCCAAATTACCAATTCCAGTTTAAGAATAAATACAAAAATTAAATTACGAAAGACGCTATCGCTTTCAATGCTTCAAGGGGTTACAATTGGACAGGATATTGCTATGGATTATTTACAGTTTGATTTAGGATATTTTATTCTTAAAAATTCTGAATTAGGTATTTATTTCGGAAAAGAAGATTCTCAGATAGGTAATGAATCAGTTATGATAGGTGGATATTATTCACATCATTTTGATGACGCGCCGCATATAGGTTTACGAATAGGGTTACCAAACAACCTTCCATCCGATTTAAACACCTATAACGAGTTTTATATCGGTTATGATTTTACCATCACAGACAAATTCAATCTTCGAACAAGAATATCATATTCATATTTATCTAAAGTATTTTTAGGTTTAAACGGCGATTTCAAAAACAAGAAATTTGGTTTTCTTTTGGGGTTCAATTATCTATTCTAAAAGAAGTTGTTTTATTAAAAGTTATTAATAATTCTATAGATATTATTACAGAAACTTAAATTCCAATTATCCTATAAACAAAAAAGGCATTGCCCTGCAATGCCTTTTATATCTTAAATTGTCTGTAATTTATTTTCCGTTAACGAAATCGCTAAATTCTTTTCCGGCTTTGAATTTAATGGTCTTCTTTGCTGCTATCTTTATCGGCTTTCCGGTTTGTGGGTTTCTGCCGATTCTTGCTTTTCTTTTACCAGATGAGAATGTTCCAAAACCAACGAGACCTAATCTGTCGCCTTTTTTGACTGCCTTCTTAACGGTAGCCATGAATGATTGAAGTACTGCTCTTGCAGCTACTTTTGTGATTTTAGCATCAGTTGCTAATTTGTCGATGAGTTGTTCTTTGTTCATAGTTTTGTATTTTAATTTATTAAACTGTTAAAAATAGTATTGTATTATGAAAAAAGCAAGAAGTAAACCAATGACACTTTTTTCCGACACCTGTTTTCCCTAATCTGTATTGATTTCCCGTAAATGTTAAAATATTCAAAATTCCGCCTCACCTGTAAACCCCTATAAACACTATGTTATAATCCGTATCAATTTTGTCATCCCAAATACACTTTCGTCATCCCCGCTCGCACTTGGCGGCCTGCCTGCCGAAGGTTCACCTTTAAGCAGGGGATCTAATCAAAAATTTATCTTCCTATAAATATTGTCATTACCCAAAACGATTTTGTCATTCTGAAAAATATTACAACAGTTATTATTATCTCTATTCTTCGTGTCGCAGATCCACCTTCTCTTTTGGCGGACGTCCTCTGTAATTAAAAGCTCTTAGCAATAAATATACTCTCTTCTCTGTGAGCTCTGCGTCCTCCGCGTCTCTGCGGTAAAATTTTCTATAATTTCATATTATCTCTGCCTGCCTGCTGCAGGCAGGTGTGCTCTGTGATTCTTCTCTGTGCTCTCTGTGGTGAAAGTTTTCCTTTGTTTGTAACCATCATGCTGCGCTGTGTAATTAAATGTATTTCTATCTTTAAAACCATTTTGTAAATTATATCATTATTAAAAATATTTTTCTCCATTATGAAAAAGTATATCTACGGAATTACCGTCATCTTAGTCTTCATCTCTGCATCGTTTTTATTTCTCGACTCTTCCGACTATCTGAATCCCGGTCCTAAAAAAGGGAAGAATAGGTTTGGCAAGCCCTCAGGAGCCATGCAGTCATTGCAGTTCTACAGCGAAGTTCGTGCATTTCCCGATAAAGATATTCCCGCAGATAAATTCTATAAAGCATTTGAGTATTCTCAAAATAATCTTGCAGACGTCTTCGATAGTCCATCGGCTCAGCAGTGGACGTCCATAGGTCCAAACAACATCGGCGGCAGAAGTCTGTCGCTTGCCGTTCACCCCGTCGATACAAGCATTGTCTATATTGGTTCCGCATCGGGCGGTCTCTGGAAATCTACAACCGGCGGACTCGGTGCCGATGCGTGGGACATCGTAAATACAGGCTTTCCATCTCTTGCAGTCAGCTCAATTGCAATCGATTCCGCAAATCATAATGTTATGTATATCGGCACGGGCGAAAACTACGGCTACCAGTATTCTGTTAACAACGGCGTGAATGCCCGCCTCACACGCGGCATGTACGGCATCGGTATCCTTAAAACTACAAACGGCGGTGCAACATGGACTAAATCCCTCGACTGGTCTTACAATAACCAGCGCGGTGTCTGGAACGTAACCATCAATCCTAAAAACTCAAACATAGTTTACTCCTCAACAAGCGAAGGCGTTTATAAATCCTACGATGCAGGTGCGTCATGGATAAATGTTCTTAATTATCAGATGTCAATGGATTTGCTTATTAATCCTGTCGATACAAATATTCTCTATGCCTCTATCGGCAACCTCAGCAATAATATTCCAAACGCAAACGTCGGCATTTATAAAACCACTAACGGCGGACTCAACTGGGTAAAGCTCGCAGGCGGCTTGCCCTCTTTCTGGTCTGGAAAAGCTACGCTCCAGATGTACAGGGGCAACCCTAACTTCATCTATGCAAACATCGCAAACGATATTACTACTTACGTCGGTTACTATAAAAGCACAAACGCAGGCGCCAACTGGACTCTCGGCTCAACGTCAGTACCATCAAGCAATCAGGGCTGGTACAATCAGGGGCATTTTGTAAAAGCAAACGACCCGAATGTTATACTCGTCGGATGTCTTGATGTTCATAAATCTACAAACGGCGGCACAAGCTTCACAAATAAATCAAGCTGGTCTGCATGGAATACAGGCGCAACTCCTCCGGGTCAGCCCGAAGGTCCTTCAAACTTTGTTCATGCTGACGTTCACTACTACGTCGATAATCCCAAAGACCCCAATAAAATCTATATTGCAGCCGATGGCGGTCTCTACCGCTCGAATAATTTCGGTGAAACGTTTTATTCCTGCAACGGAGGTTACGTTACTTCTCAGTTCTATGCTACACTCGGTAATTCTTTCACGGATTCTGTCTTCTGTCTTGGCGGACTTCAGGATAACCGTGCCGCGTTCTATCAGGGCACAACCGCCTGGTATAAAACCTTTGGCGGCGATGGATTCAATTCACAGGTAAATTCCCAGAACCCACTGATATGTTATACAGAATATACTTACGGTGCTCTTGCCCGCTCTACAAATGGCGGCGTGTCTTTCAGCTATATGTCCGTCCCGGGCTCAGGCTCCGAATCAAACTACTGTTTCAACACACCGTTTATCGTTTGCCCGTCAAACCCAACGGTTGTTTATATAGCAGGCACAAATTTTTATAAATCAACAAATTCAGGCACAAGCTTCGGCTCTTCGCTTTATAACTTCGGCGGAGGTAAAGCATTGTCTATGGCGGTTTCCTGGCTGTCAGCAGATACAATCTATATAGGTACAACACCAACAACGTCAGTTTCCGCAAAAGTATTCCGCTCTGTCAATGGCGGCACTAACTGGTCGGATATTACAGCATCACTTCCAAATAGATACCCGACAAGAATAGCAACAAACCCTTACAAAGCAAGCGAAGTGTACATTACATTCGGAGGATTCGGCTCAGGACACGTTTATAAATCAACAGATGCAGGTATCACATGGATTGATATTACATCAAACCTTCCCGACGTCCCGACTCAGTCAGTATTCTCAGACCCTTTAATCCCGATTATTATTTATGTTGGCAACGACCTCGGTGTTTACGCGAGCTCAAACGGCGGTGCATCATGGGGCGAATTTAGAAACGGCATGCCGTACTCAATCGTCTTCGACCTTTCCTACGTTCCTGTCGGCAGAAAAATGCGTGCACTTACTCACGGCAGCGGCATCTGGGAAATTAATCTGTTAATTCCACCGACAATCGTACAGAATCAAAACGGCGAAATACCTAATAACTATGCTCTGAAACAAAACTATCCGAACCCGTTTAATCCGGTGACAAAGATAAAATTTGATATTGCCCCTTCTTTGTCATTCCCGAACCCACGAAGTGGCTCGCTCTTAAATGTTTCTATCGGGAATCCAGTAATATTAAAAGTTTACGACGTAACAGGTCGCGAAATTCAAACACTCGTGAACGAAACGCTAAAACCCGGCACTTACGAAGCCACGTTCGACGGCTCTGCACTTAACAGCGGCGTCTATTTTTATAAAATGCAGACAGAGAGTTTTACAGAAACAAAGAAAATGTTGATGATTAAATAGCGAGAGCTATTTAATCAGAAATCCCGATAACGAAGTGTATCGGGAATGTTAATCAAATAAATAAAACAGTTTTATGAAAAAGTTTATTGTGGTTTTAGTAATGTTAATAGCAATGAATGTCAATGCGCAGTGGCAGCCAGATGTCCGCCTGACGAATGCCTCTGGGAGTTCTTATACAGTATCTAATTGGTGTATTGCGGCAAACGAAAATGCTGTGCATGTAGTTTGGCAGGACAGTCGCGATGGCAACTGGGAAATCTATTACAAACGCTCCACCTACAGCGGAGTAAACTGGGGAACAGATACACGAATGACGAATAATGGTGCTAATTCCTATTCTCCCACTATCGCATGTTCTGGCTCGAATGTTCATGTTGTGTGGATGGACCAACGCGACGGCAACTTGGAAATGTATTACAAACGCTCCACAGACGGAGGAACCACTTGGGGACAGGATACCCGCCTGACAAATAAGACTGTTGATTCTTGGAACCCTTCAATAGCAGTCTCCGGATCGAATGTGCACGTTGTTTGGCAAGACACTCGCGACGGCAACTTCGAAATTTATTACAAACGCTCCACAGACGGCGGTATAAACTGGGGTGCAGATACTCGCCTGACAAATGCTACTTCTGTTTCCTATAGTTCCTCAATCGCATGTTCCGGCTTGAATTTGCATGTTGTATGGCGAGACGAGCGCAACGCAAACTGGGAAGTCTTTTACAAACGCTCCACAGATGGAGGAACAACCTGGGGCTCAGATACACGCTTGGCGAGTGACTCTGCTGGTTCAGAAAAACCATCAATCGCAGTCGCCGGTACGATAGTGCATATAGTTTGGGAATACATCTACCGCAACAGCGGCAACTGGGAAATCTATTACAAACGCTCAACAGACGGCGGAATAACCTGGGGAGCAGATACTCGCCTGACGTATGCCATTTCTGATTCCTGGTTATCGTCCATTGCAGTTTTCGGCTCATTCGTGCATGTTGTATGGATGGACAAACGCGACGGCAAAGAAGAAATTTATTACAAACGCTCGATAGACGGTGGAATAAATTGGGAAGCAGATACTCGCCTGACGAATAACACTTCTTGGTCCGAGTTTCCCTCCATCGCTATCTCCGGTTCGCTCGTACATGTAGTATGGAGTGACTATCGCGACGGCAACTTTGAAATCTACTACAAACGCAACCCAACGGGAAATGTAGGTATCCAAAACATCTCAACGGAAATCCCATCTGCATTTTCACTTGGACAAAACTATCCAAACCCGTTTAATCCAACTACAAATGTTAAATTCTCAATTGTAAAATCGGGGCAAGTAAAGTTAATTGTGTATGACGTTATGGGTCGCGAAGTCCAAACACTCGTAAACGAATCACTAAAGCCCGGCACGTACGAAGCCATGTTCGACGGCTCTGCATTAAACAGCGGAGTGTATTTTTATAAAATGACAGCAGGAAATTATTCTGAAACAAGAAAAATGTTGATGATTAAATAGCGGAAGCTATTTAATCAGAAATCCCAATAGCGAAGTGTATCTGCCTGGCGCAGACAGGTCGGGAATGTTAATTAAATAATTTAATTACAAGATTATGAAAAAACTATTTGTAATTTTAGTACTGCTATTTGCGATGAATGCCTATGCCCAGTGGCAGCAATGCGACGGCATCTATGGCGGAAATGTTGGAGTCATTGCCGTAAGCGGAAATAATATATTTGCAGGGACAGGAAACGGCGTCTATCTCTCCTCAAATAACGGCACAAGTTGGACGCAAACTGCTTTGAATAATCAAGTTATCCATTCCCTTGCCGTAAACGGAAATAATATCTTTGCAGGTACAAGCGGTAGTGGCGTCTATCTCTCCACAAATAACGGACAAACCTGGGTTCAATCAGGTTTGTATGGTCAAATTGTTCTTTCCCTTGCCATAAGCGGAAATATTGTTTTTGCAGGGACTCACAATTTCTCTACTCCCGGGGGTGTTTATCTTTCCACGAATAACGGTCAAAACTGGACTCAAACTGCTTTGATTAACAAATATATTCGTTCATTAGCCATAAGCGGTAAATATATCTTTGCGGGATGTATTCACTATCAAGGGCTCTATCTCTCCACAAATGACGGACAAACCTGGGTGCAACAAACTGCTTTGAATGGTCAAAATGTTCATTCCATTGCCATAAACGGAAATAATGTCTTTGCAGGGACAGAAGGAAGCGGCGTCTGGCTCTCCACAAATAACGGCATAAGCTGGACTCAAACTGCTTTGAATAATCTCTATGTTGAATGTCTTGCCATAAGCGGAAATTATATTTTTGCAGGGACAAATAATTATGGTTTTCCTGTCGCAACAACCGGCGTCTATGTCTCAACGAATAATGGACAGACATGGACTCAAACGACCTTGAATAACAAAGTTATTGGTGACCTTGCTATAAGTGAAAATATTTTATTTGCCGGATGTTCTTGGGATCAAGGTATATATCTTTCAACAAATAACGGGCAAAACTGGTCGCAATCTGCGTTAAATAATATAAGTGTTTCTTCCCTTACTGCAAGCGGAAATACTATCTTTGCCGGTACAAGCGGTAGTGGCTATTATTCTACAGAGCCAAGCAGTAGCGGCGTCTATCTCTCCATAAATAACGGCACAACCTGGACCCAAACGGCTTTGAATAATCTATCTGTTCGTTCCCTTGCCTCAAGCGGAAATAATATCTTTGCAGGGACATACGGCAGTGGCGTCTATCTTTCTACAAATAACGGCACAACCTGGACGCAAACCGCTTTGAATAATAAAACTGTTTCTTCCCTTGCCATAAGCGGAAATAATATCTTTGCAGGGACATACGGCAGTGGCGTCTATCTCTCCACAAATAATGGCACAACCTGGAACCAAATGGCTTTAAATAATCAAGATGTACGTTCCCTTGCCATAAGTGGAAATAATATCTTTGCCGGATGTTATTACCCTGGTGGCGTTTATCTCTCCACAAATAACGGCACAACTTGGACACAAACTGCTTTGAATAATCAAGATGTTTTTTCCCTTGCCATAAGCGGAAATAATATCTTTGCAGGAACATACTATAATGGCGTCTATCTTTCCACAAATAACGGCACAAGTTGGACGCAAACTGCTTTGAATAATAAAACTATATTTTCTCTTGCCATAAGCGGAAATAATATCTTTGCCGGGACAGATGATTATCCCGATGGTCCAGGTGGCGTCTATCTCTCCACAAATAATGGACAAACATGGACTCAAAAAAATCAGGGTTGGAACGGAATACCATCTGTCAGAGCATTACTCATTACAAACAATTTTATCTTCGCAGGAACAGAAGGTAATTCCGTCTGGCGCCGTCCGCTATCAGAGTTAATATCAATCCAAAACATCAGCACAGCAACCCCCTCTGAGTTTTCACTGTCTCAAAACTATCCAAACCCGTTCAACCCGGTAACAAATATTAGATTTGATGTACCAAGTGTAAAACAAGCATCCTTGCTTGTTAATCTTAAAGTTTACGATATCACGGGTCGCGAAGTACAAACACTCGTAAATGAATCGCTCAAACCCGGCACGTACGAAGTTACATTTAACGGCAGCAAATTAAATAGCGGAATATATTTTTATAAAATGACAGCAGGAAATTATTCTGAAACAAGAAAAATGTTGATGATTAAATAGCGGGAGCTATTTAATCAGAAATCCCGATAGCGAAGCGTATCGGGACCATTAATAAAATAATTTTATTAACAAATTATGAAAAAACTTTTAGTTACAGTTATCGCTTTTCTAGCATTAAGTTATTCCATTACTTTTGCGCAGTCGGGCTGGGTTCAACAAAACAGCGGCGTAAGCGGATGGATAAAAGATGTTCAATTCGTTAACGAGAACACCGGATGGGCAGTTGGGATTTACGATATATTAATTAAAACTACAAACGGAGGAGCAAACTGGTTTTCACAGAGAATAGATACAATTCAAAGTTATAATACTGTATTCTTTATTGATTCACAAACGGGCTGGGTAGCGGGATACAACTCAAGGTTTATGAAAACTACTAATGGCGGTAATAACTGGGTTATACAAAATGTTACACCGGGTTCAAATTTCTTTACTATTTATTTTATAAATTCGCAAACAGGTTGGGCTGCTGGTTATCTTATTCCATTTCCATCTGGTGGGTTTTATATGAAAACAACTAATGGCGGTAACAATTGGGATTCATATTATCCTTCACCAACACCATGGCATAATCGAGCTACATATTTCTTCGATTCACAAACAGGTTGGATTGTAGGGGATTGTGGAATTCAATATACCACTAACAGTGGGATTAATTGGGTTGATCAAAACATTACTTTTTCATCTTCATATGGTATTCAGTTTATTGATTTGCAAACAGGATATACAGCGTGTCAAGATGGTATTGTCTGCAAAACAACAAATAGAGGTTCAAACTGGATTTTGCAATCGACAGGTACAAATAAGAATCTAAAATCACTTTACTTCATAAATTCTCAAACAGGATGGGTAGTTGGTGATTCAGGTACAGCAAGAAGAACAACAAATGGAGGATTGAATTGGATAACACAAAATTTTCCACCAATAAACAGTCTTGCCTCTGTATCGTTTGTAAATTTATTAACAGGATGGATTGTAGGTTCAAATGGTGTAATACTTAAAACCACAAATGGCGGTATATCGGCAGTAAACAACATCAGCACAGAAACACCATCTTCGTTTTCACTTTCGCAAAACTATCCGAACCCGTTTAATCCCGTGACGAAGATTAGATTTGATGTACCAAGTGTAATACAAGCATCCTTGCTTATTAATCTTAAAGTTTACGACATAACAGGTCGCGAAATTCAAACACTCGTTAACGAATCACTGAAGCCGGGGACGTATGAAGCTACGTTTGACGGCAGCAAATTAAACAGCGGCGTATATTTTTATAAGTTGATGACGGAAGGTTTTACGGAAACAAAGAAAATGTTGATGATTAAATAGCAGAAGCTATTTAATCATCAATCCCGATAACGAAGTGTATCGGGATTGATGATAAAGTGATGATAATCACTTTATCAGAAATCTTTAGTTTATCCCGACTTGTCGGGAATAGCAAAGTGTATCGGGATTGATGATAAGGTGACGGGAATCATTTTTTCCCCCTTCCCAAGCTCTGCTTGGGAAGGGGAAAAAGAAAAGTATAATGAGGACAACATACAAAACCAAAGATAAAGAATACCCCTACTTCATTACCTCTACAATTTTCAACTGGATTCCCATAATCAAAAATAAACACTATCTCGATGCCCTAATTGAAACTCTTCTCTTCAATTAAAAGAACACGCAATTCAAAATTCGTTTTATTCGTTGAGTATTAAAAATTATATTACAATTCAGTAATAGAATTTCTAAATTTAGAACAAGTGAATTCGCAAAGACGAATCCCTATTGAAAATATTTTTCCCTCCTGACTGATTTAAGATACTCAGGATAATATTTTAAAAATAAAATTTTCAGATTATGAAAAAACTTTTTCTTATCTTAGTAATGCTCGTGGCTGTGAATGCGAGCGGGCAGTGGGTGCAGATGGATGGCATATACGGTGGTGATGTACGTGCGATTGCTGTTAATGGAAATATCGTTTTTGCTGGGACGTATAGAAATGGTGTTTATATATCTACTAATAATGGTGCTAACTGGACACAGACAAGTTTGAATAATAAAAGTATCAATTCTTTTGCTCTGATTAGTAATAGACTAATTGCCTCGACTAATGACAACAAAATATATTTCACAACAAATAATGGTGTAAGCTGGACTCTTTCTTTAACAAGTTTTCCGTCGTATTGTCTTGCTACACTCGGGAATAATGTGTTTGCAGGGGCAATGAATGGATTAAGAATTTCAACAGACTATGGAACAAGCTGGTCGCAAACAGCTTTTAATGCTCAAAGTATTCCAAGCTTAACGATTCTCGGGAGTAATATTTTTGCAGGAACGATGGGCGGCGGTGTTTATCTTATAACAAATAATGGTGCTAACTGGACACAGACATCTTTGAATAATATGAGTATAAATTCGATGGCATCATCGGGGAATAATATTTTTGCAGGTACACAGGACAGCGGTGTTTATCGCTCAACAAATAACGGTATTAACTGGACGAAAACCTCTTTGAATAACATGGCTGTTTATTCATTGGGTATAAGCGGAAATACTATCTTTGCAGGAACAATTTCCAGTGGTGTTTATCTTTCTACAAACAACGGAACGAACTGGGCACAAACATCACTGAACAATAAAGATGTTTATTCAATTGCAATAAGCGGTACAAATATTTTTGCAGGGGAAAAAGACGGCGGTGTATATCTTTCCACGAATAACGGAACGAACTGGCAACAAATGGCATTAAGTAATAATTCTATCAAGACTTTTGGTGTTGACGGGAATAATATTTTTGCAGGTACATATAAAAGTGGTGTATATCTTTCTACAAACAATGGAACGAATTGGACACAAACATCACTGAATAACGCTGATATCTGGGCAATTGTAACACTTGGGAATAATGTTTTCGCAGGAGCATCGCCTCAAGGTTTTTCGAACAATGGTGGTATATTTAAATCTACTAATAATGGAATTACCTGGACACATATCCTTTTAAACACTTCAGTTTATGCACTTGCAACACTTGGAAACAATATATTTGCTGGGGTTAGTGAATTTTACGGATTAAGAGGAGTTTACATTTCCACAAATTATGGAACGAACTGGACACAGACTTCTTTAATTAATAAATCTGTTGCTTCACTTGCAACACTTGGAAATAATGTTTTTGCAGGTTCTGACAGCGGTGTTTACCGTTCTACAAATAACGGTACAAACTGGACTAAAACTTCTTTAAATCAAACATATATCTTTTCACTTGTTGCGAGCGGAAACAATATTCTAGCAGGATCTTGGGCGGGTGGTGTATATCTTTCTACTGATTATGGCGTTAGTTGGAATTCAATTGGCTTGAACAATAAAATGGTTTACTCAATTGCAGTAAGCGGGGGAAATATTTTTGCCGGAGTAGATAACTATTACTCTAACGGTTCAGGCGGAGTATTTTTAACGACTAATAACGGAGTAAACTGGATTGAAAAGAATCAGGGCTTTAGTTTCATTCCTACGGTTGGTTCATTATTGATAACGAATAATTATATCTTCGCAGGAACAGATGGCTATTCCGTTTCGCGACGTTCACTTTCCGAAATCATCGGAATACAAAACATCAGCACAGAAATACCATCGTCATATTCATTGGGACAAAACTATCCAAACCCGTTCAATCCGGTTACGAAGATAAAGTTTTCAGTGCCGCAGGTCCGCCATCTCTTTGGCGGATCATCCCCACTCGCGAAGCAGATACGCGAAGCGTCTCTTGGCGGGGATCTAATACAATTAAAAGTTTACGACATAACAGGTCGCGAAATTCAAACTCTTGTTAATGAATCACTGAAGCCGGGAACCTATGAAGTAACCTTCGACGGCTCTGCACTTAACAGCGGAGTCTATTTCTATAAAATGTCATCCGGTAGTTATTCTGAAACAAAGAAGATGTTATACCTAAAATAAATTTCTTCATTTTTGCCTTGACACTTCTAAAAAACAATTGTAGATTGCATATATAAGAGGGATTAAAGAATTTCTATGTAATTATAGTTATTATTTCTCGTAAATCTGCATAATTTCCTGTAAATTACTGTAATAACAGTAAAAAACATCTCACACGATAATCCACCGATGAAAGTACGATAATCACACGATAATAGTGCGCTCTTCTAAGCCTTTTCTCCCGTATCCCACCCGTATTTCGCCCGTATAAACCAACATCCCCTTTATACTACGAGCAATAAATTTTTCTTTCCGTGTCTTTCCCGCGGAAATTAAATTAAACTTTTTTATCCGTGGAAACCTGTCTGCCTTCTCTTGGGCAGATCATTTCATTCAGCGATTATCCGTGTTCCATTCTCTTTAAAAATCAGTGAAAATCATAATACATCTGCTCTTTTAGTGTGCGCTTTTCTTTAATCTTTTAAAGCAATAATATTCTCTTTTTAAATCCGTGTCCATCCGCCTAATCTGTGCAAATCTGTGTTCCATTCTCTTTTTAATCAGTGGTTATCATATTAAATCCGTTCTTTCAGCGTGCTCTCTTCTTTAGTTTATCAGTGTTCATCATAATCCATCCGTTCTTCCCGTGTGCCATCTTTTGCACTTTTCTCTTTCCGCCTCTTTCCCGCGGGCAATATTTTAAATTTCTCTATTCGCGTTAATCTGCTCAATCCGCGATTATCCGCGTTCCATTCTCCAATCCGTGTTTTTAAATCAGTGGTTATCATAATAAATCCGTTCTTTCAGTGTGCCAATTTCCCTCGGTTTATTCCCTTTTTGCATTTCAAGTTCATTTCTATAATTGTAACTTATATAAATCAAACTCATTTATGCAAAATTTCTTGACTGATGCCCAGCTCCGATCAGAGTTTTCCCGATGCGAATTCTGCGAGGAAAAACCTTGCAGAGAAGCGTGTCCCGTTGACTGTTCTCCGGCTGATTTTATTATGGCTGCCAAACGAGGCTTGCCTCAGGATTTTCAGCGCTCCGCTGCAATTATCATGGGCAGTAACCCCCTCGGCGGTATCTGCGGATACGTTTGCCCCGATTACCACTGCATGAAAGCATGCGTTCATAAGACGTTCGATAATGCAGTTAACATTCCCCCCGTTCAGGCAACGATTATTAAGAAGGCGAAAGAAATAAATATGATGCCCGATTTCAAATTCGCTCAGCCAAACGGCAAAAAGATTGCAGTCGTCGGCTCGGGTCCCGCAGGACTCGGTGCGTGCTCAGTGCTTGCACAGAAAGGATATCAGGTTGATGTATTCGAAAAAGATAAAAAACCCGGAGGCATGTGCAATCTTATTCCTGAAATCCGTCTCGATAAAAGCGTACTTTATTCTGATATAGATTTTCTGAAACAACTCGGTGATATAAACTTCATCTTTAATGCAACCGTTGTTCAGCCCGAAGAGCTTCTTTCTGAATATGACGCAGTAATCGTCAGCTCCGGACTCGATGCAGAAAACCGTCTTAACATAAAGGGCGAGGACTTTGCTTATCACTGGATTGAATATCTTGAAAACAATAAGTCATTGAACATAAAAGGCATGAGCGTTGCCGTCGTTGGCGGGGGTGCAATAGCCGTTGATGTTGCCGTTACTGCAAAGTTGCGCGGTGCCCTAAACGTAGAGCTGATATGCCTCGAAAAGTTTGATGAAATGCCGCTCACAAAGCATGAACGCGACCTTATCCTTGAATACGGAATTGAAATCACTGGCAGAACAAAAGTTGATTCTGTTAATGGTGCTTCAAAAGGCAAGGTTAAGAAAATAAAATCTCTTAAGACTTCAAAAGTTTTATTGCCGAAGGGTGAGAAGTTTCATCCAGCAAAGATGAAACCCGATAAGAATGCAAACTCTCAAACCAGAAAGTTTGATATAGTAGTAATATCTGTCGGCAGTAAGTCATCCATAAAACCCGCAAGGAAGAAAGGTCTGTTCTTCGCAGGCGATATGGTAAATGGACCAACCACCGTCGTAGAAGCTGTTGCCGCAGGAAAGAATACAGCCGCTCAGGTCGATGCTTACATATTTACTAACCCAAAACCTGTAATCAAAAAGAATGTCAAAAGCCGTGTTCAGCTTGCGGGCAAAGACTTGTTTCCCGTATCTCTTGAAACAGATTTCTTCGGCAGAAAAATTATTTCACCATTCCTGCTTTCCGCAGCTCCTCCGAGCGACGGATATGAGCAGATGAAGAAAGCATACGAAGCAGGATGGGCAGGCGGTGTGATGAAGACTGCATTCGATAACGTTGATATTCATATTCCCGCAGAGTACATGTTTGCTGTTACACAATCAACTTACGGAAACTGCGATAACGTCTCGGGACATCCGCTTGACCGAGTATGCGAAGAAATTAAGAAACTCGTTGCCGAATATCCCGACAGGCTTACTCTTGCTTCAACGGGCGGACCTGTAACAGGAAACGACGAAGAAGATATGAAAGTATGGCAATCGAACACAACGAAGCTTGAATCTGCTGGCGTCATGGGTATTGAGTACAGTCTATCCTGTCCGCAGGGCGGCGACGGCACCAAAGGCGATATAGTCTCTCAGGATGCAGAGCTGACAGCAAAGATTATTGACTGGGTTATGCAGATAAGCAATCCCGAAATACCGAAACTGTTCAAGCTTACAGCAGCAGTTACATCAATCTATCCAATCATGTCTGCTATCAAGGAAGTCTTTGATAAGTACCCGGATAAAAAAGCGGGTGTTACTCTTGCTAACACATTCCCTGCTCTTTCATTCAGAAAGGGCAGCAAGGAGAACTGGGAAGAGGGTGTTGTAATAGGTCTCTCGGGAGAAGGTGTTATTCCAATCAGCAATCTTACACTTGCAAACGTTGCGCGTCACGGCATAACAGTCTCGGGTAACGGCGGACCGATGGACTATAAAGCTGCGGCAGACTTTCTCGCACTCGGTGCAAAGACAGTACAGTTCTGCACAATTGTTATGAAATACGGTTACGGAATAATTAACGACCTTAATTCAGGTCTTAGTTATCTGCTTAAAGAGCGCGGCTTGAACTCCGTCGGCGAACTTATCGGTTACGCATTTCCGAATCCTATCACAGGATTTATGGAGCTAACACCCGTTAAGAAAATCTCCGCAGTCAACAAAGAACTTTGTGAGCACTGTGGCAACTGCGAGCGCTGTCCGTACCTTGCAATAGAACTCGACAGCAAAAAAGTCCCTGTTACTGATGCATCAAAATGTATAGGCTGTTCAATCTGTGCCCAGAAATGCTTTGCAGGTGCATTGTACATGAGGGAAAGAACTGAAGAAGAAATGAGCGTATTAAACGGAGCATAATAAAACATAAAACATTGAACAATATATTAATAAAGAACGGTATTATAATCACTCTCGGTGAAAGTCCAAGGGTACTCTATAATCATTCAATACTCATTGAAGGCGATAAAGTAAAGAAGATTGACGAGACAAAGAACTTTTCCAGCAAATACGATAAGGTAATCGATGCCCACGGCAAAGTAGTAATGCCGGGTTTCATCAATGCACACATGCATTTCTACAGTACGCTTGTCCGCGGACTCGGCAAGGCAAGTCCTTCAAATAATTTTAACGAAGTTCTTCAGAACCTTTGGTGGAGACTTGATAAAAAGCTTGATGCTGATACTAACTACTACAGCGCCCTGATAATGGCTATCAATGCAATCAAGCACGGCACAACAACTTTGATTGACCATCATGCAAGCCCTTTTGCTGCAAAGGGTTCACTTAATCAAATTGCCAAAGCAGTAAAGGAAACTGGCCTTCGTGCTTCGCTTTGTTACGAAGTTTCCGACCGCGACGGAGATAAGATAGCTGAAGAAGGACTCGAGGAAAACACTGAGTTTATCAAACAGTCTCAAAAGAATAATGACGAACAGCTTAAAGGAATGTTCGGACTTCATGCAGCATTTACTCTTAGCGATAAGACGTTCGAAAAAGCATCAAAGCTTGGCAACGACCTAAACACAGGTTTCCACGTCCACGTTGCCGAGGCAGAATCTGATGAAGACTTTAACGTAAAGAACTTTGGAATGCGTGTTGTCGAGCGTCTCGATAAGTTTAAAATACTTGGAAATAAAAGTCTTGCAATTCATTGCGTTCACATCAACGAAAACGAAATGGATATACTCGCAAAGAATGGCACGGCAGTCGTTCATAATCCGCAGTCTAATCTGAACAATGCAGTCGGTATTGCCGATATTATAAAAATGCAGGAAAAAGGTATTCTTGTCGGGCTTGGTACTGATGCTATGACAGTAAAAATGCCTGAAGAACTTCGTGTTGCTTTATGGGCGCAGCATATAAGGAATGCTAATCCGACATGTGGTTTCATGGAGGTTGTTAACACTCTTATTAATAACAACAGAAAGATAACGAACAGATACTGGAATGTGCCTCTCGGAACTATAGAAGAAAATGCAGCAGCAGATATAGTCCTCATTGATTATTATCCGCCTACACCTCTCGATGAAACTACTTATCTGGGTCATATTATATTCGGTATATCTCAATCTGTTGTTGATACTACTATCGCAAACGGAAAAATGTTAATGGAAAATAAAGTATTAAAGATTGATGTGAACGAAGAAGAAGCATCGGCAAAATCAAAAGAACTAACTGTTAAACTCTGGGAAAGGTTTTAAATAATGTACGATAAGATTTATAAAAGAGCTAAAGAACTCGAAAAAAACACTGCTGAATTTCTCTGTGACTTAATAAAAACGCCTTCATTTTCAGGTAAAGAGAAAGATGTTATCGAACTCATCAAAGCAAAGATGCTTAAGGAGGGATTCGATGAAGTCACAATCGACGGACTCGGAAACGTTATAGGAAGAATCGGGAACGGAAAGAAAGTTATAGCATTCGATGCTCACATAGATACAGTCTATCCCGGGGAGATGTCATTATGGAATTTCGATCCCTTCACCCCAAAGATAGAAGATGGGAAAGTATGGGGACGCGGCTCTGTTGACCAGAAAGGCGGAATGGCTTCAATGGTCTATGCAGGCAAGCTTATCAAGGAACTAAATCTAAACAAAGATTACACAATTTATTTCACGGGCACCGTTATGGAAGAAGACTGCGACGGTCTTTGCTGGCAGTACATTATAAAAGAAGATAATATAAAACCCGAAATGGTTGTTATAACTGAACCGACTAACATGAATATATATCGCGGTCATCGCGGCAGAATGGAAATCATGATTAAAGTAAAAGGTTTCTCATGCCACGGCTCTGCTCCCGAGCGGGGCGATAATGCAATCTATAAAATCTCACGCATAGCTCTTGAAATAGAAAAGCTTAACGAAAGACTTGCTTACGATGAATTCCTTGGCAAAGGTTCTGTTTGTGTTACGCAGGTATTTTTCTCTTCACCATCGCAGTGTGCAGTCCCTGATGCAGCAAGCATACAGCTTGACAGACGCCTCACATACGGCGAGACTAAGGAATCAGCAGTTACAGAAGTAAAAGACGCAGCAAAACTTGCAGGTTATCCTGATGCAGAAGTGGAAGTCCTTATGTATGAAGAAAAAGCATTTACTGGACTTGTTTATCCCACAGAAAAATATTTCCCAACCTGGAAGATTCCTGAAAACTCTTTGTTCTTGAAGGATGCAGTCTTTGCGTACAAGAATATTCTTAACCGCGAACCCAAAGTCGATAAGTGGACATTCAGTACCAACGGCGTTGCAATAGCAGGTATGCATGGAATCCCTTGCATAGGTCTCGGTCCCGGCAATGAAGTGCTTGCGCACATGCCAAATGAAAATTCACCAGTACAACACCTCAGCGAATGTGCGGCTGTTTACGCAGGACTTGTTTATAAAATGAATAATCCATAACATGCAATACGAATGTTCATACTGCGGCAAAACCTATAATAGAGATGAAGTAAAATATCTTTGTCCTTCGTGCTCTGCTGATTATAAGCCCGGAGAGCCCTTAAAAGGTGTTCTTCTTGCTAAGTTTGATTATGATTTCATTGGAAAGAAGTTCACGAAAGATAATACTGATATGAATCTTTTCTCTGCTGTTGAAGAAAAGTATTTCCCTGAATATAAATGCGGCAATACTCCTTTTGTAAGATCCTCCAACCTGAACAAACAGACAGGCTTTGATAATTTATGGATAAAAAACGATTCACTTAATCCAAGTGGTTCTTTTAAAGACAGGGCTTCATTCCTTGTTGTAGCAGAAGCTAATAGAATTAACGAAGATACTATTGTTACTGCATCAACAGGCAATGCTGCAAGTTCTCTTGCAGCAGTCTGCGCATCAGCGGGAAAGAAAGCTATTATTTTTGTTCCTGAATCAGCTCCAAAAGCTAAACTGCTTCAGATGTTCATTTACGGTGCTGATGTAAGAAAAGTAAACGGTACTTATGACGATGCTTTCAGACTTTCACTCGAATACACAGAAAAGAATAAAGGACTAAACAGGAACACTGCATACCATCCTTTAACTATAGAAGGAAAAAAATCGGCAGGGCTTGAAATATTTATACAGAACGGATTTAAATCACCGGATGCAATATTAATCCCTGTCGGTGACGGAGTTATAATTTCAGGAATATACAAAGCATTCTACGACTTGAAGGAAGCAGGAATAATTAACAAACTCCCAAGATTAGTATGTGTTCAGGCAGAAAGCTCTGATGCTATACATAATTTTATTCAGACAGGTAAATACAGGAATGCTCTGAACCCTAAGACCGTTGCTGATTCCATCTCAGTGTCTGCTCCAAGCAATGCATATATGGCAGCAAAAGCAGTAAAGGATTCATATGGATTTTCTATGACTGTCACCGACGATGAAATTATGATTGCACAAAAAGAACTGGCAATGACAACGGGTATATTCGCAGAGCCTTCATGTTCATCTGTGTTGGCAGCCTTGAAAAAATTAAATAATAAATTTGATAAAAAGGAGCAGATTGTATTATTGATAACGGGAAGCGGACTTAAAGATATTGATTCAGCATTAAATTATTTTAAATAACAGATTATTATTTAACAATATGAAAAAGGAAAACCCAAAATCGTGGCGGAATGATGCTTATGCTAAGGTAACCGGACGCGCAAAGTACACGGACGATATTAAGTTTCCGTTTATGCTGCATGCCGTACCTGTTTATACTGACAGCGTTCATGCAGTCATTAAGAGTATTGATACCACCATGGCCGATAACTCTGAAGGTGTCGTTAAAGTATTAACATGGAAAGATATAAAAGGTGCTCTTACTTTCGGTCAGATAATAAAAGATTACCAGATTTTTGCAAAAGATAAAATATACTTTAATGGTGACGTTGTTGCACTTGTTGTTGCAGATACACGCGCGAATGCAATTAAAGCATCTGCTCTTGTTAAAGTTGATGTCGAAGAGTTAGTTCCAATACTGGATGTTGAAGTTGCAATGGATATCAAGACTCCTTTCATTCACGAAGAACATGGCTCAAACATAATTAACAAGCATGTTGTAAGAAGAGGAAATGCTGATGAAGCATTTAAAGATTGTGATGTTATTTTTGACGAAACATTCCATACTCAGTTCATTGAGCATTCATACATGGAACCCGAAGTAGCAGTGTGCAATCCGCGCCATGATGGTGTAATAGAAGTATACGGGAGTATGCAGCATCCTTTCAGCACAAGACGTTTTGTTGCTTCAACACTAGGCTGCAATCTCGCAGAGGTTGAAGTAATCGGAACACCGATGGGTGGTGGTTTTGGCGGCAAGGATGATACAGCTGCAATCGTTTGTGCCAGAGTCGCTCTTGCCGCAATGATTACAGGTAAACCCGTTAAGTGTTCATATTCAAGAGAGTGGTCATTCAGAGAGAGTTACAAACGCCATCCATATAAAGTGTATTATAAAATGGGGTTATCTAAAGATGGTATTATAAAGGCAGTGAAATGTAAAATTATTGCTGACGGTGGTGCGTATTGTTCAGTTACTCCATGGGTTACATGGCGTTCCACTGTTCAATGCTGCGGTCCTTATCAGGTCGAAAATGTTCACTGCGATACGTATGGAGTTTATACTAACAATGTGTTTACGGGTGCAATGAGAGGATTTGGTTCACCACAAATGAACTTCGTTGTTGAATCAATGATAGAAATTGCTGCACGAAAATGCAATCTCTCAGTGATTGATATTAGAAAGAAGAACATGGTAAAGCAGGGTAGTACAACTATCACCGGTCAGAAGCTTGATAACCACAAAGTTGCCATGGAAGAAACTCTTGATACAGTTTTAAAAGAATTTGATGTCGAGAGCAAACTTGAAAAATGTTCTTATGGTAATTCTGACGGTGATGAGCTTTACGGTGTAGGTCTCGCAATGAGTTACAGGGGTATGAGTCTTGGTGCTGAAGGTGTTGACTTCAACTCCGCAATCATTAACGTTCAGCCTGATGGTTCGATTCTACTCGAAACGGGTATTCATGAAAACGGACAGGGTTCTGAAAGTGCAATGTGCTTAATACTTGCGAGGGAACTTGGAGTTAGTCTTGATAAAATAGTTTACAGAAGACCTTCAACTTCAACAATTCCCGACGGCGGTACTACTGTTGCATCACGCGGTACAGTACTTGGAGGGGGAGCAGTTGTTCGTGCAGTTGAAGATTTGAAATCAAAAATATCGGAGTTCTTATCTAAAAAATATAACTGCTCGTCTCAACAAATTGAAATAAAAGATAATGTTGTATATTTTGATAAAGGTGAAAAGTTATTCGATGAAGTTATTAAAGAAATGTTTTCATCACGTGAATACCCTCACGTATTGGGTATCTACAGACCGCCGGCAGTTTCATGGAATGAACATAACGGACAGGGTGATGCGTATTTTTCTTGGACATACGGCTGTCAGGCAATTGAAATATCCATTAACAAGAAGACAGGCAAACTTAAACTTCTGAATGCTATTGCCGCTCATGATTGCGGTAAAGCAGCTAACGTTGAAATGACGCTCGGACAGTTTTACGGTGGTATGGCAATGGGTATCGGATATGGTATATTTGAAGAGGTGAAGTTTAGAGATGGTAAAATTATTAATGATAATTTTAACTCATACAGACTTCCGCGTGCTACTGACATGCCTGAAATGAAAGCAATCTTAATTGAAAATCCTGACCCGAATTCTCCTTCAGGTGCAAAAGGTATCGGTGAACCGACAAATGAACTTATGGCTCCTGCGCTTGCTAATGCAATCTATAATGCAACCGGTCACAGATATTTTAAACTTCCTATTAAAGTTAAAATTGAAGAGGAGGAGATTATATGCAGACGACCATAAATAAAAAAGTATATAACATCCCCGATGAATTAAAAGAATTAAAGCTTACGGAATACTTAAGAGAGCACCTCAATCTTACGGGGGTTAAGAACGGGTGTGAGATGAGGTCATGCGGTGCCTGTGCAGTGCTTATTAATAACAAGACAATGCGTATATGCCATTCAGTAGTTAAAGATATAGAGAACTGTGAAATATTAACTATTGAAGGGATGGAAAATGAAGACGGTACTCTTCATCCTCTGCAGCAGGCATTCATTGATTACGGTGCGATACAATGCGGCTTCTGCACACCGGGAATGGTGCTTACTGCTCACGCATTGCTTCTTTTAAATCATTCACCCACACGGGAGCAAATCAGAAAGGCATTGCAAAGCAATCTATGCAGATGCACCGGATATCAGCAAATTGTAGATGCTGTAGAAGCAGCATCAGTTTATTATAAATAAATTTATACGAATGGAATTAAAAACTAAATTAGAAGAACTTAAGAAATACAAACAGGGTTTATACGGAAAGGATTTTCTCCTCACAACAGAAAAAACACTTGATGAATTGAAGTACATAACCGAACTCACTGAAATTCTAAAAGAATTTCATAAACAGGGTAAGTCGTTTAAACTGTTTGATTCGGGTCTAGGGATTTCAATATTCAGGGATAACTCAACAAGAACACGTTTCAGTTTTGCATCTGCTGTAAACGCAACAGGACTTGGGATATCAGAGCTTGACGAAGTAAAGAGCCAGATTGCTCACGGAGAGACTGTAAGAGAAACAGCAAACATGATTTCCTTCCTTGCAGAAATAATCGGTATCCGTGACGATATGTATCTCGGTGAAGGGAATAAATATATGAGAGAAGTTTCTGATGCAGTGCAGGAAGGTTTTGAAAAAGGCGTTCTTCACAGAAGACCTAATGTTGTAAATTTGCAATGTGATATTGACCATCCTACACAGTCGCTTGCTGATCTTGGAAAGCTGAAGGATTATTTTAAAGGACTTGAGAATTTAAAAGGGAAAAAACTTGCAATGACATGGGCTTACTCTCCAAGCTACGGTAAACCTTTGTCGGTTCCGCAGGGGATTATCACACTAATGACAAGACTCGGAATGGAAGTTACTCTTGCTTATCCTGAAGGTTATAATTTGATTCCTGAGCTTGAAGAGAAAGTTAAGAAAGATAATCCATCCTTCAAGATAGTAAATTCAATGGAAGAGGCATTCAAAGATGCAGATGTAGTATATCCAAAATCATGGGCACCGTTTGAAGTTATGAAAGAGAGAACAAAGCTGCTTCAGAAGAGCGATAAAGAAGGACTGAAAGAGCTTGAAAAGCAATGCCTTGCCAATAATGCAAAGTTCAAAAACTGGGAATGCGATGAAAAGAAAATGAAACTCACAAAAGGAGGCGAGGCACTATACATGCATTGTCTGCCTGCGGATATAACAGATGTTAGCTGCAAAGAAGGAGAAGTCTCAAAAGAGGTTTTCGAGAAATACAGAATCCACACATATCATGAAGCAAGCTACAAACCGTTCGTAATAGCAGCAATGATATTATCGTCAAAGTTTAACAATCTTGAAGAAAAACTATTAAATAGAATATAATATGTCGCAAATAATAAAGAGCATTAATGAATCAGTAAGAAAGTCATCAGCGAAAAGATGCAAGGAAAAGGGAATTACAATACCTACTTTTAAACAGTTAAGAAATCCGGAACTGATACCAAAAGAAGTTAAAGACAAACTGAAATCAATTGGTTTATGGGATGTTAATCCTTTGAACCTTTACCGTATAACCTGGAAGAATGATATAAAAACAGGTCAGTACGGAAAAGTTAATTACTTTGAAATCCCAAAGGAGATTACCGGCGTAAAAGCACGTATCATAGGACTTGTCGGAAAGTATTTTCCTACAGGCGCACATAAAGTAGGTGCGGCATTCGGATGTCTTGTTCCGAGACTCGTAAGCGGTGAGTTTGACCCTTTAAAACACAAAGCTGTATGGCCGTCAACAGGTAACTTCTGCCGAGGCGGTGCGTTCGATTGTGCTTTGCTCGGATGCACATCTGTTGCAATACTCCCGGAAGAAATGTCACAGGAAAGATTTACATGGCTGCGTGAAATAGGAGCAGAAGTAATTGCAACACCGGGTTGTGAATCTAACGTTAAGGAAATATATGATAAATGCTGGGAATTAAAGGAAGACCCTAACAATATTATATTCAACCAGTTTGAAGAATTCGGCAACCCAATATATCATTACAACGTTACCGCCCCCGCAGTAGAAGAAGTTTACGGATATCTTAAGAATGATAAATCAAGAATGTCTGCATTCATTTCAGCTACGGGTTCTGCAGGTACAATAGCAGCAGGGGATTATCTAAAGAAACTTCATCCTCATTTGAAAATATCTGCCTCTGAAGCATTGCAGTGTCCGACACTTTTCATGAACGGATTCGGCGGTCACAGAATAGAAGGCATTGGCGATAAGCATGTGCCATGGGTATACAATGCAAGGAATACTGATGTAGTAACTGCTATTGATGACGAAGACTGCATGAGAATAATGAGATTGTTTAATGAAGAAGCAGGCAAGGATTATTTGAAATCACTGGGAATTGCAAAAGATAAAGTTGATAACCTCGAACTTCTCGGTATCTCATGCATTTCAAACATGCTGTCAGCAATCAAGACTGCAAAATATTATGAAATGGATGAGGATGATTTTATCTTCACTATGTTTACCGACTCTATGGATTTGTACAAATCACGTATTGAAGAAGCTAGAGCCGAAAAAGGAAAGTACACGGAAACACAGGCAGCAGTTGACCTTGGTGCTTGCTTACATAAACAAACAATAGATTTCACAAAAGAACTTTCCTACTACGATAAAAAAGCTATACACAACCTGAAATATTATACATGGGTTGAACAGCAGGGTAAAACAGTTGAAGAACTCAATGCTCAGTGGAATCCTGAATACTGGACGAAACTGTTTGAAGATGAAGTTGAGTACTTTGATAAGATGATTGAAGAATTTAATAATTTATAACGGTTGCAGATAACAGCTGTTATACTTGCTGCAGGCAGCGGAAAGCGCATTGGAACACCCAAGCTGAAACTTAAATCCGGGAACGAGTTCTTTGTAAATATTATTACAAACAATCTTAAATCTGAGGGAATAAATGATATAGTTTGTATAATAAGAAAAGATGATTTGGAATGGTTCAAGGAAAATGCTGCCGTCTCAGATTATATCATTAACGACAATCCCGAATCAGGTATGATTAGTTCAGTAAGACTCGGCGTTGAAATGTACAAACAGAAAGGGGGAATATTATTATTTCCTGTAGATCATCCTTTTGTAACCGGCAATACGATTAAGAATCTAATGACTTATTTTGGTAAAAACAAAGACTCTGTTATAAAACCTTATTATAAAGATAAGTCGGGGCACCCGATAATTGTCCCTAACAGTTTGTTTAAGTACATCCTTAAAAGCAATAATTCCAAATCCCTAAACGGCATAATCAGAGAATCCTTAATTTCCGTAGTTAAAACAGATATAGATGATGAATGCATATTAAGAAACATTAACAGCCCTGAAGATTTAAATATTCAATAAGAATTTCAATCTCTTGTACCTTTTAAATTAGGTATTATTTAAGAATTAAATTAATTAAGTTTGTTTACGTTTTCCTCAAAACTTTTTAAATAATCACATATGGAAGCAATTAAATCTAAGCCTTTTACATTAGGACCGCGCAGAGGTCAGTTTTACGATGTTAACGATATTCTTAAAAGTGTTGACCCTGTTCAAAAGAGTGAATTGGACAAGTTCGAAAAATTAGACTTAATCTACAGAACTCTTTGCGGGATACTCTATAACTTTGTCCCAACCAGCGGACATCCGGGAGGTTCAATCTCGTCAGGAAGGTTCGTTGAGTCTGTTATTTACAAGACAGCAGATTATAATTTCTCTGACCCGAGACTTGAGTCAAATGATATGGTCGTATATGCCGCAGGTCACAAAGCAATGGGACTCTATGCAATGTATGCTTTAAGAAATGAACTGTTGCGTGCATTTAAACCCGGGCTTCTTCCCGATGAAAAGAATCAATTACGTTTTGAGGATTTACTTGGTTTTAGAAGAAATCCTGTAAATGATACACCACTTTTCTCAAAGTTTAAATCAAAAGCACTGGACGGTCATCCGACACCTTCTACTCCATTCGTGAAGATTGCTACCGGAGCGAGCGGTGTAGGCGTTCCTTCAGGATTTGGACTTGCGCTTGGTGCTGTAGATTATTTCGGCGATAATGCTCCGAAAGTTCACATGGTAGAAGGTGAAGGCGGAATGACTCCGGGACGTGTTTCCGAAGCTCTTGCTGCGGCTTCTTCGATGTGCCTGCATAATATTATTATGCACATAGATTTTAATCAGGCATCAATTGACAGTAACCGCGTTTGCCGTGACGGCGAGTTAAGAGGCGATTATGTACAGTGGGATCCTGCAGAGCTTACTTATCTTCATGACTTCAATGTTATTTATGTAGATGATGGAAAAGACCATAACAAGTGTATTACTGCTCAGGCATTTGCAAAACAGTTGAATAACGGAATGCCTACTGCTATTATTTACAGAACAATCAAAGGGTGGCAGTATGGAATCGAAGGCAGAGGCTCACACGGTGCGGGACATAAATTCTGCTCGCCTGAATATTATAATTTCCTTTCTACTTTCGAAAACACATTTGGTGTTAAAATGCCTGTTTTTATTGCCAAGAACACAACTGAACTTAAGAATGAATTCGGACAGCTTGTTCCGCAGTTTGAAGGCGACTGGAACAGAATTAATATTGAAAAGTTTTACTGGGATTCATTGCTTATTGTCAGGGATGTTATAGAAAAGAACAAAGACCTTAATTATTTTGCTGATGCGGTTGAAGGTTCAAAGAAAAGACTCGAAAAGCTTAACAGGAAACCCCGTGAAAACAAACCCGAACTTGATAAACTTTACAGCGACAAATCAATTAATATTAATGATATTCCCGAAGAGCTTAAGATAATACCTGATAATATTACTACTATCAGGGCAGCACTCGGTTCTTCGCTCGGTTATATTAATAAGAAAACAAACGGTGCTGTTCTCGGCGTAGCAGCAGACCTTCTTGGTTCAACGAGCGTTAATCTTGTCGGTGAAGGATTCCAGAACGGTTTCTTTAATGCTAAATCTAATCCCGGTTCGAGAATACTTACCATAGGTGGTATCTGCGAGGATGCAATGGGCGGTATGATGGCAGGTCTCGGAGCATACGGCAGACACATGGGCGTAAGTTCATCCTACGGTGCTTTCATTTCTGCTATGGAGCATACAGATGCAAGACTGCATGCGATAGGCGAAATGAGCAAGGTTGAACATTACGGTGGTAATTACAATACATGGATTCTTGTGAATGCTCACGCAGGATTAAAAACAGGAGAAGATGGACCAACACATGCTGACCCTCAATGTCTGCAATTGCTGCAAGGAAATTTTCCGAAGGGTACGGTTATAACACTTACTCCATGGGAACCGGGCGAAGTATGGAGCCTGCTCATTGCAGGATTAATGAAACGCCCAGCGGTGCTTTCACCTTATGTTACAAGACCAAATGAAAAAATATATGACAGGAAAGCATTGAACCTTGCACCCGCTTCTGATGCTGCTAAGGGATTGTATCTGCTGAGAAAGGCAGACCCAAAGAAGAAACTTGACGGAAGCATTGTTTTGCAGGAAAGCGGCGTAACGATTGAGTTCGTATCTTATGTTCTCCCGAAACTTGATGCAGAGGGCTATAATGTTAATGTATATTATATAACAAGCGCTGAACTGTTTGATCTCCTCCCTGAAAAAGAAAAAGAAGAAATTTATCCTCAGGAAGTTGCGCAGACTGCTCTTGGTATAACTGGATTTACTTTACCGACGATGGAGAAATGGATTACATCTTACGAAGGAAGAAAGAGAATCCTGCATCCGTTCCGCAAAGGTTACTTTCTTGGAAGCGGGACTGCAGAAATAGTTCTCAAACAAGCAGGACTGGACGGTGAAGGAATATACGCCGAGGTTATCAATTATTTAAAGAAATAATATCTAAACTTACTAAAATAAAAAAGGGGCTCAACGCCCCTTTTTGTTAACTATGAAATTGGATTACTTGGTCTGTGCGTAAGTATATGTTCCGTCACCGTTAATCTGAAGAGTTACAAGTTTGCAGGCATCAATGTTTGTAAAAACAACAAAAGCACCTTCGGTGTCTGTAATTTTCATGTCAAACATACAGGTCGTACCAAATTCTTCCGGAATGTCAACAGTAACTGTTGAACCGTTTTCAAACAAGCTATTAGGAAGAATATCACTTCCCCAGTTGTTTGATTCAGCGGGTGATACGAAAATATCAACCAGTGTAAAACCTGTGTTGTTGACAACTTCGTAAGTTAATGCCTGTGCAGATGAATCTTTTGCTGAGAATAAAGATACTCCTGCAAGCAAAATAAATAGAAATAATAGCTTTTTCATAGTTTGTCTCCCTTTTTAATTTTAAATATTTGTTATAATAATGATTTAAACTACACATGGAAAGTAAAAGTTCCTTGAACTTCATTTTTTAATGAAAATTCATTAAATTATATTCTTTAATTAAATATCACTATATATGCAGTCAAAAGCAAAAACAGTTGAAGCGTACATAAAAGAGCTGCCGCCTGAAAGAGCCGAAGCAATATCAAGGTTGAGAAAAGCAATAATCAAGACTCTACCGAAGGGTTTTGAAGAAGGTATGGGGTACGGCATGATGGGCTATTATGTACCTCACAGTATTTATCCCAAAGGGTATCATTGCACACCTGAGCTTCCGCTTCCTTTTGCAGGCATGGCATCACAGAAGAATTTTATCTCGTTTTATCACATGGGAATGTATGCAAACCCTGAGTTATTAAAATGGTTTGTAACAGAATTCCCAAAGCATTCAACTGCTAAACTTGATATGGGTAAAAGTTGTGTACGTTTTAAAAAGCCTGAACATATTCCTTATGAACTTATAGGCAAACTAATGAAGAAAATGACTGTTAAAGACTGGATTAATCTATACGAGAAACATTTCTTGAAATCGAAATAATGCAAACTTATATTTCAGTATTAAGAGGCATAAACGTCAGCGGGCATAGAGTAATCAAAATGGATGCGCTGAAAAAGTCATATGCTGAGCTGGGTTTTACAAACATTCTTACTTACATTCAAAGCGGTAATGTTATATTCCAATTTAAAAAATCCGATCATCTGAAAATTGAAAATGTGATTAAAAATAAAATATCAGATGAATATGGTTTTGATGTTCCTGTTATCGTAAAAGATGCCATAGATTTGAAAAATGTTGTAAAGAACAATTCGTTCCTTAATAATAAAAATGTTGACTTCTCAAAGCTCCACGTTACTTTCCTTTCAGCGATACCCGCAAAGTCTGAAGTTAAAAGAATAAAAGAGATTGATTTTTCTCCCGAGGAATTTATTATCTGCGATGATATTATCTATTTATACTGCCCCGGCGGATATGGAAACACAAAGTTAAACAATAATTTCTTTGAGAATAAACTTAAGGTAAAAGCAACTAATCGTAACTGGAAAACTGTTAATGAACTTTGTAAAATTGCTGATAGTATTGAATAGAACATATGAAAACAAGAGTTAAAATTTGCTGTATAAGTTCAATCGATGAAGCTAACACTGCTATAGCGTTGGGCGTTAATGCCATAGGCCTTGTCGGAAACATGCCAAGCGGACCCGGGGTTATTTCTGATGAATTGATTAAAACCATTGCAGCATCTGTCCCAGAAGGCATTGATACTTTTATGCTTACCAGTGAAACATCCGCAAAGAAAATTGTTGAGCATCACAATCGTACTCTAACAAACACAATTCAGATTGTAGATGAATTGAAGGAAGGCACTTATTCTGAAATTCGTTCCTCTTTGCCTTCGATAAAATTAGTTCAGGTTATTCACGTAATTGATGATAAGTCGGTTGATGAAGCAGTTCGGATTTCAGAATTCGTTGATGCATTACTTCTCGATAGCGGAAATCCTTCGCTTAAAGTGAAAGAACTCGGAGGAACCGGCCGCGTTAATAACTGGTCTCTAAGCAGAAAAATTGTTGAACAATGCAATGCTCCTGTTTATCTTGCCGGTGGACTTAAAGCTGAGAATGTTCAAAAAGCTATCGAAGAAGTTCAGCCGTACGGAGTTGATCTTTGCAGCGGTGTTAGAACAAATGGAAAACTGGACAAAAAGAAATTAATAATGTTTTTAAATAAGATATGGGGTGAAAATAATATTTCAAAAAGTTGAAATAAACTTCACATTTCTACTAATAACTAAATTATTAGGGAACTTTTCTACTTTAAATGGAGTTTAATACTTATAAAGAGTAAAACTGCTTTGAGTTCATTGAAATTAAGCAATTTCCATTTATTTATACCTTAAGTGCTGTAAAAACAGCAAAATTACATTTTCCCCGTTGATAGTCCGCTAATAGTCCAATGTTACTTCAATAATAGTACCGTAACCTTTCGTATAAACCTCCTCTAATTATCATCCACAAATACTAAAACTATGTTGCAGCATATCGATTAAATTTTCATTGGGTTTTTATCCGAGTAAATCTGCCTTATCCGCGTAAATCTGTGTTCTATTATACCCTTTTATAATTTGTACGATCTATATTCCCGGTATTAATTTCGCCTTCACTTCTCCAAAACCAACCGTAAAATCTTTTCCCTTTGCATATGCCGTCATAGTTATAGTATCGCCATCCTCAATAAATTTTCTTTCTTCGTCCGAAGGCAGTTTGAGTGGTTCTGTCCCTCTCCAGGTTATTTCGAGCATTGAGCCTCGCGAATCTTTTGTCGGTCCGCTTATAGTTCCAGAAGCCATCATATCTCCAGTTCTTGTGTTACATCCGTTTACTGTATGATGTGCAAGGTGCTGACTCATGTTGTAGTATAAGTATTTGTAATTTGATTTTGTTATTGTAACGGGTTCTGACATTTTGCTGCTTTGCAGTTTTACTTCAAGATTAATGTCATAGGTCGGATTGCCTTTTGTCTGAAGATAAGGAAGGAGTTCCTTCTCGGGTTGTGGTCCTTCAGTCCTGAAAGGTCTCAGTGCATCAAGCGTTACAACCCATGGCGATATTGAAGTTGCAAAGTTCTTCGCAAGAAAAGGTCCGAGCGGCTGGTATTCCCATGTCTGTATGTCCCTCGCACTCCAGTCATTCACAACAACCATTCCGAAAATATGATCTTCTGCATTTACCACAGGTATGCTTTCGCCCAATTTGTTTCCGGTACCAATTAAGAATCCCATCTCAAGTTCAAAGTCCATGTTCTTGCAAGGACCAAAAACGGGCGGCGCATCAGGATTTGGTTTTGTTTGTCCTTTCGGACGGTGAATATTTTCTCCGCTTACAATAATTGAACTCGACCTACCGTGATAAGCAATAGGTATATGCAGCCAGTTGGGCATCAGAGCATTATCTTTCCCTCTGAACATTATTCCGACATTTGTAGCATGCTCACGCGAAGAATAAAAATCTGTGTAGTCGCCAATGTTGACAGGCAGAACCATCTCAACATCATTGATATTATAGAAGCATCTTTCCCTTAATGATTCATTATCCCGCAGCTCAGGATTCTCCGAGCTCAGTAATTCCTGAATTCTTTTCCGCACGTTTGTCCATACTTGTTTTCCGCATGCCATGAACTCATTTAGCGTCTTTGCAAGAAATACTCTGTTGCCTTTTAATAGTGTATGAATGAAGAACCCTTCTTCTTCAAGAAGTTTAAGGTCGAGGACATAATCGCCGATTGCTGTAACAATTCTTGATTCACCGTTTATGCTTGCAACACCAAAGGGAATATTTTCAATTGGGAAGTGTGTGTTTTTGCTGTATTCTATAAAAGACTTCATATAATATTATAATAAATTTAATTGTTTAAGGTCATCTTTCGGCACGTCAAAACTGCAGCTTCCAAAAGATCTTACAAACTCATTTCTTGCTTTTGTTATACTGTTTGCATTTGCAGGAATATCATTCCATCTGAACTCCTCATCTTTAAATATGAACGATTCGGCTCGTTCATCTTTTACAATATCATTTATTTCCTTAAGAGATAACTGATTTGAATAAGCGAGAATACCTGCTCCGAAAACATTAAGAAAACCATGCATCTTTGTTGACACCGAGTCATTATAATGTCTTAAAGGATGATGCAGACCGGCTGTAGCTTTGAACATAACATTGTTTTCTTTGCACGTCTTTAATGCAAATGAAACCTGTTCAGTTGAAGGAAAAAGCTCGGGAGTTATGCCGCCGGTTCTAAGTTTAAACCCAAACCTTCCTTTGTTTTCGATCTCTGCGGAAATGTGAGCGAGCTTTTCAAACACAAACTCAAAATTATCGTTGATTAATGGTTCAAAGAAAATCATACCATCCTGCATATCAAAACCATTCAACATGTCATAACTGTCATTTAAAAACGTTTTAAGTCCATTCGTATTATGTTTAGCAAATAATTCATCAGGGAGTTTAACTTCAAAACTATTTACTTCAGTATTATTATCGTTTTCTGTAAACTCTTTTACGAGCTTAAGGTCTGCTTCAAGTGAATTCAGGAATTCTTTTGCAGTCTTTCCACCTGTAAGAAGGAGTGAAAACGAAACACATCTTTCAGAATCATAATCTTTAATCATACTGAAAACGTCTGAATCTTTATCGGCAAATGAAGTGAACGATTTCATTGAACAGATGAATTTATCCATCATCCACTCATCTTCAGAATCTATATACTCCAGATAATTTTTAAATGCAGGATGTAGTTCAAGATTAGCAGGGGGAAACATACCCGCATAATCTATTATTCTGTTCATAAAAATGTTAAATGACTTCATTGTTGTCCTAATTTATTCAAAATTTCTTGTAGTTTCCTTCTAAAACATGAAATAATATAATTAAATTCATAACACACAGAGGTTTATTATAACATTTGAAATTCCTATTAATATTATTAATTTATCCAAAACATTATCTCATGAAAAATTTTATAATAATAGCAATATCCGTTGTGACCCTTTTCTCTTGCGGCATTTTGAAGAAAAAGACATCTGAAGACAATAGCAGAGCGATTGAAGAAAAGAAGACAGAGCAGTCAAACGCAGTGAGCAAAGATAATAAAGAAAGCGATAACGAAAGGAAAACCGCTTCGATTACAGAAGTTGAGATGCTCGTGTTTGATAAATCGAGTTTGCCTTCGGATATAAAATACACGGGTAATATTGTTACGGGAAAAAGATGGAACGATAAAAACGGCGAAAACATACTTATACTTTCAAAGACAAAGGTCATCGAAAAGAAATCGAGTAAGTCGGGCAATGAAGAGAACGAATTGGAGTGCGAGCTATTCGGTTATCACTATGTCAACTCCGGCAGTTCTTATTCACTTCTCTGGAAGGTACAGGACTATATCAAAGAATGCTGGTTTGATTTGACACTCGATTTTATTCCCGGCTCGCTAAGCATTACTGATTTAAATAACAACGGTATTGCTGAAAGTACATTTCTCTACAAGATGGCATGCCGCAGTGATGTTTCTCCTTCGGAATTAAAATTAATTATGCACGAAAACGACGTCAAATATGCACTCCGAGGGAACATGCTTATAAAGATAGAAGGATATAACCAAGGCGGGGAATATAAAGTTGACAAATCATTCGAAAGTGCACCAGAAGGATTTCTTGAATACGCAAAGTCCCAATGGAAAGAATACCGACTTGAGACATTTAATTAGTTGTTTACACGAATGTTTGTGTTACCTTTATTGAATTTATAGAGTAGCTCAAGACATTTTGAGTTTTTGAATGTTAAATGAGAATAATATGTTTTAAATTGCATTAACTTAGGGGAAAAATAAATTTAATTTTAAAATATGTTTAGTAAAAAATCAACTGCAAGAAATATCTTTTTGGCTATTATAGCTCTGACTGCATTCTTTCTTGGCGGATGCGAAGAGCCCTCATCAAGCGATGACGGAGGAAGCGTACCTGACCCCGTAATAAACTTCAACAGCGCAGTAAGTGTAAATTTTGGAAGTTCTTTGAAGGGATACATAAGCTCAAAAGGAAATTACAACGTTTACAGGTTTACGAGCAAGCGTGGCGGAGTTATTGAGATGAAAGCCGATACAGTTCCCGGAAATCTTAATCTTACATTAGATATGTATGACTCACAGAAGAACTGGCTGTTCGGCAATTACGGAGCAACGGGACAAACTGTAAATCTTAATGCCGTAAGACCTCCGGGCACATACTATGCGGTTATCAAAGACGGGGACAATGACGCATCGAGCGACCAGCCGTACAGTTTTGTTTTAAATCTTGACTCGACTGACATTTACGAATACAACAACACACTTGCGACTGCAAGAACGATTGGTATAGATATGGAAATTCAAGCGAAAATCAAACCTGAATCTGATGAAGATGCATTTCAATTCTTTTCTCCGAAAGACGGGATAGTTAATTTTACAATAAGCAACGTACCTCAGAATATCGATATTGTAACGGATTTGTATGATTACCAGAATAATTATATCGGCGGTATAACAGGTGGAACCGGAGAAAGTTATACGTTCGGTTCAATGCTTTTTGCCGGTACGTATTTTATAAAGTTGAAAGACGGATACAGTGACGCTTACAGCAGTGATTTTTACAGGATAAGAATGAATCTTGATACATCCGACTACTGGGAAATCAACAATACATTCGGATATGCGAAAACAATAGCACTAAATCAAGATGTCTCAGGAAAGATAAAGCCCGTTGCGGACGTGGACATGTTTAAACTTAATGTGCTAATCCCGGGACAGATGCAGGTTGCAGTGTCACAGGTGCCGCCGGAAATTACCATGGTTGTTGAGCTTTACGACAGTTTGCAGGTGAAAGTGGCGAATGCAATAGGGCTTTCTAACGGACAGCCCGTAACACTAAATTACACGGTTACGAGACCTTGGATGTATTTCGTAAGGTTATCGGACGAATACAATAACGACGTGAGCGACAGCTACTTCATTTTCAAAGTGGTTAGGTAAGCACATATCAATAAAAAACGAAGGTTTAAATTTTTCAAATTATGCCTGCCATTACATTTTGGCGGGCATTTTTTTTGGTACAATTTTCTTCGAAAAGTGACAGATTTATCAGTGAAAAGCGGAATCATTCTTAATTAGAGGTAAACAGCTTTCAATAGTGATATCTTTGAAAATTCTCGACATTGAAGGTTGAGTTACACTAAAAAGGAGATTCCTGTTATAAGCGGATATATTAATTGATTGAAAATGAAAATAGATACTATTACATTTAAGTACATCTACAATTTTGGAAACAAAATAAAATAATATTTTATGAAAAGCATAAAGATAATATTAATTGGTCTTTTCTTATTATTCTCCATTCAAGAAGTAAATGCACAATTCTCGAAAGCCGAGCAGAAATTTTTGGCGGCAAAGTTTAAGATTGTATTGAAAGATGATGCCTTTGCCGGAATACGGGCTGACGGAATGCCAAATACATACGGGTTGCTGTCGGTAAAGGATTTCGTGAAGAAATATAAAACTGCAAGGGAAAAGTCAACAACTTCCGTAACAGCAACGTTTACGGATATGGGAGCAAGAACAATTTATGATTTCTGCTCAAACGCATCACCTGTAAATGTATGGCAGGATCCGACTAATCCTTATAATATACACGCAGTAATTGTTCATAATCCTCCGGGAGATCCTTCATTTTCTTTGAGGAAATCAAAATATTATTTATCAACAGATAAAGGCGTTACTTGGACATATATCGCTGAAGTACCATTTCTCAGAAGCGGTTTCCCGTCAATAGACGGATTTTCGGACGGTTCAGCATTAATAGTTAATCACAGTACTGACGGAGGCGGAGTTCAAAGAGCACAAGCATATAAAGACTTGGCGCCGGGTATCGGTTCATTTACAAGGCTTGATGCTCCGGGAAACAATGCCTACATTTGGCCAAGAGCTATTTCAACAACAAGCATTGCACTATCAAATAAGTTTATTATGATAGCATCCATTAATGGTCAGGATACAACAAGGAGAAACACTTGTACTGATATCACTTTTACCCCGGGTACATGGTTGGGGTGGACGACAATTCCTTCAGATCAGGCAGAAACTTTCTCGCTCGGAAGGGGCACTGACGGAAGGATTGGTGTTGCTTTCAGGAATAATGACGCAATGCAGCCGAACGATTATGCTGATGTGTGGTTCATGGAATCGACAAATAATGGTACGTCATTCAGTATACCACTGAAAATTTTTGATGCCAACTTTTCAACAGATTCACTTGGATTGCTAAGAGGTATAAGCATGGTATATAGAGGTATTTCACCCGCAGTCGTATTTGAAACTATAAAGCTGACACAAGACGGTTCATTCTTTCCCAATTCCCAAGCTAAGATAAGGTTCTGGTCAAATACGCTTCCCGGCTCAGACCCAAACAGAAGCATTGTTGTGGCTGATACGAACAGAGTCGGATTTCATCCATACATAGGTGTTAGCGATGTAATGGCATCTCTATGCCGTCCTAATATAGGAGTATCAGCAAACGGAAATGTACTGTTTGTTTCATTCTCTGTTCCTTCTGATGAACTTGGAGGTTTATCTGATACTACAGTATTTATGGATATATGGCTTGCTGCTTCTCATGACGGTGGATTGACATGGCCCTATCTTTCAAAAATAAATCCGACTGCTCCAAGAAAAGACTGGAGATATGTTAGTATGTCGAAATGGAATGACGTAATCGGTTCCGACTATTACTGCAATATGGTTGCATTAAGAGGTCATATACCCGGCTCTTATATATATGGTTCAGATAACGGAGAATCAAATGAAGAATACTGGTCAATAAGAGCATTGATAAATTTCGGATCTCTTCCTCCATCTCCTCCAAACCTTTTAACACCAATAAATAACTCTACATATATATCTCAAACTCCAATGCTTGACTGGTCTGATGTAAGCGGTACAACGTACAACTTGCAGGTTTCCACGAATTCAGGATTTACGAATAATCTTGTCAATTTAAGCGGGTTAACAAGCTCCCAATATCAGGTACCGAGCGGATTACTTCAGATAAATACAACTTATTACTGGCACGTCAGCTGTTCAAATTCAAACGGAACAGGTATATATTCATCAACGTTTAACTTTACAACTTTAGGTGTACCTAATGCTCCGGCATTGCTGAATCCTCCAAATGGTTCGAGTGGACTAACACTTACTCCAACATTGAACTGGACTGAAGTTACGGGTGCAGAAACATACGGTTTGCAGGTATCAACTGATATTGGCTTTTCAACTACAGTAATTAATTTATACGGTTTGACTGCTTCGCAATATCAAATTACTTCAGGCGTATTGCAGTACAACACACTTTATTACTGGAGAGTAAATGCAGAGAATATGTACGGAACCGGAACATGGAGCACACCATGGAATTTTTCAACTCAGGGGTCGCTTATCGGACCGACATTAAACAGTCCTGCAAACGGTTCAAGCGTCTTATCATTCATACCGGTTCTTGACTGGGGTGACTTATCGGGTGCTACTTCATACACAGTACAGGTCTCTTTGAATAATAATTTTTCATCGTTTGTAGTTAATAAAGACAGTTTACTTAGTTCAAGTTATCAGATTCCTGCCGGAACATTTAGCGGAAACACTTCTTATTTCTGGAGAGCAAGGGGTGTAACTGAAGCAGGCAGCGGCAACTGGTCTGCTGTGTGGTCGTTTAGAGTAGTATCAATACCACCACAACCTGTACTTGCATCCCCGATAAATAATGCGACAAATCAATCTCCGACACCGCTAATGGATTGGGACAGTCTGGCTGCTGCCAGTAATTACAGACTTCAGATATCGGCAGATTCATTATTTGGTGCAATAGTATTTGATACTACGGGTATAATACCTTCAAGACTGCAGTTGAGACCAAACATTCTCGGATGGAATCAAAAATACTACTGGCGTGTGAATGCGAATAACTTAGCAGGCACAGGACCGTGGTCTTTAGTGTGGAATTATCATGTACATCCGAATTCTGTTTTATTATCAGGCAGTGAAATACCAAAAGAATACAAGATGTTTAATAATTATCCGAACCCGTTTAATCCGATGACGAAGATTAAGTTTGATTTGCCAAAGAGTTCAGGTGTGAGGATTACAGTATTTGATGTAACTGGTAAGGAGTTAGCTGTGATTGTGAATGAGACCTTGCAGGCGGGAAGTTATCAGACTGAATGGGATGCGAGTGCGTTTCCGAGCGGGGTTTATTTTTACAGGATGCAGGTCCACCACGGCGGATCTTCGACGGGGGATTTTAGTGAAACGAAAAGGATGATGTTAATTAAATAAATTATTAAGAATATAATGAGAAATATAATTTACAAATCACTTTTTATTACTGCTATTATATTTTTTAATTTCACATTTATCCGACATTGCCAGGGTCAGTGGGTAAATTTTGATGGACCCTCAGGGGAAATGATATCTGATATTGCAATTCAGGGAAATGACCTTTTTGTAGTAAGTATAGATTATGGAATTTTTCTTACTACAGATTACGGTGTCAGTTGGAAATCGATTAATGTTGGATTAAACTTTTCTCGTATAACATCAATTGCGGTTAGTGGAAATAATATTTGTGCCGGAACATATAATGGAGTATATCGATCATCGAACTATGGAATGAACTGGTCTACAACAGATTTGTCAATTCTTCGTGTGCATTCAATAAAAATAGTGGGTAATAAATATTTTGCAGCAACTTCAGAAGGATTATATTCTTCATCAAATAACGGAAATAACTGGATAAAAAGCGGTTTTGATAGTCTTGGGATTAATAAACTCGTTGTTGAAGGGAATGATATATATGTGTGTGCAAATGATGTTTATCGATCGACAAATGCAGGTGTGAGTTGGACGTTACTTACTCAATCTTTAAATCCCCATGCTTATATTTCTTTTGCCAGTAATGGACAAAATATGGTAGTTGGAACATATTATGCAGGGTTATTTTATTCAACTAACGGTGGTAATTCATGGATGCCATCAAGTTTATACTTCGAAGAAATTAATTCTTTAAAATTTAAAGGTTCCAATATTTATGCCGCTGTTTGGGCTTATGGTGTGCTTGTTTCAAGTAATTATGGAAGTAATTGGACACCGGTTAATAATGGGCTGAGTAATTTATATTCATACGCTTTTGAAATCAATGACTCAAATTTCTTTTGCGGGACATTATACGGAAATATCTTTCGTTCGATTAACAACGGATTGAATTGGAATTTATTAAACCATGAAATGTCGGGTCAATCGAGTATGGCAATGATATCACGGGGTTCAGACATATTGGCCGGAACTTTTAATGGGATTTATCGCTCAACAGATAACGGAATAAACTGGTCAGTCACCAATTTATCCGGTCCCGATATACGAACATTTTCAGTAAAAGGAACAAAAATATTTGCGGGTGGATATTTTTCTGGAATGTATATGAGTACTGATAACGGATATAACTGGAATGCAATAAATAATGGATTAACATATAGTTCTGTTCACTCATCAGCAGTTTTCAAATCTTATGTATTTACAGGCACAGAGGGGGGATTATTCCGATCTTCAAATGATGGTATGAATTGGCATTACATTAATATTTCCAATGGAAAAATTTCCGCTCTTGCCGTAAATGATACATTTGTATATGCAGGAACATCAAACGGATTATTTATATCGTCTGACGGAGGAAATTCATGGACACCATCCCAGCTAAATAAAAGTATTACTACTCTTGCGGTCAATAATTCACAGATATATGCAGGAACACGCTATTACGGAGTTTTTCACTCTACAAACAATGGAACTTCATGGATACAAACATCATTAAATAATTTGGATATATATTCTCTTTATGTCGTTGGCAATTATATTTTTGCAGGGGTTTATGATGGTATATATTTATCAACAAATAATTGTCAAACATGGATCTCAAATAACCAGGGGTTTTATTTCAATTCAACAATATTTTCCTTCGGAACAAATAATAATTATTTATTTGCCGGAGTGGGCGGTCGGGGAATATGGAGAAGACCGATATCAGAAATAATGAAATATATAAATACTAATGCAGTTTCATTTTACGGTTACTCTCTTGAACAAAATTATCCAAATCCGTTTAATCCAATGACCGCTATCAGGTTTCAGGTGATAGGTTACAGTGATGTTTCGATAAAAGTATATGATGTGCAGGGAAGAGAGGTGAAGACGCTTGTGAATGAGACGCTGCAGGCGGGCAGTTATCAGACGGACTGGGATGCGAGTGCGTATCCGAGCGGTGTGTATTTTTACAGGATGGTGACTAATGATTTTAGTGAGACTAAGAGGATGATGTTAATTAAATAAAATCAAATAATTTTATGAAAAAGACAGGGAAAATAGTTTTCTATTTTGTATTCATAAATTTATTTTTATTGAATATAAATATCTCGTATTCTCAATTTTTACAAAACCTCAAGAAACTTTCCTTTGGAAATGATAGAAATCCTTCATTCAGGGTAAGAGATGACGGTTATAATATCTCAAATATTCCGTTCGAATTTCTGATATATGAAAGGGTGAATGGAAATGCATCGAATATTCTGGTTTCGAAAATTAATACTGATGGTGCTCTTGACAGCGGGTATTATTTGACGAATGATGTTTTCGCAAATATAAATCCCTCTATTGGTTACTATTTTCAGACTAATCAGGTTTCGGAAATTTCTACTGCTTTTGCTGTCTGGGAAACGGATAAAAACGGTAATAAGGATATCTATGCCCGTATTTATAAGCAAAACCAGGGATGGCTTCCTGAATTTTCAATTGATAATTCCGCAGGCGAGCAAGCAAATCCTAAGGCTGCTATGTTTAATGGAAGTATTTATGCGGTTGTTTATCAATCAGCAAATGATATAAAACTGAAATTAATAAATGTTGTTAATCAAAGTGTATTACTCGATACGAATTTAACTTTGGGAATTATTGATATTTGCAAAAATCCTTACATAGTGATTTCACAGGGCAGTTCGCCGACAATGTATATAACTTACGAAAGGGAATTTTCGGCAAGTCAAAATTCTATTTATTGTTTAAAATCATCTTTGCCTGCTCCACTGAATTTTATGATTGATACAGTCAGGTATTCAGGTGTGAATTATAATGCAGGGATGGCACCGATGTTTTTTTATCCGTCTCCTTATTTATTTATATACGAGTCAGATAAAAACGGCAAGAGAAATGTATTCGGAACACAAATTAAATTCAATGGTCAGAGCAGTGTATCTTATGATGTTTTAACATCGCAGTATTTTGATTTGTGGGGATATTCTGGCACTGAATTTTTTATTGGGAAAAACACAACAAACGGAGTTTTCGCATTTATTTCAAAACAAAGCAATTCTTTATATGCAAAAGTTAAGATGGGAGGGTTTTGGGGAGATTCATTGACGGCATTGATTTCAAACGATACGAACTATAAATCAAAGACAGGTTTCAGCACGTGTCAATATGTACCAAATACAGCATCTTTCAGATATTGGATTGTTTTCGGAAAAAATATTAGTCCTTCGGAAAACGGAATTTACGGAACAACATTCACTTCTAGCGCAATGAATGTTGTAAGAGTTTCGGATGAAATCCCTTCGTCATTTTCGTTATCACAGAATTATCCGAACCCGTTTAACCCAGTGACAGTTGTTCGTTTTTCGTTGTCAGTTGTCAGTAATGTTGTACTGAAAGTATATGATGTAAGAGGTCAGGAAGTAGAAACGCTTGTGAACGAGAGGATGCTTGCAGGAAGTTATCAAACTGAATGGGATGCAAGTGGGAATCCGAGCGGGGTGTATTTTTACAGGATGGTGACGAATGGGTTTAGTGAGACGAAGAGGATGATGCTTTTGAAATAGGTGTTGGTTTTTGCTTTTCGTAGGTAACACCTGACAGAATAAAGAGAATTTAAATATAAATTACTAATATTTATGAGGAGTGTTAATATGATCCTAAAGGTTTTGGTGAAAAGTATTATTAGAGTAGCGATTGTTTTGTTCGTAACTTATTTTGTATTATTTATAACAGGATGTGCAAAAGATGAAAATATTGTGAACCCTTCACAATCTGCAATTACAGTAACCGGCAAAGTTACTGATTTTCAGGGTAATGGCTTAGGGAACATAAAAGTGGAATCGAAAGCAGGAACAATACGAACAAGTTCCGACGGTAGTTTTATATTCTCTAATATTTTTACTCCATATGACATTTCAGTTTATACGTACGGCATGAATGTCGTTACATTCAAGAATATCACAACATCTAAGCCCCAAATACCGGTTAACTATTATATTCCTGTAGTAGCATTTGAAACGAATGTGAAAGTAATAATACCACAGATGAATAATAATCAAACAGCACTCGCAAAATTTTATGATACGTTAGGATATTATAACAATTACGTCAATATTTCCAATTCAACTTACGGACAGATGAATATCGAATGGCATGGCAGCCAGAGTTTATCAGGAATGATGGTATTGTGGGTTTACACGACAGATAATTCAGGGAATATATTATCTTACGACAAATACGGAGAAAAGTCAATATCAGTTTCTAACGGATTGCCGGGAAGAATAGTTTTCAATGAGAATGATTTAAACACAAACCCTGCAGATACGAGCATTTCGGGTTATGTTTTGCTTCCATCCGGATTCCAAATTACAAATAAATATATCGGAATGAACAGGTATCCTTTCGCCAATCTTTTTGAATTTGGGGAGTTGAATAATGTTGTAAATATAAGCGGTACAAATTATACGGTTTTCATACCTGCCTTGAACGGCGGTATTTATCGATACTATATATTAATTGGAATACAAAATCAAACAAGTTATAATTCTGGAATGAAGCTGGCGGAAATAAATCTGAATAATGTCAATATTGTCGGTTTCAATACTTTCCCGTCTCTATTATCCCCTGAAGACAATGCTCAAAATGTAAATTATGACACTAAATTCACTTTTTCAAAAGACACTCCTCTTGGAATATATGAAATCAGGATTGATTACGTAACTTCAAACTCATATACTGCCAACCGGTATATTTATACGGGTACAGAGAGTAACAATATTAACTTATTGTCTGATACTTCATTTAATTTCATGAGAAATTCACCTTGCTTCTGGAACGTTACTAAATATACCGGCTTCAACGATATTGATGATTTTATAAGTTTACCACCCGCTAAAAATCAAAAATACAGAGAATATTTATCAAGTACGACAAGAACTTTTAAATTTTAAACTAATAAGTAATGAGAATAAGTAAAATAATTTTATTTTATGCACTGTTGATTCTTCCATTGCAGCTAAATAGTCAGGTTCACGAAGAATGGGATGTAAGGTATAGAGGTTCAAACGATAATTCAATATCATCTAAGAAAGTTAAATATGATAGTTATGGGAATGTTTATGTTTTAGGTTATGCGAGTACAAATTCAGGCGGGACTACCATAACCATTAAATATAATAGCAGAGGTGAAGTTCAATGGGTATCAAGAATAAGCGGAAGTTATCCTGTTGGAATGGAAATTGACAATCAGGGTAATGTTTATATAAGTGGCGCCACAGCAGAGGGAGGTATTATATATAAATACAGTTCATTCGGAGTGGTTCAGTGGCAGGTTTCTAAAGCATATTATTTAAATGATATGACAATTGATGATTTTGGGAATGTTTATATTACAGGTTATGGCAGTAACGGCACTAATGCAGGAATACAGACTATTAAGTATAATTCGTCAGGTGTTTTACTCTGGGAACAACTTCATGTATCTCAAAATTCCGGAAACTATGGATACAGAATTATGCTTGACAACGCAGGAAATGTTTATACTCTTGGTGAATGGAATTATACAGGACTATACAGTATCCGGGTTTTTAAATACAATAATGACGGGCAGTTGCAGTGGATAGGAATTTCATCACAATATTTTGATATCGAATATAACGATTTTGCAGGATTAGGAATAGATGATAATGGCAGTGTTTACGTAGGAGGTACAAAATATAATCAATTGACTAAATCAGATTATATAGTTGTAAAATTCAGTCAGTCAGGGTCAGAGTTGTGGTATAAAATATACAATAGTGAATTCAATTCAAACGATAAACCTAAAGACATGAAAGTTAACGGTCGCGGTGATGTGTACATAACAGGACAATCATTTCTTGACACAACATCGAACAACTCAAAGGTCACAACTATAAAATATGATTCAACAGGTTCTTTGAAATGGAAAAAAGATTATACAAATCCGAGCGGATACTTATTCCCTGCGGCTATTACAACAGATATTTTCGGAAATATATATGTGGTGATAAATAACAGTAATTATGTAAAAATTACAACAATAAAATATGATTCAACCGGTACACAGAAATGGCTTGTTGATTATATTGGAGCTACGATGCAAAGCGTTGTTTATAATATAAGTGCCGATAATTATGGTAATGTTTATCTTTGCGGAAAAACGAGTGGTGCGCGGAATCAGGAATGTATAACTATCAGATATCTGCAAAGCTGGAATTCCAATTTCACTGTTACAGGACGTGTTGATTATCAGGATAATAGTCAACCCGTAGAAGGTGGTTATATGAAAGCGGTTAAGTTGGACAAATTCAGCGGAAATGTTGTGACAGTAGATTCAACTCCGATACAAGTTAACGGATATTATTCTTTGAAACACATAACACAGGATTCATTGTATCTGATTGCATTTCCTCAATCTAACCAACCGTTTATACCAACATACTATCCGCAAGGAATAAACTGGAAGAATGCACAGAAATTATTTGCATCATCAAATATCTCTGATATGAATATCAGTGTTCAAAGAATGGAATCTATTTCGGGCGATTGTACAGTTAAAGGTAAAGTTGTTATAAATGATAAGATTATTACACACCTTAAGGATGCTATTTTGTACGTGAAGAACGGAGGGAGTTTTGTTAAGTATTCAGTTACTGACGGTAATGGTTTGTATCAAATAAACTCAGTTCAACATGGTTCTGCAAAGATATTAGTTGACAGGCTGGGTTATTCATCGGACAGTATAAGTATAAATTTGGTTTCGGGTAGTACATACGATAATGTAAACTTCAATCTGAACCAAATTTATGTAAGAATAATAAAGGACGAGAACCTCTTGCCTTTAAAATATTCACTAAGTCAGAATTATCCGAATCCGTTTAATCCCAACACAGTTATTAGTTTTCAGTTGTCAGTTGATAGTAAAGTATCAATTAAGGTTTATGATGTGCAGGGAAGAGAGGTGCAGACGCTGGTGAATGAGAGGATGAATGCGGGAACGTATGAGACAACGTTTGATGGGAGTGGGCTGAACAGCGGAGTGTATTTTTATAGAATGGTGACGGATGGGTACAGAGAAACAAAGAGGATGATGCTGATTAAATAAGGACAAATGTCCATATAGTAAATGAGATGAATAATATTAAAATTATAACATAATTATTATGATTTTTAAGAATTCAATGCTTACTGTTTTATTAGTATTGTCTTTCATGCAGATTGCAAATTCGCAATACAACACAGAAAACGTTTACGGGAATAAAATATTTACAGATAGTCCTATTGGATTTGATAATTTGAGCAGGACATTTCACCCGAATATAAAAAAGACTCCCGGACATTATTCTGCAAATGATTGGGCGAGAGTGATTGATTCGGTTTGGGGTGCAGGTATTAATAATTATGAGAAAGCAAAAATATTCCAAACATTCTGGAATATTATTGATTCCAGTTACGCATGTTTTCATAACCTGAATAATATTAACTGGTCAAATGTAAGGTTGATTTATTATTCGATGATTGTTCAGGGTGTAAGCCGGGGAAGGTTCAGCGGTATTATGAATTATCTTTCCCTTATGTTAAGGGATGTTCATACATTAGCATTTGACACATTAGTGTTCAGAACTGCATTGGACCCGGGAGTTCCGTTGTTTTACACGGGTGGCTGGTACGATAACAGTCATTTTGGAGCAGGGTTAACGCCTTTGCCAGACAGCAGTCTTTTGGTTTATGATGTAGTGCCTCAGCATCCATTAGGGCTAGAAAGAGGTGATATAGTTTTAGGCTATGACAGAATTTCTTACAAGAATCTTTACAAAGAAATGCTGAATATTCAGATGCCCATTACAGGTTGGGGGATTGGATGTTCTCCATCAGCTTATACACATTCTATACTTAATGCTGCGGGAATGAACTGGCATTTATTCGATACGATTGACGTAAGAAAGTTTGCAACGGGTGACACAGTACATTTAGCGACTACTGCGCTAATCGGTAAAAGCATGAAGATATTTTGCACAGAGCAAATGAATATTGCAGGAGTACCGAAGCCTGATTTTTCTGGAGGTCATGTTGTATCTTATGGAAAAGTTCAGGGAACGAATATTGGATACATATACTGTTGGGCATGGTCAAATAATGCATGTCAGGAATTTTATAGTGCAGTAATAGCATTGATGAATACTGAAGGATTGATAATAGATTTCAGGTTTAATGAAGGCGGGAACATGTTTTTAAGTAATTGCGGATTGAATTTTCTTTTCCCGTATAAAGTCAGAACAATTAATTTCGCACAAAGGAAGAATAAACTGGACCATTTTGAGATGAATGATGTAACAGTACCTGATAACTACGATATACCCGGAATACCTCCAGGATATTTGAAACCAATAGCAGTACTCACAGGTCCGGGAGCTATCAGTGCAGGAGATCAGGTGGCACTAAGAATGAAGTATCATCCAACAGCAAAATTATTTGGTAAACCGACAAGCGGTGCATTTAGCGGTCCGGTATGGGCTTATATAGGAAATGAATGGTTTTTCCGTTATTCTTCAGCAGATTGTTATGAGATAAAAAATCCTGATGTATACCTAACTCATAAAGAGCTGCCTGTGGAATATGATGTATGGTTAACACCTGAGTATGTTGCACTGGGCAGGGACAACGTTGTAGAGGCAGCACTGGACTGGATAAAAACATCGAATGTAAACACCGTTAATCCTGCCAATTATGAATTATCACAGAATTTTCCAAATCCTTTTAATCCGAATACCACTATAAAATTTAAGATAAAGAATGAAGGATTTGTAAGACTTAAAGTTTATGATATAAGCGGAAGGGAAGTATCCTCTCTCGTAAAATCAAACCTGAAAGCGGGAGTTTATTACGTCTCGTTCGGCGGAAACAATTTGTCCAGCGGTGTGTATTTTTACAGGATGGTGACTGATGGGTTTAGTGAAACGAAAAGAATGATGCTTGTGAAATGAGGGCATAATACACATCTTGAATGCAAAATCAATTTATGTAGATTTGCGATGTGATAGTAAATTTACATAGACTACAATTCTGATTAAAAGAGTGAATTATGAGTTATGTGACGTACTAAATCCCCCTTTTTATTTCATTGTTTGAAACTTATTTTACTGCCGGAATTTTCATAATACAATGTAATATCAGTTGTTTATGTATCCGGGCAGTTTCAATTTCAGTTGAATATGTGAAACTTTTATGTATAGTATAAGGAGCAATTATGGTGCTGAGGTTTTTTGGGGTAATGCGTTTTTCGATTGATTCTCGATTGATTCTCGATGGTTTCTCGATCGTTTCTCGATGGTTTCTCGATTGGTTGTCGATGGAGTCTCGATGAAGGCTCGAAGTAGGCTCCATGAAAGCTCGATGGGGGGATAAGAA
>JBAYUG010000013.1:0-49312 GCA_041675325.1 Kapaibacterium sp. (SeqCode)
CTTGCTTCTTAAGATTTATAAAAAAGAAGCATACCTTAACTGCCTTTATAATATATTAGTTATATTATCATCCCATAAACATCCCATGAACATCCCATTAACATGCCTTGTCCATACCATGCTCTAAGCCTGCTGGCAGTATGCCCGTAGTCAGCGCACAGCATGAATCAGGCTTCAAATATGCAATAACAAGCATTATTTAAGCTAATTTTATGGCATAAGCACTAAATCAGCATTAAACTGTTAGTTTGCAGACTATGTTTTCAGGTTTAAGATCTCCCGTGAGGGGGTTGAGTGTAATTTAAGGGCGTGTTAAAAATAAAGGGTTTGTGACAATTCTATCACAAACCCTTATTCATAAAACTTAGTTATTCCAGCCGGCTTCGCTTTTGTATTTAGTGAAATAAACGATGATATCAGCTTCGCTTTTGTATTCCGTGAAGTACACCTGCCAGTCGGCATCTGATTTGTAATTAGTATAAAACCAGATACCGCTCATGGGTGCTGCATCGCTTTTATACTTGCTTTCATAAACAATCAGGTTTGCTTCGCTTTTGTATCGCGACACAAAGATTATTTTGTCGGCTTCGCTTTTGTATTTTGTGATGTAAACAATCTGAGATTGTGCATCTTCAAATGCGGTAAATGCAAACAGTACGGCAAAAAATGCTGCACTCAATAAGAATTTCTTCATAGTTTTAAAGTATAATTTCTACGTAATAAACCTTGTTATCTCTTTGTGCAAGGAATGTCATCAATCCCTTTTTATCGTCAAGCTTTAAATTGGTTACAGAATTGTATTCCGCAAGTTTCTGTCCGTTCTTGTAAAGTATGTTGCTGTTCTTCGTGCCTTCGTCGTTGTAGTTATATCCTGTGTAGTAGAAATCATTATTGTACAGCTTTAGGTCACCGACGAAATCAAATTCAGGTGATTTCCAAGATTTGCCGACAGCAGAATATTTTGCTATAGGTTCGCCTTCACTACCGGGCTTTGAACTTGATGCGATATACAAATAATCGCCATAATCATTCACAAGAAGCGAAATGACTTCGTACTCTCCCACGTATATATTTTCGAAAGGACCGAACTTTTCATTGCCGATAATGTAATAACTTTTATTCGGAATGCCCTTGTCATAATCGCCGTAAATCATCGCTGAATAAGAAAGAATCCCTGACTTGTTTACATTGTAAGAGTTTATATTCGAGTAGGCATCATCGGTAATCTTTGTTTTACCATTGTAAAGTGCGGTGTTGTAATTTGCGTCGGATGCGTAGTAGAATGGCGTATCGTCATTAAAGAAAGTGATATTATAGATTGAACTTGCTGAAGCGTATTCTTTTCCGTCTATATAAAGTTTTGTTACATAAGTTCCGTCGGCAAGCGTGTCAGAGCCTGTGTACACAAGCTTTCCTGAAGGCGTGAACAGAATGTCGTAGGCGCCTTTTGAAAAATTCCTGCTTACGATTTCGTTTCCTTTTACGAGATAGGCGTCCATAGGATATAGCTCATCGAAATTCTCGGAAGCTGAGTAAACGGGCGTATTATCGTTGTCGAATGCAGAGGTAAGATAAATACTTGCAAACTTTTTGTACTTTTTATCACCCTGTACTACTGAATAATAATTCTTGCCGTCAACTATTTCTTTTGCGACAAAACATATATCTCCGTTCTTGTCTTCAAAAGCGCTGTAGTATATAATCTCATCGTACGGACCGTATTCAGTATCTCCGACAACAAAAATGTGCTTGCCGTTTTTGCTGGCAGCATAATATTCTTTACCTGATTTTGTAAAACCTATTTCAGTAGCTGGTTCACCCTCACCGTACATCACCCTTGTCGCAGCAAGGAAAATTGTATCGTAGCTTTTGCCGTATTCAAGCTGTTCAGCCGCAAAGTTGTATTTGACACGGGTATCTTTGCCGTTAACATTAGCAACAAAATAAATACCGTCGTCTTTTCTAAGTATCGGCGACTGTATATTACTGCTTGTAAGTATTTCTTTTCCGTTCTTTAAAAAGTAATGATCCGCAGTGTAGCTTTCGTCGTTGTGAGTGTTTATCGCAACCGCGAAGTAATTCCCGGAATTGTCGTAAACTATATCGCTCGTCTGAAGATAGCTGTACTCATTCGAGTTTCCTTTATTGCTTGAGACGCGGGATTTCTGCGTTACCGTGTCGTAAGACGAGTAAACAAAAGAGCCCGTGTTGTAGTCGTAGCTGAAATCATAAAGAGTATAAGGGTCGGGTCTGAGTCCTTCATAAACCTGCTTCTCGTTGATAGTTTGTGCGCTGATATAACCCGAAACAAAAACAAGCAGTAATAATAGTGATAGTTTTTTCATATAATTATTTAGTTAATTAATATTATCATTTAAATAAACCTAATTTCGTTTAAATTGTTCCTTTAAAGCTATAATTTTCTAATATTTTATTCTCCGTAAACCGTAACGACAATTTTTCGGCTTCCGCCATTATTTCTGTGCTCACAAAGGTAAATACCCTGCCACGTACCAAGATTAAAAGTCCCGTTCGTTACCGGTATGTTCACATTTGAGCCGATTATTGATGACTTTATATGAGAAGTCATATCGTCGGTGCCCTCAAAAGTATGAAGGTAGTAACCCGCATCCTCAGGAACGGACTCGTTGAAATACTTTTCCATATCCTGTCTGACAGTCGGGTCGGCATTTTCGTTTATTGAAATGGAAGCAGATGTGTGTTTAATGAATATGTTAGCGATGCCTTTTCTTATTTCGCTTAAATCCTTTAACTGATCTGTAATTTCTTTTGTGATTAAATGAAAACCTCTGGGGCGTGCTTTCAGCAATATTTCTTTTTGAATGATTTTCAAGATAACGGTTATTACAAAAATATAGGTTTAATACATGATTTCCTACACTGTTAGGTGTTGTGAAAATGATAATAAAATCCGAAATGCAAAAATGTATTGCGAAATGTATTCTAAATTAGTATTCTTTACTGCTATTAAGGAGAATAGCTGCAATATTTATTAACCATTAAATTTAACAAAAATGAAAAACAATCCTGTAACCTGGTTCGAAATCTATGTTGATGACATAGACAGAGCAAAAAAATTCTACGCAACTGTATTGGGAAAAGAAATGATGGATATGGTGGTTCCCGAAGGTATGAATATGAAAATGACATCATTTCCTTTCCAAGAGGGAGCAGCTAATATCACAGGGGCTTTAGTTCAATCTGCCGATATGAAGGCAGGAGGAAACAGCACATTAGTTTACTTTGCTTCGGAAGATTGTCTGACTGAACAAAATCGTGTTGAGCAGGCTGGCGGCAAGGTGTTTCAGCCAAAATTCCCAATCGGTCAATACGGGTTTTGCTCGTTGTGTACTGATACCGAAGGAAATATGTTCGGACTGCATTCGATGAAATAAACCGGTTCGCAAATTAAACTTACAATTATGGAGCAACTAAAATTAGGTGTATTTTCAATAAGCTTAAACGTAAAGAATATTCAATCATCAAAAGAATTTTATGAAAAGTTTGGGTTTACAGTCTTTGGCGGTGATATAAACCAGAACTGGCTGATAATGAAAAACGGTAATTCTATAATAGGTTTATTTCAGGGAATGTTTGAGTCGAATATTATTACGTTTAATCCCGGCTGGGATGAAAACGCTAAAAACCTTGAGGTTTTTGACGACGTAAGAACGATTCAAAAACACTTGAAAGATTCCGGTGTAAAACTGACAGACGAAGTCGATGAAACCACTACGGGTCCGGGACACATAACTCTTAAAGACCCCGACGGCAATAGCATTCTAATTGATCAACATAGGTAGAATTAGGTAAGCGTTAGGTACAGTTATTCAAAGTGGGTTCTGAAACTCATTGGAACCCTCTTTTACATTTCTTACAACGCTATTCCTCTTCGCATTATTATTCTCCTCGTAAAGGACAATGACGGCTGAAAATACTACAAAAACCGAAAATATAATTACTTTGAGAAGTATGCTTGTCTCTTCATAAAAGAGCAGAAACAGATAAATAAAAATAATATACGGAACACTTTTGAAAAAAAGATTCTTGGATTTCTTTATAAATGCAATAATGGTAAAAATCGTTGCGGCAATCAGTAAATATTCATACATAATTTTACAGTTAAAACAAAGTTCTCTAAAAATGATAGTTTAAGCCTAAACCCCGGTAAGGGAGATAACCGGAGGATAAGCAATTATTATAATTCTTTAATATTATAATTCTGTCATAATTGTATTGTTGTAAAAATATAGAATGGATACGAAGAATGTAATAATGCAGGAGAACGGAAAAGGAACTAACCCATATGGATTAGTAAATTATCGATTGTGAGGGGTGTCTGAAGTTTAAAAATTCGGCAAACAATAAAGAAAATTATTTTAATACAATTATTGTTATAAAAATAACAAACTCAAACTATAATAATATTAAAACATGAACAGATTCAAACCCTTCGGTATGGTAATACTTTTATTATTATTTTCTGCATTCACCTATGCTCAGGACAGTGTTAAGAGCAGTCCTGCAATCGTTAAGGGTTTTGTGAAGATCAAAGAGGGAAAATTTATCGAAGGGGCTAACGTTGTTATCGAAGGAACGATTGACGGTGCCACTTCCGACGATAAAGGCTTCTATGAATTTGAAACGGAGGAGACCGGCGACAGAGTGATTATATGTACGGCTCTGGACTTTGGCGAGAAGAAAATTAACGTTAAGATTGAAAGCGGCGAAACGCTTATACTGGACATTAACCTTTCGAAGACTGATTTTAAGACTGACGAAATTTCTGTTACTGCAAGTTCTTTTACTTCGGGAGATAATTCAAAGGTGACGCTAACACCTCTGGAAATCACGCGTATTCCGGGAGCCAACGCAGACCTTTACCGTGCGATTACTACTTTCCCGGGTTCGAATCAGGTGGACGAAGGAAGCCGCATTGCTGTTCGCGGAGGCGACCCGAGCGAAGTGCTGACGATTCTTGACGGTGCATCGCTTTACAATCCGTTTGTGTTCAGCGATGATTATAACACATCGTCTTTCTCTACTGTGAATCCGTGGGGAATGCGTGGAATTAATTTTTCCAGCGGAGGTTTTCCTGCAAGGTTCGGGAATGTGCTTTCGGCAGTGCTGGACTTGCAGACGTACGACGTGCCGCAGACGAGCGGACTTTTTGCAATTGTCGGTCTGGCTAATGCGAGCCTTTCGGGAGTTTATTCGAAAGGCGGAAAGTTCGGAGCTACATTCACGGCAGGTACATTTTTCATAAAACCATATTTGAAATTAAATGGCATAGACCAGGATTATAATCCGACGCCGACAACTTCAAACCTTGGCGGGACTATCACGTATAAAACAAGCACGACAGGACTGCTGAAGGTTTATGCAAATTACAGTTATGACAATGTCGGCGTTAGGAATGCAAGTCCGACTTACGACGGATACTACACAGGTGAATCGAAAAACTTTTTCACGAACGTTAAGTATTCATTTGCACCAACTGCTGTGAGCTTGCTGAGCACAAGTGTTTCATACAGCATTTACAACAGAAAAGAAAGCTACGGAGTTTTGAATGATGTATCGGACAATGTTTATTCAAAGGTGCGTTCGGATTTCAGTATGCCGATAAGTCAGGCATTCGATTTCGGTGCGGGGCTTGAGTATGAATACAACGGATACAAGGTGGACGGGACTTTCCCGATATACTCATATAATTTAAGTACAACGGCGCCGTCTTTTAAGCTGAATGAAAATAAGAATAACGGAAGAGTCGGCTCTTATGTTGAAACAAAGTACAAACCTTCGGCGAACTTTTTACTGGTTGCAGGATTAAGGAATGATTATTACACGCTGTCTTCGAAGGCAGTGTTCGACCCAAGACTTTCGGTTGTTTACAGAATTTCAGAGAACAGTTTTATAAAAGGAGCAACGGGAATTTATCATCAGAACCCGGCACTGCAATACTTTGTGCAGGGAAACACAACTTCTATAGAACCCGAACAGGCAATACACTACATACTTGGTTATGAGTACAACAGGGAGAACGATTATATATTAAGGATTGAATCTTATTACAAAGACTATTCGAATTTAATTTCATTCGACCCTTACAATTATCTAACGGCATCTATAGGATCGGGCACGGCAAAGGGTGTTGATGTATTTTTAAAGGTAAGACTGAAACCAAAGTTTAACGGTTGGATATCTTATGCATACACAGATTCGAAACGCAAACAGTACGATGCGGCAAACTTAACGCCTGCGGATTATGACATAACGCACAGTGTTTCTGTAGTAAGTACTTATAATGTAACTGACAGGCTGACTGTCGGTGCATCTTATAAAATCAGCACGGGCAAGCCTTTCACGCCTGTATCAGGAAGTATGTTCGACCCTATAAATAATGTATATATACCAATTTATGCATACAGGAATTCAGAAAGGTTTCCAACTTATCAGAGAGTTGATTTGAATGCGCAGTATATATTTGCACTCTTCAACAGATTTGCAGTAGCATTCTTTGCGTTGAACAATTTATTTAATACGAGTAATTTATACCAGTACAATTACAACTTTGATTATTCAAACAGGATTGATGTGAATTCATCCAATAAGAGAATAATCTATTTCGGAATGGGATTACAATTATAAACTTATAACAATTATGAAAAAACTATTTTTAGTAGTACTATTAATCGCGATTACATTTAACTCACTGAAGGCAGATGACTTCACTGATGCTATGCTGAAGGCAAAGAAGAACCTGCAAACAGCGACGAACACATACGATGAGAAGGCTTTAGTAAAAGTCCGCGGAGAATTTGAAAGAATACTCCAGTTGAAAAAACAGGAATGGATTGTATACTATTATATCGCATTTATCGACTATTCGATTGCATCATCAGCAATGGGTGAAAAGCCTGACAATGATAAATTGAAAAAGTATACAGAATCAGGATTAAACAATCTTGAGAAATCTATACTTATCAGGGATGATTTCTCTGACAGTTATGTGTTGAGATATGCTTTAAACTTTAACAGATGGGTTTACGAACAGGATAAGATGGCAGACATTATAGCTCAGTCGGAAGAAGCAAAAGGAAAAGCAGAAAAGCTCGACCCTGAAAATCCGAGGTTTTATTTGATGGACGGAATGGCAACGTTTTATATGCCGGAAGCCTTCGGAGGCGGCGCGGAAAAATCAACTCCGTTATTCGAGAAGTCTGTAGAGTTGTTTAACAAAAGAGTTGAGAAGGAATCTTACTATCCTGAATGGGGAAAAGACCTTGCTTACGGATTTCTGGCTCTGTCTTATGCCAAAAGAGACGATGACGGCGATAAAAAGAAAGCAAACGAAACCCTCGAAACGGCAATAAAAGAATTTCCTGATTCTAGTTTTCTTAAAGAATATGTTAAAAAACAACTGGAATCTAAATAGTAGTTTTTTCTTATATTACTTCTATTTTAGAATAATTATATTAACTTTTGAAACATTTTGCCAAAAAAGCTATATAATAAGGTAATAGGTATAAACAAACTAAAATAATATTAAAACATGAACAGATTCAAACACGCCGGTATGGTACTGCTTGTATTTGCAGTAGTATCTTTTGGTTTTTCTTTTAAAACAAATGAAGGAAATGACTACGTAAATTTTGTCAAACACGACAAAACAACGGTTAAAATTCCGATAAAGGTAATTGAAAACATAAGAAATCATTTTATCTTAGCTGAATTACCTGATTGGTCGCAGCTGTCACCAGATAAAGACGGTTACGAAGGTACAAGAACACTTGAACTTTATGATTACATCAAATCGAACGGTATAGCGGACCCAAAACCGATAATAGTTGCGGTAATGGATTCGGGTTTCGAGATGGACCATCCTGATTTGAAAGCAAACTTATGGAAGAATGAAGCAGAAGTAAACGGACAGGCAGGTGTGGATGATGATAACAACGGGTACGTTGATGATTTTAACGGATGGAATTTTCTGGGAAAAGCTGTTGCCTTAAACCTTGAGGTGACGAGAGAATATTCAAGATTGAAAAAAGAAGGTGTTTCTGAATCTGATGCATACTTCCAGAAAGTAAAAAAGGAGTATGACGAAAAGAAGACTGACGATGTGAGTACATACGATTACATAAAGGTTCTTTCAGGCAACATGAAAAAATCAGTTGAAGTACTTAAAGCAAATAACGTCACTACCGACCCCAAGAAATTAATGGAAATAAAAGAAACTCTTACCGGAGAATCCAAAGATGCAGCAGAGAGTATTTTAGGGTCATACATGCTGATGGGTGTTTCTCCTGACGACATTTTCGGGTATGAAAAGGAGTTTGAATCAAAAGTCGGTCTTTCTTATGACCTGAATTTTGACCCGTCAAGTGTTATCGGTGATAATGGGAATGTAATGGATGAGAAGAATTACGGCGATAATGATCCGTCTGTAAAAGTAAGTTCGCACGGAACACACGTTGCTGGAATAATTGGAGCAACTAAGAAAGGAATAGGACAGGCACCTTTTGTAAAACTTATGTATTTGAGAGTTGTTCCGGCTGACGGTGACGAAAGAGATAAGGATGTTGCTAATGCGATTAGGTATGCAGTTGACAACGGTGCGAGCATAATAAATCTTTCAGCGGGAAAGTATTTTGCTCCGGGCAATAATCCGCAATATGTAAAAGAAGCGATTCAGTATGCAGGATCAAAAGGAGTATTATTCGTAGTAGCAGCAGGCAATGAAGGAACTAACATTGAAAACAGGTTGAACTATCCTCCGAAGTTTTACAGGGAAGACGGAAACATTAAGTATTTTGATAACCTCTTGTGCGTGGGAGCAAATACATGGATGAAACAATGGAGTACGGAAAAAGACCCGTTGAATAAAACAAGAAAGTATGACCTTGCGGCATCATTCTCAAACTTTTCGGATAGAGTTGTAGATGTGTTTGCACCAGGCGTAGAAGTTAATTCAACCGTTCCGGGCGGCAAATACCAGAGTCTTGGTGGAACATCAATGGCATCTCCTAATGCGGCAGGTGTTGCAGCTATATTAAAAGGTTATTTCCCGAATCTTACAGCGGCTCAGATAAAAACAATCCTTATGGAATCAAGCAGGAAGTACAACGGACTTGTTGTAAAGACAAAAGAACTCGGCAAGGTTGACTTTGATAAGCTTTCAAAGACTGCGGGTGTTGTTGATGCTTACAACGCATTTATGATGGCTCAGAAAATGAATTAAATATAATCAAGTATATAAACAAAAAGAGGTGCCTAACAGCACCTCTTTTTGTATGCTAAAGATATTAATCTAAAACGGATAAAATGCCGCACCAACTCCCAACGAAAGATCAAATATGTTTGACTCTTCGCTTTTAAGCATGAACGTCTCGCGGGCTTTTATATACACGTTTATTCCGATAAAATCACCAAACCCTGCAAGGAGTCCAAACGAAACCTGAGGGAACAAGCCTGCTTTTTTAGTATCGGTAAAATAACCTCCTCCAACGTTCATAAGTATAGCGGCAAAATCACGCGCCAGCAGTGGTATGATGTAGTCAGCGAAAGCTCTTATATGGTTGTTCCTTTCCTCTCTGAAAATATAGGAATATTCAAACCCCATCTTTACTTTTGCACCGGGGAGAATAACGTTCACTTCTTTAGTCAGTCCAAAATAAACTTTGCTGTTTTCTACTACAAGCATCGGATTTAAAGGCCACAAAACTGTTATAGGTTTATAGAGCTCAAAATCCTCAGTTTTATCAAAAGGATTTTCATTTGTAATAACCTTTATATTCTTGCTATTCATACCTGAAAGTTTTATACTTTGCGGGTAAGCATAAACCGTACATAGTAAAAATATTATTAGCGCTGTTATTTTTCTCATATTCTTAAAAATTTTATCATCATAACTAATTTATATTTCTAAAACAAGTTTAAATTTTTTACTTTGAAGATAAGTTTTAGAATTTGAACATTACAGCTCGCAAGGAATTCAAACCGGATGAAAGAATTTATACATTTACATAATCATACGCACTATTCACTGCTTGACGCAATATGCACGGTGGACGGTCTCGTCAATGCTGCGGTAGAAAACAAAATGTTTGCTGTTGCGATTACCGACCACGGTGTGATGTACGGCGCTATGGAGTTTTACAATAAATGCAAGAGCAAGGGTATAAAGCCTATAATCGGTTTTGAAGCTTACGTTGCGCAGGGCAGTTCAAGGTTTGATAAAACAAAAAGAAGCGATTATTCCGCCGATGTTATTGATACAGAAAATTCCGATGGGCTCTCGGTTACAAACATAAATTACGCACATTTAATACTACTTGCGAAAAACGAAACAGGATATAGGAATCTTCTAAAGCTTAACTCGATAGGTCACATCGATGGATTCTATTATAAACCCCGGATAGACCTCGAAGTACTTGAACAATATAAAGAAGGCCTTGTGGCGCTTTCGGCGTGCGCGGGAGGAGTAATCTCATGCTATATTGTCCGTGATAACATGGCAAAGGCAAGAGAAATGACGGGCAAGTACAAGGATATATTCGGCGATGATTTTTATCTTGAAATACAGAACCATCTAACGCTTGAATCCGAGAAAAAAGTACTTAGAGAGATGCCTAAACTCGCGAAAGAATTCGGACTAAAACTGATAGCAACCAATGATGTTCATTACATAAAACCTGAACACGCTATTGCACATAATATTTACCTTCATCTAAGTTCAAAGCAGAACAAGAACACCGGACCGCGCGATTTGACGACCGAACTCAGGTACGGAACAGATCAGATTTACTTCAAGACAACAAAAGAAATGACTGAACTGTTCAGGGATTTTCCCGATGCGTTACATTCCACACTCGAGGTTGCCGAAAAATGCAATCTCGAACTTGATACAAAGGTAAACCACATGCCGAGATTTCCGATTCCTGCGGAATCGGGTGCAACAACGCTTGCAGAGTATCTTGAAAAACTTTCAATCGAAGGGATGCACAGGAGGGTTAAAAACATTACTCCTGAAGTTGAGGAAAGATTACATTATGAACTGGGCGTTATTTCAAAGATGGAATTCTCAGGTTATTTTCTTATAGTTGCAGATTTTATTAATTCCGCCAAAGCCCGCGGCATTCTTGTTGGTCCGGGAAGAGGAAGCTCCGCAGGAAGTCTTGTTTGCTATTGTCTCGGAATCACTAATGTTAATCCGCTTGATTATAATCTGCTCTTTGAAAGGTTTCTTAATCCGGAAAGAATTTCAATGCCTGATATAGACATAGATTTTCAGGACGACAGACGCGATGAGGTAATTCAGTATGCAAAGGAAAAATACGGTGAAGATTCCGTCGCACAGATTATTACATTCAATAAACTTGCACCCAGAGGAGTTCTGAAAGATGTTGGAAGAGTACTAAATTTTCCGTACAAAGAAATTAATGATTTAACAAAACTTATACCAATTCTTTTTGGAAAAGTAAAACCGCTTTCGGAGTGCATAAAAGAAGTGCCGGATTTTAGCACATACTTTAATTCAGGTGACGGAGCAGTAAAGCTCGACAGGAGAAGTTTGTTCGAATATTCAAGCGTTTTGGAAAACCTGAACAAGAATTCTTCCATTCATGCTTCGGGAGTTGTTATTGCACCCTCAAACATTTCAGACTACGTTCCTCTTTCAAGAGCGAAAGACCCGAATAAGAAGGGCGGGGATGAGGACGAACAGATAGTTTACTGCACACAGTATGACATGAACATGCTTGAAGATGCAGGACTTATTAAGATGGATTTTCTCGGGCTGAAGGAATTAAAGATTATCGGTAAAACCCTGAACCTTGTGAATGAAAATCACGGGCTTGAGATTACAACTGACAACATACCGCTTGACGATACTGACACTTACGATTTGTTCTCAGCAGGTGCAACTATAGGAATATTCCAGTTTTCGAAAAATAAGATGCGTGAGTATCTTTCGAAGTTAAAGCCGAAGGATATTAATGACCTTGCGGCGATGAATGCGCTCTACCGACCGGGACCGATGAAACTGATACCTGATTTTATTGACAAGAGATTTGGCAGAAAGGAAATATCATACCTGCATCCGCTTATGGCGAATGCTCTGAAAGATACGTATGGAATCATAGTTTATCAGGAGCAGGTTATGCAGATAGCGCGTGAAGTAGCAGGATTCACGATGGCACAGGCTGATAACATGAGAAAAGCCATGGGCAAGAAGATTAAGGAAAAGATGCAGAAGATTAAAATAGATTTTATAAAAGGTGCTGTTGCAAACAATGTAGAAAAGAAAATAGCAGAACAGATATTCACATTGATATTAGATTTTGCAGACTATGGTTTTAATAAATCTCATGGCGTTGCTTATTCAATACTTGCTTATTACACGGCTTACTTAAAAACTCACTACCCGCTTGAGTTTCTTGCTATTTCAATGGAGGGCAGAAAGGATGATGAAACAGAACTTCAGTATCTTGCCGAAGAATGTTCAAGGATGAAGATAAAGCTCAGACAGCCTGATATAAACGAGAGCTTTACGAATTTCAAAGTTAAATATACAGACACAGGAACGAAGCAGGGTGAAATCATTTATGGATTAAGTGCGATTAAAAATGTCGGAGAGAAAGCGAGTAATGATATAGTTAAAGAAAGGGAGAATAAAGGACCGTTTAAAGGTTTTGTTGATTTCCTTACGAGGGTTGACCTGAGGCTTGTAAACAAGAAAACAGTTGAGGGATTAATCTTTTCTGGCGCGTTTGATACATTAGAAAAGAACAGACGAAAGCTTATGGAAAATCTTGAAAGAGCAACAATGTTTGCTTCGAGAATAAAAGAAAAACCCGAGTCTAAAGGACAGCACGGGCTGTTTTCTGATACTCCCGAACTGAACGGTGTATCGGAACTGAGACTGGAGGACTTTGAAGAATTTGACGAAGTAATAAAATACAATAACGAGAAAGCAGCACTGGGATTTTATCTTACGGGACATCCTCTCGATAAATACAGAAAGCAGATCGAGAACTTTGTTAACCTGAGTTTTGGGGAGGATATAAACGAAATCGAACCCTCGAAACTTGACAATGCTCAAATGTGCGGAGTGATAAGCGATCTTGCAATAAAAGATTCTAAGCGGGGGACTAAGTTTGCATTATTTAATTTAATAGATTTTTACGGAAGAGGAGAGTGCGTGGCATTCTCAAAGATTTATGAATCACGAAAAGATTTGTTTAGAGAAAATCAGCTTGTGTTCGTAAAAGGCAAGGCGGAAGAATCGGGGGATAAGCTTAAGCTGGTCGTTGATAGTATTTATTCAATTGACCACTTTCAGGAAACACTTGGCAGCAACATTACTCTGGTGCTGGATTCGAAAAAGGTGGGAAACGGCGATATGGAAAGGATAAGAGGGCTTGTTGATAAAAACCCGGGAGCCTGCGGACTGTTTTTTTCTGTTGTTGAGAACGGAAACGTAAAACAGTTCCGTTCAAAAGAGTATAAAATAAATCTTAGCAATGAATTAATTTCAAACTTGAAAAATATACTTGGAGAAGATAACTTACATATAAACTAACAAAACCAAACTCTAAACTAATAAGAAAGGAATTTTATTAATGCACCCATTAGAAATTACTGACTCAAATTTTGTCGCTGAAGTAGAACAATCAGATGTACCCGTCTTAATTGACTTCTGGGCTGTCTGGTGCGGACCTTGCAGAATGATTGCTCCGATTGTTGAAGAGCTTGCAGGTGAATATCAGGGAAAAGCAAAAATCGGAAAAGTTGATGTTGATAACAACCCGATGATAGCAGGGAAATTCGGAATAAGAAGTATCCCGACACTTTTAATTTTTAAAGGTGGACAGGTGGTTGACCAGATAGTAGGCGCAGTGCCGAAGGGAAGTATTGTTGAAAAGCTCAACGCACAACTTTAGAACCAACATTTAATTTATTCAAAGCCCTGTATGGAAATATGCGGGGCTTTTTATTTTTTGGATAACTTGTTCTGTGGCGTGCTTATTGCTATCAAAGCAGTTTAAATATTTATAAATATACCTTGACATTCGAATAGGCATTTCTTAAAATTGATTGAGGAACAAAATAAGGAAAAACAATGAAAATGTTTTTCTTTAAATTAAATGATTTATTGTGATTCAAAGTCTTTACCTTTTTTGTTCAGAATCACAAACGTAAAAATGAGAATGTAAGTAATGAAAGTATCATTCTCAGTTAAGTAATGATTGGGAAAACCGGGAATCACGTCATTAAAGAAAAGCGGTTTTGTGAGTTCAATCTGTTGAATGATAAATACAAATAATACATTGCCTGAAACAGAGGCAAGGTCCTTGTGCTTAACAAGGAGTATTTCAGGAATTCAGATTAGCTCAAAACGCTCTGAGATTTGCGGTAACTGATTGCGCAAATACAAGAAATCAATAATGAATGGTGCCGGGAACCCGGATATTCTTCCGATGATAAGGGGGTAAACTTGACAATGGAAGAATAGGGTACTGACGATATAGGGTAAATGTTCATGTACCCATGTAGAAGTCAGCTTTATATCTGGTGAAAAAGTTCTTTTCTTCAGAAAAATAGGTTGACAAACATAATCGGAGACTGATTTATTAGTCTCCGATTATTTTTATAAGAACCCTTTTCTTTCTTTTACCGTCAAATTCACCATAGAATATCTGTTCCCATGGACCAAGGTCTAATTTTCCCTGAGTTATTGCAGCAACAGTTTCCCTTCCCATGATTGTTCTTTTTAGATGTGCGTCAGCATTATCTTCATAGCTATTGTGTTTATATTGAGAATACGGTTTTTCCGGCGCAAGTTTCTCGAGCCAGACTTCGTAATCATTATGGAGACCTGATTCGTCATCGTTAACGAATACGCTCGCAGTAATGTGCATAGCATTCACTAATACTATTCCTTCTTCGACACTGCTTTCTTTTACACAATTTTCAACATCAGAAGTTATGTTTATCAACTCCCTTCTAAATTAATATCTCAAATAATATGTTAAACAAGTAAAACAAAATAATTTATATATCCCGGGAATTCACGTGAAAAATACTGACTTTAGAAATAAATTATTTGCATAAAATATGAAAAGAATTATAGTTTTAGGTACGGGGTTTGCTGCATTTAGATTTTTAAAAAAGATAAATACAAAACTTTATAAGATAACAGTAATAAGTCCGAGAAACCATTTTCTATTTACTCCTTTGCTTCCAAGTACGACAGTTGGAACTATAGAGTTTAGGAGTATTATTGAGCCGATAAGGAATGTAAAGAACATTATTTTCCATCAGTCTTACTGTACTGAAGTTGACACAGTGAATAATAAGGTTAAATGTCTTGACGCCGACACAAAGCGTCAGTACACGCTTGATTTTGATTACTTGATTGTAGCTGTCGGAGAAGTAACAAATACGTTCGGAATAGAAGGCATCAAGGAAAATGCACTTTTTCTAAAAGAACTTAATGACGCAAGGAAGATAAGAACCATGGTAGTTGATTGCTTCGAGAATGCATCATTACCGGGATTGTCGGAAGCAGAGAAGAAAGACTATCTCAGATTTGTCGTCTGCGGAGGAGGTCCTACGGGTGTTGAGTTTGCAGCGGAATTACACGATTTCATCGAGGACGACGTGAAACGAAAGTATAAATATTTAGGCGACCTTGTCGAGATAATTCTTATCGAAGCAAAGGAATCAATACTTGCGTCATTCGACAAGGAACTTAGCGAATATGCGATGAAAGTTTTCAAAAGACAGAACATTTCTTTGAGAACAAAATCTCTTGTCGAAAGTGTCGATAAAAGTAATATATCTCTTAATAACGGCGGCAAATTTAAATATGGGCTTCTTGTCTGGGCTACAGGAAACACTTCGACAGACTTTGTCAGAAATTCTGGTTTAACGACTGGCCGATCCGGAAAGATAATTACAGATAATTTCTTTAGAGTTAAAAAAGAGAATGGTTATAGTAGTAATATATTTGCAATCGGCGATTGTGCGGTAATTGAGGGGGAAGAACTTCTGGCAACAGCTCAGGTTGCACAGCAGCTTGGTTTGTTTATGGCTAAATATATGAATAAGGAAATGAAAATTTCCGTTCCTTTTAAGTTTAAGAATCTCGGGATGCTTGCATATATCGGCGGTCACAAGGCTCTTGCTGATACACCGCAGTTCAAAGGAACAGGCTTTAAAACATTTTTGTTGTGGAGAAGTGCTTATCTCACACGACTTGTGAGTTTCAAAAACAAACTACTGGTTATATTCGACTGGACAAAGACATTTCTATTCGGAAGAGACGTAAGTAATTTTTGATATTTATTATCATGACGGCTAATAGCCTGCCATTTCATAAACCTTAAGTTTACCTGTACAAAAATCCCAACATCCTTTTTATTGTAAGTGGTAATTTCTATACATTTCAATATTCAATGTATTTTTGTATAATAGAAAAACTACTTCAAAATATTAGCGATGATAGTGTGGCAACTAAGACTAAAATACTTGTATCTACTAATTAGAAGCAGAGAAAAAGGTAAAACCTTATGGCAAATATAGGAATATTATACTTTTTTCCCTTTGGATTCCTTACATCCAGTCTCCATTTTAAAAGTAAAAGAATGATGCACTCCTCCCGAATTGAAGTTATTTTTAAGAATAATTATTTCCTGCAAAATTATGAGCATTAAAGAGAAAACACAGACGACTAAAATAGTGTTTGTCTTTGTATTATCTGCCTTTTTGATAGCAGCATTCGGAATTATTTATTACTATTTAGAACTTTCAATATCCAAAACTGATGTTCATAACCAGATTATATCTGTAGGAAAGTTTAAAACAAATGAACTTGAAAACTGGATAACCGAAAGAATAGATGATGCAGAAGCAATTACACTAAACCCTGTTTTCATTGAGGCATTTACAAATTTCTTAAATAAGGTAAATGCTGAAAACAATCAAAAAATCTTAAGTGCAAATATTGATGCACTTAAGCATTATAATCAGTATGAAAGCGTACTCCTGCTTGATGATAACAATTCAATTAGAAATTCATCAAAGTATGGTGATAATTCATTAAGTTCTAATACATTTAAAACTGTATCCTCAGCAAGGGAAAAAAATGAAATAACAATGTCAGATTTTTATCTGAGCGAAAACGATAATAATGTAAAAATAGATATTGTTGCGCCGATTGTATTTGGAAACAAGTACTTAGGCTGCCTGCTGATGATTATTAACGCGAACAATCATTTATATAACATAATTCAAAGCTGGCCTTATGAAACCGAAACCGCTGAGAATTTGCTATTTAAAGTAGAAAATAATGAAATTGTGTACTTGAATGAACTTAGGTTTCTTAATAACACAGCCTTAAAATATAGAATACAAATTAATAAAGACAACGAGAATATTCTCTCAATTAAATCTGCAAACGGAAAATATGGATTGATTGAGGGTTTCGATTATCAAAAAAACGAGGTTATCGGGTATTCATCTAAAATAGCAAACACTAACTGGATACTAATAACAAAAATTCAATCGAGTGAAGCGTTTGCCAGAGCAAACGAAAAGAGTTTTTACACTGTTTTATTGTTACTTGTTATCGCTATAATTATTGCAGGTTCTTTTTACTGGTTCTGGAGAGATAAACAAGCTCAGACGAGTAAGATTTTAGAGCAAAATGTCATACAGGCACATTACACAAGAAGTCTTATAGAAGCAAGTTTAGACCCTCTCGTTACTATTAGTCACGAAGGAAAGATTACGGATGTTAACGAAGCAACGACTAAAATCACCGGTGTTAATAGAAACAATCTTATTGGGACGGAGTTTTCAAATTATTTTACAGAACCTCAAAAGGCTAAAGCCGGATACCTTAAAGTTTTTGAAGATGGATATGTCATTGACTATCCTTTAACCTTGAAACATAAAAACGGAAATAAGACAGATGTTCTGTACAATGCATCTGTTTATAAAGATTTAACCGGTGAAGTGATTGGAGTTTTTGCCGCAGCAAGGGATGTGACTGAAATACAAAAAGCCAAGAAAATCGAGTCTTTGCAGGGATGGTTAAAGTCAGGTTTAGCCGATTTGAATGATGCAATGAGGGGGAATCTGAATTTACATGATTTTGCGGCAAATGTTATTTCCGAAATAGCTGAATATTTAGATGCTAAAATCGGTGCATTCTATATTCGTTCAAATTCTTCTGCTGATGCTGAATATATACTGTCAGGCAGCTACGCATATACTAAAAACAAGAATATTCCGAATGTGTTTAAACCGGGTGAAGGATTAGTCGGTCAGGCTGCATTAGAAAAAAGACAAATTGTGCTGAAGAATGTACCAAAAGATTATATCAGGGTTACGTCCGGTCTGGGTGATTCTGTTCCAAGATATATCTGCCTGACACCTGTAGTCTTCCAGAATGCCGTAACAGGTATTATAGAAATTGGTATGCTCGAAGAGTTGAGTGATATACAAACACAATATTTGTCCGAAGCCTGTAGATTAATTTCTCTTTCAATGGAGACTGTTTTAAGCAGAGAGGAACTTGACAGGGAATTAAAACGGTCACAGAATCTGGCAGAAGAACTGCAAACGCAGCAGGAAGAGCTAAAGGCTTCAAATGAGGAGCTTGAAGAACAGACACAATTATTAAAATTCTCCGAAGAAAAATTACAAACTCAGCAGGAAGAGTTGAAAGTTTCTAATGAGGAACTGGAAGCCAGAAACGATTCTCTGGAAATTCAGAAAAGAGAAATTGAAAATGCAAGGAATGATATAAAAATTAAAGCCGATGAACTGGCACTTGCAAGCAAATATAAATCAGAGTTTCTAGCTAATATGTCACATGAATTGAGAACACCTTTAAACAGCTTGCTTATACTTTCTAAAATATTGTTTGATAATAAGGAAGGAAATTTAGATAAAGAGCAGGTCGAATCGGCAAGTATAATCTATAACAGCGGAAATGATTTGCTCCATTTAATCAACGAAATCCTTGACCTATCAAAAATCGAAGCAGGCAGAATGGATGTTCATATTGAGGCAGTTCAATTGAATGATATTGCAGAACATATCAGAAACAGTTTTAAACACATTGCAGATGAAAAAGGAATAACGCTTGAGGTAGATATTGAAAGTAATATGCCGGAATTTATTACGAGTGACATGAAAAGAATTGAACAAATTCTTAAAAACTTAATATCAAATGCAATAAAATTCACAAAAGAGGGAGGTGTTAAAATCGAGTTTAAGAAACCCTCAAGCGATGTAAAATTCAGAAAAACAGATTTGAATTCGGCTGACAGTATTAGTATTTGTGTAACCGATACAGGCATAGGGATATCTCCTGACAAACAGAAAATAATATTTGAAGCATTTCAGCAGGAAGAAGGAGGAACCTCGCGTGAGTTTGGCGGTACAGGACTTGGACTTTCAATATCAAAGGAACTTGCATTTCTTCTTGGAGGAGAAATACAACTGGAAAGCAGTAAAGGTGTTGGTTCAACTTTTACTCTTTATTTGCCAATAAAGTCACAGAAAATAAACAACATAAAAGATGTTGCTACCGCGAACAAAGAAACAAAACGATTGAGTGAAAACACAAGGAATATTGAAAGATACGTTATCATAAATGATGACAGAAACGAAATATCGGAAAACGAAAAATCAATATTAATTATTGAAGATAATATTTCGTTTGCAAATTTGCTTTTGAAAGAATGTAAAAATAAAGGTTTCAAAGGTATAATTGCATTGTCAGGAGAAGAGGGGTTAAAATTAGCCGGTCAATACAAACCGGCTGCTATAATGCTGGAAATATTATTGCCAGGAATAGACGGACTTCAGGTTCTGGATTCGCTGAAGGAGAACCCAAAACTCAGACATATTCCCGTTCATATTATGTCAGTTGAGGATGCCACATTAGATGCTATGAAAAAAGGAGCAATAGGTTTTCTGTCAAAACCGCCAAAGAAAGAAGAGCTCGATAATGCACTGAATACACTCATCCAGTTTACAAATAATAATATAAAGAAACTTCTTATAGCCGAGGATGATGATAATTTGCGAAACAGCATAATCAAACTTATAGGTAACGGCGATGTGAAAACAACAGCAGTGAAGAGCGGTGAAGAGGTTATTAATGAGTTTGAAAATAGTAATTTTGATTGCATGATTATGGATTTAGGGTTGGCTGATATAACAGGTTTTGAGCTTTTAAAATTGCTTGAATCTAGAAAAATTAAAATCCCTCCGACGATTGTTTATACTGGAAGAGAACTTACACGTGATGAAGAAACTCTTCTTAGAAATTATGCGGCTTCAATCATTATAAAGGGAGTCAGGTCGGAAGAGAGATTGCTGGATGAAGCTTCTTTATTTCTTCATCGGGTAGTTGAAAAATTACCGTCTAAGAAAAGAAAAATGATAATAGATTTGTACGAAACAGATGAAATGTTTAAAGATAAAAAATTACTGATTGTTGATGACGATATGCGGAATATGTTTGCTTTATCTAAGGTGCTTTCTCAAAAGGGATTCCATTTGTTTAAAGCTGACAACGGAATAAAGGCACTCGAGCTGCTGAAAACAGAATCAGATATGGATTTGATTCTTATGGACATTATGATGCCTGAAATGGACGGTTATGAAACAATTAAAAGGATAAGGTCTCAGGAAAAGTATTTTAATACTCCAATTATTGCTTTAACGGCAAAGGCAATGAAAAAAGACTATGAAAGATGTATTGCTGTAGGTGCTAGTGATTATTTGCCGAAACCTGTCGATATAGATAAACTATTCTCATTGCTTAGAGTTTGGTTATACAGATAATATATGATGTAATTGAATAATTCCGAAATAGAAAATATTGAAGTTAATGTTTTGTTGCAGGTAATGTTCGACAGGTACGGTTACGATTTCCGTAATTATGCCAGAGCATCAATCGAAAGACGTGCGAGGTCGTTTGCAAGGAAAAACGGATATGATTATATTTCTGAACTTATTCCAAAAATCTTAAGAGATGAAATTTTGTTCGAGCAGCTTCTTAAAGATTTTTCAATCACAGTTACAGAATTGTTCCGGGACCCTTTATCATACAAAGAATTAAAAGAGAAAGTTTTTCCAATCCTTAAAACATACCCCTTCATAAAAATCTGGCATGCAGGATGTGCAACGGGGGAAGAGGTATATTCTCTGGCAATTTTGTTGAAGGAGGAAGGACTTTATGAAAAAGCTACTATATATGCAACAGATTTCAATGATGAAGCGCTGGAAATTGCCAGACAAGGAATCTATCCATTAGAAAACATGAAGACCTTTATCTCTAATTATTTGCAGGCAGGGGGTTCGGATGTATTATCCAACTATTATTTTGCAAAACATGATTCTGTTATTTTTGATAAATCATTAATTAAGAATGTTATGTTTGCTAACCATAATTTAGCAACAGACAGTGTGTTTGGAGAGATGAACTTAATTATGTGTAAAAATGTAATGATTTATTTTGATAAAGAACTGCAAAACAGAGTCCTGAACATGTTCAACGAAAGTTTGATTCACGGAGGGTTTTTATGTCTGGGAAGTAAAGAGAGTTTAATGTTTTCTGAAGTTCAGGATAAATTTGATGTTGTGGATAAAGTAGAAAAGATTTATAAAAAGAAAGCTGAAATCAGTATTGAATAAATATAATGCAATAGTGATGGGTTTGTCCGCAGGGGGAATGGAAGTGCTTACACAATTATTCGTTAATTTAAATAATCAATTCCCATTGCCGATTATTATTGCTCAGCATTTACATCCGAAATCAGAAAATAATTTACCGGTTATTTTGAATAACTATACGGGCTTGAATGTTAAAGAAGCAGTTTGCTGTGATCCAATAAAACCGGGCTTTATTTATACAGCTCCTCCGGATTATCATGTACTTATTGAAAGGGATTATACTATATCTCTTTCTTCAGAAGAAAAGGTCAATTTTTCAAGACCTTCGATTGATGTTCTTTTTGAAAGCGCTGCCTCTGTTTGGACTGACAAATTAATAGGTATAATCATGACAGGTGCAAATAATGACGGTGCATTGGGCATTAAGACAATAAAAGAGAATAACGGACTGACAATTGCCGAAAATACGGAGACTGCTCAATATCCCGATATGCCGGGCTTTGCAATCGATACGGGATGTATCGACTTAATATACTCAAAAGATGAAATAAGAGTGTTTTTAGAAAATCTTTATAAAAATTAATTAATTTATATTTAGCATGAGGCAAAAGATATTAATCGTGGATGATAAAGTCCAAAATTTAGTCGCTCTCGAAAATGTTCTGCATGATTGTGATGCAGAGGTTTATAAAGCGTTAAGCGGTAATGAAGCCCTGAGAGCTATTTTGACTCATGATTTTGCCCTTGCAATATTGGATGTAAACATGCCCGAAATGAACGGCTACGAACTTGCAGAATTTATTGCCGGTGACCCCAAGACTATGCATTTACCCATGATTTTTCTATCGGCAGAATATTCAGATGATTTGCATATAGTCAAGGCTTATGAATCAGGCGGCATTGATTTTGTCTCAAAACCTTTCAATCCATACTATTTGTTGAGCAAGGTTAACATATTTCTGAAACTTGACAGGCAAAAACACGAATTGCTCGGCAAAATTGAAATAGAAAAATCAAGAAATTATCTGGAAAGTATTCTGATGTCAGTTAATGATATCATTTTTGTTGTATCTCTGGATGGGCTGATTACTGTTGTAAATAATGCTGTGCTGACTAAGCTAAAATATACTTTTGAAGAAATTCAAGGAGAGAAAGCAGTAAAGCTGTTTTCGGACGATATTGGTGAGAAGATTGATAACTTGCTTAATGATTATAAAAAATCTAATGATGCAAACAATCCGCAGCTTTTAAATATTGAAACTTATCTGAAGTATAATGGTGACGATACAATCCCCGTGATTTTATCCGTTACTCCGTTAATCTCGAAAAATGGGAAAGTTCAAGGTGCTGTTATTGTTGCAACTGATATAACTGAAAGAAAACTTTTTGAGGAAGAACTTAGAATTGCTAAAGAAAGAGCCGAGGAATTAAGCAAAATTAAAACAAATTTTCTTGCAAATATGAGTCATGAATTGCGGACACCGATGGTAGGAATTTTAGGATTCTCTGAATTACTGTCAAATTCAGTCCTGGAGAAAGAACAAAAGTATTTTGCCGAAATAATTAACGACAGCGGAACAAGATTAATGGAAACCTTAAATTTGATACTCGATATTTCTCTGGTAGAATCCGAAAAAATACACCTGAAAATTACCGAGTTTGATGTTCTAAAGACAGTTAAAGATTCAATAAGGTTATTCGAAAAAATCGCATCCAAAAAAGATTTGTTCATAAAAATTAAATCATTTGCAGACAAATTTTTCATAAAACAGGATGTCGGTTTATTCAGTCAAATTTTGAATAACCTTATTAACAATGCTTTGAAGTTCACGGAAAAAGGTGGTATTACAATAATAATCGGGAAAGAAACAATTTTAAAAACTGAATATGCTGTAATTAAAGTTCAAGATACAGGGATTGGAATACCCGATGATAAAATAAGTGTTATTTGGGAAGAATTCAGGCAAGTGAGCGAAGGTTATGGAAGGTTGTTTGAAGGTACCGGTCTGGGATTGAGTTTATCGAAAAAATTTATCGAAAAGCTGGGCGGTGAAATAAGCGTTGAAGAAAGCAGAGTAGGTTACGGGTCAACAATTAAAGTCCTTTTGCCGGTAGTCTTAAAAGGAGCTGAGGAAAGCAAGAATGTTGTGAAAGAAATAAAGTCAGAAGAACCGAAAAGAGAAAATGATAATCCGAAAAAACTTGAAATATTATACGTGGAAGACGATAAGCCGTCTGCTTTATTAGTAAAAGCTTTTGTTAAAAGTGAGTGTAATGTAGATGTTGCTGCTACCGGTGAAGAAGCTATTGAAAAAGTGAAGATTAAAAACTATGATGCAATATTCATGGATATAAATTTAGGAACTGGAATGAATGGAGTTAAAACTGCACAGGAAATAAAAACAATTGAGAAATATAAGAATGTTCCGTTTATTGCTATCACAGCATTTGCTATGGCCGGGGATAAAGAGGAGTTTGAAGGAAAAGGATTTGCGGGTTATCTTTCAAAACCATTTATAAAATCAGATCTGTTAACAATTGTTAAAGATTTGAAAATGAATTAAGTCATTTTTTAAATTATCGGGATAATAAACAAAATATATTTTACACTGTCTATTTTTGTTCCAATGTTATATCCATTAATGATTTTATTTTCCGATTCTCTGACATAACAGAAAAAACCCCGAATAGTTCTTCAAGTCCTTCCAAAAGAATAAATAAATACATAAAAACCTCTTTCCCGACTAAGCATGGGGACACCCTACCAATATTAAGAATTTATTCACTCTGTGCTTAATTCCCCGCTGCTTGTAGCGAAATCTTGTAATGTTTTAAACTTATGAAGGCCCGTAGGGACTAAATATTTATAGCTATTTTTTTCTATATTTTTAAAGTCCCGTAGGGACGACATAACAATAACTATAAATTACCCTTTAAACCTATAAAACCCCCAAAAAGGTCAGTTTTTTTGTATGCCTGCGATATGCCTGCGATATGCCTGCGATATGCCTGCGATATGCCTGCGATATTCAAATATGGCATTAGAGCTTCAAAATAGCCCTTTTCATACAAATTAACTGTTAAGCACCTAAAATATCATACAATTCAAAAAAGTACGTATATTTCCTGAATTAAGCATTGGGACACCCAATTTATTTGTGTTTATGTAGTATTAAATTCGTTAATATTCTCAAGTAAGAATTCATCAGCTCCTTTAAAAAGAATAAATAATTACATTAAAAGCCTTTTTCAATTTTATTATATTAAATTAATATAATAATTCACAATGTTACTGAAGAAAACAAAGAAATTGGAAATTCAGATTGATGAATTTCTTGATAAAGTGTTGAATGGAGGGTTGTATCTTAAACAGGGAATTAAGTATTATCTGAAAAAAGATTCAGAACTTTTTATAGAAACACAGAATAATATTGATACAACCGAAAACGATGCTGATACACTCAGACGTACTATAGAGACAAAACTTTACAGCCATACTTTGATACCCGAGCAGCGCGGAGATGTACTGGGACTTCTTGAAAGTGCTGATAAGGTTCTTAACAGTTGCAAGGAAATATTATTTCAGTTCTCAGTCGAAAACCCTGATATTCCGCATGACCTTGAAGATAGGTTTCTCGACCTGGCAGATACTTCAATATCTGCCGTAGAGTGTATGATATCTGCTGTTCGTGCTTACTTCACAGAGATTCAGATAGTACGCGATTATATTAATAAAACCATTTTCTTCGAAAAAGAATCTGATAAGCTTGCGGATAAACTGAAACGCGATATTTTTGAAAGAACCGATATCGAGCTTAGCTGCAAAATGCATATAAGAACTTTTGCTGTCAACATTGAAAAGATTGCTGATGCTGCTGAAGACGTCTGCGATAGGCTTTCTATAGCAGTAATAAAAAGGTACGGATAAGAAGAGATGGTTTGGTTCTATCTTTTAAGCGGATTGTTTCTCGGCTGGAATCTCGGTGCAAATGATGCCGGGAACATTTTCGGTACTGCAACAAGTACTAAAGTACTAAAATATACAACCGCAGTCGTCATATCTTCCATCTTTGTTCTTCTTGGAGCAATGATAAGCGGTTACGGTGCAACTCACACAATCGGAGAACTCGGAGATGTGAATGCAATAGCAGGTGCGTTTACCGTATCGCTCTCTGCAGCACTTACTGTATTTTTGCTCATGAAGAAGGGACTCGTTGTCTCGGTTTCGCAATCAATAATAGGAGCAATTGTAGGCTGGAATTTATTCACTTCCTCTCCGACTGATATTAAATCATTAGCAGAAATTATTTTTTCATGGATACTGAATCCTGTTCTTGCAGGATTATTTTCGTTTGCTGCATATTACATTTTAATAAGAATTCTTAAAAAGGCTAAACTGCATCTGCTTGAAGCCGACCAGCACTTAAAAAGATTAACCGTTCTCGTGATTGCATTCGGAGCTTACAGTCTCGGTGCAAACAACATCTCAAAAGTAGTAGGTGTGTTCATGTCTTCCTCGCCTTTCACCGATATAAGGATTACTGAAACGATCGTTTTTACAGGAATGTACCAGCTATTCTTCACTGGAGCACTGTCAATTGTAATCGGAATTATTACATATTCTAACAGAACTACTGAAACGGTAGGCAAGCGTATATTCAAGCTCACTCCGCTTTCTTCAATATCAGTCATATTCGGTGCCTCGCTTGTTTTATTCCTGTTCTCATCCACAATGATTGAGAAAGCATTAAACTCGATAGGGCTGCCTTCTTTTCCTCTTGTACCTGTATCAATAACTCAGGCAATAGTCGGAGGCGTAATGGGAATTGGATTTGCAAAAAGCGGAAGGTACCTGAATTACAGGATTCTCGGGAAAATTGGACTCGGCTGGATTATAACACCTCTTGCATCAGCAGTTATATGTCTGATATTTCTTTTTATAACACAAAATGTTTTCAACAGGGAAGTTTATAAAACGGTTAGTTTCGAAACAAACAAAGAAGTTATTGAACAAATAGTGTCCGCTGGAATCCCCGCTGATTCTCTTATAAAAAGTAAAGATACAACTTTTAACAGCCAGCAGGAGTTCAGATATTACCTCAGTAACCTTGGTTACACAAAGGAAGACCATATCTATAATATTTTTAAGATTGCAAGGCTGGAATATTTCAGGATAGATTCGAATTTTGCAAAGGAAAAAATGAGTCCTAACCGCTATACTCCCGACCAGATTAATACGGTAAAGAGTTTACACAATCAGTCATTTAATCATAAATGGATGCTGATTAATAAACTAAAATTGTTATCGGAAGACTGGCGGGAAATGCCGTCCGTATATTCAAATGAGTATTACAATAAAGAACTAAGAATAAAACTAAACACAGTCTGCGAATACTTCTACATCAAGTAAATGATTCTTGATTAGTAACTTACTTTATCTTTTTTCAAATCCCATGTTTCAAATGACATGAGAGCTTCGTCTCTTAGGTGTTGTGTTATTTTAAGTTTTCGTTTGCTGATTGGTTTATCAAGTTCATGATATATAAAGTCATCAATAAATCCAATTCTTGCAGCATCCTTTTTTGAAGTGCCGTAATACACTCTGTCAATTCTAGCCCAGTAAATAGCCGAAAGGCACATGGGGCATGGTTCACAGGATGTGTATATTTCACAACCATTAAGGTCAAACATCCTTAAGTTTTTAGCAGCTTTTCTGATTGCATCTATTTCAGCGTGCGCAGTAGGGTCATTTACTAATGTTACTAAATTAGTCCCGGAAGAAATCACCTTCCCGTCTTTAACTATTACCGCACCAAACGGACCACCTCCTTTTTGGATGTTATACAAGGAAAGACGGATAGCCCGTCTCATAAATTCGTCGTTATACATTTACTTGTTTATTTTATCCTTGAGTTCTCTGAAAGTTTTTCTGTCAAATATACCGATTGCCTTGTCGATGTAATCGAGTGCCTGAGCTTTGTTGCCAAGGTTCAGATTAAGCATCGCAAGGTAGTAATAACATGAAGCCTCGTTTACGCTTCCTTTAACAAACCCAAGACATGTGTTTGCAAGCTCTATTCCTTTTAGGTTTAACTCTTTTGAAATATTCTCGTTCTTTGTAATTCCGTATATTTTTGACAGCAGGTATTGACCGTAACTGAAACTTACCTCTTCATCGTTATTTCCGTATTTTGCAATAAGTTCATCGTAGTATTTATCACCCGTCTCATAATCATTGTTTTCCATCGTGGATTCAGCAAGAAAAATTAAAGCTTGTTTTGTCAGGTCACTTTTCGGGTATTTATTCACAAAAGCATTAATATCTTCTTTCTTGCCGCTAATCTGTGCAAGATATAGCTCGGCATCGTCAGTCCATCCCGAATTATTTTCTGAATCTAAGCTAACGACTTTTTCCAGATAATTCTTTGCATCAGCGGCATTCCCGCCTTCAAGCGTTTTTTTCCCTAATCTGAAATTTGCTTCTATGTCATTCGCATTTCCCGAAAGAGTTGCCTGCAGGCTTTTTAGTGTGTTTCTGCCGCTTACATAGTCTTTCATTGAGGGAAGAAAATCTTTAACGGGAAGATAACCAACGATCCTGTCAATCTCATCGCCATTCCCGTCCACAAACACAACCGTTGGGTATCCAGCTACCTGAAATTTCTTTGCAAGTTCAATTCCCTCACCTTTTTCAGCATCAATCTTCCAGTTTACCTGATTCTTGTTCGCAAAATCAGCTACTTCTGAATTAGTATAGACTTTCTTGTCAAGCTCTACGCACCATTTGCACCAATCCGTGTAGAAATCCACCATTAGTACTTTGTTTTCGGCTTTTGCTTTTGAAAGAACTTCGGCATAAGTGCCGTTTATAAACTGTATTTCATTGGCAAAAGCTTTGAAAGAAATCAAAAGCAGTGCTATTATTAAAAGCGATTTAAAATTCATATTATGATTATTTAAATTAATCAATAAATTTACGCTTTCCCCAATTAAATAGAAATGCAACTGTAATATGAGATAAAGAATTAAAAATCCGTGAATATCCAGGATTTCTCTATCACGGAAAACCCCCGGCTGTATAATGCGGAGTGCTTCATTTGATGTTCTTTCTTTTCCGTCACATCTTTATGGACTCCTAGGGAATTCGGTAATTTAAAATATGAATTTATTATTTAAAAACAATTAAGTAACTTCTTATATACTGCAATCATAAAAAAATGAGAATGTTTCACAAATACAACTTTTTCAAATTAAACTTATTTTAGCCATGAAAACCTTAAAAATTTCCCTTTTTAAAAGCTTGTTTGTTTTTTTGTTGGCTTTGTTATCTGTTGGTAGTATATCGGCACAAACGCCCATGCATTACAATTACGATACACAAGTAGGTAGTAATAATTTTCCGTTCAGTGTGGTAGCAGGAAAAGTGACACAGTTCTTAATCCTTCCGGGTGAACTAAATCAGCCAACTCCTGCACCTTCCGGAATGATTACTACTTTTTGGGTGTTTTGCAAAACTGCTACTATTACATACACCAATCTTACAATCAAGATGAAGCAAGATATAATCACCACTTTACCAACAGGTGTTTTTTACACTGACCCAATGGACACGGTTTACTTTAATCCATCAGTTGTGTTGAATTCCGTAAACGGAGCGTTTACACCGATTGTATTGAATACTCCCTTTGCTTACGACAACACAAAAAGTTTGATTGTCGAAATAAGTCAATGTGGTGCATCTGCTACAGGTATGAGCACTTATAATACAAGTATGACAGGAACCTTGAGAAGGACTTATAATCAAACTGCGGGTGGATGTAACTATATTTATCAGGGGCAGGGTTCACAGATTATGCATTGCGGAATTGATGTTTCTACGGGTCCTGTAATATTCTTCGATAACTTTGAGAGCTACACTATTGGACAGCGATTGGCTTGTCAAGATTCTCTCAACTGGACGACATGGAGCATCGCTCCGTGCAACACAACCGAAGATCCGCTGATTTCCAGTGCTCAATCATTTAGTCCAACAAAGTCGGTTGTGATTACTCAGAACAACGACTTGGTAAAGCGATATGGCAATGATACGACTGGAATTCATGAGATTACCTTCAAGTTCTACGTCCCAACGGGCAAGGCGGGGTATTGGAACACGTTGGCGACCTTCGCGGGAGCATCATCCCAATGGGGAATGGAGTGCTACTTTGACGTTGCAGCCACTGGGAATAACGGAAGAATCCTTGGAGGCTCGTCAACAGCAGTGCCGTTCGCTTATACACACGATGCCTGGCAGACGGTAAACTTGTTGGTGAATCTGAATGTTGATTCGGCAAAGTTCGTCATCAATGGAAACCTGATTCATAAATGGCGCTGGACAGCCGGTGCAAGTGGAACAGCAGTTCCAAAGCGAATTGCTGCTAGCGACTTCTTTGGAGCCACAGCAACGGACGAGATGTATATGGATAACTTCTCATACAATGCGAACGCAAGTTGGATAATAACCGGTGTTACTCAGAATGGTAATATCGTACCGGCAGAATATGCTTTGTCCCAGAACTATCCAAACCCGTTTAATCCGGTAACTAAGATTAACTATTCATTACCGAAAAACGGTTTTGTAACACTGAAAGTATATAATGTTCTCGGCGTAGAGGTCGCAAATCTTGTGAATGAAAACAAGGCGGCAGGAAATTATTCTGTTGACTTCAATGCAAGCGAATTTACTAGCGGGATATATTTCTATAGTCTTAATGTGAACGGATTTACAGAGACAAAAAGAATGATGTTAATTAAATAATAACAGATTTTAAAATCATATTAAAACCCGTTACTCAAAGTAACGGGTTTTATTTTTGCTTTTTGGGACTTATTGCTCAATCTTAAAGTTTGTTGTTATCTTATGTTAATTAAAGAAAACATTAAATCCTGTTACGAAACTAATTGAATTATATCCGCTTCTGCCACCTGTAGAATTACTCTTGTTAAGTGTCTTCTGACTGTAATCTAATCCTATCTTTAAAAAACTACTACCTGCAATGTTTATTTTAACCCCGCCCTCTAACGCCCATGCAATCCCTGATGCGCTTGTTGAACTACCACCGGAAGAGACGTCGTTGTATCCGAATGCTCCTTGAACATAAGGATAAACTATTGATTTAGTGTAAAAATTGTATGAAGGCGCCACATATATGGCAAAGGAATTCGAAGATGTAATTCCGCCATAGCTTATCAACTCTATTGCAGGTATGATACCGATTTCAAACCCATCAGTTATAAAATAACCAACATACGGATAAAGTTTAAAAACATTTTTTCCGTTATCGCTTGTTTTTCCATTCGATACAGACTCAGTGTACGAAAAACTTACTGAACCTCCTACTTCCCAGGTATTCTGTTTCGCGAAATTCTGTGTTGTTTGTGCGGGTGAACTGGATGAAATGAGCAGAAAAATTACGATGATTAAAAGAACCTTTATTTGTTCCATTTATTCTTCCTTCGCTTTAGTTTGAGTTTAATAATGTAACATAATTAATATTCTTATCAAAAAATATAATAATTTAATTACCTCATTCGTTTCCATTTGTATTTTAATACATTATCAGTAAATTTACTTTTATTATATGTCAAAATTAAAAATGCTATAGATGAAAACCTGCAAAACAGGATTCGTCCCTTTACAGAAATCTAAAGTAAAAGAATAATATGTCATTAAGAAAAGTTCAGCAAGTTATAAAACCAAGACCGCATCATTATGTTGGAGATGGTTTCCGCGTTCATAATTTTATTCCGGCTGTAAGCTATCTTAGCATGCAGAGGATGTCACCGTTTTTGCTTCTTGACTATGGTGCTAAGTTTTATTTTTCTCCGACTGATAAACCTCGAGGAGTAGGCGTACACCCTCACCGTGGATTTGAAACTGTAACAATTGCATACAAAGGAAAGATTGCGCACCACGACAGTACAGGTGCAGGCGGTGTCATTGATGAAGGCGATGTTCAGTGGATGACTGCAGTTTCAGGAATTCTTCATAAAGAATATCACGAGAAAAACTGGGCTAAACAAGGCGGTGATTTGCAAATGGTACAGCTCTGGATTAACCTCCCTGCAAAGGATAAAATGTCTGAACCCAAATATCAAGCAATTACAAATGATATGATGGCAAAGTATCAGCTTCCTGATAACGCAGGTATAATCGAAGTTATATCAGGCTCGTATAAAGATATAAAAGGCCCTGCATTTACCTTTACCCCTGTAAATCTAATGAATGCAAAGTTAAACAAAGGAGGGAAGTCTGACTTCAGTTTTCCGGCGGAATATAATACTGGTCTGCTCGTTATCGAAGGAGAAATAAAAGTTAACGAAACAGAAATCGCTCCTGCCGATTACTTTGTTTTGTTTGAAAACACAGGTGAGGATTTTACTCTCGAGGCTGTTTCAGATTCTATTGTACTTTTAATGAGCGGTGAGCCTATCAATGAACCAATAGCTTCTCAAGGTCCCTTTATCATGAACACTCGTGATGAACTCATGCAGGCATTTAATGATTACCACAACGGAAAGTTTGGTTATCTTGAAGACTAACATTTTCGTGTTACTATCCGTGAAAATGTCGTAATAAAAACAAACATTTTCAAAAGAAAACTGCACTTATATTCTATATTTTACAACGGGATTAATAATTTCTTTGCTCTCTTTACTCTCTTTGCTCATCTTTGCGTTCTTTGCCTTTTTTGCGACCCTTGCGGTAAAATCTTTTAAGCTTAATATTTATTCTTATATTTTCTCTGTGCCCTACGTGACTTCTCCGTGATCTCCGTGAACCAATTCCTATAATATCTTTTCTTTGTTTGTAGTTATAGGTACGCCATGAACTTATAATATCCTGAATCCGTTTTGTATTATAATTCATTAACTATTCTTCAATTAAATTAATAGATATAATTATGATAAAATCAAAAGGTTATGCCGCACAAAATGAAACCTCGGGTTTATCCCCTTGGAATTTTGAACGCCGCGAAGTCGGTCCTCATGACGTTCAATTCGATATTCTGTATTGCGGCGTTTGCCATTCTGACCTTCATCAGGTCAGGGGTGAATGGGGTAATTCAATCTACCCAATGGTTCCGGGACATGAACTTGTCGGAAAAGTTACAAAGGTTGGAAATCACGTTAAAAAATATATAGAAGGTGACCTCGTCGGCGTCGGCTGTCTGGTCGATTCATGCCGTACATGCGACAGTTGTAAAGAAGGACTTGAGCAGTTTTGCCCGAATGGCTCGATGACGTATAATGGTTTCGAACAGGACAAAAAAACTCCGACATACGGCGGTTACTCAAATAACATAGTTGTTCACGAAGATTTTGTTCTGCGTGTTTCGGAAAAACTAAACCTGCCCGCAGTCGCACCGCTTCTCTGTGCAGGTATTACAACTTACTCACCTTTAAGATACTGGAAAGTTGGTAAAGGGCATAAACTTGGAGTAGTTGGTCTCGGCGGACTCGGACATATGGGAGTTAAATTCGGTGTTGCATTCGGTGCTGAAGTTACGGTATTAAGTACATCAGCTTCAAAGAGAGATGATGCCTTAAAACTCGGTGCTCATAAATTTGTCGTTACAAAAGATGAGAAACAAATGCAGGAAGTCGCAGGCTATTTTGATTTTATTCTTGATACTGTCTCTGCAGAACATAATTACAACCAATATCTGACATTGTTGCGTCCTAACGGCGTACATATATGCGTCGGTGCACCTGCTACTCCGTCTCAGATATTTTCGTTTAGTCTCATTATGGGAAGAAAAAGTCTTGCAGGTTCATTGATTGGTGGTCTTCCTGAAACACAGGAAATGCTCGACTTCTGTGCCGAACATAATATCGTCTCGGAAATAGAATTAATTGACATAAAAGATATAAATACAGCTTACGATAGAATGCTGAAAAGCGACGTTCGTTATAGGTTCGTAATTGATATTGCTACATTGAAATAATAATGAATAAATGCTCCCTCTTTTAATAGAGGGAGTTTTTGTTTTCCTTCTTTCACTTTCATCCAAATTAACAATCCCGTTTTTCAGCCTGGTCAATAATCTCTGCACAACCGGGATCAATGAGCGGCGGGATGCTTGACATTGCAGAAAACATAAATCTGCGACCCTCGTGAAAATGACGTGTTAGAAAGAGAGATTTTGAGACATACTCAAGCTGCGGAGTATTTACCTATATGAATAAATGGAATAAAATAGCTGCATCTTTTTTAATGCAATACTTTCATTATTAGATTCAGCAAATCAGATTTCAGAAATGGTTTTGATATATAATCAGTTAATCCTCCTACAATAAATTTTTCTCTGTCTCCAACCATTGCGTATGCTGTTATAGCAATCACTGGAACATTTCTGAATCCTTTTATTTCCTTGATTTTCTTTGTCACAGTTAATCCATCATCATCCTTACCTAAATTTATATCCATTAGAATCAAATCGTACTTATTCAGGTGCGCCAGATTAATTGCTTCTTTTCCATTTATCGCTTTATCAAGAATATAATATTCATCCAGGAAAGCGTCAATAATCATTAATGTTGTATTATCATTATCAACAACCAATATTCTTTTCTTTACACTATCCGTAACGCCTTTTTCCTTCTTAACAATACCGCTGTTTAAATCCTGAGAAACAATATCTTTCTGAACAATGGTTTCTTCTTTAAAATCATTATCCATGTTAGTCGGCAGTGTAACTGTAAATATAGAACCTTTGCCTAATTCACTTGTTACTGTAATATAACCACCCATCTTTTCGACAAATTTTTTCGTAAGACTTAGACCAAGCCCTGTTCCCTCAAACCCTCTGTTTAATCCTTCACTAACCTGTCTGAACTCTTCGAATACAAGATCTAGTTTATCAGACGGTATTCCTATACCGGTATCCTGTGTTTCCACAGAAATATACGGCTTATCCTCAACAAATATTTCATTTACTCTAAGAACAATACTGCCTTCATTTGTATACTTAATCGAGTTATTTATAAGGTTGTTTAGAATATCTCTAACCATTCTTTCATCTAAGTTGACTATGATTGCCCTACCTGAATTTTCAGAATGTAAATTTAATCCTTTGGATTCTGCCAGTTTTACATAAAGATTTAAAGCTGTCTCAATAGTCTCGCTGATATTAAATTTTTTATATTTTAATTCTAATTTCCCTGCTTCTATTCTCGACAAATCTAAAATCAAGTTTAATGTCTCCATTAAACGATTTCCGCTGTTAAATATACTATCTGCCATGCTATGATGATTGTCATCAGTAAGTTCGTTTCTCAATAAATCTGAAAATCCTAATATTCCTACCATTGGAGTACGTAGCTCATGACTCATATTAGCCAAAAAGCTTGTTTTCAGTCTTTCGGATTCTTCGGCTTTTTCTTTTGCTATAATTAATTCTTGTTCAGATAGTTTTCTTTTTGTGGTTTCGAGACTCGTACCTATAAAGAAAGAATTATTTTCTATCATTAGTTTTTGAACTGATAGATAGAACCACTTTATAATTCCGGATTGGAATTCAAACCTCAATTCTATTTCAGTGTGACCCGATCCTTTGGCTTCCTGAAAAGCTTTTTTAGCAGCAACTAAATCCTCGCTGTAAACATATTGAAAAATATTTTCCTCTTGACTATCTTTTATACCGACCAATCGTTTATTTCCACTGAATTCGTTCTTTCTTAAATATTTGCCGTCAACATCTGTCATAAAGAAACCACCTGGAAGCGTTTCTATAATAGCATCGCTTAACCGTTTTTCGTTTTTTAATGCTTCTTCAGAAAGCTTTCGTTCAGTTACATCTCTTACTATGGTTAGTATTCTACTTCCGCCAATCGATACGAACCTGGCTTCAAAAAAGTGTTTTCCGTTTGGTAAATTTACATCATATTCTAACGGCTCAACTTTTTGATTTGAAGAGACCCTTTTTAATATTTCAATGAACTTATTAGCAATATGGGTTTCGAAATAATCTTTTATATTACTTCCAATGATTTTTTCAGGCTTTTCAATCAAAATACTAACATCAGGAGCGTAATATTCCAGGTAAGTCCCGTCTTCATCAAATATAAACATCAAGTCAGGTTGTGCTTCAAGAAGTGCTTTGTATTTTTTGGTAGCCTCAGTTTTATCTTTCACTTCATTAATAAGTTTTTCTTTCTGTTCCGTAAACTTCTTAATGAGGTTTGCTATATCACCAAACTCGTTATTTTGATTTAATAGATAACTTATATGCAATAAGTCATCTTCTTCAAGACTTTTGGCTATGTTTTTAAGCGGTATCGTTAACCACTTATTAGTAAAATACACAAATAATAAAATCGTAATACTTAAAATTCCAAAACCAACGAATAAACGTTTCTTTATATTACCTAACTCGGACTGAAATTCAATTTGTTTTGAGAATTTTAATTCTGCTAAAAAATTGTTGTAAGTATCTTTTAATTGTCTGTATATAATCTCTTCATTTTCGTTGAAGGACGTGTATGAATTTTTTGCTGTTTGATTTAATTCAAGGTCGAAGCCGGTTAGTTTACTGACCTCTTTAATGTAAACGGAATCCCATTTTTTTGCAGAGACCAGATATCCTTTTTCTTTTGTTGTATAATAAATATCAAAAGTCGGAACTACAGATGCTGCGAAGATTTCATATATCGATTCATCCTGTCTGAGAAAAGTATGAAACGTTTTATTGTTCTTAAACCATTCCAATATTTCATTTTCACTTATCCTTAATAGATTAGCGGTTGTATCAGCTGTAGAAAAAATGTTTCTGCCCTTTTCATCATAAACACTTAGAAAATCCATGTCAAAAGTCTTACGAATACCTGTGAAGTTTTCCAGAGCCCAGTCAGTATCTCTTGTTTTTATAAACTTAACCATATCATCCCAGACAGAATTATCAATCGTGGGTTTCAGGAAACTTGCGGCTTTTAAGTCAAGAACTTTGTCAACAACTTTTTGATCGCTGAGGTGTTTTGATTGCATGTAGATGCTGATTTCTCTGTTACGGATATATTGATATCCTATTAGGAATAAGACTAATACCAAAATTACCGATAGAAATAGTATCCTTATTTTATTATTAGTTTTCATTTTTCACGTTCTTAACAATTATTCACTTTGTTACTCAACAGAGTTATTTATGGGCGTAAAAATAGTTACAAACGTATTAAATAATTTGTAAGGGATTATAACAATATTAGTTCTATTTAATCTTTAATGCAACTGCAAAATTAAGATACTACCTTAAACATTATTTATTATATATGATAGATGTGATATTAAATTGCTGTTTTTTAAATATAGAATTTCAAATTAATAAAATATTACTTAATTTACCAAGGGGAAATAAATAATTAAGAAAGGGGGTCGTTCTTTGAAACCGTTGGTTTATTATAATCCAACTGACATTGAGTATTATTTATTAACCCTACCGAAATTACCTATCAAAAACACTTATCAAATTCCAATCATTTATAAAGTTAAAATAATATTAATTCTTTGTCCGTTTGGCGATTATCTAAAACATAAATAAATTACTAAAACATTTATCTCAATAATTTTAAAACACACAATACTCTGAATTCCCGGTAATTTGTAATTACAGAAAAGGGTTCTCACTCATAAACACAGGACCTCAGAGTTTTATTCAAAAACTTTTAATTTATACACATTATGAAAAAATTAATACTGTCTGTAATGCTGATTATTGCATTCACAGGCTTAAATGCTCAGCCTATTCCTGAGTCAGTTGTAAAAATGTACAACTTGAATAAAAATTCTACGTTCTTCCAGATTCAGAAAGCAATGAACGAATACTGGTCATCGCTGAATGTTAACCATGGCTACAGAATTGTAAACGGGGCTAAAACTAAGGTCGGCGGCTGGAAACTCTACAAACGCTGGGAATATTACTGGGAACAAAGAGTTAATCTGAAAACCGGTGAATTTCCGAACACTAATTCTGTTGATGAATTTATAAAGTATAATCAGGGTACGAATTATTCAGATAAATCTGCAAACTGGGTAAATTTAGGAACGAATTCAACTCCGGGTGGATATGCAGGTCTTGGAAGGATAAACTGTATCGCATTTCATCCGACAAACGTAAATATTATTTGGGTTGGCAGTCCTTCGGGCGGATTATGGAAAACGGTTAACGGCGGTGCTAACTGGACAATTATGAACGAGTCTTTACCCGTTTTGGGTGTTAGTGATATAGTAATAGACAGAAATAATACTGATATTATGTACATAGCAACAGGTGACCGTGATGGGGGAACCATACTACCGCTAAGCGGTGGTCAGGCTGCGGATAACAACAGTATAGGGGTTTATAAATCTATAAATGGCGGTGTGACATGGAATCCAACAGGAATTAGCTACACGATAAACCAGAAGAAATTAGTTTACAGGTTGCTGATAAATTCTGTTAACACTCAAACACTGTATGCATCCACAACAGATGGTATTTTTAAAACTACAGATGGCGGAACAACATGGCAAAATAGAATATATCCGAATTCCTGTTTTGATATAAAGTTTAAAGCAGATGATCAAAGTACTATCTTTGCATCAAGTTCCATAAATAAACAGATTTCTGTTATCACGTTAACTAATCACGGTGCAAATACTAACACGGTTTTTCTGGCTCCGGGAATACGTGCTGAGCTTGGCGTTTCAATTGCTAATCCATTATTCGTTTATGCTCTTGTCGCATCTGTATCAGATGGTTTTGGCGGAGTATTTAAGTCAACAAATGCAGGTTCAAATTTTTCAAGAGCTGATGTTAATTCGCCTATAGGTATATTGGGTTATTATACAAGTGGCTTACAGGACTCAATGACACAGGGTAATTATGATTTATGCATAGCAGTTTCACCTTTAAATATTAATACTATATTTATGGGTGCTATAACGACTTGGAAATCTACTAACGGAGGTGTAAATTGGGTATCAAGTACATCATGGACTCCTTTTCCCCCTGAAAACGGAAATCCTCAAAGACCGGTTGTTCATGCAGATAAACATGCACTTGTTTATCAGAACAACAGCAATATCTTATTTGAAGGCAATGACGGCGGAATTTATAAAACGACAAATGAAGGAACAAACTGGACGGATTTATCTAATGGACTTGTGATAAGTCAGATTTACAGAATAGGCGTATCTCAAACAAATCCAAATTTAGTTCTAACGGGTTTACAGGATAATGGAAGTAAATTGTTTGCAAATCCATCTTGGGCAGATGTTTCCGGCGGAGACGGCATGGAATGCATTGTTGACAATTCAAATAGTAATTTTATGTATGTAACCCAGCAAGATGGTGTTATTTTGAGGAATTTCAACGGATTCCTTACGGATTCATTAGTAAAAATATCAGATAGTATTCCCGGAAAACCAAAAGGTGCATGGGTAACACCTTATATTATGAATCCTTACAACAGCTCTATACTATATGCAGGCTATGATACAATATACAAAACAACTAACAGGGGAAACTCATGGATACGTATTTCCCAGAGTTTAAGCTCTAATAAAATACGTAGTCTTGCAATAGCACCCTCGGATACGAATGTCCTGTACGCTTCGGACCCGGCTAATATGTTTAAAACGACTAACGGTGGTGCAACCAACTGGACAAGTGTTGAACATCCTGCAGATACATCATACTATATGACTTACATTGCAGTTAAGCACAATGACAAAAATACATTATGGATTACCTTAGGCGGATATACTGATACAATGAAAGTATTTGAATCAACAAACGGAGGTGACAACTGGACAAATATTTCCGCCGGGCTTCCGAATCTTCCAATTATGAGTATCGTGCAATACAAGTCAGCAGTTGGCAGAGTTGTTTTATATGCAGGAACTGACAGAGGTGTTTATGTAAAAGATGGTAATAACAACTGGGTACCTTTCAGCAATGGCTTACCTAATGTTGTTGTTGCCGAACTTGATATTTATTATAACGCTGCCGGTGATAAACTCAGAGCCGCAACCTATGGACGGGGATTATGGGAAACAAGCATTTCAACTACAGGTATTCAGAATATATCATCAGAGTTACCTATTGAATACTCATTAGGTCAGAACTATCCGAACCCGTTCAATCCTGTTACAAGGATTAATTTCCAGATGCCTTCAAATGGAAATGTATCATTAAAAATATACAATCAGCTTGGTCAGGAAGTTGCAGTTCTTGCAGATAAATTTATGAATGCAGGATATTTCACGGCAGATTTCGACGGATCACGCTTATCAAGCGGTGTATATTTCTGTAAATTAATTTCGGGTAACTATACTGCTACAAAGAAAATGTTATTAATAAAATAAGCCCCATACAGAGCTTATAATGTAAAAGCTGCAAATTTTAAAAGTTATATTTTCAGGGTGTTTTTCTTATTTAAAAACACCCTGAAATCACTACTAATTCAGTCAAAAAAATACTGTCAAAAATGTCAGCAATAAAAAAATGTACGCTGTTTTCAGTCTAAACCTGATTAGGGTCTCCTTGTACTCTCCTTGCGCTCTAATTAGCCTTAGAAATACCCCTGAATGTTTTTGACAAAATCGACATCCATCCCCGATAATGTATGAAAGAAAAACTTAATATTAAAAGATTTTATTTCTTGAACCTTAATATTATTTTATTCATATTATACCCCGAAAGGAAAAACTATGAAACCAAACAAAAAACTTCTCGACCATCCATTTTATCAGTCGTGGACAAAGGGAGAGATTACAAATGAACAACTGGCTGATTATACTTATTCTTACTACGAATTGATTCAGGAAATTCCAAACCTGTGGTCAAAATCAATTACAGGACTCAATGCCGTATCAGAAGATTCTGAAAAACTCGTTAGCGAAGAAACTTCACATATATCAATGTGGAATGATTTCAAAGTTAAACAGTCAAGCAGCAATTATCCTTCAATGAAAGATGTTATTAAAGAACTTTCAGCAATGAATCCGTCGGAACTGCTCGGTGCTATTCATTCTTTCGAAATACAGCAGCCCGAGGTTGCTAAAACGAAGAAAGAAGGTCTGCTGAAGTTTTACGGTTTTAACGAGTCAGATACAAAATACTTTGACGAACACATGAATGAAGCCGATCATATAGCCTACGGCAAAATGCTTTCCGAAAAATATGCTGATAAATCTGATTTTGAAAAAGGATTTGCAAGAGGTTCCGAGGTATTTTATAATGCTCTTGACAGGTTTGTAATGAATTAAGTAAGAGTTATACAACTTAAAGGAGAACTCTGTGAAATCTATCTTCTCGTATCTTTGTAATCAAAATCTTCATTCTGCCGGGGAAGAGGTAAAAGAAGATTTAAAAATTTATTGTGTTGCCATGCCCGTGTAAACGGGCATACGGACAATAAATCCTTACCCCCCGAATTCCGTCATCAGTAATTTTGCAGCATCTGTCTCAATCTTATCATAAGAAACTTCAAGGAGTTTTTTCAAAAGCTCAAACCAGTTCTGCTCGTTCCCTTCAATTGGTAAAGCAATTAAATCCTTTTCCGTAAACCCGTTCATCTGCGCTAACTTGAATAATATCAGTTTTGCAGCCCATTGATGTGACGTATCGTCTTTATCCGCATTTACTATCTTTTCAAACAGTGTAACAAGTATAAGCCTTCTTAATCCGTCTGAATTTACCAGCTCATACAGGTAAGCAGAAAACTCAGGATTAATCTTCAGCAGTATTTCGCAAATTTCCTTTTCGGTCTTAAAAGTGCTGTCCAGTGAGAAAAAATCTTCTCCGCCAATATTATTGTAAAAATATCCAAGTACTTCCGGTACTGACTTTCCGATTCGTTGTGCCTGCTTGTAGTCATTTAAATGCCGTATCTCATGGTAGGCATTCGATTTTTTCACGAGCTCTGTGAATGCCATGTTAATTACGTGTTTTCGGCTTTCTTCCTTTATTTTATCAAGTATAAATTGTCTGTCGTTGTTATCTTTCACGAATCCGCTAACCATCGAGCTTACTTCTCTGAGTGCATACTGTTCATCATCGTCAAACAAACGAGAATACCTTTCAATCACGTAATTCAGACTTTCTGCGAGAATGAACGCAAATGGAGAGTTCGGAAGCTTTATTCCCAGAAACTGTTCCCTCAGGTTTAGACCGTCAATCCTTTTTATAATATGTACGATGGAACGAATGTTTTCCTTTTCCAGCATAACGGAATCCGTAATCTCGTATGACATCAGAAGTGATTTTGCATTCCCGTTCTTGTATCTGTATTCAAACATCAGCGTTGTGTATGGATAGCCTTTATTAAACAACTCAAGATTTAAGGAATTAGCAGCGTTGTATATCGAATCAAGCTCTGATGAATTTTCTAAAAGCTTTATAAGGTCAGTCGTTTTTCTTAAAATTACAGTGTCAATGCCGCTTTTAAAAACATTCTCCTTTATGGCTGTATATTTTTCTGATTTTCTCCAGTCACTGTTAATGTAATATTCACGTGCATTGTTCAAAGCTGCAATAAGAATTGCGGCATCATTCTCAAGAAAACTCCTTATATCCTTGGTTTTTTGCTCTTCCGTTCTGTATGCATAATTGTTTATCTTTTCGTACATGAAGTTTGCAGAAACCTTGCTGTCCTTAACTAACAATCCTCCTTTAAGTACTACTGTAAAATTATGATTTCCGCTCGATAAATAAAGCGGGTCTATCTTTATGTTTGCAATTTTTATATTTCCGAGGTCTGTATAATTAAGGTCGCTGAACATTCTTCTTTCATAAAGTCTTCCGTCAACAAATATTTCCACTACTTCGGGAGTCATTTTCCCTTTAATTAATATAGTGGTTGCGAATTCAGTCGAAACCAGAATGCTTTTATCGGGAGATATAAGATAAACCCTGAATGAATTTAAGTTGTAAATCCGGTATCCGACAAAAACTGTAAGAATTATTGCAGATATAGCAAGAAGTGGAAGCAGCACATAATATTTCACCGATTTGTTCATTAAACAAATATCACAAACTAAAAGTGAAGAAAAAAGGAATATCACTATTGTCAGCACTATCCTGCTTTCTGTTTCCCGTTCTTCTCCTCTGAAAAATTCTCATCAAATGATAATATTTGCATTTCTAAATTTTATATCTTTGTATAAGTTTAAATCTCATGACAAAAAATTTGCATATATATCAATCGTCAGCAGGTTCGGGTAAAACCCGTACACTCGTTAAAGAATACCTCATTCTTGCCTTTAAGAATCCCGGGAACTACAAGCATATTCTTGCCGTCACGTTTACCAACAAGGCAACCGAAGAAATGAAAACCCGTATCATTGATTATCTTGTGAAACTGTCCGAAGGCAAAGAAGAGAAGCTTGCTCTGGAAATCATATCTGAATTGAAACAACGCGGCTGGTACAGTAATAGTTTTGATATTTCTAAAACATCGGCTCAGGTTCTAAGCAGCATACTCCATGATTATACTAACTTCAACATAAGCACGATTGACAGCTTCTGCGTAAGAATAATTAAAGCATTCGCTAAAGAACTTGGTTTGCCCGTCGGATTTAATCTCGAACTCGATACCGATACTGTGCTTGAAGAAATAACCTCATCTATGCTCGACAGCATCGACACTGATTATTTGCTTTCAAAGTATGTAACCGAATATCTGGATTCCCGTCTTGATGATGAAAAGACATGGAATATTGATAAAGACATTAAAGAGTTTGGCAAACAAATCGTCAGTGAAAACTTCTGGCTCCGTAAACTCAGCAGTCCTGTTGATGTTTATGACGATAAGGAAAAGGTACTTGAACTCATATCCGAAATCAGGGATGTTAAATACTCCTATGAGAATTTTCTTAAATCAAAATCACGCAGTATAATCGAACTGTTTAAACTTGAAGGATTGTCCCATTCTGACCTTGCTGGTGGTTCAAAGTCAGGCATCCTCGCTTACTGCGAAAAGCTTCAGAAAGGTCCCGCTGAACCGTATAAAACACTCGCAAAATACTTCGATGAAGGAAGAAGTTTCTTTAAGAATAATACCAGTGTCGAAAATGAGGTAATGTGTCTTTATTCCGAAATTATTCATCTGATTAATACTCAAACCCGGTCTTACAACACGGCAAACATAATCTTCAAAACTATATATAATATAGGTATTCTCGGCGACCTCTTAAGGTTCCTTGATTCATACAGAAAGAAAAACAGAACAATCCTGTCCTCAGACGTTAACAGCTTCCTGCGTTTGCTGATTAGCGATGATATCTCACCGTTTATCTTCGAAAAACTGGGAGTTAAACTTAAATATTTCATGCTCGATGAGTTTCAGGATACTTCTCGTTTTCAATGGGATAATTTAAAGCCGCTCATTATCAACTCGCTCAGCGAAAATAATAATTCACTCATTGTCGGCGACGTAAAACAGGCAATCTACAGGTGGCGCAACGGGGATATGCGTATGCTTCTGTACGGTGTTAAAAGGGACCTTAGTTCTTTCAGTTCTATGATTAGCGAGGAAACGCTTAAAACAAACTGGCGCTCACATAAAGTTATTGTTGATTTTAACAACAGATTTTTCTCAACGCTTAAAAATCAGTTCTCAAATCTTGATGACTCCTCAAACGATTACATGATTCAGTCATACGAAGAAAATGTAACGAAACAGTTAATAAGCGGGGAAAAATCTGACGGCTATGTAGAGGTTAATTTCTTCGAAGAAGATAAAGATACAGGAATCAGTGTGAATCAACAGTCTGATATGCGTGTTACTGAAATTATTGATGAGGTTATAAAAGATAATTATAAACTTGGAGATGTACTTGTTCTTGTACGTAATGCAAAAGACGGCAGAGCAATCTCTGAGGCAATCACGAAAGCAGGATATAGCGTCGTGTCGGAACAGTCGCTTTTATTAATATCGTCGGCTAAAGTTAATTTTATTTTATCCACACTTAAATTCCTGAACGATATCCGTAATAAGCTTTCAAGAACTGAAATGCTCTATAATTTCTGTCAGATAAAAGGTATGGATTATAAGAATGCTGATCTTTTCAATGACTCGCTCGAAACAAACGGAAAGATTTTTGTTGACCTCATGCCCGATGAGTTCTTTAAAGAAGATGAAAAGCCGAAGCGCCTGCCTGTTCTGTATAACCTTACGGTGTATGAGCTTGTTGAACATATTATTAGTATCTTCGGTCTGAATAACGACGCCGACCCCTACATAATTAAATTTCTGGATGAAGTTAATAGGTTCGCTCAGGAAAAGGAATCCGACGTAAATTCATTCCTTGATTACTGGGAAGATAAAAAACATAAACTTTCTATCAGCGTTCCTGAAAACATGAACTCAGTGCGGGTTATGACTATTCATAAATCAAAAGGGCTCGAAAGCAGAATAGTTATCATTCCTTATGCAAACTGGAGTATCGATATAGACGGTACCAAAGATAAAATATGGGCTTCCACCCCCGAAGCTCCATTCAATAAAGCATCTGCTTATTATGTGAAAGCAACTAAAGACGCTCAGTCCACATATTTCGAAAAGGATTATCTGGAGGAATCAAAGCTGGTAAGGCTTGATAATGTAAACCTGCTTTACGTCAGCATGACTCGTCCGAAAGATAGGCTGTATCTGAATGTGCCCGTCAAATCAAAATCGTCTATTGCTGATTCAATTAAGTCCGCAGTTGAATTCGATTATGAAATTACGAACAACAGACTCGTACTCGGGGCAAGAACTATGTACAAAGAAGAGAGTAAAAGAGATTATGATAATAAAACAAGAATAGAATTCAATCAACTAGAAAGTATAAACTCATCACCGTATTTCAACAAACTGTTCATTAGACCTTCTTACCGGAAGCTTAAAGTGTTCGGGAATGAGCGGCTGAAGATAAAGACAGATAATGGCGTAGTTGTGCATAAACTTCTCTCATTCATCACAACGAAGCACGATATTGATTCAGCACTCAGCAAGGGACTTATGGAAGGTGTAATCAGTTCATCCGAAAAGGAAAAGTTTAAAACCCTCCTTACAAAAACAATCGAATCGGAAGAAACGAGTTATTGGTTCGACGGCAGCTATGATGTAAAATCTGAATCAGAAATACTTACTACAGATAGCCGCGTTTTGCGTCCCGACAGGGTAATGCTAAAAAATGACTGCGCAGTAATAGTCGATTACAAAACCGGTCGTGAAGAACTTAAGCACAGCTTACAGCTAAACGAATATGCAGGGATTCTGTCTGAAATGGGATATAAGAAGGTTGATAAATATTTGCTTTACATCACCGATAATGAAGACGAAATAAACATAAAAGTGAAAGAACTTAAAGTAGACGGAGGAACAAATGAATAATTTTATCGCATCGGTTGCAGCAAAAATATTTGCATCACACAAAGAAAATCTTGGCAGCGTCCTCGTTGTTTTCCCGTCGCGCAGAGCAGGCGTTTATTTCCGTAAAGAGCTTTCAGCACTGCTCGTAAAGCCTGTATGGTCGCCCTCTGTAATGAGCATCAACGAGTTTATCGCTTCATTCTCTAAACTTGAACTTGCCGATAAGCTGACGCTTATCATGAAATTGTATAAATCATACACAAAGCATTTTATTGATGAGCCCTTCGATGAATTCTATTCGTGGGGTGAAATGCTGCTTAAGGATTTTGATGAAGTTGACAAGCATCTCGTGAACGCAGAACATCTGTTCAGAAAACTTAAAGATGAAAAGGAAATTGAACACCGGTTTCAGACTGAAATAAACGAGGACGCAAAAAACTTCTGGGGCAGCCTGATTAAGATTAAGCCCGGCAGTGAATACACCAAGAATTTTCTAAATATATGGAATAGTCTTTTCGAAATCTATTCCGGGTTTAGGAGCAGTCTTGTAAAAGACGGACTTGCATACGAAGGGCTTGCAGCAAGGGAAATAGCAGAGAATATTAATTCGACATCATCGTTTGATAATTATGAAATGGTTTACTTCGCAGGATTCAATTCTTTAAATAGGTGCGAGTTTAAAATAATTAACTCTCTTAAGGAAAAAGGTAAAGCTGTTGTGCTCTGGGACGCTGATAAATACTATCTCGACGACGCAAAACAGGAGTCGGGTTTGTTTATCCGTAAATTTCAAAAGCTGCTCGGCGGCGATATAATCGAATCAGAAGACTCTCTATCTTCTGCCGCTAAACACATCGAAGTAATCGGTTCGCCTCTTAATGCCGGCATGGTAAAAGCTTTTGGCAGTAAGCTTGAACAGGAAATTATAAGCGGGAATATACTACCTAAAAATACACTCGTCGTTATTCCCGACCCTTCGGGTCTTTTGCCCGTCCTTTATTCTATGCCTGCAAACTCGGGTAACATAAATGTAACCATGGGATTGCCGTTGAAATCAACGCCTTTGTACAATCTCATAAGCATAATTAATAAACTTCATTCGGAGAAAATATTCGAAGACGGCAAACCGAAGTTTTACTTTAAGGATGTTATTAATTTGTTAATGCATCCCTACATTAAGTTTGCATCTGCAAAAGATATATTCGCATTTGTCAGAAAAGTCAGGCAGGAGAATATAGTTTACATCGACGTTTTCACTCAGTTCCTGAACTCTCTCGGGAATACAAGTATTAAAATTATTTTAACAAAGATATTTACTTCAGGTTCTGACGTAAACGATACTATTAACAACCTGAACAACATCGTAAATTCTCTTGCAATACGAATGGAAGAAAGCACCGACGCCGACAACGATTACAAACTTTTTCAGCTTGAATACCTTTACAGTTTTTCAACACAGCTTAACCGTCTTGCTGATGCATTGACTGCGGGTGAGGTTCAGCTGAATCATTTCACTTTCTGGAATATGCTGATGCAGATGTTAAACACTACCGGCGTTGTCTTCACAGGTGAGCCGCTTAAAGGACTTCAGGTGATGGGTCTTCTTGAAGCGAGGAATCTTTCGTTTAAAAATATTTTTATTCTTTACATGAATGAAGATTCCATGCCTCCCGGCAATCAGGGGTTAAGCTATATCCCATATTCATTGCGCAAAAGTTTCGGCATGCCGACTTATGAAGAAAGTGATTCAGTGAATGCATATTACTTCTGGAGCCTTGTTCAGAAAGCTAAACACGTCTGTATCTTTTACAACACCGAAACCGGAAATGAAGTAAAAGAAATGAGTCGTTATATTCAGCAGATAGAAAAGGAACTTCTGAATGTAAACAAAAACATTGAGTACAGTCACACCATCATAAGCCCAAAGGAAAGCGATACACCAGACAGCAAGATTGAAATCCCAAAAACTCCGGAGCTGAATGAGTTCATGCTGAATCGTATTAAGCGAATGTCACCGACATACCTCGCCGATTACATAAACTGCGGATTGCAGTTTTATCTGAAGAAGGTGCTCGGACTTAAAGAAGATGAAGATGTGGAAGAGGTATTCAGCCCCGCGTCATTCGGCACGGTGTTTCACGGCATTATGCAGATACTTTACAAACCCTATCTCGACAAAGTCATAACGGGTGATATAATCGACAATATCATTAATGATGTGATTAATAATTACGACGATATTTTTGAAAGCTTCTTAAAGTCTGATAAAAAACTTTCTAATGTAAATTTTTCGGCAAAGGGACGCAACTTACTTTACAAATCAATCATACGCAGACTTGTAATAAAGCTTCTTGAACAGGAAAGAAACAGAAATCCTTACACCGTAAAAGCTCTTGAAGCTGAGCTTTACACTTCACTTAAGTTTAACGTAAACGGTAAGGAGCGTGAAATCCGTATTGGCGGTGTCGTTGACAGGATTGATGAAGAAAGCGGCGTAACTACTGTAATCGATTATAAAACCGGTAACGCGGACATCATGACTTTATCACCAAAATATTATGAAAAGTTCTGGGAAGAATTCCCGTCAAACACAAAGTACAAGTCAAACTTGCAGACGATGCTTTATGCGTACGTGCTTTGGCTGGAAAATCCCGAGAAGCAATATAACGCAGGACTCTATCCCGTAAAAAACCTGAAGGAGGGCATCAAAACAATAAGCATAACTCCTTTCACAGATTCCGATATGAAGCAGTTCGAATCAGTTTTATTATTCCTACTCGAAGATATTTTCAACACTGACAAACCATTTACACAGACAGAGAATCTTGAAAACTGTTCCTACTGCGATTTCAAAACTTTATGCCGGCGTTAACAATGTGAAACACAATATTCGTAAAACAATCAGAAACTTGTCCGATATTGTAATTTCTCATTTCCTTTCAAATTAAACCACTATATACCGCTCAGGACGGCAAATAAATGTATTATTTACGTTAAAAGTTATAAAAACCTCAATATTTGATTGGAAATGGGGTCTTACAGACATGTAAGGTGGCATTCGGAATGTCGGGAAGGGGTATCCTGAACAGGAGGAGGGCATTCGGAATGTCGGGAGGGGGTATCCTGAACAGGAGGAGGGCATTCGGAATGTCGGGAAGGGGTATCCTGAACAGGAGGAGGGCATTCGGAATGTCGGGAAGGGGTATCCTGAACAGGA
>JBAYUG010000014.1:0-47812 GCA_041675325.1 Kapaibacterium sp. (SeqCode)
AAAAAGCTTTCAGACGATTGCGGACTGGAAATCGGGGTTTTCTTTGGCTTTTCCTGTTTCGATATTCAGAGACAGCTAATGTTTACCACTTTCTTATCTTAAAAATACCCGGACTCATCCGGTCCTGAAATGCTCCTAAATGATGTCTTTTAATTTTGCCGTATATAAAACTAAACAACTAAAACAAAAAATGAAACACGTTCAATCAAGTTTCAATAATCAAATCACCGGCTCTGCTCAGCACCTGATTAAGTGTAACTGAGCCTTTTAGGTTGAGTTTAGGTGAATGATAGGAGGTAACTAGGAGGTAAATAGGATTTTGATAGGAAATAGATAGGTTTTAGATAGGTAACCTATATTTATATTGCTGTTTTTACAATATGTTATAATATCTGAATTTTAATTTGATTTAGAATTAACCTTTAAAAACAGCTTGTTTTCATGGTTTTTGTAAAACAACGAGCTAATTTGTTCTGCAAAAATGCACTACTAATTACATAAATAAAATAGATATTTTACATAAAAAAGTCAAGCTAAAAATGTAAAAAATAAATGTTTTTTTCACATTTCACAGAAAGAAAATATTATTTTAAAATCACGGCTCTTTTTACGTCCCTAAACCCTGTTGATTCAATCGAATAAAAATAAACTCCAGATGCTAACGAACCTGAATACCAGTTAATTTCATACGAACCTGCGTTGAGATTCCCATTAATAAGTGTCTCAATTTCTTTCCCGGATAAATCGAAAATCTTCAATTTAACAATTCCATTTTTAGGAATCTGAAACCGAAATTTTGTTTGTGCATTAAACGGATTCGGATAATTCTCGAACAATTTATATTCAGCAGGTATTTCACCCGGAAAAGAAATAATTCCGACGGGCATTACAGTAAAATTGAACACAGTTGACCAAGGACTTTCACCCATAGAATTATAAGCCTTCAGTCTCCAGTAATATTTTACATTGTGTACGAGTACACCCTGCCTGATTACAAACGGAGTGTTTGCTACTGATGTGTCGTAAGTTAAAGTCCCAAAACCGACATCAGTTGAGAGTTGTATTCTGTAACTGACGGCATAGAAATTACTGTCCCAAAGAAAATAAGGTGTTATCGGCTGATTAATAGAATTGTTCAACGGAAGCAATGGTGTCGGTGTGACTGGTACATTCAGAAACACTGTAAATGCTGAGTCTTTATAATAATAATTTAAAAAATTATCTCCAACAATGCACATATGAAATCCCGTAGAAGCCTTGCCGTCAATAATAATATTTCCTGTTAAAGTAGTATCATTAACAATGACAACGTTATTAGTCGTTACACCAATGCTGTCAAAATAAATCTCACAATAAGGTGATAATGTCCACTCTGTACCTGTTCCGTGAACAGTTATAGGGAATGTTCTTCCCTGTCTTCCCGTATCAGGTATAACTCTCGAGACTTCTTGCGAATACACAAACCCGGTATTTAAAACTACAATTAATATAAGTATTCTGAAAAATCGCATAATGATTTATTGTATATTATTTCTATTAAAATAATCCTTAATTTCTAAAAATACACTGTAATTCTTTACGTATCTTGAATCATAGGTTTTACTTTCAATCTCTGAAATAAGCTCCCTTGCTTCATTATATCTTTTCTGATTTGTATAAAAAGCTAATAGATTTATTCTCGGCTCTATATAATTAGGAAATATATCCCGTATTTCGTTGTATCTCTTCTTAGCTTCCTCATAATTGCCCGTCATGTAAAGTGCCGCCGCCTCATTATTCATAATCGTAGGATAATACTTCATTCTCTCTCTCGCACTTTTAAACTTCTCAAGCGCTTTATCATATTGTTTTAACTCAAAATATCCCACTCCCCTGTAATAATCCACCGGTATCTTGCTCATATCAACCGGATAATAAAAATCAGAAACTCCGTCCAGTTTTGTCAGCATCTCCTCATATTTATTCTGAGATTTCAATTTCATTGCCTCCAGATATTCCTTTTCATTTAATTCAGCCATTATCTTAAACCAGATTCCTGTCGTAAACATCAATATTCCAATTATCAAGAGTGCTTTCTTTAAAGACAATTTATTTCTATTCAAGAACTCATATCTCTTAATTACTAATTTATAATTAGTTGAGTATCCAATCCCCATACACACACCAAATACAATCATCACCCAGAAATTATCCTTTGTAAAAGAAAAGAACATCATGATGCAAACACCCAATGCAGAAAGGAAAAACGGTAAATAATTAATCTCTCTTTTGGACTTCTTAAACAGAAAATACAACCCCGTAAAAATAAACCCTGTAAAAATAATAAACCCAAATATTCCGTATTCAGTAAGCACTTCAATATAATCATTATGCGGATTTATAGCTGAGTTCATATCAACATTCTCATCCGTGTATGATTTCCCACTATAATATGGATATATCCCTGCCCATTTACCTCTCCCTATTCCTGAAATAGGGTACTCAGAAAATATCTTCAAAGAATTATTCCAATAATCTATCCTAACTTTGTTTGAATAGTAGTCATTTTCAAAAATACTTCCTAAAGTTTTTGATAAATCAGCCCTTTCATATTTTCTGTCAACCGGTATTAAGATGGCAAGGCAAATGGAAATGATTATAAGAGCCCCTATTCTCAATAGCAAAAATTTACCATTGATATGTATAAAATATAATAGTGAAAATAACACTATCGTTATAAAAATTATTCCAGTTGCCAGCCAACCGGCTCTTGTACGAAGAATAATAATATAAATTAAAGGAAATAAGTTTGCTAAAAATAGTAGATTCCTAATCTTACCATTATGGGATTTTAGCAACATGGTAGTAATAAGTAAGAAACTGATAGTACTGACTACAAATTCCGCATCAAAAACTCTATCACCAAATAAAGAACTGCTTCTTGTTGCAGGGTTAAGTAAATAATTAAAGATACCAATAAGTGAAAACAAGAATCCTGTATAGGTGAACATATAACATACTTTATTGCTGAACTCCCTTGGGTCTTTTAGACCACAAAAAATCAGCACACTGCCAAAAACAATCAAACCAATGATTATCATTAGGTTAATTCTTTGTAATAATTATATATGAATCCTTCAGATAAATAATGCTATCATTTTGGGATATTGTGTTTAGTAAATCCGGTACATTATCTATCTCAGGTAGTGATTTCTTGAATATAACCCGCAGAGTTCCTTTTAACCTCTCGTGAGGATAATTTGATATTCTGTATGTTGATAATCCTGTATTTACATAGATTCCGGCAGGACTGTTAGAATAAATCTTGGAATTCTTGTCGTACGATTCAATGTACTCAATCGTTTCAGATTCTTTCCATTCTATAGAGTTGAACCCTTCAATGCCGTCATTATAATTAATAAACGTGTGTTTTATACCCTTTTCTATTGGAAAAATTATCGTTAGTGCCAGAAATATACTTAAGAGTACTTTTGTTATCTTATTATTTAACTTTAATATCAAGACCTCCAGTGTTCTAATTATTAAAGCCAATAAAATAAAATATACAGGTATCAAGAATCTGTATGATATATTATCAAACTTAAATATGTTCGATATTATTAAGAGCGAAATTATATATATGATTGATATTAATGTTATTAATTTATTATCAGAATAAACTTTTGACTTAATAAAAAACCACATAGTAAAGCCACCCAAAACAACAAGTAATAAAATCCTGATTTGTGCGTCAATAGATTCCGGTATAAATAACGCACTCGTGTACTCTAACAACCTATTAATGTTTGAAAATAACGATTCCGTTGAGTTAAAAGAAATGTTTGTTATATTGTTAGTCATTAATCTGTTTCTTATAAACCATAAGCATGTTGGGATAATAGCAATTGCTGATATCAAAAGCGTCTTGCTTGAATATGTTTTTAGAGGTTTACTTGTCCCGGTTTTTATGAATGCAAAGTATATATAATATGATATTACAAGAGAAATACCTAAATACCGTGTCAATACACATAATGATAAAAACAGTATTAAATATATCACATTTTGTTCCGGGTTTTTGAGTAACGTCAGAATAATTATTATTATCAGTAATATGAATATCGTTTCACTCCATGCTCTTGTGAAAATAAAAAGCATTTGAAACGAAAAGGTTAATGTTGTTACATACAGAATTTTTATTATTGACGAAGTGAATATAATCTCTGAAAGCTTTCCCAACAGATATACTGTTAAACCGAAAATTATCGCATTAAATATTATCAAAGCAGTATATATATCAAAACCTATTCCCGAGATTATACTAATAATCAACGAATATAATGGGGGCCAGTTAATAAATATTGATCCGTCATAATTATAAAACCCTTTCATTTGTAACAAGTGAATCCCCGAATAAATATAATTAACAGAATCATCGGTTAGTCCAATACCATATTTGTATGTATTTAAGAGGATATTGGACGCTCCCAAGAAAGCTAAAATTAAATATATAATTTCCCTTGCTGTTTTTTTATTAATCATTCGGTATTATGCAATAAAATAATCCTTATTTTTGTTTACTTCAATTTAATAAATAGAATTGTAATTTTACCTGATGATAAATCAATTCTTAAAAATATTCAAGAAAAGCAGATTTGTTCTGTATTATCAGATAGTAGATAAATTATTCTTCTTTATCCTTTTTCTAATTCTGGCGAGATTGCTCAGTGTAGATAATTATGGAAATATAGTATTGTTGTTCTCCGTTTCAAATATACTTATGTTTGTTTTTCAATTTGGTTTACCCGTTTATTTACAAAGGCAAGTAGCAAGAAATAATGTGGTAGATAAGTCGGATTTATCATCAGCATTGTATTATGGGTTTACATCTTTTCTTATCAGTACTTTCATAATGCTGCTAATTTTTCATTTTTATTATGCTAATACTAATTATTCTCTTATTGTTATTCTACATTCCTTTGTTTACTCATTTTACTTCATTTCAATTCTTAATTCCATATTACTTGGTAAGCGTGAAGAAAAGATACAATTTATATCTTACTCATCGGTACGTTTATTATCGATTATACTGATAATATCCTTATTAATTGTATATCCCAGCATAATTCTATTTATTTTAATAGGTCTTATAGGCAACATTATTATAGCATTATCATTTTACAAATTCATTTTAAACAAGTTTACTCCCGTACGAAATACAACTCGTTCATTATCCAACTCTTTAAAAAGTATCTTTATTTATTCGTTTCCAATTGGCGTAGCAGCAATGGTAAATTTTTTATATGATAAAATTGATATTATAATAATTTCTGAGATAATTGATATTGAAAAAGTTGCATTTTACAATATTGCTTACGGTGTCTATAAATCTTCCAATTTACTGTTTTCCTTTATCCTGGTTTCAGGATTTACCCGCGTGTCTTCCTTATCTTTAAGGAAATTTGCTGTTAAGATATTCCTAAGAAAATACTCATATTATATATTAACAATTAGTGTTTCTGCTTCTATAGCTTTATATTTTTCCTCTGAAATATTAATAAATTTGATTTATGGGGAAAAATACATCCCTGCAGTTATTTTACTTCAGTATTTATCTTTTTCTGTTATTCCTCTCGCACTTAATAATCTTACAGGAATAACCATGAATGGCTTGGGTATGTACAAAGAAAATATGTATGTTGTCCTTATTGCTTTGCTTATTAACATTGCTTTAAATATTGTGTTGTTATTAAATTTAGGTATTATAGGAGCTGTTTATGCCACTATAATAACAGAAGTTTTTATACTTATTTGTGATGCTTTTTATCTTAAAAATAAATTATGGTAAATGAAAGTAATTTTTATAGGTACTTATAATGAAAGCGAAATATTATCCGGACCGGAAAAAGTATGTAAAAGAGTTTTTGAAGAATATTCAAAAATAGATGACACAATATTTATTCAATACTTTCAGGATGGAAGAAAATACAGTTATTTTAAAAAATTATTTGGTTATGAAAAAACAACAGAGGTAAATGGGTGCCAAGTTTTAAAAATCGGAATAGTAGGAACACTTTTTCAAATCATTAAGATTAATCCCCAAATTATACATATTCTTAGTTTTGATAGGTTTATAGTATTTATTTATTTATTAAAAGTATTTTTTAGGTTTAAAATTTATTATATGATGAATGGTATCATCAAGCATGAAAATAAGTACTTCAACAAGGAGCCAGTTTTTACTGTTATTAAAAATATTATAGTAGAAAATATCGTTATTTACGCTTCTGATAAGATATTTTATCTTTCGGAATTCTCAAAAAACATTCTTTTAAGATATTACTCTCCAAACAAAAGTAAATTCTCGAAAACTGTAAATGGTTTAGATAGTTGTTTCTTAAATTATCCTATAAAATATTCCGACAAAGATCCATTAACTGTTGTTTTTATCGGCAATATTGATCAACAAGAAAAAGGATTTGAATTTCTTATTAACTCATTATCAAGTTTTCCTTACAAAATTAAATTGTTTTTAATAGATTCCCTTAAAAAGGTTAATAAAATACGAAAGTATTCTAACATAGATATAAGCATATTTGATAAAATGTCTCCATCTGAAATGTGTATATTCTTATCCGATAAAAATATTGTAGTTTCGCCGAGCTCATATGATACGTTTAATATTTCTGTTCTAGAAGCAATATCTTGCGGGTTATATCCTATATTAACAAAACAAACAGGAAATAGCGAACTTTTAAGTGATTTCGTCGAATTCTCTTCGGTAGATTTTGGAGACAAACAAAAGCTTTCAAATGAGATATCTAAAAATTTAACAATTAATAATAATCGCATTTATAAAAGCTTGATGGAATTAAGTTGGGAAAATATATTTCAAAAATATTATTTACCACACTACAAATTATAAATAAGAGCATAATTGATTAACATTCTGTTAATAACTGACGAGTTAAAACAAGTATGTGGTGTGTCTAATCACATTAAAAGTTTGGTTAATGGATTTTATGAACATTATACTGACTTCAAATATATTATTCTTTGCGGGAAAATTGAATCCCGAGAATTGATCAAACAATATAATTGTGAAGTTCTGACGCGTGATGAGATTCTGCACTCAAATAGAAGTATATTGAACCTTTTTAGAGCAGTTTTACTTGTCAAAAATATAATTAAAAAATACGAAATTAATATAATTCACACTCATAATCATTATGCAGCGAATATAGCTTATTATTCTTCAATATTTACAAAGGTTAAGACAATACAAACTAACCACGGGATCATTAATGAGGTAGGTCGATTAAAGCACTTTCATGCAGATTATTATGTTGTCTTATCAGATAAAATTAAAAATCATTTAATAAAAAGCTCAAAAATAAATCCTGCTAATATAATCACTATAAAACAGGGAATATCTGAAGAGAAATTAATGAAACAAGATAAACCAAAAAATAATAAACTTATAATCTTTTCTGCATCTAGGTTTGTTGAAGAAAAAGCGATGGAATTATTCATAAGAGCATCTCATTCACTGTCCTCAAAATATAATTCTATTAGTGAATTTTATGTGTCGGGTGAAGGTCCTGAGAAAAGTAATTTAATCCGATTGAATGAATCTTTAGGTGGAGTTGTTAAATTTGTAGATCCTATTCGAGATTATAAAAACTTCCTTTCTTGTGCACATATTTTTGTATTTACTTCACAAAAAGAGGGGGTCCCCATTGTTGTTTTGGAGGCAATATATAGCAATTGTCTGGTAATCTCTTCTTCATATAACGGATTTCAAGACCTTTTCACGGATGACTATTCCTCTTTGGTTTTTAAATCGGGCAACGTTAATGATTTACTTGATAAACTTGAGTATGCTATAAATAATTATTCTGCTCTTTTAGATGATTATCAATGCTTATATGATAAAATAAGATTTAATTATTCGATTATAAATATGCTCAAGTATCATTATGATTTGTACAATAAACTTATAAGTATTTCGTAAATTATGAGATAATCAGTGCAGATGCTTCAACTGATTATATAAACACTTAATAATATATTCTTATGAAGAAAAACAATTTAAATACTTTATCGTTTATTTCATCTGTAAATTCGTCAAAAAGATTTTTGTTTATGACTAAATCTTATATTGCTCACAATATTGAATAATAATTATCCCAAAATATCAATAATAATGCCGGTTTATAACGCGGCCGAAACAGTGCAATTATCTATAAAGAGTGTACTGAATCAAACATATCAGGATTTTGATTTTATTATTATTAATGATGGTTCTACTGATTCATCAGAGAATATCATATTATCATTTAATGATAATAGGATAAAGTATTTTAAAATACCCCACAAAGGACTTTCTTCTGCCTTAAATTATGGATTATCACATACTTTTACAAAACATATTGCTAGAATTGATTCTGACGACCTGTTTTTTAAAGATAAACTAATGAAACAAATGGATTATTTGTTAAATAATCCTGAAATTGACATAATATTTACATGGTCAATTTTCTATAAAAACTCTGAATTCTTAAGGTTCTGGAAAAGCCCTGAATTTAATAATGAAATTAAAAACAAATTAAAATATCTTAATCCGATAAATCATTCATCTGTTGTTTTTAAACGAGATGTTATTTCTAAATTATCAGGTTACAATGAAGATATAGATACTTATGAAGATTATGAATTATGGCTTAGGGCAAGTAAAACAGCTGTTTTTCATTGTCTTCCGGAATATCTTGTATTCTCAAAGCTGAAAGAAAAAAATGTAAATAGAAAATTCAATGCTGAACTTGTAAAAGTACTTTATGAGAAGAATGAAAATACTTTTCCCCCAAATAAAAAAGAGACCAATGATTTATTAGGAAGAATTGAATACTATTACGGGGATGTCAAAAAAGCATATAAATTGCTTCTTAAAGGGCATATTATTAATAATTTTTATTTATTGTGGTGTTCGATAATAGTTGGAAACTCATCGGGAAAAATTCGTGGGAATAAATTGTCATTGTTCTTTTCTAAGGACATAATCAAATCAGCCTATTATAGGGATATTTTGAAATCGATGACTTCTGAAAATTGACACACAAAAACAACATACTCTCAGGGTATTTCATTATAACTCTATTATTTATGTTTTTCTTGTTATTAAGCAGTTACATTAAAATTGGTTTTCTTTCAGATGATTATGCTAACTATTCTGCCTCGGCTTCATCTTCGCTTACAGAAATATTCACAGGAAACATGATTTATATGAATTCTTTACTATTACGTCCATTGTGGTTTTTATCATTCAATCTTGACTTAATTATTGTTAAGTTTTTGGGGTTAATATTTGATGCATATATTATTTCAAAGATACATAATCTTATTTTATACTTACTATTTGCGTTCTTATCGTCGTTTTTACTATTCAAAATATCCGGAAATTATTTTCTGTCTATCTTGATTTACGCATTAATTTTATTATTTCCCAATAATTTTCATACTCTAATTTGGATCGCTTGCAGAAACGACATGCAATTTGGTCTTATGGGTTTATTAAGTTTGTTTTCATTTTTACGTTACAAGAAAAACTCAAAATTATTGTACTTATTATTGTCAGTATGTTTTTTCGGTATTGCCCTGTTGTTTAAGGAAAGTGCTATTGCTATTCCGTTTGCAATACTTGTTATATATTATTCTTTTAATAATAAAGCAACAAATATAAAACCCAAAGATTATATCTTCTACTTCTTATTTCTTATTATTTATATGATGTACAAATTATTGTTTCTTAAAGCATCGATGGATAGTCTCTTGAACTATTACTCTTTCCACTATTTGGATAGATTAAATGTAATTCCCAAAGCCTTTATATCATTTTTATCCTCTTTCGATTACCTGTCTTTATATAATCTGGCAAATAATATAACCTTTTCTGATATTATTGTGTTAATAAGTTCCTTTATCATGTTAACTATTATTAAACTCATTTACAAAGGTAAGCCGAAAAAGTTTTTACTATTATGTTTATTGTTTATTATATTAATAAGCCCCAATATTCTTGCAGGATATTTCAGACCACAACTGATATTCGTACCTTTTGCTTTTACGATGATATTAATTTTCAAAGAAATATCTCTTTTGAGCGAAAAAAGAATTAAACTTATACAATACATTTTAGTGCCGCTAATATTGTTATACTCAATCACTTCCTATACAATAATTGATGATTATAGAAACGCTTACGTTAAATTGAATCAGAACATTAATGTTATCTCAGATGAAGTTCTCAATAACGAAAACAAATCCATTTTTCTTTTTCTCCCCTCTAGACTTAAACAAACCTATATTCTTGACAATATTCCTGCAACTTATAATTACTGTAAATATGGTGATTTTGTTCATTTTGATACTGTCCAAGGATTTGTGAATTATGCCGCACTTGACTTCGAGTCTTTGAATTCCGAAATCGTTATTAAAAAAATCAATGATTCAACCGTGACTGCTTATTGTACCGGAAAAACACAGTTCTTTTATAATATCCATAATAATTCTATATTAGATTACGAGAATGAGTTTATTAAATGTGAGTTCCAACTTAACGAAATGTTTTTAAATAAATGTAAAATTGTTAAAATTATTTTGAAAGACAAAGTTCGTTATAACTATATTGCTTTAACAAACAACTTTAATATTAATCTGTCTCTACTTTGATACCCAGAATATTACATATCACCCCTGCTTTTAATTACACTTGCGGAAGGTCTTATTACCTATATACTGCACTTAAATATTTAAGTTCTTTTGAATGCTTTAATTATTTGTTTACAAAAGAAGATATTGCAAATCAGCGTATAGAAGAATTGAAAATCCTTTTTTCCGTAAACAGAAATATTGGGAGTAAAAATCCTTTATTTTTTTCAGGTCTTTTAAAGCAAATTCACTTTATTGTTAAAAAGTATGATATTAATATATTACATTCATACAGCAGGTCGACTGAATTGTTATGTTTGTTGTACAAAAAATATATTAATGAGAATGTGATCACAGTTAATACTATTATGAGTTTAGTCAATTCAAGATATTATCTGGAATATAGGTCTGATAAACTCATAGCTATTAGTATAAGTGTAAAAAATCAATTAATTAATAAATTTAAAATATATGAAAACAAAATTAATCTAATTTATAATTTTGCGGAACCTGTATCTTCTGAAGTTTATTCTGATACTACAAATGAACATGGATTTAATATACTGGCAGTTGGGAGATATCATAGGGAAAAAAACTTTGAAACCTTGCTTGAAGCTGTTAAAAATCTGAATATTCCCAACGTTAAAGTGAATTTAGTAGGCAGCGGAAATTTAAAGATGAGTTATCAGAGATATATTAATGCAAATAATTTAAATGTAAAATTAATACCTCCACAAAATGATTTAAGCAAATATTTCCTTGAGAGTCGAATATGTGTATTACCTTCGATTGTTGATCCACTTCCAACGTTTTTAATACAATCCGGTTTTTATAAAAAACCATTTATTGGTTCGAATGTTGATGGTATTGCGGAAACAATAACGGATGGATTTAACGGTTTATTGTTTAGCCCGAAAAATCCTTACGAACTTGCAGAAAAAATTACAACCTTTTATAATAATCCTGCTTTGATGCATAAATGTGCTGCTAATCTATTTGATCTTGTGAGTAAAAAACACATCCCTGAGGTTAATATAAAAAACATTTATAATTTGTATCAAACACTCCTATCCAATAAGAGATTATAAAGATGAACAGATTAAACATATTGGATTATGATTATCCGGAGTTAGCTAATTATTTGCTCAATATGAATGTTATGAGGAAAATTCTGTTAACATATTATAACTTTAATACATATGGACTTCTTCGTAGCAACCCATCTTTTAACAATGAATTATATAACAGTTTCACCCTACATGTTGACGGTTTTGGTGCCTATTATTTTTCTAAAATTTTATTTGAGAATAAGCTTAAGCACAACATTAATGGATCAGATTTATACCCTGTTTTGATTCACAAACTAATATGTTCCGGAAAAAGAATATTTATTGTTTTCCCTATGTTAAGTAATGTTAAACAAATTGAAAAATCTATATGTAACTTCTTTGAAAGCAATTATAAGTCTGTTGATTTTGGTATTTATAATGAAAATTGCCCAGATGAATTATTAAAAAAGATTAAAATTTTCGAACCTTATGTTGTATTTGTTGGATTAGGCCAGCCTTATCAAGAACTTTGGGTTTTAAAAAATAAAGACGCTATCAGCTCAAATTTGATTGTATGCTGTGGTAGTGGTCTTGAATTTCTATTAAATCAAAAAAAGAGAGCCCCTATTGGGGTTCAGAAGTTAAAGCTTGAATGGGCATATAGATTAGTTCAGGAACCGAAAAGACTCTGGAAAAGATATATTCTTGGAATTCCTGTTTTTATATTTCATGTTTTTGTCCAAAAAACTAACTTAATGTTTAAAAAAGATTAGAGTGAGTATGAAACCGATCCTGTATATCCTTCTCTTATTTACGAATGTTTGTTTAGCACAGAATTCTAATTGGATTACTCCGAATAAATCCTATTTAAAATTATATGTTGTAGAAGACGGAATTTACAGGTTGACTAAATCTGATTTCGTTAATGCGGGTGTTAATACTTCAACGATAGATCCACGAACAGTAAAAGTTTATTATAAAGGCAGCCAGATTTCGGCTTTCTTCTTTGGTGAACAAAATGGTGTTTTTGATGATACAGACTATCTGGATTTTTATGGACAAAGAAATTATGGGGGTAATGTAATTTCTTATAAAGAACAGGGCAATACAAACGTTCCGGATTACATTACCGATGAATATTTCAATATGTATTCTGATACAAGTGTCTATTGGGTTGGTTGGGACGGCGCTCATGGTTTGCGATACATTGATTACAATTTTAATTCTGCAAATCAGTTTTCACCCGGTTATTTTTCTTCACCAATACATTTCGAATATGATAATATTTATTCTCTGGGGGAGAGAAGGAACAGCTCGGATTACAGACACTTTAATAACGAGAAAATATCCGGAGAGGGTTGGTACTGGAGGGAGATGAACAGGGGTAACGTTGTAAGTGATACTTTCAGAACTCCTTTTCTTTCGGATATTTCACAAACATGTTCACTAAAGGTTTTTGCATATCCGAATTCCTACGTAGATTCTATCTTTAATGAACACAGGTTGATAGTCAGAGTAAATGGTAATATTATTGACACAATTAAAACAGATAATTACAAAAGAATTGATACAGTTCTTGGTTTTTCATCATCGTTACTTTCAGCTTCAAATTTAAATCAAATTTCTTTCACATATACAGGTGCCGGAACTTATGTTGGAGTAATGCTTTTTGATAATTTTTCTTTACAGTATCCAAGAAAGTTTATTCTCGAAAACAACAGATTAAATTATGCTGCAAACCTGTCAGATACATCAGGAGTTAAATTCATGATAGCAGGTGCTAATTCAAGTTTGGATTTAAATATTTATGATGTAAAGAATAATCTCAGAGTGCTTAGTTCGAGTTTTATTATTGATACACTTTTCTTTACAGGGAAACTGAATGGAAAGTATGAAATAATAAATAACATTATTAATAAAAAACCATTCAGAATTAAACAGCGTTCAGTATCAAATTTAGTTACAAATTCTATTGGCGCAGATTATATGATAGTTTACAATAAACTTCTTGAATCATCCGCGGAAATTTTGAGACAACACAGGGCATCTAAAGATAGTTTCAGGGCATTAAAATTTGAAATCGAAGAGATTTATGATGTTTTCAACTATGGAATAGAGAGTCCATTAGCTGTGAGATATTTCGTTAAAAATGTGTATGATAATTGGCAGCAGCCAAAAGTTAAATATTTGTGTCTGTTTGGCAGGGGATCTTTGGACCCCAAAAGGAATTCAGGTTCATCAATATATTATCAAAATCTTATACCTGTTTATGGAAATCCTCCAAGTGACGGGTATTTTGCAAATTTTAACATCGGGGCTTTTACTTATTTTCATCAGATATCAGTTGGAAGAATACCGGCTTTGACAAATCAGGAGGGAAGTGATATAGTAAATAACATAATACAATATGAAAATCAGAGTTCTGTCCCTTCGAAGTGGTTTAAGAATTTTGTTTTTATTACCGGCGGACAGAATATACAAGAACAAATTCAATTTGCAAATCAGTCAAACTATTTTATTAACACCTACATAAAATCAGTTCCAAATTCAGGATATCCAATAAGAATATTCAGAAATGATTCAACAAGCGGTGTTACATTTAATTATCAGGACTCAATTAAGAATGCCATAAATACTGGCGCTTCAATAACAAATTACATCGGCCATGCAGCAAGCAGCAATTGGGATAATGGACTTGATGATCCGAATGTTCTTACTAATCAACTTAGAATGCCTGTTGTATTCAGCATGACTTGCTTTACAGGTAAAAATGCAGAGACAGAGACCAGAAGTTTTGGTGAGAAATTTATAAACATGCCTAATAAAGGTGCTATTGGATTTATTGGAAGCACGGGTTGGAGTTTTTCTTTTTCCGGAAACACATATAATGAATATCTGATTAAGAGTTTTACTAAAGATACTGTAAGAAGAATAGGGGATATCGTCAGGTATGCTTCAAAAACCCTTTCTTCGGACTCACTTAATTTTGCTGCACGTAATACTGTTAATTGTTATGGAATGATTGGTGATCCTGCGGTAAAATTATTAATGCCTCAATATCCGGAATATGCCATTAGTCCTGCTGATTATAAATTCTCAAGTTCTTTTCCTTCAATACGTGAAATAATAAAACTCTCTGTATGTCCAAGCAACCTTGGAATATTTTCTGATTCTATGAAAATTTCATTCACAGTTTTGAGAAATGGTCAAACATATAGAAATAAAGACACAATAATACGTAACTTCGGATTGACTGACACTGTGAGTTATAGTTTTGTTCTTGACTCTGCTGGAAGTTATGCCGTAAAAGTAAAACTTGATCCTAATAACTGGAATACAAAAGAGATAAAAGATAATAATGAAATTTTGATTCCAATATTTCTCAAAAATATATCTTTTATACCTTTAAAACCGATTGACAATCAGATAGTATTTACGGACTCTGTGGAGATTGTCGGAATAAATCCAAATTTAGATGTTAGAAATAACAATATTAAACTAATACTTCAGGTTGATACTTCCCGAAATTATAATTCCTCTTTTCTAAGAACTTATTTCATGAATAATCCTACCGGACTTGTAACAAAATTCAAAGTTCCTATAAACAGAGATACAAACATAGTTTACTATTTTAGGTTAAATGCCGTTATTAATTCAGACTCTTCAGGCTGGTCAAACAATAACCGTTTTATTGTTGGGATCAATTCTGAAAATAATCTTAAAATATTAAATCCTGATATCAATCAGATTGTAACTATTTATAAGAAGAATTATAATCAATATAATTCTTCGGATTTGTTAAATATTGCAGGCAGTTATGACAGTCTTACAATAAGCAGATATATTGGCAATATTGTTGCACAATCGTGGGGCAATAATCTTACAGAACTCACATCTCTCACTATTGGTAATACCCTTAACAAATACATAGATTCCGCATATTGGGGAGGATTAATCTTATTTAAAATTAATAAGACAAACTCAAAAATACAAGAACTTGAACATTTTAATTTTTCTACTAATCAGGCAAATGATTCAGTGTTGTCATATTTAAATTCATTTGATGACAAGCACATTCTTGTCATTCTAAAAGCATCACCATTTAATACTAATTTCGGTATGAACAGCAGCCTGCGTTCGAAAATTAAGCTATTTGGCAGCACATCAGTTGATTCGGTTAATCTACAGAACTTTTCTACATGGAGTTTCATAAGCTACAGTCAGTTTCCGAATGTAATTAAATCAGAAAATTATTCTTCTGTGTTTGCTCCCGCTGTTTGCTCAATGCAGCCTCTCTTCTATCATGATTCAGGATATGTATATCATAATATTATTGCTGCGGAATCATATAACTCGTTTAAATGGTCGCAAACAATTCCGTCGTTTACTAACCTTTATTTTGATGTTCTTGGATTAAACAGAATAAACCAGTATGTACTTTTGTATAAAAATCTGACAAGCAATTCTAATGTTAGTATAGATACAATAAAGTCTTCTCAATACCCTGGCTTGCAGTTGATTACTAAATTGTATATTGATTCAATCAACGGAACCCAATCCCCGGTATTTAATAATTTTAAGTTCACTTATACTCCGGCTCCCGAGATAATTGCTGATACTTATTCGTTCAATAAAAACGATTCTGTATTTAATGATGGAGATACAATGGATATATCCGTTAACTATGGAAATTACGGGTATGCGGTTGCTAACGGTTTTCTTAATAAATGGTATTCCACATCTCCAACTGGTTTGAAGCTGCTTAGAGCTGATTCTGTTAACAGCAGCCTTAAAATAGACTCGCTTGCTGCATCCAAAGTTAAGCTTTCAACAATAGGATTAAGAAATCCCAACAAAAAATCCGACACTATAAGTTTATACTTTGAAACCTCCTTGCTCAATAATCAAAATGAGTTCTATACGTACAACAATACTGCTGTAACGAGAGTTGTAATTACAGGAGATACAGCAAAACCTGTTATGGATATAACTTATGATGGTATTAATGCTGTTAGCGGTGAGTATATCGCTTCAAAGCCAAGAATTGTATTAAAGTTTTATGATGACAGTAAGATTTTCATAAAGGATACTTCTAATATCCGCGTTCAGCTTGATGACGTAAATGTATGGTATTACATCAATGGTGTAAAGAATCCAATTATAGATTTGCAGTTCCCCGATGATAAGTTCTTGCAGGCAACTTTATTTTTTAATCCTGAGCTTTCTGATGGAGAGCACAAGTTCCGTTATATCTCCTATGACCAGAATAACAATTTTGCTGATACAGTAATACACTATATGACTGTTAACCCGGATTTAAAAATTGTTGATTTGAAGAATTATCCAAATCCGATGAAGAATGAAACTTCATTTCTTATAAATTTATCCGGGAATATGCCCCCCTCTAACGCAAAAATTAAAATATTTACTATAGCAGGAAGACTTATTAAAACAATTGAATCTCCTTTAAATATTGGATTCAATCAGATATCTTGGGATGGCAGGGATGCAGATGGTGATTATCTGGCAAACGGTGTATATTTTTATAAATTAATAATTGAAGGTAGCAAAAAGGAAACCTCATTACAAAAACTGGTAGTGCTTAAATGAATATTAACTTATTTCACGGAAAAATTAATTTCAACAAACATAGTGTTTTATCATATCTAATCAGTCTTATAAGAACTGATCTGTTTGCATGTTTTATCCTGATATTATTTCTTTTACCTGGAAGCTCTGTCACAGCCCAGAATTACAACTGGATTACTCCAAATCAGACATACCTTAAAATGTATATTTCAAGCGATGGAATGTATAGGATTGATAAAAATGATTTTGTAAGCGCAGGTATTCCGGTTTCTTCAATAGATCCAAGAACTGTAAAAGTAATTTTTAAAGGTAGTCAGGTTCCAATTTATTTCTATGGTGAGGATAACGGTGCATTTGATGACGGCGATTATTTTGATTTCTTTGGTATGCGTAATTACGGCGGATTATCAAATTCCTATAATACCAACAACGCTGTTGTTTATACTACTGATGAGTATTTTAATTTATATTCAGATACTTCTTCGTATTTTGTCAGTTGGGGAGGTGCATTTGGGCTGCGGTATTCAAATTACATCAATTCTTCATCAATTCTTTATCCAAATATCTTTTATTATGAGAAACTGCATTTTGAACAGGATCTGATTTACTCTCTTGGACAAAATATCTCAACACAAGATTTTGGAAATTTTAGCAATGATAAGTATATCGGTGAAGGTTGGTATTGGCGTGCTATGCAAACCTCTAATTTTTTTGACCAGGTATTTAATCTAAATTCATTACCTGTAATTCCTCAGCAATGCCGCTTGAAAGTTTTTGCTTACCCCGGAAATCAAAACACATCTATTACAAATGAGCATCGCCTTGTACCAAGAATTAATACTACATTACTTGATACGATGTACAGAGATAATTTTAACAAGTTTGATACCACTGTTTATTTTTCGAGTTCTCTTCTTGTTAATGGCAATAACACAATGAGATTCCTTAATCGTCCAGCTACGGGTTTTGCAAGCATCATTAATTTTGATCTATTTGAGTTATATTATCCAAGACAATTTGTTTTTGACAGTAATGAGATTTCCTGTAACAGTGATGTTGCAGATACCTCTGCAAAGATTTTTAAAATCAAAGGGTTTCTATCTTCAAATCAGCTAAACATTTATGACATTAAAAACGGAGTACGGATATCAAATTATTCTTTCTCAAGCGACACATTAATTTTTGTTGGTAAAGGAAACGGAAATTATGAAATAATAAACAAACCTATTTCAAGAAAACCAATCAGGATAAAACAAAGACAAGTTCCGAATCTTGTTACATCATCTACCGGTGTAGATTACCTTATTGTTTACAATAAATTATTTGAAGGACCTGCTGAACAATTAAGGCAATATAGAAATGCAAAAGACGGATTACGTGCATTTAAAACAGAAATCGAAGATATTTACGACATATTTAATTTCGGTATGGAAGATCCTGTTGCTGTTCGTAGATTTGTTAAAAATGTTTACGATACATGGACATTACCCCAAATAAAGTATCTATGTTTATTTGGCCGTGGTACCGTCGATCCTAAGAAAAACTTTGGGGCTTCTTCTGTCTATTACCAGAATTATGTTCCTGTTTATGGGAATCCAACTACTGATGGTTATTTTGCTAATTTTAATTTGGGCGCTTTTACTTATGTTCGTCAGCTTTCTGTAGGCCGAATTCCTGCTTATACTTTTCAGGAAGCTCAGGATATGGTAAATAAGATAATTAACTATGAGTCTTTAGCGGATTCACCCGACGATTTATGGAAAACAAATTTAATTATTACAGTTGGGTCAAGCAGAAGTGAGCAAACTCTGTTTGTTTCTCAGGCAAATCATTTTATAAATACTTATATTACCCCCCCACCCCTATCAGGAAATCCTAGACGGGTTTTTAAAAATGATACTACGGGTATTGTCACTTTCAACTATAAAGACTCAGTAATTAATGAATTAAACAGGGGTTCTCTAATTACAAATTATATCGGACATGCCGGCAGCAATACTTGGGAAATGAGTTTAGATGACCCAGGGGAATTAACAAACACATTTTTGCCTTTTGTTTTAAGTATGACATGTTTTACCGGAAGAAGTAGTGAACCTAGTTACAGAGGTTTTAACGAAAAATTTATGCTTCCTACAAATAAAGGAGCAATAGGTTTTGTCGGGTCTACAGGCTGGAGTTTTTCTACTTCAGGAAATGTTCTCAACAACTATTTATTAAAAGCGTATTCAACCGACTCATTAAGAAGAATAGGGGATATTTTTGCGAAGGCTACTAATTATCAGGCACCTGATTCAATAAATTTTGGTCCGAAAAATACAATTAATTGTTATAATCTTATTGGAGATCCGGCTTTGTCTCTTTTGTTGCCTCGATTTCCTGAATTTGGTATAAGTGATGGTGATTATAAGCTATCAAATAATCACCCTTCACTCAGGGAAGTTATTGATTTGAATATTTATCCTCGTAATTTTGGACTTCATGCGGATTCATGCAAAATAAGATATCAACTAAATAAAAATAACATTGCATATAAAGTTCGTGATACAATTTTATATAATTGGGGTTTTATAGATACGATCAATTATAAATTTAAAATAGATTCAATTGGTTTATATGAAATGAAAATATTATTGGATGCTGATAATTGGCATACTCAGGAATTAGTTTCCAATAATTCATTAACAATTCCAATTGATTTAAGAAATAGTACATTTATACCATTGAAACCACACAATAATCAAATCATATATAATGATTCTGTTAGTTTTGTAGGTCTTAATCCAAACATTAATTTAAGTTATAATAATGTAAAGCTGCTTTTGGAAATCGATTCCTCTTCTGCATTTAATACTAATTTCAAAAGGTCGTTCGTTAGGAACGGATTTACTGGCATCACATCAAATTTTAACGTCCCTTTCAATAATTCGGATTCCGGTATCGTTTATTTCTGGAGAATGGGGGCTATAATTAATAATGATACTTCGGATTGGTCATCAGTTAATTTATTGAAGGTTAATTTTAACGGATCTTTTTATGCTGATTCAACGATTAAAATAAACATAAATAAAAAGCAGCAGTATAGTAATTCTTTGTCGAATTTAAGTGTGAATTTTAACAGGATTAATTTAAGTCCGTTTATAGGAAGCATTTATGTTAGATCCCTTGGAAGCAACTCTTTTGAGGCTTCATATTTTAGGGTTAATAATTCAGCTATATATATCGACCAGGGAGGTGCATTAGCAGGTCTTAGTATGTGGAAAGTTAAAAGAAATACAGGTTTTATTGAGAAATTTCTGAATGTTAGAATGAATACTGTTTCCTCATCAGATTCAGTGCTCAATTTCTTGAATACATTCGATACTACATCATATTTACTAGGTCTGAATGCCTCATACGTTGAAACCGCTTTCGGCTTTAATGATCTGACGAAATCTAAAATGAGACAATTTGGGAGTATATATGCAGATTCAATTACTGTTTTTGGATATTTTCATACATGGAGTTTTATCGGTCATTTAGGCGCTATACCAAATCAAGTTGTAGAACAGTATTTCACATTTGTACCTTCATTAGGCTGGCGTCAATCGATTAGTCAGATGTCTCCCTCATTTATGTATCCATCCGGTAACATTTCCCAAACCTTTGGGCCGGCGCAGACATGGCAGAACTTTAACTGGGATCAGGAAGTGTTTCCGAATTCGAGTTTGTATTTTGATGTGTACGGCATAAACCGGAATAATCAGGAAACTCTGCTGATGTCGAATGTTACGACTAATAATAATGTTGATTTGTCGGGGATTAATGCATATCAATATACGCATCTTAAGCTTATAACATATCTTTCAATAGACTCTGTCAATGGTTTTCAGTCGCCGTTCTTCAAGGGTATAAATTTAAATTATGTAGGGCCTCCTGAAATTGCGCTCGATAATAATTCAATCTTTAAATCTGATTCCATCGTCAGTGCCGGAGATAGTATAGGAATTGGTGGTCTTTATTACAATGTAGGATACGTTCCTGTCAATGGGCATGTACACTCGTTCTATGCTCTTGATGCTGTCGGCAACAAAGTTCATCTGCGTTCAGATACTGTTCTTGCTCAGTTGAAAGTTGACAGCTCCATGTTTGTAAAGGCAACATTTAAAGTTAATGGACTGCCGATTCATAAAAAGTACAACAATCAGGTCTCAATTGTTCTTGAAGTAAATTCATTAAACCAGAATGATATTTACGATTATAATAATTCTGTTATATCAACATTTGTTGTTAAAGGCTCAATCACCGATATTAATACAGAAGTATTTTCAGATGGCATTAAACTATTTGGGAATGACTACGTCCGTTCAAATCCTGAACTGCTTGTTAAGCTTTCCGGAAATTCTGTTGATGAGCTGCTTGGTTCAGATACATCTGTCTTCAGAATTATGCTGAACAATAATTTTATTTCCTTGAATCCTTCGACTTCAAAATCCAGGGAAAGAACCAATCTGATTAAAGAAGCAGATAAAGGTACATTGGTTCTTAAATTTACTCCTCAGCTGCAGAATGGGATTAATGATTTAAAGCTGATTACTTATAAAAATGATTCTTACGATACTGCTAAATTCGTTCTGAATGTTACGAATGAAACTTCTTTGAAAGATGTTTACAATTATCCGAATCCTATGAAGACGGAAACCGTGTTTTCATTTACGCTAACAGGTAATCAACTTCCGCAAGAATGCCGTATAAAGATTTATACTTCCGCTGGAAGGGTGATTAAAGAAGTTATTGTACCGGCAGGCATTGGTTTCAATCAGATTCAATGGGATGGACGTGATGCTGACGGCGACTATATCGCAAACGGCGTTTATTTCTATCGTGTTGTTTTTAAGGGCACAACAGAAGCTGTTTCCGATATTCGGAAACTTGTTGTCCTGAAATAATTTTCCTTTAAATGACTAATGAATTGAATACTTTAGTCAGCATAGTTCTTCCTACTTACAACAGAATTTCGTTGCTTGAAAAGGCTGTAAATAGTATTCTTGAACAGTCGTATCAAAACTGGGAACTTATTATTATTGACAATGATTCAACTGATTACACAGAAAGGTTTATCACATCTCTCTCAGAAAAGGAAAAGAGAATCAGTTATCTTAATACAAATAAAAGTCCTGGCGGCGGAATATCACAATACCTGAATTTTGGAATCCAAAACTCCGCAGGGAAATATATTGCACGAATGGATGATGATGATATATGGCCCGATAGAGATAAACTTAAAAAGCAGGTTGAGTTTCTGGATGCAAATCCGGATTACGTTATCTGTGGTGGGGGAGTGATAATGGTAGATTCCTCCGGCAGGGAAATGTATAGGCTCTTTAAAAATGAAACTGATGAAGAGATAAGGAGAAAAGCACTTATGGCATGTCCTTTCGAGCATACTACAATAATGTTTTCAAAGGATGCTTCTATCTCTGCCGGCGGATACAGGAATTATAGGGTTTGTGAGGACTGGGATTTCTTTCTCCGGCTCGGCTTAATAGGAAAATTTTATAATTTCAAGTGTCACTTTACGAATTATCTACAGTCGGGAGCGAACATCTCGTTGAATGAACAGTCACTTGTAGCAAAAACCGAATTGAAAATTATACATGAGTACAGGAAATATTATCCTAATTATTTTGCCGGGATGATAATTCATATTATTCAGTATTTGTATTCATTCTTTCCGGAGATTCTGAAAAACAGGGTTCAGTATTTTCTGCGTTATATCAAAAGAAAATTTCTATGAATCTGTTAAATAGGGTTTTATCCGGCTTGGATGTTTTCTGGATATTATTTTTTAAATGGATGTAACGACGTGATTAATATTATTTTCATATCCAGAAAAAGAGATTTGTTCTTTACGTAAAACTCATCATACCTTACCCTGTTAATCGCCGAAACGTGGTTTTCTCCTCTTATTTGGGCAAGTCCTGTAAGCCCAGGCATTGCTTTGTGTACGCCCTTCTTGTTTCGCAATTCGATTACATCCAAGTGATTGTATAGCACTGGTCTAGGTCCCACAAAGCTCATGTTTCCTTTCAACACATTATAAATCTGCGGCAACTCATCAATTCCGGTTTTTCTTAAAAAAGAACCGAGAGGCACGAAATAAGATTCCGGATTTCTTAAAGTGTTAATATCTTGAACTGGGGTGTCTTCTCTCATTGTCCTGAATTTTGCCATCATGAAAACAGTGTTGTTTTTCCCTACTCTCTTTGCCCATTGTATAGCAGGTCCCTTTGAAGTTAATTTGATAAGAATACCGATGATAATCATCGGAATGATAAAGATAATCAGCGAAACAATCCCGATGATAATATCCAGTCTTCTTTTCGTTTTTTCGTATCCGTAAGTTGTGTTCAAATCTAATTATTCGTAATGTTTTAATTTTTTTGCCAGTGTTTTATACCACAATCCGGGCTGAATTAAAAAGTTTGTTGAAAGAAAACACTCCTGTGTGCAAAAGCACTTTGTTTCCTGTATTTTGTTTCTTATGTTTACAGCACGCTCAGAATTCCATAGCTTTGCAAAATTATAATTAAAATCCCTGAGGTTACCGAAACTGCTGTCCAGCATCTCACACGGATAAACAGAGCCGTCTCCGTAAACAACACCTCCTATCGAGCCTGCCGAACATCCTCCGCCCTTATACTCTCCCTCAAGTATTTTCTTAATCACATCCCTTCTAACAGAATTTTTCGCACTAATCCATTTCGCTGTTAAATGTCCGCTGTGGCCTTTGTACGAACCGTTTTTTATTCTGCTGTCTATAATATCCTGAGCTTTGTAGTAGTTTTCATAATTAACAATCCCGGCGTTCATCTTTCGTGTTTCACCTCTAGTTATATTAACCATCCACTCTCCGTTTCCATGAAATTCTTTAACTATATCAGATATCCTTTCAATTTCAAATTGGTTATCAACCGAGACCGTTGTTATTACCCCTACGTCGAAATACGAATACTTTTTTTTAATTATATTCAGTTCCTTTATTGTGTTTATGGCATTACGGAATGTTCCCTTCCTGTTTCTTATCCTGTCGTGTGTTTCCTCGGTACCGTCGAGTGATACATCAACCCTGAAGGGTATTCCCTTGTTTTGTGAAAGCATACTTTCCGTTTTTATCGATATTGTATCCGTATCAAATCCTGAGGTGGGTATCTGATATCTTACTACTTTTTTCTTTTTTGTGAACAGGTTTACTATTCCGGTAATGTCATCACGCATAAAAGCCTCGCCGCCTGTAATGCTGAGAAATAAAAGTTTGTTTACACTTTGGGATATCCGGTCAATCTCATCAAAAGAAAGCGCTTTTAATTTTAAATTATTCTTCTTCCATTCTTCGTTGAACCAGCAATGATTGCACTTTGTCCAGCATTTGTCCGAGACAAAAAGAATCAGGTAACGGGGTGTTTTTAAAATTCCTGAAAGTGAATTTGTAAGTATTTTATACGCTTTTTCTCTCATTATAGTATTTTGTGTATTCCCGGCATGTGAAAAACTCTACGTCGTTAAAGGATTTCATGTATTGTATCAATTCGATGTTTGCTCTGTATCTGTCTCTGCTTTTTTTGCTGTAAAAATTGTGCAGAGAATACCTGCTTCTTTCGCTTCCTGTTCTGCTGTTCTTTCCGCCGCTTGTATATTCCGAAAATTCATAAGTATGGAAAAGATAAACAACAGGCTTGCCTGTTTGCTTGGATTCTCTGTAAAATAAATTGAACAGAACTTTCATGAATCTAAGTCCTGTAATATAAAGCACTCCTGAAATAAAAGGTAGTAGAAAACTGCTCAGGGGAATTTCAAGCAGATTTGTGTTTCCTTTCTTGTAGGGATTCTCTTCAGAAGGATGATAGGGCATTCTCGGAGCAGTCAGCCATCTTATATCACCTCCTTTTGAATTCATGAAATCAAGTCTTTGAGGACAAACGGAAGACTCGGCAGTGTACCCTTCTTCAACGAGTATTTTCTGAAGCACCGATGATGTTGACATCCGCGGTCCCCTGAAGCTGACAGGGCTTTCTCCAACTATTTCTTTTATCTGTCTTGTCGCTTCCTTTATATACTTACTCGCAACCTCGCGTTTCAAATGCCTATAGTTCTCCTCAGGTCTGTGTGCAAGTCCGTGGCATCCGATTTCAATCCCTCTTTGTTGGAGCTCTCGCAATTCTATTCCAAAAAGCTGTGCAGCATCAGCGGTCGTGAACACGGTAAAAATCATGTTTTCTTTCATCAGATCATCTCCTAATATTTTAAGTGCCTTTCTTTGTCCATCGAAATCATAATCATTGGCAATTTCCAGGTCTGTTGTTAATATTACCGGAACCACTGCATCAACCCTTTCCGGTTAAGATATTATAAAACGACCAGTACGCTGCGACAGTATTTCTGAACAGCATTCTGAGAGGTTCTTTTTGCATCCTGTACAACCATTCAAGACGCAATAATCTGATAAATTTTGGTGCCCGTTTCTTTTCCCCAGAAAGAAAATCAAACAATCCACCCAGATTCCATATATACAAGTTTTTCAATCTGTCATAGTTGCGCATTATGAAGTCTGCTTCAAGAGGAAACCCTCTTCCGAAAAATAGGATTTTAGTTCCGCTGTTGATAATAGTATCAATAATATTTTTCTCATCTTCAATGCTGAAGTATCCCGTGTGATACCCTTTCACGTCAATATGCGGATAATTTGACTTAATATTTCTTGCGGCGCTTGCAACAGTACTGTTTTTTGCACCAAGCAGGAATATTCCATTACTGTTTCTGTTTTGTTTCAGGAACTCAGGAACAGAATCAGTGCCGTTGAGGTCATTTAGTTTTCCGAATCCTTTAAGGTAAAAAGCTGTCTTCATACCTATCCCCTCTAAGACTGCAATACATTTAGATTTAATAAACTCGTAGAGTTCTTTATTTGTGCCCATATAGTAATAGTTACTTAGGTTTAAATGAACTATTATTTTTCTATCAGAACCCTCTTTGAATTCATTAATTAAATAATCAACGAATTCATCCTGTCGTCCTGAATTGTAAACAATACCGTTGAAAGCAGTCTTATTCATTTTGTTTTAAAATCGAAAAGAACTCTTCCAAGAATACTTCTGGGTATAAATTTTATAACAGCGTTGATTAGTTTGTTCGTAAATCCGGGCACAGCTATTAGTTTCTTCTTTAACATTGCATCATAACCGTAGAGAGCTGCATCACGGGCGGACATGTATTTCTTAAACTTCATATCTTTAACTTTTCCATTAGTTGCAATCTCAAAAAAGTCTGTCTTTGTAGGTCCGGGACACAGAGCGGTAACGCTTACCCCTGTTCCCTTAAGTTCTGCTGCCAGCGATTCTGAGTATGTTAGCACATAAGATTTTGTTGCGTAATATACCGCCATCATTGGTCCAGGCTTAAATGCTGCGGTCGAGGCAACGTTGAGTATATGTCCTTTTCTTCTTTTGAGCATTCCCTGAAGAAAATGTTTTGTTAAATATGTAAGGGCTGTTATGTTTAGTTCAATCATGCTTAGTTCCCGTTCAGCAGTTGTCTCAGAATGTCTGCCGTAGAGCCCAACACCTGTATTATTTACGAGCACATCTATTTCAGCACTGCTTTCATCAAGTTCTTTGCATAATAATTTAACCTGATTTATGTCTGAAAGGTCTTTAGAAATTATTATTACAGCTATGCCAAATTTATTTTCTAATTCATGCTTAATTCTCTCAAGATTATTCGCACTTCTTGCGGTGAGTATAAGATTGTAATTGTTTTCTGCAAAAACTTTTGCAAATTCGTAACCTATACCTCTCGATGCACCGGTTATAAGAGCTAACATTTTATTATTCCTGTTCAAAATGAATTTTGGGCTTAATGTTAATGCGGATATGTTAAAAAAGATAAGTATTTGATTTGAAAATAGAAAGAAGAATATATTTCTACAAAATGCATTTTACAAACATATCTTTTCTCTTCAATCAGATTCAATGGGATGGACGCGATGCAGACGGCGACTATATTTCAAACGGAGTTTATTTCTATCGTGTCGTTTTCAAAGGTTCGTCTGAAGCAGTTTCTGATATTAGAAAGCTTGTTGTGCTTAAGTAAGCATTTCCCGGGTATATTCCAGCCATTTTCTATCATAAGAATAATTTCATACTGTACCGAAGGTTAAGCAGCTATTGGTGCAAGTAGCAGTTTATTTGGACTAATCAACGGCGTATGAGATCCCTATCAAATGCCTCTTAAATGCCTATGAGATGCCTATGAGATAAGTTAGAGTTAAAGATTAATCTTCTTCGAATTAATAAGGATTTTTTATGGGATTCAAGGAATCCACTTGACAAAAACATAAAATACTGCTAATTTTGTTTTAACCAAATAGTTTAACCATTTAGTTTAAGTGTATGGATAATGAGAATAAGGCTAATAATATTGAGGATTCTGCTGAAAGAAAGATACTCGACGCCTCTAAACGAATTTTCCAGCAAAAAGGTATGTATGGCGCAAGAATGCAGGAAATTGCTGATGAGGCAGGAATCAACAAAGCTCTTCTCCATTATTATTTCCGTTCAAAGGATAAACTCTTTGACGCTGTTTTTCAGGATGCTGCCAAAAGTTTCTTTTCTAAAATTCGTGAACTTATAAATGTTGATAAACCTCTTTTTGAGAAGATTGAATATTTTGTCGAGCAGTATCTTGAACTTCTTTCGAAAAATTCTTTTATACCTGTATTTATTATTTCCGAAGTTCATCAGAATCCTGATAGGATTAAAAATATCTTTCTTGAAAGCGGTGTAAATCCCGGAATGGTTTTTTCCAATGCTGTAAACTCCGCTGTCTCTGAAGGACTTATTCACCCTATTGACCCGCGGCAACTCATAATTAATATTGTAGGACTTTGTGTTTTTCCTGTTGCTGCTAAACCTATAATAAAAACTCTTTTTAATCAGAGTGAAAACGAGTACATGAATTTTATTGAAGTCAGAAAAAAGGAACTCGCAAAATTTATTATTAATGCAATTAAAGTACATTGATATGTTGTATAAATTTTTAATACCAGCGTTAATACTCTTTCAGTCCGCTGCATCAGTGTTTGCACAGAATGATGCTGTTACTTTGAAAGAGTGTTATAGAATTGCTTATGAGAACCATCCGAACTCAAAGCAAAAAGAATATTATAAATCGATTAGTTCGCTTAAGCTCGAGAATATTGGCGTTAATTTTCTCCCGCAGATTTCTGTTAAGGGGCAGGCGACATATCAGTCTGAGGTGACTGAACTTATAGTTAGCAACCCGATGTTTCAGCCGCCTGTAATCAATAAAGACCAGTATAGGTTGACGATGGATGTAAGGCAGCTTATATACGATGGAAGTAATACTTCATCGCTAAAAAATACTGAATCCAAACAGGTTCTTGTTGATGAGCAGAAAGTTGAAGTTGACCTCTTTTCTTTGAAACAAAGGATAAATGATTTATACTTTTCCGTTCTTCTTTTTCAGCAGGGAGTGAAAGTAAATCAATTGTTAATCAACGACTTGAAATCCAGAATTTCTGAAACGGAGTCACGTGTCAAAAACGAATTGACTCTTCCAGCAGATCTATATATTCTTCAGGCACAGCTGCTGCAGACGGAACAGGATATGCAAAATTTAAATACTGACAGAGAAGCGTCGCTGAAAATGCTGAGTGAATTAATCGGATACAATATACCCGTTTCATCGGTGCTGGATTTTCCCGTACATCAGCCTGTAGTTTTTAATAATGACTTTACCGCAAGGCCTGAGTATAAACTTTTTGAGTATCAGAAAAATCAACTAAGTTCTTACGATGACGTGATTTCGTCAAGGGTACTTCCTAAGCTTTCTGCTTTCGGGCAGGCGGGGGTAGGAAGGCCCGGACTGAACATGCTCGATAATGACTTCAAACCATTTTATACGGTCGGGATAAATTTAACGTGGAATCCTATCAACTGGGGTTCAGATAATAACGATAAACAGATACAGCAGATAAACCAAAAGATTGTCGATTCGCAGAAAGAGACTTTCGACAAGAACGTAAAAGTTTCCCTTGAAAAATATATATCCGATATTGAAAAATATGAAAATCTGATTGTCAAAGACAAGGAACTGATTGACCTAAGAGAAAAGATTGTTGCGGCAACTTATTCACAACTGCAGAACGGTACGATAACTTCAACAGTTTATCTGACTGAACTCAACAATAAAACCCAAACTCAGTTAATGCTTGAAACACACAAACTTCAGCTGCTTCAGGCAAAAATAAATTACTTAACAACCAAAGGAGTTTACTAATATGAAAAATATTTTAAGTATAATCATAATTCTGTTCTTTCTATCCGGATGCTCAAATGATAAACAGAAGTCTGATGCTTTCGGTAACTTTGAAGCAACTGAAACTATAGTATCCTCTGAATCAAGCGGCAAGCTGGATGAATTCAATGTGGAAGAGGGGATGATTATAGAGTCGGGAGAAATAGTAGGATACATTGATACTAATCAGCTCTACCTGAAAAAGAATCAGCTCGCACAGCAGAAGAATACAACAAGGACAAAGTTTAAGAATGTCTCTGCTCAGATTTCTGTTCTTCAGGAACAGAAAAGAGTAGCTCAAAGGGAAAAAGAAAGGATTGAACGTCTATTAAAGGATGAAGCCGCAACAGGAAAACAGCTTGATGACATAAACGGCAGTATAGATGTTATCAATAAGCAGATAAATTCTATTGAAATGCAGAACACTACAACAAACGAAGAGCTTAAAGGTCTCGATGTACAGATTGAACAGGTTGTTGACCAGCTTCAGAAAAACAGTATCACAAATCCTGTTAAAGGTACTGTAATATTAAAGTTTGCCGAGCAGGGTGAAATCGTCAGTTTCGGTAAACCTCTTTATAAGATTGCAGACATTAGCACAATGGAGCTTCGCGCTTACGTAAGCGGTGCCCAGCTTCCTGAAATAAAACTCGGGCAGAAAGTCAAAGTTCTTATCGATGACGGTAAATCGGGATATAGAACTCTTGAAGGTGAAATAAGCTGGATTTCGTCGAAGGCAGAGTTTACTCCCAAAATTATACAGACAAAAGAAGAGCGTGTTAATCTTGTCTATGCAGTAAAAATAAGAGTCATAAACGACGGCTCCATAAAAATCGGTATGCCGGGCGAAGTATTATTTAAATAATGAACTCAGTCGTAATCGAAAATATTTCAAAATCATACGGTGACGTAATTGCCGTTGATGATATTTCATTAACAATAGAAAAAGGTGAGATATTCGGTTTCATAGGTCCTGACGGTTCAGGTAAGACCACCTTGTTCAGAATGTTAACCACTTTACTGATTCCCGATAAAGGCAAAACAACTGTCGAGGGTTATGATGTCGTTAAGGATTTTAAAAAGATAAGGCTTATAACGGGTTATATGCCCGGCAGATTCTCACTTTATCAGGATCTCACAGTGGAAGAAAACCTTAATTTCTTCGCATCGGTTTTCGGCACCACAATTCAGGCAAACTATAATCTTATAATAGATATATACGTAATGCTTGAGCCTTTTAAAAATCGCAAAGCAGGTAAACTTTCGGGCGGCATGAAGCAGAAACTCGCACTTTGCTGTGCACTCATTCATAAACCCGAAATCCTTTTTCTTGATGAACCGACAACCGGCGTTGACCCAGTCTCGCGTAACGAATTCTGGGATATGCTCGGAAATCTCCGAAAAGAGGGGATTACCATTGTAGTCTCAACCCCTTACATGGATGAAGCGAGCGAATGCGACAGGGTTGCACTGATACAAAAAGGTAAAATTATGGAAACGGACTATCTAAAAAATATTCTCGGCAGATATCCGAGAAGAATATTTTCTGTGAAATCCGATATAATGTACACGCTCCTTAATGACCTTCGGAATTATGAGTTTGCTCACTCTGTGTTTTCATTCGGTGACTCTTTGCATTATACGGATTCCAGGGTTGATGTAAACAGCAATAATGTGCTTGAGTATCTCAAATCAAAAGAGCACACTAATATCATCATTAACGAAATTGAACCAAACATTGAAGATTGCTTCATGGATTTAATGAGTAAATAATATGCAGAGTGAATTCATCATACACGCTGAGAATCTTACAAAGAAATTCGGCCATTTCACTGCAGTAGATTCTATCTCATTCCATGTTGAGAAAGGAGAAATATTCGGCTTTCTCGGTGCTAACGGTGCGGGTAAAACTACAGCAATGAGAATGCTTTGCGGACTATCTATACCTACCTCGGGAAAAGCCTCGGTAGCAGGTTTCGACATCTATAAAGAAACTGAAAAGATTAAGAAAAATATCGGTTATATGAGCCAGAAGTTTTCTCTTTACGATGATTTGACAGTTACTGAAAATATCAGATTTTACGGGGGAATATACGGTCTCTCAAATTCAGTACTTAGGGAAAAAACAGAATATTTAATTGACCTCCTTAAAATATCTGATGCAAGAAATAAACTTCTTGGTTCATTGCCGCTCGGCTGGAAGCAGAAGCTCGCATTTTCTGTTGCTATCATTCACGACCCTAAAATAGTTTTTCTCGATGAGCCTACAGGCGGAGTTGACCCTGTCACACGCCGTCAGTTCTGGGATATGATTTATGAGGCATCTCATAACGGAGTTACAGTATTTGTAACTACTCACTACATGGATGAAGCCGAATACTGCAGCAGGATTTCGATGATGGTTGACGGAAGAATAGCAGCGCTTGATTCACCCTTTAATCTGAAGAAAAAGTATAGCTCAGAAAACATGCACGAGGTATTCGTGAAGATTGCGAGGGATAAATGAAAAGATTTCTCGCATTTGTAAAGAAAGAGTTTAAGCATATTCTTCGTGATTACAGAACCCTGCTCATTCTCTTTGGGATGCCAATCGCACAGATTCTCCTTTTTGGTTTTGCTATTACTAATGAAATCAAAGATGCAAAGATTGCTATTCTGGATTTCTCAAAGGACAACGTAACTCAGGAAATCACCAATAAAATCATGTCTTCGGGTTACTTTATGCTGTACTACAATCTCAATTCTGTAAATGACATCGAGCCAGCTTTCAAAGAGGGGATTATAAAAGAAGTAATTATATTTGAACCTGACTTCGGACAGAATCTCGGAAAGTCTAACCTTGCTAACCTGCAGATTGTAGCCGATGCATCAGACCCTAACCTTGCAAATATGCTTATCGGATATACATCCTCAATCATTCAGGATTACCAGCGGGAATTATCAGCGGGTAAAACATTACCGCCGGTAATAAATACAGATATTAAGATGCTTTACAATCCAAACTTAAAAAGCGTGTTTATGTTCGTTCCAGGACTAATGGCTGTGATACTTCTTCTGGTGTCCGCAATGATGACGTCAATCTCCATCGCAAAAGAGAAAGAACTCGGTACGATGGAAGTTCTGCTTGTATCTCCTCTTAATCCTTTGCAGATAATAGTGGGCAAGGTTATTCCTTATTTTGTAATAGCACTGATTAATTATATTGTCGTTATCGTTCTTGCAAAATATGTTTTTCTTGTTCCTATTGAGGGCAGTTTTGCTCTGCTTGTTCTCGAAAGTATATTGTTTCTTATTACCTCATTGTCGCTCGGAATATTGATTTCAACAGTCAGCAATAATCAGCAAACCGCTTTAATGATTTCTCTTTCTGCTTTAATGCTGCCGACTATAATTCTTTCAGGCTATATCTTTCCGATTGAAAATATGCCTCTGCCTTTGCAGATAATAAGTAATATAATACCAGCAAAATGGTTTATCATAATAGTGAGAGGTATCATGCTGAAGGGAATTACATTTGATTATATCTATGTCGAAACCCTTGTCCTTGCAGGAATGACGTTGTTCTTTATTTTATTGAGCATTAAAAGATTTAAAATCAGGCTTGAGTAAATGAGAACAATACTTATAATACTAAGAAAAGAATTTCTGCAGATATTCAGGAATAAAGCAATGATACCATTGATTTTTTTCCTGCCCATTATTCAGCTTCTCATACTTTCAAATGCAGCTACTTACGAGATTAAGAACATTAAGTTCAACGTTGTTGATTTTGACCAGTCTCATTTCTCACGTGAGTTAATTTCAAAGTTTACGGCGTCTAATTATTTCGTTTTAAACAATGTGTCATTTTCCGTTGAAAATTCAGAGGAGAGTTTTAAAAGGAATCAGTCGAAATTAATTATTCATATACCAAAAGATTTCGAGAAGAACTTCAGGTCTGCGGGTTTATCCGAAATACAGCTTATAATAAATGCTGAGGACGGGTCTGCCGCAGGAATAATTAATAACTATGCCTCAAACATCATCCGACAGTTCAACATAGATAAGGGTTTAGAGTCCTATGTCAAAGCTGATCCCATTCCCGTTATTAATGTAAATTATGCAAACTGGTATAACCCTGAACTTGATTACAAAACCTACATGGTTCCCGGAATACTCGTTGTTCTTGTTACTATGATAGGCGCATTTCTTTCAGGCATGAACGTAGTTAAGGAAAAGGAAATCGGAACTATAGAGCAGCTGAATGTTACACCCATTAAAAAATATCAGTTTATCATTGGTAAGCTTCTGCCTTTCTGGATTATTGGTATGGGAGAGCTTTTATTCGGGTTAATTCTTGGTATTCTTATTTTTAAAATACCTCTTCTCGGGAATCCGCTTGTGATCTTCATGCTTGCATCAGTCTATCTTGTAGTAGTTCTCGGCATGGGGCTTCTTATATCAACCCTCACAGATACACAGCAGCAGGCAATGTTTATTGCATGGTTCTTCCTTATCCTATTTATTCTCATGGGCGGAGTATTCACACCCGTCGAAAGCATGCCACAATGGGCACAGACCATAGCATTCTTTAATCCTGTCGCGCGGTTTAATAGTGCGATGAGAATGATAATGCTAAAAGGCTCCGGTTTAAAAGACGTGCTCCCTGCCTTTTATTTCTTCGTTGTTTACGGAATCGCTTTGATGTCCCTTGCTGTCTGGCGGTACAGGAAAACAGAGTAAAAGAGAAGAATTTCTGCTATTGATTATAATTAAATTTAGCATTACATTATTTATACTACCCAGACAAAAAACAAATGGATTAGAAACTCTGGTTAATAATTTATGCTTGATTCTATTTATATAGTAGGATTTCCTCAAAAACACTTTCCAAAGCGATTCAAACTACTTAATCCAAAATCAACATCTTCAAACAATACAGTTATCTCGAAAATGTTTATAGTTTGCACCCTGAAAATAAAAAGCAGAATTTATTTTTATAAATTAAATGCAGGAAATTTTTCTGATACAAAGAAATTTATTTTATTAAAATAATATTTACAAACTTTAATGATTATTAAAAATCAATTTACAAGGAGAAATTAGTATGAAGAAATTCGTGATCTTAATTGTTTTATTTGTAATTTCACTTCCTGTCATTTCATATTCGCAGGATGATAAAGTAAATCAAAATTCCTACATTCTTGATGGTGCTTTCGAAGGAGGCGGAGGAAAATATTATATCAGACAGCTGGGAAATGAAATCCTATGGTACGGTGAAGAGAATGCTACTTCACCCTCATGGTCAAATGTTGCTCACGGCGTTATCAATGGAAATATCATCACGGTAAAATGGGCTGATGTTCCAAAAGGTTCTATTATGCAAAGCGGCAGTTTGAAAATACGAATTGATTCAAATGATGTACTGGTTCTGCTTGAGCAGGAAGGTGAGTTCTTTGCGACTGATTCGTGGACGCGTGTACCATAGAATATAATCTCTCTTTTTTTAAGAAAAGACCTGTTAGGAAATATCCTTATTTATTCTGATTGAAATATCAGTAGGTGAATTATTATAATCAAATTTGTAATATATGTTTGAGATACATATCTTCTTTCAATTCTCGAATCTGCAGTTATCATAATAAATCAATTTGATTAGTGTGCCATAGTTAGATAATATGCTGGTTTGGTATGCAGCAATCATGTAAATCTGCAAATAATTCCATTTAATATAACATTCACATTTCGTATAATTATTCGCTATCAACAATAATCTTAAAACAAAATAATATGAACTACGGTTATACAAAAGAAACAAATCTATCATACGAAGCAGCAATTGAAAAAGCTACCGAAGTTCTTAAAGAAAACGGCTTCGGTGTTCTTACTACGATTGACGTAAAAGACACATTAAAGAAAAAGCTCAATGTTGACTTCGATAAATACATTATTCTCGGAGCATGCAATCCTCCTTTTGCTTATGAGGCACTGAGCGTCGAAGATACAATCGGTTTGCTCATGCCGTGTAACGTGGTCGTTCACGAAAAGGACGGCAAGGTTAAAATCTCTGTGTTCAATCCTATGGTGATTGCTCAGGTGTCAGACAATCCAAAGCTAAAAGAATTGTCAGAGAAACTTAACGATAAAATTCAAGCAGTTTTATCTCAAATCTAAATGTCTTTGAAGAAAATTATTGTACTTACAGGTGCAGGTGTAAGCGCCGAAAGCGGATTGTCCACATTCCGCGATTCAGGAGGTCTGTGGGAAGGTCATGATGTCTATGAAGTTGCCTCTCCTCAGGGCTGGAAAAAAGACCCGGAGGTTGTACTTCGTTTCTACAATGAACGGCGCAGACAGCTCGAAAACGTTCAGCCTAATGCAGCACACTTTGCCATCGCAAAACTTCAGGAAAAATATGATGTCTCTGTCATAACGCAAAATGTAGATAATCTTCATGAACGTGCAGGCTCGAAGAATATTCTGCATCTTCATGGAGAGCTTACAAAAGCAAAGAGTACTTTGCCTCCGTATAATGTCTATGATATCGGCTATGCTGATATTAATCCGGGTGATATATGCGAAAAGGGCGGACAACTGAGACCGAATATAGTTTGGTTCGGAGAGCCCGTGCCTCTTATTACCGATGCTGCCATTGTTGCGGAAACAGCCGATATCTTCATCGTTGTCGGTACTTCTCTTGTTGTATATCCTGCCGCAAGCCTTATTGATTATGTAAAACGAGATGCATTAAAATACATAATCGACCCCAATAAACCTGATATAAACAGTTATCATAAAAACCTTGAGTTCATAACTGAAAAGGCTACGGTTGGAACAGTGCCTCTCGTTGAGAAATTAATGAGCATGTAAGTTGCCATCTGAAAAATTAAATATTCTCGTTGCCGGACTCGGCGCAGTGGGAGGCTATTTCGGGACGCTTCTTGCATTGAATAAAAATCTTAATGTATGTTTCCTGTCAAGAGGGGACACTCTCAAACACTTCAAATCAAACAGATTATTCCTCAAAAGTTATAAAGGTTATGAATTGTCATTCAGTCCGATATTATCTGACAACATTGTTTCCTTCAAAAGGAAATTCGATTACATATTCCTCTGCACAAAGTCTAAAGATACGGCATCTCTTGTTCCTCAGATTAAAAAAGTTATTAAAAAGAGTTCGCAAATTATATCTCTTCAAAACGGTATCTATAACCACAGATTATTAACAAAGTCATTTGGGTCTAAAAGAACTCTGCAGTCAATCTGTAAAATAGGCGTTGAAATGGATGACAAATATATTATCCGTCATTCATCACTTGGGTTTATTCAGATTGGCGAAATGAACGGAAGGCTCAGCGGCAGGATAAAAAACCTGTATGCTATTCTTAAAGAATCAGGTATTGACGTAAGAATTGTCAATAATATAAAAGAAGAAATCTGGATTAAGTTTGCATGGAATGCAATCTTTAATTCATTAACGGGTATAAGCAGTGTGACTGTTGATAAGCTTTTCAGGTTCAGACAAACCGAAGACCTTATAGAAAAACTTTACGGAGAAATAAAACTAATTGCTGAATCACAGGGAATACGGTTTGGAGATATGGCTTACAGAAAAGTAATCGAAGATTCTAAAAAGCTGGGTGCATTTAAAACCTCTTCTTTTCAGGACAGGCTCAAGAATAAGGTACTCGAAACACCTTATTTTACTCGTGAATTGCTTAAGCTTGCAGAGATACAGAAAATAAAAACTCCGTTACTTCAAGCTATTCACGCACTCTCGATTGCCGTATAGCTTTATACGTTTTTAAGCACCCCCGCATAAAGCAGTACTAGAATAATCACACCCAATACAATCCGATAAATTATGAATACCAGATTGCTCCTCGTTTTCAGATAATTGATTAAAAATGCTATCGACAAATAACCGACAATTCCAGATACAATTGTGGAGAGCAATAAACCTATTACATTCTCGTGAAGCAGTTCTGCTCTTTCGCTGTAAAGCTCATAGACTCCGCTTAAAGCAATTGCAGGAATGCTGAGCAGGAATGAATACCTTGCTGCTGTCTCTCTCTTAAGCCCGCAGAAAAGCCCTGCTGTAATCGTGACGCCGCTTCTTGAACTTCCGGGAATGAGCGCAACCGCCTGCGCAAACCCGATAATAAGCCCGTCCCTCACGGTTATTTCTTTTAAATCTTTTCTGTGGTCAGCAACCTTTTCAGCTATGTAAAGAAGTATCGCGAGTAAAATTAGCGATGCTGAGATTATATAAAGACCTCTGAAATCTCCTTCAATGTATTTCTTTAGCGTTAAACCAAAAATCGATATCGGTATTGTTCCTACGATGATAAGTATAGATAGCCTTGCGTATGGGTCAGAAAAGTTTCTTGTTTTAAGCGCGTTAAAAAACCCTTTTATTAATTCTGCTATATCATTTCTAAAGTAAACAAGCGTCGCAATCAGTGTGCCTATCTGTATTACGGCTGTGTATGCCGCACCCGGGTCTTCCCATCCAAGTAAAGCTGGCACAACCCTTATATGCGCAGTACTGCTGATTGGAATAAATTCCGTGAGTCCCTGAATTATACCGTATAATATCCCCTCTAGAATTTTATCCATGTTTAAAATATATAAAATTCAATTCCGAGTCTAACGCCGAACATGAAACTGCTTAGATTAACAGTTTCACCCGCTGCATTCTTAATCTCTTTGCCGTTGCCGTCTTTAAGGTTTCCTGAAAACACATTGCCGACATAACAGCTTATGTATCCTGCTAAACTGCTTCCCATTTGAACTGAAAATGAACCTTCTGCTTTTGCAAGTAAACCGGTTGAAGTAAAGATGCCTGAGTTGCTTGTGTATGATTTCGAGTCAAGGCTTGAAAAAACAGGACCAGCCGATAATCCGAATTTCAGGAAATAATATTCACCCGGGATTAAGTAATTCGCACCCAGTAATATCTGATGATTTGAATAATCAAATGATTGATTCGGATAGTCATCGACCTTATTGCTTTTCAGAAAATAGCTGTAATCAAGTTTTACTGCAATCTTTGAAGCGACTTGTCTTTCAACAATTCCAAAAAACTCAAACCCCGTCTTAAAATCTTTCAGCTTTCTGCTGTCAGCAACGTTGTTGTAGCCGGGCAGCTCATAGCCGATGAATGTGTTAAGCGATTTATTGTTGCCGTAAGCCGCACCCATCCCGAGTGCAAATGACGTATAATGTTTTGATTTGTTTTGCTTTGCGAAAGATACCGTGCCTCCATCCTGCGAAAAACCTGTTCCCGTTATCACTAACAGTAAAACAAATAATGCTGCACTTGTTGTCTTTATGTGTTTTTTCATTTTTGTTCTCCTACGCGTCTATGTTTGCGTATTTTGCGTTCTCTTCAATAAATTTTCTTCTTGGTTCGACTTCCTCGCCCATTAGTATTCTGAACATCTTGTCAGCCGCTGATGCATTCTCACTCGTAACCTGAAGTATTGTTCTTGTTTCAGGATTCATCGTAGTTGCCCAAAGCTGATCGGGATTCATTTCGCCGAGACCTTTAAACCTTGATATGTGAACCTTAGAACCTCCTTCGCCTGTTCCCGCTTCTTCTCCGTCAACAACAACTGATTTCTTATCGACTTTCAGTGCTTTCAGCATATCGTCTCTTTCATCCATATCGTAAGCGTACATTTCTGTCTTTCCCTTCTTTATCTTGAATAAGGGAGGTTGAGCTATGTATAATTTCCCCGTGTCAATAATCGGCTTCATGTGTCTGTAGAAGAATGTAAGTAAAAGTGTTCTGATGTGTGAGCCGTCAACGTCGGCATCGCACATTAGAATTATTTTATCGTATCTTACCTTATTTTCGTTATACTCTTCCGAATCGCCTATGCCCGCGCCTATTGCGGTAATCATTGAACGTATTTCCTCATTCTCATATATCTTATTCTTTCTTGCTTTCTCAACGTTTAGTATCTTTCCCTTCAAAGGAAGTATCGCCTGAAATCTTCTGTCGCGTCCCTGTTTTGCAGAACCTCCCGCCGAATCTCCCTCAACAAGATACAGCTCGCATAGCGCAGGGTCTGTAAGCGAACAGTCAGCAAGCTTTCCAGGCAGTCCTGATATTTCAAGTGCATTCTTTCTTCTCGCGAGTTCGCGTGCATGTCTTGCGGCTTCTCTTGCTTCGGCTGCTCTTACGCATTTCTCCAGAATCTTTTTTGCAACCGATGGATTCGTTTCAAGGTATTCGTTAAGCTGTTCGCCCGTTATGGATTGCACTATTCCTTTCACCTCGCTGTTGCCGAGCTTCGTCTTTGTCTGGCCCTCAAACTGAGGCTCGGGCACCTTTGCACTTATAACGCATGTAAGTCCTTCCCTGAAATCATCGCCTGTCAGCGTGAGCTTCTCGTTCTTTATTATTCCGTTCTTTAATCCGTAGTTGTTCAGTGTTCTTGTTAGGGCGGTTTTAAATCCTTCAAGATGCGTCCCGCCTTCAATAGTATTTATGTTATTAACAAAGGAAAGAATATCATCGCTGTAAGAATCATTGTATTGAAATGCTATCTCCAGTAGTATGTTCTCTTTTTCACCTGAAATAAATATAGGTTTCGATGTTATTAATTTTTCTCCTTCATCGAGATATTTTACAAAATCAACAAGCCCGCCCTTAAACCTGAATTCATCGGCCTTTCCTGTTCTTTCATCCTTCATAATTATCAGAAGGTCCTTGTTAAGATAAGCAAGCTCTCTTAACCTGTTTTCTAGCGTTTCGTACTTAAACACAGTATTCTTGAAAATCTCTTTGTCGGGCATGAATGTAACTCTGGTGCCCGTTTTTTGTTTTACCTTACCGGTTTCTTTAACGGGTTTATCAGCAACTCCTCTTACATATTTCTGATAAAATATTTTTCCTTCTCTGTAAACCTCAACCTCAAGGTATTCGCTGAGAGCATTTACAACCGAGACTCCGACTCCATGAAGTCCGCCCGATACTTTGTATGTATCCCTGTTAAACTTTCCTCCTGCGTTTAGCTGTGTCATTACTACCTCAAGCGTCGAAATCTTTTCAGTCGGATGCTTACCCGTGGGTATGCCTCTTCCGTTGTCTTCAACGGTTACCGAGCCTTCCTTGTTAATCGTGAGTATAATCTTGTCGCAGTAGCCGCCGAGTGCCTCGTCAATCGCGTTATCTACAACCTCGTATGCAAGATGGTGGAGACCCCTAGATGAAATGTCTCCGATGTACATTGCAGGTCTCTTTCTTACATGCTCGAGTCCTTTCAGAACCTGTATATCTTTTTCTGTGTAGGACTGGTTGTCGTTGTTATTATTGTTCTTTGCCATGTTATATAATTTCAGTATTTAATTTTTTATACGAATACAATTTCTTTTATAATAGTCTTGCTCTTTATTCCCTGAAGCTCTGAGTTTAATTTCTTTATTATCTCTTCCTTTCGGTTGCTTAACTCAAACCTCCACACGGGATTCTCGACGCTGACTAAAAGTTTGTTATTCTTTATTCCTGAAGGAGTTGCGAATTTTGAAATCGTTTCCCCTACGCATTCTTTCCATACATTAAATATCCTCAGCTCATTCTCTCTGTCCCTCACTCCGAGCACTTCGCTGATGTTGTTAATCTCGTCCGCGAGGCATGAAACCTTATTGTCTCTTAATCTTGTATTTATCCTTTTACCTGTCAATTACTCTTCCGTTTTCTATTTGAAAGTATTCTATCTCATCATTACCGTAAAAATCTTTCAGGTCGTCCGCATAGTCCGTGCTCGTTGTCGTCAGGAATATCTGTCCATATTCTTTTAAATGTGACACAATCTTTGAAACCCTCGTAGAATCAAGCTCTGAAAGCAGGTCGTCCAGCAGAAGAACAGGAGGGTTCTCCAGATTGTCCTTTAGAAAATGATACTCTGCCAGTTTCAGCGCTATCACAAAAGTTTTATGCTCTCCCTGCGACGCAAAATTCTTCAGCTCAAAGTTTCTTTTCTCTTTCCCGTTAACTTTCTTGCTTAGACTGAAAAGGTAATCGTCTTTGTGTATCCCTGTTACCGACACCCCTCTCGCAACTTCCTCGTTCATCCTCGTATCAAGATTCATAAGGAATATTTTCTTCAGCTCATCAATCTTTACTTCTGCATTCCCATCCGTTGAAAATCTGTCAGCATCCAAATAACTGCTAACGTACTTTATTCCGGGCTCGTCGTCTTTATCGATTAAGAATGAGAAACTCCTGTTAAAATACTCGCTGAACTTTTTCAGCAGGTCAAACCTTCTCCTTAATATCTCACCCGAGTAATCAGCCATCTTCTCGTTTATTGAGTTCAGCAAAGTCCTGAATTCATTAGCGGATATTGCATTCCCGTTTAACTGGTTCTTTAGCAGTGCATTCTTCTGCTTAAGTATCCTCACATAGCTCGAAAGAAAATCGAAATAAACTCTGCTCGTCTGTGCTAACAGTATATCAAAGAACTTTCTTCTTTCCGAAGGGTTCCCGTACGTTATCTCAAGGCTGTGCGGAGATAAAAACACAATTGGAAACCTTCCGAATATTTCACTGGTCCACCTTTTGACCTTTTCCTTATTAAGATGGAAAGTTTTCTTCTTTAAGATGGAGTCATAATTCAAGTAAACATTGTACTCAGTCTGTACATCATTCTCATAAACGCCCTCAACATCAAAACCCGAAGAATTGAATTTAACGCAGTCAGATTCCGAAGAATTTAAAAAGCTCTTGCCGAAAGATATGTAGGAAATTGCTTCGAGTACGTTGGTTTTTCCTTCTCCGTTATTGCCGTAGATATAGTTAAAGCTCTTGTTGAATGTAAATTGCTGCTCGTCGTAATTCCTGAAATTTAATAATTTAATACTATTTAACAGCACCTTTTGTATCCGCTATCCGACTCTTACCGGCATTATTAATTCCATGTAGCTGTCTTCCGAAAGCGATGCAACCGGCAAAATAATAGACGCTTTTGCAGGTGCGCTGAACGTGAACATTACCTCATCGGTTTCAATTTGTGAGAGACAGTCAAGCAAATACGATACGTTGAACGCAATCGAAAAATCTTCCGTTATCTCGTCTCCGTTGTTAGTCTTGAAATCGCATTTCAGAATTTCTTCGCCTTCTCCGCCTATTTCAGGGTTGTCAGATTTAATCTTCAGCTCATCACCTATTATCTCAAACTTTATTTTCTTCGTTACCGAATCCGTAAAAATCACAGCACGTCTTAAAGCACTCATCAGGTCGTACCTGCTCATGAGTAATTTCTTATCGTTATCCTTCGGTATTACAGATTCGTAGTTCGGGAATGTATCGTCAATAAGTTTTGAATAAACATGAAAATTATCCATCGTGCACTTTATCATTACATTGTCAAACTCAAGTATAATATTCGAATCAGATACAATCTTAGGAAGTAAGTCAACTGTTTTTATCGGGAGTATGAAGTTTTCATCTTTTGAATTTGTATGCGAGAAATCAGTCGTTATAACCTTTCCGAGTCTGAACCCGTCAGTCGCCACAAACCTCAACTCATTCTTTCTTAAGTCGATAAACACACCTGCCATATTTCTTCTTATCTCATCATTCTTCACCGAGTGTTTTACTTTCTGCAGAAACTTCTTGAACTTCGCCCCTGATATGTTAATCCTTGACATGTCAGGCTTCTCCTGCGGCAAAGGAAAATCTTCAATAGGCTCGCCGAAGAAAGAGTATTTTCCGTTCTTTGAGTTTACCGTAATCTTGAATTTATCGTTTGACTCAAACTTAATCTTCAGCTTTTCTGTAAGCTTGGTGAACGTAGCAACGGCAACCTTTCCGAGCTCCGTTACTGCTTTTTCAAGTTTGCTGAATTCCTTCTTAAGTTCTTCCGAGGGAATCGTGCCGACTTTTTCCTTGAACAACCTGAACTCTTCCTTTATTCCTTCAAATGTTTCCTCGGGTAACGACCCTTTGTATTCAAGCACTTCTTTGTTCTTATCGTATTTAATCGAGTATAAATTTATTTCAGGTAATAATCCTTCTCCGCTCAGAATCCCGAAAGATTCCTTGCTGAAAGGAACTCCCACTACAACCGACTCATTCTTTATTATCATTGCCTTAAGGAGTTCGAGCAGTTTTCTCGCAGGAACTGCGGTACCGCCGTCTTCTTCACCGTCAACATTCAAATCAGTTGTAATAAAAGCCTCAAGGTCAGTCGAAACCATACTCAGATTATTTCCCGATAACTTAAAATATAAATTTGTAATAATCGGTAAAGTTGTATGTGAAGACCCGGGGACTACAAAGTTTAGTTTGTTTACAGCATTAAAAAACTTCTCGGCAGAGATAGAAAATTTCATAAAATATATATGTTAAATTTTAAGAATTTTGTACGTTTATTCAGTGATTTTTATAACTTTTTACCTATGAAAATACCTAAAATAATCGATATTTACAATTTATAACAATCACTCCAAACCCCTTATTTCTAACCATTTAAGCCAATTTCTTCACTCTTTTTCCTTTGTAGCAAGAGATACAAACAAAGAAAAGATTTTTTTAGGAATTGGTTCACCGAGCCCACTGAGATAATCACGGAGCTCACAGATAAATTTAAGAATAAAAATCTGGTTTAAAAGATTTTACCACAATGTTCGTATGCCTTTTCCTGCGTTCTATGCTATTAGCAATATGAAATTTTTTCTCTATCAGTGTCAATCATAAACAATCCGCTCTTTCCGTGTGTATATCTCTTACCAATAAAAAACTCTCTTCTTGAATATTATTCCACAATAATTATTACTAACTTTATTCATAAAATACATCATGACAAGTTTCACTAACATTGGTTTCGGAAGCTATAGAATCGATAACCGCATCGAAGAGCATTTCAATTCTCTGAAGAAAGCAATCGAATCGGGAATCACAACCATCGATACATCCGCTAACTACAGCGACGGCAGGAGCGAGATACTTATCGGTAACATTCTCAATGACCTCGTTGAAAATGGCAGCATGAAACGCGAAGATTTCTTTCTTATTACCAAAGGCGGGTACATGCAGGGCAACAACTATAATTTTGCACTGAAGAAAAAGGAGCAGGGAATTCCTTTTCCCGAAGTAGTGGAATTCGATAACGGTCTCTGGCACTGCATACATCCTGACTTTCTCGAAGATCAGATTAACCGTCAGCTTTACAGGCTCGATCAGGCTGATAAAGGATACATCGACGTGTATCTCCTCCACAATCCCGAATACTTCCTGAAGTACGCACGTAAAAACGCATACGATAAAAAGGAAGCCGCGGTAATTTATTACAATCGCATTAAAACAGCATTTGAGTTTCTCGAGGAAAAAGTCAGTGAAGGCAAAATAAAATACTATGGAATCTCATCGAATACTTTTGCAGAAAGCAGTATCATGTTTGACTTTACCTCACTCGAAAGGGTGTATGAAATTGCGGTAAACATATCTGACAGTCATCATTTCAAAATTATACAACTTCCTTTTAACCTTGTAGAGTCGGGCGCGTACTTCGAAAAGAACCAGGAGCGGAATACAAAGACTGTACTTGAATTCGCCAACGAGCACGGTATTACTGTTATCGTAAACCGACCGCTTAATGCCATTACTGAAACCGGACTCATTCGTCTTGCTGACTTCAGCGCCGAATCTTTCAACAGGGAGGAATTATTAAAATATCTTGAGGTTATTGCTTCGATGGAAGATGATTTTCTTACGGGAGCTGAAGCCAATCTTTTCCTTGAACCAGAAGATTTTATAATCCTGAAATCAAACCTTAACTTCAGCGAAATGCTCAAAAAAAACTGGGAGCGTTTCGGGTCGATTGAACACCTGAACGACTACATCGAATTTTCATTCTCGTACAGACTGCATGCACTGATGGACTTCTTCGAGGAAAAAGTTAAAGATGAGCATTTTACAGGTAGATTCGATAAATACGTGAAGTTTGTTTTCAAAGTTCTGAACCTTATTACAAACCACTACAAGGAAAAAGCAGACGTGCGCTCAAAACATTTTCATTCAATAATCGATAAACACATTGAAAAGGAATTCAGGCAGCTCACGCTCTCACAGAAAGCGGTACTGGTAATAAACTCAGTACCGGGCGTGGATTGCGTCCTTGTCGGTGCGAGAAAAGAGACGTATGTTGACGATATAAAACAGGTGATCTTCTCTGAAAAAACGAAACAATATTCCGAAATATTGAGTAATATTAAGGAAGAAGTTTTAAAAGAATTAGAATAAATCAACGATGAAGTTTTCTGAAATAAACACGAACAAAAACAAACTGTTATTGCTGGGTTTCCTTGCACTTCTGTTTTTAGTCCTCTTTGTATTCTACAGGTTAAACCTGCCGGAGGAAAAATCAGTTGTTCAGGACGCTAATACTCTTTCCGTTACAGTCCTTTCGCCTGATGAGCTAAAAAGAATCATACCTCTGAAGATAGATTCCATAGCTTCCTTGTTTGCAATCCGAAAAGAATGGGTGAAAGATTTAACCGATAATTCACCAACTGAAAAGCAGACAAAAGGAAAGCAGGATAAAAATAAGAAACCCCCTAAACTCACCATCAATGAGGTTTTATGGTTCTCGCGCGAAATAACAATCCCTAAAGACGTCTCATCATCCGAGTTCAATCTTGCGTTAAAAAATTCTTTGTACGAACTGGACTTTGACTGCATCGGAACCGAGGACCCCAGGTCGAGAAATCTTCTTATAAATATCTACAACAAAAAAGATTCTTCCCGTAAAACCATCGGCAAAGTAAGCCTTGTATTTTCTGATAACATAAAACGCGAGTCTGCTGATATCTGTCTGATAATCAACAAAGTGGAGGATAACTCAATACCCGACCTGGAAAAACTTTTGTCGCTGCCCGATAAATTTTCCGTAGTGCTTCCCGATATCGTCTCGAGAATAGACGCTCAGACAGTCGTGCTCGATTCGAAGCGTGATTACGTTATCTTCGCGGATATAGGCACTGAGGATGATTTGCTCGCTGAGTTCAAGTCTGAAATGCCCTCAAAGGTCTGGCGTTCGAAGGTAAGGTCAATGTGTTACGAATACGATAAAGCAGCAGCCGTAATACTTCTCAACCCGAAGAAAATAAATCCTTACGAAACCGACCTGCTTACGGAATTTGCAAGGTATAATTTAAAAGCATACAAAGATACAATACTCGTGAAGTTTGAAACAGAGGACGACAGCGAAAAGAAGATTAAAGCATTCTTCAGCGACATAATACAAAGGAGTCAGAAGGGCGCAAGAAGCATCGTTTACCTTGTAAACTTTAACAACGAAGACATGCAGGTGTTCAGAAACGAAAGCTTCAAGCTGAAACGCAAAGGATACAGTTTCTTTTCACTTTCAGAAATAATGAAACGCAGACAGAAATTGCTCGACCAGGAATTTAAAACAGAAGTTACGGGATGACAGAAGAGCATTCCGTCTGGATGAAAATTGCACTGAAAGAAGCTGAAAAAGCTTATGACATGGGCGAAGTGCCGGTCGGGTGTATAATCGTGTTTGAAAAGAAAATCATTGCAAAATCCTTCAACCGCATAGAATCTCTGAACGATTCCACCGCCCACGCTGAAATGATGGCTCTGACATCGGCATTCGCATCACTCGAAAGCAAAGTCCTTGAAGGATGTTCAATGTACGTAACGCTCGAGCCTTGTTCCATGTGCGCAGGAGCGATAGTCCTCTCAAAACTCGACAACCTGTACTTCGGTGCCTACGACAACAAAACAGGAGCATGCGGCTCAGTGCTGAACATCACAAACAACCCATACCTGAACCACTCCGTAAACGTGTACGGCGGAATACTCGATGCTGAATGTGGCATTCTGCTAAAAGCTTTCTTTGAAACCAAACGCGATATTACCCCACACTAACTTTTCTTGACATCCCATGATGTTCCTACATGGGATCTACGAATTTAGTTAAACTCGAGCTTCCAGCGTGAGATAAATCTCTTGCTCTTAGCAACAAAAAATATCTTGTTCTTAGTGCCCTTCGTGCCTCGTATGTTAAATAAATCGGTTTTTAGGAAATAAAGAAAGGATTAATTTTGTAATACAGGAATACTCAATTTTGGCTAAGGAGATGAGAGAATCATGGTGCCTTGAGAAGTAACTTTGATTA
>JBAYUG010000015.1:0-46263 GCA_041675325.1 Kapaibacterium sp. (SeqCode)
AAATCTCTCTCTGAAAGTGTTTAGCAATATAATGGAAGTTCGACCGAATGTCAGAACGGGGTATTAACTATCGTTACAGGTATACTATTTTTCTCTTGACATTCTTTTACATAGACATCCCCGAGTGATCTTATCGGGGATCCAGTCACAATATAACGAATAACCGTTCTCGAATTAAACGGATTAGGGTAGTTCTGAATTAATTGATAGTCGGATAATAAGGTACTGTTATTATTATTTATTCCTGTATAAATTGTTGTGTCATTGCCTCCAACTTTTGTGTGTATTCCATCATTAAATCCTGCTTGATTTATATAAGCCCAACCATTATTAGTGTTAATAAAATTAACATTTCTATACCTTCCGGAATCTACCGCCATATTTGGTATCTGATAACCCCAGTTCGTTCCGCCGTTGGTTGTTTTACATAAAACACCATAATAAGTACTTCCAATGCCTACAAATGCTGTTCCTCCCAACCAAACGGTGTCCTTATTAATTATTGATATTGATCGAACAATAAAGGATGATACATTTGGTTTTGTTTGTAAAAACCACGTCAATCCACCATCGGTTGTTTTCTGTATACTATTTGAACCTTTCCAACCGGTTAGTGTATCTACAAATTTTATGTCTAAAAAAGCATCTGAAGGATTAATCTCAAACCAATTGAATCCTCCATTTGTAGTTTTTCTAAAATGTGAAATTGATGAGACAACACACGAAAATCCCATATTCTTATCATACATATAAATCTTGTCAGGATTTCCACTTGTCCCATTTGTCCAGATATACTGCCAGCTTATACCGCCGTTGGTGGAACGATAAACACCGCCGCCAAAGCCGCTACTACTAACAGCTAACATTGTATCTTTGTTTATTACAGCAAAGTCACCACAGCCGGAGTTATTTACTTGTATTTCCCAATTATCTCCTTTATTAGTAGTCTTAAACATTTCAGTCCAGCTAAATGCATATACTATATTTGAATCTACTTTAATAACCCTTAAGAATGAATAATTGGAATTTGGAGTCGTAAATGTGTAGTTGATATACCAATTATCACCACCGTTTGTAGTTCTTAGTATATATTCCTGAAGCAGTGAATTTGAATTAGTCACTGCAAAACCCGTCAAACTATCAAGAAATGTAATATCCTTAATATTGCTTCCGTTCAAATTCGGAAACCACTGCTGGTACCAGCCGGAAGTGTTTCTATCCTGAAATCCGGCGGACGAAAAGAAAAGAACAAATACAAGCAATATTAATCCATCAAGGATGCGGGAAACAGTCTTTTGATGCTTCATAATCTATCGAATAAATTAATCAATATTATTACACAAATAAAATATATAATATCATCGTTAATTAAAATCTTATTATAAGTATAACACATCTGAACTTAAAATTTAACGCATCCGAACCCCAATAGCCGCATAAAGACCACAAAAAAGGGGGGCACAAAACGAAAGAACTTTTTGAATACAATACCTTTTTTTGATTCATTATAAGAAAATCATAGTAAAACACTTCTTATTAATACCCTTTTAAACACTGCCATTTAAGGTATTCTATATCATTTTGCTTTACTTTTTATTCCCTTTTATTTACACACTTTTTAGAACGCTTACTATTTTATGTAGAGCATTTTGCGTGGAGGGGTGAAGTATGTTTTGCCGTTGTTTTTTTCGCGGGCTTCGAGACGGTAGAAATAGACGCCGCTTGGGAGGCTGAGACGGGAGAAGTCTGTTATTTTGAACCTGTGCAATCCGGAGTAAAGGAGCATATCGTAGATAACCCGGAAGACAGTCCTTCCGGTGATATCTGTTATTTTCATTTTAACGTATGAGTCCTTTGGCAGTGAGAATTCTATTGTTGTTGAAGGATTGAAGGGATTGGGATAATTTTGTTTCAGTACATAATCTGACGGAATCACTGCTGAATTGCTGTCAATGTACGTGGGGTATATTACGGGTCCGCCGCCGTTGTTGGTGCGGATCCAATCACACCAGCCTGTATCTTTGTTTATGAAGTCAATTCCACCATAAGTTCCCCTATGAATACTTGTATCTGGTTGCTGAAATCCCCAATTTACACCTCCATTAGTTGATATCCATACTATACCCCTTGAAAAATTTCCAAAATCTCTGTTTCCCCCGACTCCGTAAATTGTATCTTGATTTATGACTTTAAACATTGTTAAAAAATTATTACCTATATTGAGGTTTGATGGCATAAGGTATGTGTTCCAATTCAAACCTCCGTTAGTTGTTTTCTTTGAACTATTACCTACTGATGCCCACCCTGTATTTTCGTTCATAAAATATATCTGATTAACATAACCTGCATTCTGTATCTGAAACCAATTAACACCGCTATTAGTGGTTTTGTATGTTGCAACATCTGAATATTGCGACCATCCGATATACTCCCCGTTAACTTTTTGTTTCAGGAAGAAGACTTTTCCAAACCCTGCATCGTCTGATTGAACTGTCCATGTGACTCCTGCATTCGTAGTCCGCCATAGAAAAGGCAAACCGCCCGCAGTGCCGCCTACCCAGCCGGTGTCTTTATTTACGAATGAGATTCCGTTTACAGTCCATGAACCTGCTAATGGCAGACTATCCCACGAAATACCAAGGTCGTACGTTCTTAATAGCATACCATATCCACTTGCACTCATCCCATTTGCATAAACTATACATGTATCAATAATTTCAAAATTACCTACATATTGACCTGGTAAAATAATTGTCCAGTTATACCCTCCATTTGTTGTTCTAAGTGTTATTGCAGGATTCATAGAAATCAATCCAGTGTTTACATTGAAAAATTTAAGGTCATTAACCTGCCCGTTCACGGGCAGCGGCTGTGAAAACCACTGGGAAAAGCATGCGGAAGAGAGCATGATTTGAAAGACGACGGTGAATATGAGAAAGATATTTTTCACAATTGTTATTTGCTGATAATGTAATAACAACGAGATTTAAAAAATATGGAAATATGAATATAGTTTTGGAGAATGAATCAGGGACGGGATACCGATAAGTGGAAAGGGAAACATTATTTTATGTAGAGCATTTTGCGTGAAGGTGTGAGGTATGTTTTGCCGTTGTTTTTTTCGCGGGCTTCGAGACGGTAAAAATAAACGCCGCTTGAGAGACTGAGTCTGGCGAAGTCTGTTATTTTGAATCTGTGCAAGCCTGAGTAAAGGAGCATGTCGTATATAACCCAAAAGACAGTCCTGCCGGCGATATCTGTTATTTTCATCTTTACGTATGAGTCCTTTGGCAATCTTTTCACCATAATCATCCTCTTCGTATCAACTGTTTTCCCGCCTATAATTAAAAAATCTTTAAAAATAAATCATTCCTAAAATCCACTTTCCCGCATATCATAGTCCCCTCGCTATATTTTTTCATCGCAAATCTCGTAAATTCCTGTAAAATCTCTTTACAGCTATGCTTGTTTTTAATAATAAATAACCTTCAATTTCTCGGTGTTTTCGGCTAGTAAGTGCGTAGTAGATAGGTAGAAATCAGGTGATAAGTGCGCCAAATGTGCGCCATAAGTGCGCCACTAATGCGCTATTTTTGTGATTCTTTTTTCGAAATGGTGTTTTGAGGGACTATTCCTGAGAACTGTAGTCTGTATGCTTCATATTTTGGTATTATGTGCATATAAAATTTCTTTCAGCAATTTACATATTTATTTCATTAAAATCAAGTACAATTTGTAATTCTTCCCAATTACGCCTTGCATAACAATATAATGCATATATTTAAAAAATCTGCGTAAATCCGTTTATCAGCGTAAATCTGTGTTCTATTCTTTTGGTACCCTCATTCTTCAAAATGAAAAAATCATTAAGGGGATTTATTTCATAATTGATTAATATCCTTAAAAATATTATATTTATTCTTTCCAAATTTTAAACAATAGAGGTTACATTTGATTAAAGTAATTATTCAGGATACAGAGTCTCTTGACAAAGCTCTTAAAAGATTCAAGAAGAAATATGAAAAAGCCGGGATACTCAAAGAATTCAGAAGAAGACAGTTTTTTGTCAAGCCTTCCGTCGATAAGAAAATGAACAAAGAACGCGCTATCAGAAAATCCAAGAGAATAGTAGAAGAAGAAAATACATAATAAGTTCTTTACTTTATATTTTAAAGTTTCACGAATCCCGCATGCAGGTTTGTATGTGGGTTTTCTTTTTTAAATATTCCTTTATTATTGTTTATTAAAACAGTAACTTACAATAAATAAATTTTGTTGCTATGGAAAAGACAAAACTTCATATTTACATAACACCTATTCAGATTTCTAAACGAGTTAAACAGCTCGCTGCTAAGATTAATAAGGATTATGAACATAAGATACCAATTTTCATCGGTGTTCTTAACGGTGCTTTCCTTTTTATGTCAGACCTTATCAGAGAAATTAAAGTTAATTGTGAAATTGATTTTCTTAAACTTTCCAGCTATGGCGATAGCAAGATTTCTTCAGGGCAGGTCAAGACTCTTAAAGAACTAAATTGTGAACTTAAAGGCAGAGATGTTATTATCGTTGAAGATATAATTGATTCAGGACTTTCTATGGATTTTATACTTAAAACCATCAAATCTCAAAAACCTGAATCCGTAAAGATTGCGAGTCTGTTGATTAAAAAAGGTACACCTAAATTTAACTTCAAAATTGATTACCTCGGTTTTGAAATTGAGAATAAGTTCGTTGTGGGTTATGGCCTCGATTTTGCCCAGAAATACAGGAATTTAAAAGGAATTTATGTGTTATAAATATTAAATTTTAACGAATGGCACAAACGAATAAAGATAATAAAAACGAAGATTTTAACTGGAACAGAGTGTTTAAAATTGTACTTGGCTGGTCGGCTATTCTTGTCGGCTTTTTCCTGATTATGATTTATACAAAAAGCAGCGATCCGAAAACCAATGAAGTTACTTTCGACCAGTACCAAAAATTACTAACCGAACAGAAAATTGAATCTGCTGTTATTAAGAAAGCAGAAAATAATTATGAGTTTATCGGTAAACTTAAAGCTCCCGAAACTTTAACCATAAGCGGCAAACAGCTTACCGTTGACAGGATTTCTCTTTATCTTCCGTACACAAATACTGATGAAGCTGTAATCAAAACCTGGAAAGATAATATCCAAACGTATTCTTTTGAAAAGGACGACGGCGGCTGGCTTACTCCCCTGCTTAGTGCTTTACCGTGGATTCTTATCATCGCATTTTGGATTATTCTGATGAGGCGTATGCAGAATGGCGGAGGAGGCGGTACAAAAGGTATTTTCTCTTTCGGGAAGTCTAAAGCAAAAATGTTGACGGGTACTCAAATGAAAGTTACTTTTGCAGATGTTGCTGGCGCAGATGAAGCAAAACAGGAGCTTTCCGAAATAATCGAGTTCTTAAAAAGTCCGGGTAAATTCCAGAAGCTTGGCGGTAAGATTCCGCGCGGTGTTCTATTACTCGGTCCTCCGGGAACGGGTAAAACTCTCCTTGCGCGGGCTGTTGCAGGTGAAGCTGGTGTCCCCTTCTTTTCAATCAGTGGTGCTGACTTTGTTGAAATGTTTGTCGGTGTTGGTGCGTCACGTGTCAGAGACCTATTCGACCAGGGAAAAAAGAATGCACCTTGTATAATTTTTATAGATGAAATTGATGCCGTCGGTCGTCATAGAGGCGCAGGAGTCGGTGGCGGACATGATGAACGCGAACAAACCCTTAACCAGCTTCTAATTGAAATGGATGGTTTTGAACAAAATAGTGGTGTTATAATTATCGCCGCTACTAACAGACCCGACATTCTCGACCCCGCTTTGCTCAGACCGGGTAGGTTTGACAGACAGGTTGTTGTCGATAGACCCGACGTTAAAGGGCGCGAAGGTATTCTTAAAGTTCACACAAGAAATATTCCTCTTGCTAATGATATCAAGATTGACACTATCGCTAAAGGCACTCCGGGGTTCTCTGGTGCTGACCTTGCGAATCTCGTAAATGAAGCCGCTCTGCTTGCTGCCCGAAGAAATTCCGATGCAGTTACAATGAAGGACCTCGAGAATGCTAAGGACAAAGTAATGATGGGTACAGAAAGAAGAAGTCTCATAATCTCTGAAAAGGAAAAGAAGACAACGGCATATCATGAAGCAGGTCACGTTCTTGTTGCTAAGTACACTCCTGAAGCTGACCCTGTTCATAAAGTAACTATTATTCCACGCGGAAGAGCACTCGGTGTAACCACTTATCTCCCGATAGACGAGAAGCATACATACTCGAAAGAATATCTTGAAGCAATGATATCCTATGCTATGGGCGGTCGTGCTGCTGAGAAGCTTGTTTTCAATGAATATACTACAGGTGCGAGTAACGACATTGAAAGAGCTACCTCCCTCGCAAGAAAAATGGTATGTGAATTCGGTATGAGCGAAAAGCTCGGTCCGATTACTTATGGTAATAAACAGGAAGAAGTATTCCTTGGAAAAGAATTGCACGAACATAAAAATTACAGCGAAACTACACAGATATTAATCGACGATGAAATAAAGAAGTTTGTTCAGTCAGGAATGGACAGAGCAATAAAGGTCTTGACTGAAAACATTGACATTCTGCACAGGCTCTCACTTATTTTACTCGATAGAGAAATTCTTGATTCAGATGAAATTGACAAGGTGATGAAGGGCATAGAATTGCCCCCGGTTGAAAAGGAAGATACTAATGGCTCAGCAAAGAAAGAAGTTGAGAAAGTAACCGAAGCCAAAGCTCCTGCAGTAACACCTGCTCCTGTAAATAACTAAAATATTTTATTAGTATATGACTAAAAGCGGGTTTAGGCTCGCTTTTTTAATTAAATGTAAATTGTATTGAACGATAAACTTGATATAAAAAACGAAATCTACCGAAAGTTAATTCATATATTTTCAACTGTTATTCCGGTACTCTATTATTTTACTTCAAAAGATTTCATTTTATACTTAGTTGGTATAGGTACGGTACTTATGATTGCTATGGATATTCTTAAAGCATATACTGCTACGTTTGAAAAACTGTATAAGATGTTCTTTCACGTTATACTAAGGGAAGATGAAAAGGATTTTAAGCGAAACCTTTTTACAGGAGGAACATATTATGCAATCGGAATTTTCCTCGCATTATTGTTCTTTCAGAAAGAAGTTGCCATACTCTCAATTTTGATTATGATCTGGTGTGATACGCTTGCCGCATTGGTTGGCAAGACTTTAGGCAAGAGAAAAATTGTTGGTAATAAAACCCTCGAAGGCAGTATCGCTTTTACAATTACAGGATTTATTCTGGTTTTAATCTTGCAATATGTTTTTCCCGATTTCAATTATTATAAAGCAGGTTTCATAACAGTTTTACTTGCAGCAGTCTTTGAACAATTGAGTCTTTTTAAAATAAATGACAATCTAAGCCTTCCGCTTTTTTCAGGTTTAGTTTTTATAATTATAAATAATATTATTTAATATGGCTTTAAGATGCGGTATCGTCGGATTACCAAATGTTGGGAAATCAACTTTGTTTAATGCTCTCACAGAATCCCAGAATGCTGAGGCTTCTAACTATCCGTTTTGTACTATCGAACCTAATGTCGGCACTATTATTGTTCCTGATAAAAGAATAGATGAACTTGTTAAGATTTTTAATCCCAAGAAAATTGTCCCAAGTACAATTGAGTTTGTTGATATCGCGGGACTTGTAAAAGGCGCATCCAAAGGAGAAGGACTCGGCAACCAGTTCTTGTCTCACATCAGGGAAGTCGAAGTTATTATTCATATTGTCCGATGTTTTGAAGATAGTAATATTATCCATGTTAGCAACAAAATTGACCCAAAGGATGATATTGAAATAATAGAAACTGAACTCATACTTAAAGACCTCGATACAATAGATAAACGCCTTGAGAAATCGGGAAAAAGTTTGAGAGTTGGAGATAAACGGGTTGCAAGAGAAGTTGAATTGCTTAACGGCTTGAAAGAACATTTCAGTACAGGAAGACTCGCAAAGTATTACACTGAAAAGCTTTCTCCTGAAGATCAGCAGATTATGAGGGAAATGCAGCTCCTTACCGATAAACCTGTTATTTATGTGGCAAACGTTAACGAAAACGAGGTTAACGGAAATCAATATACACAAATCGTTGAAGGTATTGCTAATAAAGAAGCTGCAAAATTCTTAACTCTATCAGTAAAAATTGAATCTGAAATCGCCGCACTCGAAACAATTGAAGAGCGCAATGAGTTCTTACAGGACCTCGGACTCGAAGAATCAGGGCTGCACAGACTCATACATGAAAGCTACGCACAACTCGGTTTGATAACTTTCTTCACAGCCGGTGAAAAAGAGGTACATGCATGGACGATAGACAGTGGTCTAAAAGCTCCTCAGTCAGCAGGAAAGATTCACACCGACTTCGAAAAAGGTTTTATTCGTGTAGAAGTTATAAAGTATAAAGATATGGTCGATCTTAAATCTGAAGCAGCAGTAAAGGAAAAAGGGCTGATGAAAGTTGAAGGTAAAGAATATGTTGTCGAAGACGGTGATATCATGTTTTTCAGGTTTAATACTTAGACTATTATTATTAATGTTTTTTAATTTTATTATTCTTATATTTATTATTATTTGATACTATTGGAAAAATCACAAAGATACAATGTTTTAATATATTCATTACTAATTCTAACTTTCTCAATTAATCCATGTCATTCTGTATTCGCAATTCATGATAGTACTGGATTAGTTAGCAAATCATTTACAGGATTGTCATCGATCGATAAAGTAAAATTATTGTCGGATTCTGCTGCAAAGTATAGTGATTCTGATTTCTCCAAATCCATACATTTTGGCGAACTTGCTGTATCGTATTTTGATGACAAAACACCTGATTCATTAAAGATTAAGGTTTACACTCATATGTTCAGATCAAGCCATATGTTGGGTATTTATGACAAAGCATTATTGTATGTTTATGAAGAATTAAAAATACGTGAGAAAGACTATTCGCTGAATGAAGGTAATATTGCTGCATGTTTTGTGAACATCGGCGAAACATATAGAGCAGCAAACGATTATGATAATTCGATTAAGTTTCTTACAAATGCTATAGACATTTATTTGAAACTAAATAGCGATTCCGGGAATAAAGGACTGGTAAGCGCTTACGAGAGAATGGCGGCAGTGTATTTTGAACTTGCCGTTAATAAGAAAGACGATGCATTTTTCAATTTAGCAAGAGAATATGCTTTCAAATCAATAGAACTGGCTGACAAATACAATCTCATTCAGCGTAAGATAAGTAACTGGAACATACTCGGTGCTTGTGAAATGTATAAAAGAAATTTCGCTAAAGCTCTTGAATATCTGGAAATGGCTCTCAAAGCCTCTCAATTAGAGTCTGATTATAGCAATCGTATTAATATTGAAGCAAATATTGGTGGCTGTTATTTGGAACTTAAAGAATATGCGAAAGCGATTGATATTTGCGAAAATGCTTTTGAAGAAGCAAAGAAACGTGAAATTACAGTTTACATTAAAATGACAAGCAAGATTCTTTATGATTCTTACAGTAATTTGGATAATTATGAAAAAGCGTTCAGTTATCTCATGGAATATACAAGAGCAAATGATATACTCAGGAATGAGGAAAGGGATAGAACTATATCCATGATTGAACAAAAATCCCTCAATGAGCTTAGGCATAATGAAATGAATAAGGAAAAAGAAAGATATATAATTCTAACCGCAGCCGGGGTATTGGTTACTGTTTTGATATTAATCGGATTCCTTATGAGGAATAGAGTTCTTAACAGAATTAACAAACAGTTAATCGATAACGGTGATTTGATTTCAAAACAGAAATCAAAACTGGAAGAAGTAAATGAATCTCAGAATATGTTCTTTTCTATTCTGTCTCATGACCTCCGTAATCCTTTCAATGGTATTCTTGGTTTCCTTAACATTTTGAAAAATGATTTTGATACTTTAACTAATGATGAGAAAAAACAATATATAGATTATGTTAACATTTCTGCTAATCAGGTATTCAAACTCATCGAAAGACTCCTCGAACTGGCAAGACTTAAAGATGGCAGATATCAATTTAAGTTTGAAAATGTAAATATTCGCGAAATTACAGGGCAGGTTTTACAGCTTCAGCGGACAAACACACTGAATAAGAAAGTTACTCTCGAGAATAATATCAGCAAAGATGTTCTAATATACGCTGATAAAGTTTCCGTTGATACAATTCTTAGAAATCTTACCGATAATGCAATCAAATTTACTCCCGCAGGAGGGAAGGTTTCACTCGAATCTGAATTCAAAGACAGTAAAGTTGTCGTTTACGTAAAAGATAACGGCGTTGGAATGGACAGCGAAGATATGGAAAACATTTTCAGGCTTGATAGGAGAATAACTTCAAAAGGAACAAATGATGAAAAAGGAACCGGACTCGGTCTTTATGTTTGTAAAGAAATGATTGAAAAGATGAATGGAAGCATTAAAGTTGAAAGTGTCATCGGGAAAGGAAGTACATTCATTGTTACCTTCCCTGAAAAAGTATAATTACTATCAACTTATCCCTAATAAATTCAGACCGTTAACAGTTAGGAATGTAAATAAATAAGCGATTCCCGAATAAAAAACTATCTGCAGTATGGGAATTCTCCAGCCGCCTGTTTCTTTTCGTGTAATTGCAATTGTAGATATACACTGCAACGCAAATACAAAAAATACAATCAATCCTATTGTAGTAGCCGTAGTAAACAATGGTCTGCCTGTTCCGCCGTATTTAGCTTCACGCATTGCATTAACGAGTGATTCATTTATGTTATCACCTTCCCCCGTTATCTTGAACATAAGTGCCAGAGAACTTACAAACACTTCTCGCGCTGCAAATGTAGCTATTAATGAAACTCCTACCCTCCAGTCTAAACCGATAGGCTTCATTACAGGTTCAATAAACTTTCCTATTTCTGAGGCGTAGGAATTCGCAATTCTGTCTGAATCAATTAATTCCTGAATTTGCTCGGTGTTTAAATTTTCTTCGTTCGGCACTACAGGATTATTATTTGGGAAATATGTTAATGCCCAGATTAAAATGGAAAATACAAGTATTATGGGACCGGCTTTTTTTACGTATTGAATTGCGTTATTGTATGTATTATTCAGAACATTTTTTAATTTCGGTATTCTATAAACAGGTAATTCCATTATGAATGAAGAATTGTCTTCTGCTTTCAGAAAAACTTTCTGATATTTATTAATTATTACTGATATTACAAATGACGATAGTATTCCAAAAAGATATATAAGTGATAATATTATTCCGCTTAGTAGAAACTTTCCGGGAAGCAGAAATGAAAGCAGTAATCCATAAACCGGTAACCTTGCACTGCAACTCATCAGCGGTATTATGAATATTGTAAGCAGCCTTTCCTTTTTGTTTGTAATAGTTCTTGCAGCCATAATTGCAGGTATTGCACAGGCAAAACCCGAAAGCATTGGTACAAACGATCTTCCGTTTAATCCTAATTTTGATAATGGCTTGTCGATTAGCATCGCTCCTCTTGCCAGATATCCTGAATCTTCAAGCAAACCCAAAATAAAGAATAACATGATGATCTGAGGTAGGAATACCAGTACTGCACCTGTTCCGCCTATAATTCCGCTTGAGACTAAATCCGTGAACCAGTTGTGTTCATGCCCGCTCACTACTAATGATGAGAGGGATTGGAATAATGAATCTACTAAATCCATTAATGGCGATGCAATCCAGAATATAGAAGCAAATAAAAGTCCCATCACTGTTGCAAAAGTAATCAATCCCCAGTATTTGTGTAACAGAAGACTGTCTATCTTTAACGTCAGCTCGTCAGGTTTGTTTAAAGCACTTGTCTGCCCTTTTATTTGTAATGATTCATTTGCTTTTTCAAGATTTGTCTGATCATTTCTTTCTATTACATTATTTTCTATTTCTTCAATTTCTTTATAAATCTTAATTATCGACTCATCTTCAAACTCTTTAGCAACCGCAGTACTCAAATTGCTTATAGCTGTTTCTTCTTTTACATATTCAATTAGCTTATCGATTCCGTATCCCGTCCTGGGATTAATTTTTACAACTTTACACTTAAGTCTTTTGGCAAGTTCAGTTTCTTTAACAGTGAACTTTTTCCCTTCAAGTATATCATTCATCGTCAACGCTACTATTACCCGAAAGCCACATTCCAGTATCTGCTTTACAAGAAGCAGATGTCTTGAAAACTGAGATACGTCCACTGTAACTACTAAAACCGCAGGCTTTCCGTACACAGGGTGATCGTAAAGATTGGAGATAGTTACTTCCTCGTCAGGTGAATTGGGTACCATACTTACTATCCCCGGTGAATCCATAAGATTGCCTCCAATTTCAAACCTATCAAGAAATTTCGTAATTGAATATTCTATCGTTGAACCGGGATAGTTTACTGTTTTGTACTTTTTCCCGCTTAAGTAATTGAATAGTGTGGTTTTACCTGAATTTGGTGGACCAACAAGGGTTATTAATGGTAAGTTTAAATTGGTTTGAGACATTCTATAATGTTACATCAATACATTCAGCATCGTTTTTTCTAATCGCAATTAATGTACCTCTCAATGATACTGCCAGAGGATCATTGAAAAAAGACCTGTTGATTAGTTTAATTTCCTGCCCGGGGGTGAATCCATACTCGAGGACTCTAAATGAAGATGGATGTAATAAATCAATCTTTGTTATTTTTGCTGTCTGTCCTGAATGCAGATCTGATAATTTCATATATTCTTATTTATATTAAATCTAAACAAGTTAATCAGTATTTTCAAGGTAATCAGAATAGCGCTTTTATAATAAATTTTCTCTGTCTTCAAATAACCCTCCCTCAGGAGGGTCAGTTTACCTAACTTGTAGTATTAATCTTAATTAGTTCTTCATCTCTTTTGTTCCTGAATAAAAACAAAAGTACAATACCTGCAAATATCATTACAAACGATATTAATTGTGCCTGTGTAAAAATTCCTATCACTATTGGATTAAGTCTAATAAATTCTACTAATAATCTTTCTGTCCCGCTGAATATTAAGTATATATAAAACATCTCTCCATAATATTTCATCCTCCTTCTCATCAGCATAAGGATAGTAAATATTATAATTGCAGCAACAAGTTCATATAACGGTGTTGGATGTACAAGAACTCCGGCATGAGTCGGAACAATCCCTTTTACATAACTGTAACCAAGAAATTCGTAAGGAGTATTGTTCACGGGTATTCCGTAACAACCGTCACCCGAAAGGTGACAACCTATTCTGGCAATACCATAACTTAACATCGTTGCAGGTGTAATCGCATCAATAACCTGCATTAGATTTAGCTTCTTTAAACGGCAGTATATGAATATCAGTATAAAAGCAGTAATTAATCCGCCGTAAAATGTTAATCCGGAAGGTGAAAAAAGAACATCTGGATTAAAATAAGAGAGAATTGCATTTCCCTTTCCGAAATTCCATTCCTCTATTATGTAAAACAATTTTGAGCCAACTAATCCACCGATTATTGCAAGGAATGTTATTGTTACACCGATATTCTCATCGAGTTTCATTCTCTTCAGTTCTCTGGAAAAAAGTGTACTGCCAATTAAAAATGCAATACCCAGCATTAGACCATAACTGTGCACAGTCAGCGGTCCGATTTTAAATAAATCAGGATACATTAAACCTCTACTTTCAGAAATTTTTTGGCAGGCTGCTTGGTTATCTTTATGCCCGCTTTTGTGATTTTAATTTTAAATAAATTCTTATCTACGTCAAGTTTTATAAGTTTCAAACAGTACTCTGTGTTCTTGAAATTAAAAAGCTTATACTCATAAACTGCATTCCCTGACTTTGCGATTGAGATTACTGGAGCTGAAAGTCCCTCGATTAGAAATTCAATCATCTTATTCTCAAAATCTACTTTCGGGGTTACATTAATTAGATATATAAAACTTCTGAACACCTTTGTTGTTAATAATGTAAACAGAATGAAATCCTTCTCCTGTACGTTATCACGGCCTCTTGTTATATGAAGTTCATATTCATACTTCAGCTTTTCAGGCCTAACTTGTTTTGTCCTCATATATTAATTGAAATTGTAATTTGTTATCTCATCAAGATTGATTCCACTCTCAGAACCATCAAGCATCCTTTTTATCTTAACTTCACCAGTGCTTATCTCATCTTCCCCTATTACTGCTACATACTTACTATTGATTTTGTTTGCTTCCTTCATCTGAGATTTGATACTTCGGTTTAATAAATCCGTTTCGCATTGCACACCTCTTTCACGAAGTTTATTCGAGATCACCATCGCTAACTTTCTGGCATCTTCTCCAGAAGTAACTAAATAAAGTTGTGGTGAGTCCTCTTTCGGAAACTGGTAATTATTCGATTGTAGAATAAGTGTAAGTCTTTCCAGTCCGCATGCAAACCCTATCGCAGGTGTAGGTTTTCCTCCAAGTTGTTCTATTAACTTGTCATATCGACCACCACCCATCACTGCATTTTGAGCACCAAGAGAATCCGATGCTATTTCAAACGTCGTTGATGTATAATAGTCCAGACCTCTAACAAGTTTATAATCTACCTCAAACTTTATACTTAATGACTCAAGCCCGTTCATTACATTCTCAAAATGTTTTAGGTTTTCAATCCCGAGAAAATTATTTATCGTCGGAGCATCTTCTATAATTGAAATATCTTTTGGATCTTTTGAATCTAATATTCTTAGTGGATTAGTTATAAGTCTTCTTTTGCTTTCATTTGAAAGATCGCTTTCAAATTTGTTAAGATACTCTCTTAATTCATTAATGTATTCCGTTCTTTCTTCAATATTCCCTATATTATTCACCTTAATCTTTAAATCATTCAATCCGAAATTCTTCAAAGAAAATACACCAAGCGAAATAAGCTCAACATCCGACGTAAAATCACTGCTTCCGATAACTTCTGCACCAAACTGCGAAAACTCTCTGTATCTACCTGCCTGAGGCCTTTCATGCCTGTACATGTTTGATATGTAAAATAACTTTACGACTGGAGATACATTGTATAAACTGTTTTCTATATAGGCTCTTATCACGGGTGCCGTCATTTCAGGCTTTAGTGTGAACTCGTTGTTGCTAAAGGAATACATTTCCTTTGAGACAATATCCGTATCTTCACCTATTCCACGTTTAAAGAGTTCCGTCTTTTCAAACGTAGGAGTTCTTATTTCTTTGTAATTATAAAGCGATGCAGATTCCCTTAATCTGTTCTCGATATGCTGGCGTTTAAAAGCATCTTCAGGTAGTATATCAAGGGTACCCTTTGGTTTCGATATCATGTATTAAATTTATATAAATAAAAAGTTACCGAATTACGCAAATATTTAAAAGGTAAAAGTATTACATTTTGGGTCATTTCTTTTCTCTCGATTAAAGTAATGAGGGTACCAAAATTTCGAATATAAATTAATTTATACTATCTGTATATTTGTAGATAAATTAAATCTAATCTCACAAAATATGAACAATATTCTTTCTACTGATGTATTTAAAAATCGTCATATCGGACCAAATGAAAACGATACAAAAGAAATGCTTGATGTCGTTAAGGCAGACTCACTCGATAAGCTTATTGATGAAACAGTTCCTGCAAACATTCGTCTCAAAAAACCGTTAAATCTTGATAACCCATTGTCGGAATTTGAAATGCTTGGTAAGCTAAAATCATTAGCTTCTAAAAATAAACTTTTTAAAAATTATATAGGTCTCGGCTACTATCCATCAGTTTTACCCTCAGTTATTAAAAGAAATGTTTTCGAAAACCCGGGCTGGTACACTCAATATACACCCTATCAGGCTGAAATTTCGCAGGGACGTCTTGAAGCAGTCCTTAACTTTCAGACTATGATTACCGACTTAACGGGTTTGCCCATTGCTAATGCATCTTTGCTCGATGAAGCTACTGCGGCGGCTGAGGCTATGCTTATGACAAAATCACTACGCAAAGGTCCGAAAACAAACGCAAATACTTTCTTTGTTTCCGAAGAATGTTTTCCTCAGACAATTGATGTTGTTAAAACCAGAGCAGTTCCAGTTGGAATAAATGTTGTTGTCGGTGACCACAGAAAATTCGATCTTAACGATGATGTCTATGCCGTGCTTGTTCAGTACCCTGCATCTTATGGAGAAATTTATGATTATAATGACTTCTTTACAAATGCAAAATCGAAAAATATTTTCACCATTGTTGCTGCTGATATTTTAAGTCTTGCTTTGTTAAAACCACCTTCTGAATTTGGTGCAGATATAGCTGTAGGCTCTACTCAGAGATTTGGTATTCCTATGGGATATGGAGGACCTCATGCAGCTTACTTTGCTACTCGCGATGAGTTCAAAAGACAAATTCCCGGCAGAATTATTGGCGTCACCATAGATTCTCACAACAATCGTGCATTGCGTATGGCTCTTCAGACTCGAGAACAGCACATTAAAAGAGAAAAAGCAACAAGCAATATTTGTACTGCACAGGTACTTCTCGCAATAATGGCAGGAATGTATGCCGTTTACCATGGACCGGATAGAATAAAACGTATCGCAAACAAAGTTCATAAACTTACTGAAGTTCTGAATGTACTCTTGAAATCCGCAGGTTATAAGCAAACAAATAATCAGTTCTTCGATACTCTTAAAATTTCAGCTGATAAAACAAAGATTGATTTGATTAAACAAAAAGCCGAAAGCAAATTTATAAACCTAAGATACGGGAAAGATTTTATTGGTATTTCTTTCGACGAAACAACTAGCCTCGATGACTTGATTAATCTCGTTTCTGTATTCGACGAAAAGGTTTCAAAAAAGATAATTCTTGAAACACTTAACAATTCAGATAAACTTGAGAGTATATCTATTAACATCCAAAGAAAGGGTAAAATACTTTCACATCCAATATTTAACAGGTATCAGTCTGAAACAGAACTTATGAGATACATAAAGTCTCTCGAGAATAAAGACCTTTCTCTTACTGGCTCTATAATTCCCCTTGGCTCTTGTACAATGAAATTGAACGCTGCTACCGAAATGTCCGCAGTTACTTATCCTGAATTTGCTGATATACATCCATTTGCTCCATTTAATCAGACTGAAGGTTATAATGAGTTAATTAATGACCTTGGCAAAGATTTGTGTGAGATTACAGGTTTCGATGGAATATCATTTCAGCCGAATTCCGGCGCTCAAGGTGAATACACTGGACTAATGGTTATTCGTCAGCATCATATAAAGAATGGACAGGGTCAAAGAAATGTTGCTCTTATCCCCGCATCTGCTCACGGAACAAACCCAGCAAGCGCAGTTATGGCAGGTATGAAAGTAGTAGTAGTCAGCTGCGATGATCATGGAAATATTGACATGAACGACCTTAAAAAGAAAGCGGAAGAAAACAAGGATAACCTCGCTTGCATCATGGTCACCTACCCTTCTACGCATGGTGTCTTTGAAGAATCAATTATCGAACTTTGCGAAATCATTCACAAATATGGCGGACAGGTTTATATGGACGGTGCTAATATGAATGCTCAGGTTGGACTCACAAGTCCCGGGAAAATCGGTGCTGATGTTTGCCACCTCAATCTCCATAAAACTTTCTGTATTCCTCACGGTGGCGGCGGTCCGGGTGTTGGACCGATTGCAGTTGCAAAACATCTTGTTCAGTTTCTGCCCTCTCACCCAATAATGAAAATTGGTGGTGATAATTCAATCACTTCTGTGTCTGCCGCTCCTTATGGCAGCGCTGGTATTCTTGTAATTCCTTATGCTTATATTAAGATGATGGGCACCGATGGACTTACGGAAGCAACAAAGTATGCAATACTTGAAGCTAACTACGTTAAAGACAAACTCAGCGGTTATTATAAAGTGTTATATACTGGCATAAACGGAAGAGTAGCTCACGAACTTATTTTCGATACACGCGAATTCAAACATACTGCAAAAGTTGAAGTAGTTGATATCGCTAAACGATTAATGGACTATGGATTCCATGCTCCTACAGTCTCCTTTCCGGTTGCTGGTACACTAATGTTCGAACCAACTGAAAGCGAATCAAAAGAAGAACTTGATAGGTTCTGTGAAGCAATGATTAAAATAAGAGAAGAAATTGCTGAAATAGAAAACGGCACAATGAGCGATACTGATAACGTACTTCATAATTCACCTCATACAGCAGAGGACGTTTGCCGAAATGAGTGGACACATCAGTATTCGAGAGAAAAAGCAGCCTTCCCGGTTGATTCATTACGCAGTGGTAAATTCTGGGCACCGGTAGGCAGAATAAACGATGCTTACGGCGACCGAAATCTTGTTTGCAGCTGTCCGCTTATTGAAGATTACATTAAAGACTAAATAATTTATTCTCTCCTTCCCAAGCTCTGCTTGGGAAGGGGTATGATGAAGAAATCGTGACCCGTTCAGAAAAAATATCACTCTCTCTTATCTTCTTCTTTGTTCTTCTTCATCTCATCTGGCTCTTTTCACTGCCGTTGCTTCCTTTCGTCGATTTACCATTTCACCTCGCCGAAGCGGAAGTATTCAAGAATTTCAATAATCCCGACTACCTGTTCAGTACTTATTTTATGATTCCATCTACAATAAAATCAAACAGCATTTACATTTACTTCTGTTCATTAAACATTTTCCCAAATGTTGAATTCGCAAATAGGTTATTTTATGCAGTATATATTATCATTCTTCCTTTGTCTGTTTGGTCTATAATAAGAACTTTTAATGGAAATTCTTATTATTCTATTCTCTCATTCTTGTTTCTAATTAACCACAACGTGCACTGGGGTTTCGTTAGCTACATGATGTCCATCCCGGTTATTATTTTTATATTCATTGCATTTAATAAGTACTTTGTCTTGAATAAATTAAAATACGTGTATTTTATTTGGATTCTTCTTATAATAGTATTCTTTCTCCACTTTCAGATGGCAATATTTGTTGTTTTGATTTTTGGACTATTTACAATAGTATATCAAAGAAAAAATTCAAAGAAAATCTTAATAAATACTTTATCTGTTATACCAGTTATTATTATTATGGTTTATGCTTATTTAGTTGATAGCCAAAGTGGTGCAACTCCATTATTTTCTTACATGTTAAACTATTATATCTCAAGTTATTTCAATACATTAATTGATAGGTTTAATGTATTATTTGTTGTTGATAATTACTTCATTTTAAGAGGTGCCACGGGTATAGTATTTTCTTTGCTTGCAACAGTTCCTTTGTCAGTAATTTTCATTTTAAAAGCCGCAAAACTCAAAATTTCCGAAATTCTTAAGAATCAAAACCTCAAATTCCTGTCAAATCTCTTTATCATTACGTCTCTATGTTTTTTCCTTCTTCCTGATGTTATTCCTGGGCAGAATATAATATTTGAAAGATATTCAGTACCAATTTTTCTCCTAATAATCATTATTTCATCTATTATTCAAATTAACTCAAAACTCGAAAATTCTCTTAAGTTAATCATTCCCATAATCATCGTCATCCAGACAGTGTTCATTTTCGATTACATGTTTGATTTTAAAAAATCAACCGCAGACTTTAATCTGGGCATTTTCCCAGACAACAACAAAGCAAGACTTGCAGGAATCATACTTGACAATGATTTCCGTGGCAGCAAGGTTTACGCTCATTTCCCTATGTATTTTACTGTCTGGAAACAGGGAATCACAACAGGTTTGATCGATTACCGCTTCGGACTTATAAAAAGAAACATCTCCCGAGAGATTTTACCTCAATACATAGAATGGACTGATAAACAAATGGACTACGATGAATACTATAAACCCGTAAATTACCTCCTCATAAAATCAAACTCCATCCCAACCTTCAATAACTTTGCTTTTGAAAAGGAATCCGGTTCCTGGATGCTTTTCAAAAGCAATTCCGACATCAAATAATCATCCTAAAGCTCTATATCAAAAATTCCGTTTTCTGCCCAGTTTACACTCCCTTTTGCCAGTTTTTTTGTATGCCTGCGTTATGCCTGCGATATGCTAAAAGTGTAATTCTAGCTTATAATCAGGCTTTCCTAACTTTTCTCTATTTGAAAATGATTCTGCACTTATTTGAACGTATATATTGAATATATTTGTATAATGAACGAATTTCAGAAAATATTTTCAAATGCTCTTGCTCTCGCTCCTATGGAGGATGTTACTGAACCTCCTTTTCGTTTAATTGCTAAACGTCTTGGAGCTGATCTGCTTTACACAGAATTTATATCTTCTGAAGGATTAATTCGTGATGCTGTAAAAGCTCGTGCCAAGCTGTTTCACTATGAAGAAGAACATCCCGTCGGTATTCAAATATTCGGAGGAGTAATCCCGTCAATGATTGATGCAGCAAAAATTTCAGAAGAAGCGAATCCTGATTTTATCGATATCAATTGTGGCTGCTGGGTAAAAGATGTTGCAATGCGTGGTGCAGGTGCAGGACTTCTTAAAGACCTTCCCCGCATGAAACTCATTGCTGAGTCAATAGTTAAGAATGTGAGCAAACCCGTTACACTTAAAACCCGCCTCGGATGGGATAAAGACAACATCGTTATTGTCGATGTAGCAAAGATGATGGAAGATATTGGGATTCAGGCACTAACAGTTCATTGCCGTGTCCGCGGTCAGGGAAACAAAGGAGATGCAGACTGGGAATGGGTAAAACGCATAAAAGATGCAGGTGTACAAATCCCAATTATATTAAACGGAAATATTAGAACACCTGAAGATGTTAAATTTGTTTTCGATAACTATCAGCCTGATGCTGTAATGATTGGTCAGGGAGCTATCTCAAACCCATGGATATTCAGGCAGACTAAGTTTTTTCTTGCAAATGGTAAACATGAACCGTTACCTGATATGTGTGAAAGAATCGATACTTGTATTGAACACCTGAAACTCGCAGTGGAACTCAAAGGCGAAAAGCTTGGAGTCAGGGAATTCCGTAAACATTACAGCGGATACCTGCACAGCCTTCCTAATATCGCTAAATTTAGACTTGAGCTTATGCAATATGATATAAGCGAACCTATCATTAATAAATTAATTGATTTTAAGAATAATAATTACAACATTGTATCAACTTAAATCTTAAAGGAGTTCTGTATGAGTGCTGTATATACTTTATTTACAATCTTTATTCTTTTCTTGGGACTTATACTCTTTATTATATTCCTGAGAATGTTCAGGGTTCTGAACGAATACGAAAGAGGTTTGATTTTTAGGCTTGGTAAATTTTCTCAGATTAAAGGACCTGGATTAATAATATTAATACCAATTCTCGATAAAATGGTAAAAATTAGCCTGCGGACTTTAGCTATAGATGTACCGTCCCAGGATATTATTACTAAGGATAATGTCAGTGTGAAAGTTAATGCAGTAGTTTACTTAAGAGTTGCAAATCCTGAAAAAGCAATCATTCAGGTTGAGGATTATCTCTATGCATCGTCACTCGTGTCGCAAACAACATTGAGATCCATACTGGGACAAAGCGACCTTGATGAGCTCCTTTCTCACAGAGATATGATTAATGCTAAGCTGAAAGAAATAATCGACCGTGAAACTGAGCCATGGGGAATTCAGGTGATGAATGTTGAATTAAAGAATGTTGACCTTCCTCAGGAACTTATTCGTGCAATGGGACGTCAGGCAGAAGCAGAACGAGATAAAAGAGCAAAGATTATTAACTCGGAAGGCGAGTTTCTTTCAGCAACTAAACTATCCGAAGCAGCAGCAATTCTTGGAGGCAATTCTAATGCCATGCAGTTAAGATATTTACAGGTTATGACTGAAATTGCGACTGAAAAAACATCTACAATGATAATACCTTTGCCGATGGAAATTATGAAATACTTTACCAATATGAACACCAAAATTGAAAATGAAGCTAATAAATAATCTTATATGAAAAAGACTTTCCTGTTTCTTTTGTTGTTCTTTACTCTTGCAAACACTGTAACTGAATCAAATGTAAATATTACATATTCAAAAAACTTTTCTTGGGCTGAAATGAGAATTAAAGAAATGACTCTTAGGGAAAAGATAGCTCAGATGATTATTACTTATTCGGACGGATTTTATAATGGTGACAATGATAACAGTTTCAAAAGGCTAAAGAATCTAATAGAAAATGAAAAGGTAGGTGGCATAATTTTCTTTAAAGGAAGAGCTCTTGAAGAAGCTAAACTTATCAACAAACTTCAAGCTCTAAGTGAAACTCCTTTGTTAATCTCACAAGACTTTGAAAGAGGAACTGCAATGAGGCTCGAAGACGGTTCTCTCTATCCCAATAATATGGGTATTGGAGCTACTCGAAATCCGGATCTGGCATATCAAATGGGTTTGCAAATAGCAAAGGAATGCAGAGCTTTGGGCGTTCATCAGAATTACTCCCCTGTCGTTGATGTAAATAATAATCCTCTGAACCCGATCATAAACGTTCGTTCATTTGGTGAAGATCCAAATCTCGTAAGTGTAATGGGAGATGCTATGATTCGCGGATTGCAGGATGGTAAAGTCATAGCAACAGCAAAACACTTTCCGGGACACGGAGATACTGATATCGATACACACAATGACCTGCCTGAGATAAATAATGATATGAAAAGAATGGATGCTGTTGAGCTGGTTCCTTTTGTCAGTGCGATTAAATCGGGAGTCAAATCAGTTATGGTTGCACATATTTCATTCCCTGCTCTTGATAAAACCCCTTTTATTCCTGCAACCCTTTCACCGGAAATTGTTAATGGTTTATTGTTAGAAAAACTTGGATTCAAAGGTCTTGTGATTACAGATGCATTGAATATGGATGGTGTAACAAAACACTTTAACACAAAAGAAGTTGCAATAAGGTGTGTTAACGCAGGTATTGACCTTATTCTAATGCCTCAGGGAGAAACCAAGACAATCGATGCAATAGAAAATGCTGTTAATAAAGGAGAAATCTCAGAAGAAAGAATTAATATTTCAGTTAATAAAATTCTTGAAGCTAAAGAATGGCTGAAGCTCAATGAAAATAAGTATATTAATGAAGATGATGTATTAAATCAAATAAATAATCAGGATGCACAGTTCCTTTCTAAAAAAATTGCCGAAGAATCAATAACTCTTGTAAGGAACCAAAATGTTCTTCCTTTATCTAAGAATAATTCAAACAATAAATACCTCATATTATCACTTTATACTGGCAAAGAACCAGATAATGCAAAGTATTTCTATGATGGTATTTATAACAAAATCAAAAGTATCAATGATAATCCGGTTGATATAAGAATAATTGATTCAGATATTTCGAGTCCGGAAGCAACATATAAGGATCTCAGTGGTTATGATTACATCATAATTCCTTTGTTTGTAAAAGTCAAAATGAAAACAGGCACTGTTGGTATGGATAATTCGCATGCTGAATTTATTAAACAACTGACAGAAGTACATGGTAAAAAAGTAGTGGTTATTTCATTCGGTAACCCATATCTGCTTTCAAACTTTACCAATGTTTCCGGCTATATCGCTGCATACGGCGACAGTAAATCAGTAATTGACGCGGCAATAAAAACAATTGCTGGTGATATTAATCCCAAAGGCAAGTTACCTGTTACAATTACGGATGAATATAATTTCGGATTTGGTTTAAACTATCGATAATATGATTGATAAAAAGAAGCTTCAGGATATAAGGAAGAATTACAGTAAAGAATCACTTGATACGAAGGATGTTGATTTAAATCCATTTGAGCAGTTTGAGAAATGGTTCAATGAAATTCTTAAATCTGATATTCCGGAACCAACCGCATTTATTCTTGCAACGGCTGCTATCAACGCAAAACCCTCTCTCAGAACTCTTCTCATGAAAGGATTTGATGAAGAAGGATTTTGCTTTTATACAAACTATGAAAGCCGGAAAGGTATAGAACTAAAAGAGAATAACAATGCTTCAATACTATTCTTCTGGCCTGAACTCGAACGTCAGGTTAGAATTGAAGGAACAGTTAATAAAATATCCGAAACAGAGTCTTTCAATTACTTCAAAACAAGACCTTTCAAAAGCAAGGTAGGTGCATGGGCTTCAAATCAAAGCACTGTCATTGAAAGCAGAATGACGATTATAAGGAAGTTCTTTATGTATCTTTCGAAATTTCACAGCAAAGACATTCCTTTACCTCCCTATTGGGGTGGCTATAAATTAATCCCCGATTATTTTGAATTCTGGCAAGGAAGAAAAAACAGATTACACGACAGAGTGAGATATAAACTGCAAAATTCTACTTGGGTAATCGAAAGGCTTTCACCGTAAATTATAAAACAAACTAGGGCTTTAGTTAACCCAAAGCCCCAGAAATCAACTATTTAAAATTTATGGTTAAATAAGATGAAGCAAGAGTAGTGCCGTAACAATCTCTTACATAAACGTGGTAATAACCGGGAGTATAAAATGTAACTTTTTTCCAGAACCAAACCCAGTCGTTTGAAATACCATCCTGAGTAATCGTAGTGTTGAAGTTTTCTGTATAATCACTTCGAACATCATAAATATCATAGTAAACTTCAGTGCACTCTACGCTGTAAGGCAACCTTACCAGAAAATAGAAATATCCTCCATTTCTGGGAATATTAAAAGTACTGCTTTCACCCTTTGGGTATCCAGCATCAGTAACACCTTCACAAAAGTATAACGTTTGTGTCATAGCACTTTCAGTAATGAAAAACAGTGCCACTAATGAAAATAGTACAAATAGTTTTTTCATAATAATAATTTTTTAATTTAACTTGGATAAATATAGTAAGTAAATTTTATTATTACAAGTAATATTAATTAATTCCTAAGCTCATGGAATTATTAGTAATCTCTCTGGCAAAACATCTCCTTCTTTTATGTTGCCGGGAATCAAAATATTTCCAATGGCTCTGTACAAGTAAGTTTGTTTCAAGTTCAATGTTGCTTTCTGCAGAGATTACTTTATTATTAATGCAAGATCTTGTTATTTCAGTCATAAGGAGAGCATCAGCTCCTTTTCCCTGGAGTTCTGGTCTAATTGCACCTAAATATAGATCAACATATTTATTTGATTTACCAAGTGCTTTCAATATATGAACAAAACCAAAAGGTAATAACCTCCCTTTTGATTTTTGTAGTGCTTTTGTGAGTGACGGCATTCCGATTACAAATCCCTGAAGTTTATTTTCTGAATCAACAATTATTTTTGTATAATCAGGATTAACAAATCCGAAATACTGCTTTATGTAATATTGAATTTGCTTATCTGAAAGTGGAACGAAACCAAATAGATTCTTGTAGGCTTCGTTAATCGTTTCAAATAATTGTTTTCCGTAAGGTAAAAGATCCTTCTTTGTCTTAGCTTCAAGTACACGAATCTTCAATTTTTCCTGAACAATCCTTGCTATTCTGTCCGCTTTCTCTGGAATTGAATTAGGTACTTTTATTTCGAACTCTACCCAGTCGGCTTCTTTAGTAAAACCCATTTTTTCTAAATGTCTGGGGTAGTAATCATAATTATAAATAGTGGCAAGAGTACCAACTTCATTGAAGCCTTCTATCAGCATGCCTTCATAGTCCATATCCGTAAAGCCCAATGGACCGTGAATAATGTCCAATCCCTTTTCTTTACCCCATTGTGCTACTTCATTTAAAAGTAATAAAGAAACTGATTCATCATCAATAAAATCAACAAAACCAAATCTTATTGCCTTTTTATTCCACAGCTTGATAAACTTATTATTAATAATACCTGCAATTCTGCCTACAATTTTATCGCCCTGATATGCAAGCCATAATTTAGCTTCACAATATTCGAAAGCAGGATTCTTATCACGGGTAAATGTGTTAATTTCATCAAATAGGAATGGAGGAACAAATTGTTTGCAATCCTTATATAACTTCAATGGAAATTTTACAAATTTTTTAAGGTCCGACTTATTCCTGACTTCTACAATCTTTGTTTCCAAATGATAGATTTAATATTTAATAAATTAATGAAATAACTTGATTAATTAAAACCATATTTTTGAAATACAAATCGATATTTGAATAGCTTTTTATTTTAATATAACCATCCTTTTAACAGCATTGAAATCACCCGCAGCAATCCTGTAAAAATATACTCCACTCGAAACATTGACGGCATCAAATTTATAATTGTATGAACCAGCATTCAGATTCTCATTAACGAGTACGAAAATTTCCCTGCCAAGTGCATCAAATACCGATAGTTTGACATTGCTATTTTTAGGAAGTTCGAAATTAATATTAGTAACAGGATTAAACGGATTTGGATAATTTTGTTTTAGACTGAACGATTTTGGTATCTCCGTTGATATATTCTGAATGCCAACTGTTTGTTGTGATATGGAAATTGAATTGAGCGCTTTATAGCCTGTAGAACCAATTTGAGAAGCTACACCTGTTGCAGTATCATACTGAATTAATATTCCAAATGATGCTCCGATTCCAGAAGTTCCATATAATTTGCCCTGATAATTAAAAGCGATACTCGGCGTAATTGAGAATCCGGGAACACCAATCTGAACTGAGGCTGCTGTACTTTTATTTATTTTGAATATCTTATTATTTGCTGCAACTCCCCACATTTGGCCGTTTATCGGATTAATAGTGATTGCATACAGGTTTGTAATTAAAGTATTTCCGACGTAATGGGTATCGTTAGTCAAGAAGTTATATTTATATAATAAACCACTTGGGACTGCACAATATAAATCGTTATTAGTATCAAATGCTATTGCTCTTACGCCGCTAATAGGAATATCGAGGTAAGGATAAGCATCTCCAAGAGTTGAGTTAATTCTAGATAATCTACTTGTCAAAGAACCTGTAGATATACCAAACGTAATATTATCAGATGGACGAATACCTATAGATGTTATGTCCGAGTAACCTGAAATACCGATTAATGAACCTGCACCGGTAGATTTATCAATACTGATAAATGCTCCGCTGGATTGACTGCCCGTTATTCCATAAATCGTACCGGCAACTGCTGGATTTATAAAGAACCCTTTTGCAATGAGTAATATTTTCTTTTGAGGAGTCTGAGAATCATTACTTAATATAGTCAAAGTGTCACGAACATCCGCAGCCACTGAAGGAGTAAATCTGAATTTTAATATTGTGGACTGATTATAACCAAGTTTGAAAGGATAGCTAATATTTGTCAACAGTTGAAACTGAGAATTAGGTAATTGAATATTATTAACAAGTAATGTATCCTGACCCTGTGAAGTCAATGTAAAGGAAACAGTATCCGAAGGATAAGAAACTTCCCGAACTCCAAAATCAAGAGAATCTTTACTTGTGTATAATTTTGAACCTAAGAAAGGAATCAGCCGTAATCCTGAAACCCATCCTGCCCAAGTATTAACTTGAGAGTCAGCGTATTGAGTTAATAGCCAGAAGTTATTCTGATCAGCAGGGTCTCCCCAAATTCCCGAGTAATCACCCCATCTGTTCCTTCCGCCTCCAAAATCTTTAACATAATTAGACTTACCTTCCTGAATTAATTTGCTTCCGCTTAGCCCTGGAGGATCACTGAATAAGCGTGATGTATAAAATGCTCCGATGTACTCTGTGCTTGCTGATCGTGAATAAGTTATTGCGACATTATTATCTTTATCCACAGATAAGGCAGGATAGAAATGCCAGTACCCATTAGCACCCATTGCTACATCTTCAACACTCTCATTTGTTGATGTGTTTATTTTCAAATACCTAACACTTGAATATGATGTGAATGAAGAATTCCTCACTGCATGTACAGCCCAAAGGAAACCATCTTTAAAAATTGGTTCGTACTTAAAACTCACTCCTCCTGTTTCAATCAACATTGAACTTCCGCCAAGTTGATTAGCACTGGGCGGACCTGTATAAGATGTAACCGGGACATTTACTGCGGTCATAACAGGATTAGATACAGGATTAGTAATTTTATATAAAGTCACAAATGTTCCGGTAGTAAACGGAGCATTTACAAGCAAGTAATAATCTGACGAAGGAGAGTACATAATCGTCGGTCGTGCACCCATTGTTCTCGCAAAGCTGTTTGGTTCTTTTATATCCCAAATATCTTTCCAATTAACAGGACCCGCAGTATTAGCATATAAATCAGATTTAGGAATAATTCTAATTTTTGTACCCTGAAAATTACCGCCAAATGCAAATTGATTTGAAGTAAGATATATTGCCTGATTGTCAAAACCCACACCCTGATAGTCTCCCCAGCTTCCTGATGGAGTCGAGCCATTTACATTTGAAGGCAATGCGTAATTGTACCATGTACCAAGCGGTATTGAATCTGCCGAAACTGAAACCAAATAATAGCCTCTCGATGTTGCATCATCCTGATCGAGCCATACCATAACCCATCGTTTACTAAAGTGATCATACAATACTTTTGGGTCAAAAGCACTTGCTCCGCCTAAAGTAGATGAAAACCATGCATCGGCTGATAAGTTCTTAAGCAAATTCCCATTTTTATCCCATATCCTAATTCTTCCGTTATCTGTTCCAATTATGTGATTTGGACCCGCCGCTAAATATAAATCAGGCGGAATATAATTACCCGGATCATTAAATCCCTGAAAGCTTTTAAAGACAGTCGGATCAGGACTATCCGTTTGCGTACCTATTAAAGGGTCATTCATGTAATTTGAACCTTCAGGTGCTTTTGCAGATACGTTATTCAAATAATCAGGATAGGGTGTAAAATTAATTTTATTTCTGACCTTTTTTCTCACATAGGGAGATAGCTTATCACCAGTAATACTAAACATTTGATTTCCGGTTGTTACGACTACACCATTCGGAACGGAACCTGATGCAGGTCCCTGATATAACTGTGCCCAGCTTACATTTGCTAATATGAGCAGAAATAAAATTATTTTGTACATGAATTATTTTTAATTAAGTTTTATTTATTATGGAACAATAACGTTATTACTTTGTAAGTATCATTTTCTTTACAGCAGCAAAATCATCTGTTGTTAGTTTATAGAAATAAATTCCGCTCGATAAATATGAAGCATCAAATGCAAAACTATAACTTCCTCTGTTCGTTTGTTCATTTAATACATTCCCGACAAGTTTTCCCGATACATCATAAATACTAATATTTACATTCGTACTCTTTGGAACATCGAATGTAATTGTTGTTGTGGGATTAAATGGATTTGGGTAGTTCTGATGTAAATAAAATCCGCGTACTTCACTTTCATTACTTGATATGTGAGTAGGCAATGGGCTTCCCGCATTAATCCATGCTGTATAAATTAATCTTGCGAGATAGTTAGAAGAATTCTTAAACATCTTAATTGTAAAATTCCCGGCTCTGTTCCAAAGCTGCTGAAGATAAAGCGAGCCGTAATTTCCTACCGCAGCATACGAAACACTGTCAGCATATAAAACTGAATCCACATATTTATAATTGCTGTAGATGAATCCGAAAACAAATTCATTAACATTCGAAACATAGTTACACGTATCACCCGTATAAATAAGCCTGCTTGTATCGGCATTAATCATTTGAGTTTCGTAGCGGCTGTGGATACCAGTTTGATTTGAATATTGACCGTTGTAGTTTCTTGTTATATGAAGCGCGTTGTGAGCGTCGGCAATGTAGTGACCTAAATCCGCTGCCTTTAACATTGCCTTTTGCCAATTGTGCTGCAGAAAATACTTTTTCACCGAATCTGTTGTCGCAATAATCGCAAAAGGTAAAGTTCCATTATCATTTACAAAATTAATTCCATAAATTGCAATCAATGAATCGAGCGTTTGAGGTATTCTTCCGTTCGTAATAAATCCCGAATAGTTATCTATATCAATATAATGTCTTGGACTTTCAGTCGGGTCAGAACTTTTCCTATAATCTGCGTCTGAAGCATGCCTCGAAAGAGAATCAGACCACCAGTAAAATGTGCTCATCACACCGGGAAATGAATAAATTGATTTTCGGTTTATTATTTTATGTCCGTTTGACCCCCAGCCATATATTGTTAAACATATAGCCAGTACGGCAAGTAATTTAATCCAAACATTTTTCATCGAGAAAAATACAATATTACCACTGAATAATCTACATAATTGGTTAGTGAACTGAAAGAAAAAGCAATTCCGTACATACTATCCTCTGTACTATTATCCCGGAGGGCTTGAAAAGTTAAAAAGGATTGATTTTACTTTTGAATTTAAATAATCTCATTGAAAAATAAGCGGAATCTTATTCTCGAAATGTTTTGGACAGCAGGTTTCTCCCTCCCAAACCCTTTTTTTCAAAACAAGAATGGGGAATATGCCCTTTTCTGCTCAAAAAGACCATTTCCGACATTCCGAATGCCCTATCGCATAAATGCGAACCCCTTTCCTACATTCCGAATGCCCTATCGCATAAATGCGAACCCCTTTCCGACATTTCGAATGCCCTATCGCATAAATGCGAACCCCCTCCCGACATTCCGAATGCCCTATCGCATAAATGCGAACCCCCTCCCGACATTCCGAATGCCCTATCGCATAAATGCGAACCCCTTTCCTACATTCCGAATGCCCCTTTGCATTTATGCAGACCCCTATATTACATTCTATATGCCCCCTTGCATTTATGCAGACCCCTATATTACATTCTATATGCCCCCTTGCATTTATGCCAGACCCCTCCCGGCATTCCGAATGCCCCCTTGCATTTATGCCAGACCCTTCCCGGCATTCCGAATGCCCCCTTGCATTTATGCCAGACCCCTCCCGGCATTCCGAATGCCCCCTTGCATTTATGCCAGACCCCATTTCCAATCTATTATTGAGGTTTTTGTATCTTTTAACAAGGAATTGCTTTAAAAAAGGGACTTTTTGGATATGCCAGAGAGATTTTACAAATGAAATGTTTTGAAAGGAATTATTAGAATGCCCAATTTAAATTGGAAAGTGGATATAAAAATGCCGAAAACTGATAAAATCAGTTTCCGGCTTTTTCTTATAAATTAATTTTTCCTAAAAGGACTATAAAATGTGTTTGTAATACTTCACCTGTATCTTACCTGTCCCGCTGCAGCTCATGCATCTATATCTATCAACACTGGTGTTCGAAACACCTCTTTGATTTGCAGGCTGATTATTTCCGCTTCCTGTTAGCGAAGCAGGAGCGCTATATTTGAACCCTTCACCTAAAATCCAACCCCAACCCTGACAATCATTACAAGTAATATCTTTCCACTCAACCGAATAAGTTCTCTTAGAATTTGAATCCGTAACTTTTTCATTCTGTGCATTTACCACAAACAAAGGCAGTAATGCAAATACAATTAAAAGAATTAACGTTTTCATTTTGACTCTCCTTCAAATTTAAATTCGAAACAAGTTCTTAATTACATTAACGGATATTTATCTATTAAGTTTCAAATAAAAAAGCCGGCTATTAACCGGCTTAGTATTCTCTATATTTTAATTACACGAATTTATTTAATTAACATCATTCTTCTTGTACTGACGAAGCTTCCAGTCTTTAATTGATAGAAATAAACACCACTGTTTAAATTACTTCCGTTCAATGAAACTTCATACTCGCCTGTCTCGAGATTTTCATTAATGAGTGAAACCATTTCCCTGCCCATAATATCAAACACCTTCAATGAAACATGTCCGCTCTTCGGAATAGCAAATTTAATGTTTGTTGTTGGATTAAAAGGATTTGGATAATTCTGTGACAAATCATATTTCTTTATCACTGAAGGATTCGACGTTACGAACAGCGGAACGTTACCTTCATCGGCACCTTTATAAGGAGCCACGGCATTCCTGAGGTTATTATCGAAATCTGTAGTGATACCAACAATTGGTGTACCTATAAGATTAGTATTTCCCAATGAACTGCCGGTGACATGCAAATCTGTTGTTGAAACAAAATTCACATCATAGAATACAGAGTTCTGATCATTAGGTGTTGCAGCAGTCTTGTAATCAGCAAGAGTGTTATAACCAGTCGTCAGCCAGTAAGCATGGTAATTGTTAGGACCAGTTGTCGAGTAATAACTATTGTTGTCGATATTTAATGATGCACCGGCATTCAGTAAAGCAAAACCAACATGATTAATATTTCCACCGGTTCTGGTGTTGATAGCAATATTATTCTTCATGTTTAAAGTAATAACAGCAGAACTAATTCTTATACCCGCCGAAGTTGTATTCCCTGCGGTACCACCTGTATGATTGCCGCCGATTCTTGTAGTATTGTAATACACATTAGCTGTATAAGCATTAGTCGAACCTAATAATTCTATTCCTGTGTGTGTTGCAGCGCTAAGATTATCGAGCGGCAGCGATATCATGTTATTTTCGATATTCAAAATACTACCAACGGCAGGAGCTGAAAAATAAATTCCTCTAATTGCTGTGGATGTGGATGTGGAAGTTGACTGTAAATTATAAATCCAGTTTTTTCTGAAATTATATGTATTACCAGCTACTGTGGTAGCAATAATTCCTGATACTATCGTATTAACCACACCAACCGTTTGATAGATTTTGCAAGAATCGATATTTGTATTTGCCGCTCCCGATAATACCCATATACCTGCATATCCCCAATCAAATATTTCACAATTAGATATGATTGTACTGTCATTCGGGATAGAAGCAGAGCCGGCTATACCAATTCCGCTTCTTCCACCTTCAACCTTGCAATATCTTATTTGATTATTAGAATTTGGTGTTGTAGTTGTTGTTCCAACTACTATTGTTCTTGGACCAGATGAACTCTGAGTACTGTTAATTGCATGAACATATTTCACAACATTATAAGATGCACCACTCAATAATTGGATTGTGTTAGCATTTGTACCTGATGATGACAAATTGATTATTTTCAAATCAGGAGTGCTTCCAACTCCGCCGGGTCTCCCGTCAATAACAACATAATCAGCATCATTTAGAATCAGGATACCTGTTGTAGAAGAACCGGTAATAATTTCCCCGGTATTACCAGCTGCGGGTCTTAAAGTTATTGTATTCGTGGCGCTCGCTCCGTCTTTTAAACCAAAAGTTATCGGCAGTGTTTCCATTGAACCGTCATAGATAGCTAATATTTCTATTAAATAAGCCTGTGTCAAAGGCGCCGTAATAGCATTATATGCTTCCTGAATGCTACTATGCTGGCTTATAGGAGTACCCGTGCCGCTCTTCAACGCAACCGAATTTGTCTGTGACATAGCCGTACCGGTAATCAATACCATAAAACAAAATAGGATTAAAGATTTTTTCATAATGTAAGTTAATAAGTTTATAAATTAGTGAATTAAATATTGAATATTTTATATAGATTATAGACAAAAATCAATTGAAAAAACCGGGTTTATTTGAAGTGCTTTTTCCTGAGAGATGTAATCTGATTGTTAAGAGAATTTGCTTGTTCACTTACCTTACGCAAGAAAACAGATTTAATATCATGTTCATGCCCTGCAAAAATAATCGAGCGGCTTGAGTTTATTAAGAAGAGATCATTGTTAATATTTTTCATCAGGTTTTCGATATCGTTGCCCTGGGCACCAATACCGGGTATTAGTAAAGGTGTATTTGCTTTCGATAGCGAATATTTCTTAATTTCTTTAAGATGATTAGCACCTATTACATACCCAATCTGATTTTTAGACCATGACAAAGCTTTAGACGCGACAATATCAAATAATTCTTTATTACCCGACTTCAATGTCTGAAAATCTTCAGCACCCTTATTTGAAGTTCTGACGAGTAAATAAACAAATTTATCTTTTCTTTCTATGAATGGAGAAACCGAATCAAATCCCATATAAGGAGAGACAGTAATAGAATCAAAATTCATGTTATCTAAATAAGCTCTGGCATAAAACTCAGCAGTACTACCTATATCTCCCCTTTTTGCATCGCATATTTTAATGCGGTTTCGAGGTATAGCTTTTACTGTTTCTTCCAGCGCTTCTAAACCTTTATAACCTGCAGCTTCATAGAAAGCGAGATTGATTTTATAACCAGCACAATACTTAGAAGTCGCTTCAATAATACATAGGTTGAACTCAAGCATCGGATTCTTAGCACTTTTGAAAACGGAAGGAATTTTATCGAAATCAGTGTCAAGCCCGACGACAAGATTTGAATTAGACGCTTTTATTATCTTTGATAGTTTATCTTTATATATCATAGAAATATATCCTTATGTCTGTAAGTATTCATAGCTATTCCTACCATAAGAAGAAAAGACAGCAATGAAGAAACTCCGTTGCTGACAAATGGAAGCGGAATACCGATAACGGGTGTGATTCCAATGGTCATACCGATATTAATAAACATGTGAAAGAAAAATATCGAACCGAATCCGATGCAAGCTAGACTCAGAAATCTGTTCTTTGAGTAATAAGCATTATTTAGCATCCTGAATATTATGATAAGAAAAAGGATGATAACAATCATTGTTCCAAAGAATCCAAATTCTTCACCTACCATACAAAATATAAAATCTGTCCATTGTTCAGGAATAAACCTAAGCTGGGTTTGCGACCCCTGCATATAACCTTTGCCCCATAATCCTCCTGATCCTATTGCAACTTTTGATTGAATCACATTATAACCGCTTCCGAGAGGATCGGACGCAGGGTCAAATACAGCTTTAATTCTATTCTGCTGATACGGCATCAGTTTTGAGAAAAGATAACTTACTGACAAACCTGAAATGACATTAAACACAATAATAATTAATGATTGAATCCAGTGCCTTTTAAAGAAGAACAATGATATTAATATTAAGATACAATAAGCAATAAAGAAATTGAAGTTTATAAAGGCCAGCACAACGGCAAAAACAGGTGTAATGACAGCGTATAATAGAAACGGTGATACGCCTGCCCAAAAGAACATGGGTATAAAGAAAGAAAGCATAACCAGAGTTGTACCTGTATCATTTTCAAGTTTTACCAAAACAACAGGAATTATAACTAACATAAGAGCTTTAAATATATCGATAGGATGTATTTTTGGGTTATCTTCATCTCCTTTGTAGAATAAATTTGCAATTGCAAGAACAGTTGCAACTTTTGCAAATTCCGAAGGTTGAATACCAAAACCTGCAATATAAAACCAGCTCTTATTTCCGTTGATTGTTTTACCGAAAATCAAAACAAGAACTAAAAGAACAAGAGAGAATCCGTATAAATAATAAGTAATACTGGAAATATATCTTGGAGGAACGAAAGAGACTACTATCACCATGACAAGTCCAATGATTGCAAAAGTCATTTGCTTAAGATAATAATCAGCCGTAACAGGATTGCTTTGAGTTGCACTAAAGATAGCGAATATACCTATAACAATAAGAGCAACAACAGACAAGAACAGCGTAATATCAAATCTTTCGAAGAATCTTCTTTCCATTAATCGTAAACCTCCGTACTGCTGTTTTCTCTGAATACATCGACTGTATTACCGCTGAGAAACCTTACCATAATCGCGCCAGCGATAGGAGCTGCAACTTGTGCTCCCCATCCTGCATTCTCACCAAGGACACATATTGCGATCTTTGGATTATCATAGGGTGCATATCCAACGAACCAAGAATGGTTAGCACCTTTAGTATTCTGTGCTGTACCTGTTTTACCCGCAAGGAGATAATCTTCGTTCTTAATATTCTTTGCTGTACCGTTACCATTCACGACAAGAAACATTCCCTTTTTTACAGCATCGAAATAACTTTGCTGAAGGTCGATTTGTCTCTTCTTGAATTCAAGTGGGTGTTCCTGATTAGTGGATGAATTAAATATTCTTCGAACAATATGAGGTTGAATGTACTGACCGTCCATGCAAATAGCAGCAGTGTATCCTACCATTTGAACAGGCGAAACACCAAGCTCTCCCTGTCCGATACCAAGACTAACGAGCAATCCCTGAGTCCATTTATTAACGCCATAAACTTTATTAAAATAATCCTCAGATGGTAACAGTCCTCTCGTTTCATTCGGCAAATCTATACCCGTACGGTTTCCAAAACCAAACATCTCTGAATAATCATGATAATCTTTAATACCGAGCATGAGACCGAGTTTGTAAAAGAATACATTTGAAGAAACTTCTAAGGCTCTTGTAACTGCTATTGAACCGTAACTTCCGTGGTCTTCAAAACTCCTATTACCGTAAGTAAAAGAGCCAGGACAGCTGATTGTAGAGGTTGTTGTAATTTTCTTAGATCCCAATCCAGCAAGTGCCATCATCATCTTCCATGTAGAACCCGGAGGATATTTTGTTTGAGTAACCCGATTGAACAAAGGTTTATCCGGATTGTTAAATAAACCACTTACATCTTTAGCATCCGGAGCACCAGAGAATACGTTTAAATCAAAATCCGGTTTTGACACAAAACAAAGTACTTCTCCTGTTCTTGGGTCAATTGCTATTATTGCGCCCCTCCTGTTAGCGAATAATTTTTCAGCATACTCCTGTAATTCAGAATCTATAGTAGAATAAAGGTCGGAACCATTAACCGGTTTCACATCACTATAACCGTCATTATACTGACCGACTTCTTTACCATTAACATCCACAGAGATTAGTCTGCTTCCTTTTTCTCCACGAAGATATTTTTCATAAGTTCTTTCGAGACCTGCAGTACCAACAAGGTCTCCCTGCCGGTAATAACTTTCAGTAGAGGCTGCAAGCTGCTTTTCAGAAATCTCAGCATTATAACCGAAAATATGTGAGCCCCTGAATTTATTGGGATAAGACCGGAGAGACTGAACCTGATAACCAACACCTTTTAATCTGTCGCGATTTTCTTCAATAAAAGAAATCGTTTTAAAATCTAAATCACGAGTAATAATAACCGGATTGAACCTGTTTGTACCTTTAGCTTTAGAAAGCAGCTGCTTTATTTCCTCTGCTTCAATACCAACTAAAGACGCAACTTCGTCAATAAGGTGTTTATCGAACTGAAATGGAGTAATAGTCAAAGTATAAGCAGGTCTGTTATCAACGATTACTTTGCCCATCCTGTCATAAATTAATCCTCGTGCTGGGATTTCAGTAATTTTCTTTATAGAGTTCTTATCTGATTCCTTACCGTATTCCTTCTGTTCAACAACCTGCAGTTGTACAAGTCTGACTACCAATGCAAGAGAGGCAACAAGTAATACACTTAATACGACGTATAACTTTGTGTCACGATTCACTAATAAAACTCCTGTCAATTTCTTTCTTGCGTGGAATGATAGTGTAAATAAAACTAATAAGGGTAGTATAAGTCGAGGAGGTCATAACATAACTAAGCAGAACAAAAGTGAAGTTCAGTGGTGTACCCTGAAAATAAAAACCGAAATAAATAATATTTGCAACCAAGGATGAAGAGAATACTGTTACCATAAAATACCACTTATATATGAACTTATCATTCTCAGTTTTAAAGAATCCTGCTATAAATCCCGCAAGTGAATACGAAAGAGCAGATAGACCGAAAAACGAACCGCTTAAGATATCAACGAGAAGACCTGTGAAAAAACCGAAAAGCATTCCATGAATCTTTCCCTCTTTAGCTCCGATGTATGCAATGGCAATAACAACCAGATCTGGGATGATATTGAAATCGGACAAGGCAATGTAATAAATAAAAGTCTTTTGAATAAAGACAATTACAATTAGGATTCCTGTGTATTTAAGTAACGATTTATAATCGAGGTTCATTTTTTGACAGGATTATAAGTTTTTTCAAGTAAATACTTTTCCTTGTTTGGGAAAGACTTCAATACAAATACATTTTCAAGAGTATTGAAATTAACAAGGGGTTGAATTACTATCCTCATAAAAAGATTATCCAGATTTCCAGTTTCGGTAACAATTCCGACGGGGATTCCCGACGGAAACAGATTACTGTACTCTGATGTAATAATTACGTCGCCGATCTGGACGTCAGCGGTTTTGGGAACATTACTAATATTCAATTCGGAAACTCCATCAAATAGAAGTATGCCATCTACCCTGCTGCGTTGAACTTTAACAGTAATTCTTAAATCCTTATTGTATAGAATCTGGGCAATAGAATAGTTTTTGCTCATTGAAACAATTCTGCCGACAAGCCCTGCATCAGTAATTACAGGCATATTTATATTCAAGCTATCTCCTTCACCAACATTAATCGTTATCGTATTACGAGTCTGGAAAACAGATTTATTTACAATCTTTGCACTTACCAGACCCAGTCCAGAATTTTCCTTGAAAGATAAAAGATTAGACAGACGAATATTTTCAAGTCTGGCTTCTTTAAGGTTAGCAACATCGTTAGAGAGACGAATATTATTTTCTCTCAGGATTTTGTTTTCTTCCTGCAGTTCGAAAACGTTTGGGATTGATGAAATACCGCTTTGAACCGTGCCGAACATACCAACTGCAATTGCACGCAGAAATCTAATTTGAGTATTATCGTTCGAGAAAATAAAAGCCAGAGAAAAAATAATAAGAACACAAAGTATCAGATACTCCTTAAGGTTTAATATGAGTTGTCCTAATCTCTTCAATTAATATGTTCAGGTCTATCTGCTTAATAAAACTTTTCTGTATTTATTTATGTCTTCAAGCACTTTTCCTGTACCTCTTGCAACAGCAGTCAATGGTTCTTCCGCAATATGAACAGGAACACCTGTTTCAACTCTTATCCTTTCGTCAAGACCCTGCAGTAGTGCACCGCCGCCAGTTAAGAAAATACCTCTGTCGAGTATATCGGAAGAGAGTTCGGGAGCAGTTTTTTCGAGAGCTACTTTTACTGCTTCTACCATTTGCTGAACAGGAGCGTTAAGAGCTTCACGAATTTCGATAGAACTAACTTCAGTAAGTTTAGGTACACCTGCGACAAGGTCGCGTCCTTTCACTTCGATAATGATTTCTTCTTCGAGAGGCATAACAGAGCCGACCTGACATTTAATATTTTCAGCTGTAGTTTCGCCTATAAGCATATTCTGGTTTGCCCTGAAGAACCTAATTATCGCTTCCGTGAGCTCATCGCCTGCTACTCTTATAGAGACACCGTTTGTAATGCCCGATAGAGCAATGACAGCGATTTCAGTAGTTCCACCGCCTATGTCAATTATCATATTACCAAAAGGTGCAGTCACATCAAGACCGATACCTATAGCTGCAGACATAGGCTCAGAGATAAGAAACACTTCTTTAGCGCCTGCTTTCTCGGCTGTATCCCTGACAGCACGTTTTTCAACTTCCGTTATACCACTTGGAACGCAGATAACAATTCTCTTTGCAGGCATAAAACCCGAAGTGATTTTCTTAATAAATCCCTTGAGCATTCCTTCAGCAATCTCAAAATCAGCAATAACGCCGTCACGCATGGGTCTGATAGTGTTCAGTTCTTTATGAACTCTACCCATCATCTTTTTTGCTTCTTCACCGATAGCAACAATCTTCCTTGTAGTAACGTCATAAGTAACGATAGAAGGTTCGTTTAAGACGATACCTTTACCTTTCATATAAATCAATGTGTTAGCAGTCCCCAAATCAATTGCTATATCAGTCGAAAACATTCCTAAAAACGGCATATGTAAATCCTTACTATAGTTTTAATTAATAATAAAATTATTTAAAATCGGGTAAATATAACTAAAATATACATTAATGTAAAAACTTAAATTAATGTCTGAAATGTCTGTAACCAGTGAAAACCATACACAATCCCCTTTCGTCAGCGGCTTTTATCACTTCATCATCACGCACGGACCCCCCAGGTTGAATGACGGCTATTGCACCCGCCTCAGCGGTTGCGATAAGTCCATCAGCGAACGGGAAGAATGCATCGGAAGCGACGATTGACCCTTTCAGATTAAGTCCAAACTGATTTGCTTTTGAGACAGCAATTTTAGTAGAATCGATACGAGACGGCTGACCGCCGCCAACTCCGACTGACTGAAGGTCCTTAACAAAAACAACTGCATTAGACTTTGTATGCTTCACGATTTTATAAGCAAATTCCATATCGATTAGCTGTTTATCATCTGGTTTTCTATTCGTTACAATTTTTAATTCTTCCTTATTGAAAATAATGTTATCTCTTTCCTGATGGAGTATTCCGCCTGCTATTGTTCTGCTTTCTTTTGTATCGGTATAGAAATTAAACTTAATAAGTCTTCTGTTCTTTTTCTTCATGAGAATATCAAGTACTCCGTCGCCAAACGCAGGAGCAAGAATTATTTCGGAGAAAATCTTATCGGCTTCCAATGCTGTTTCAAGATCAAGAGTTTTATTAAATATCATTATTCCTCCGAAAGGTGAAACGGTATCTGACTTAAAAGCTTTTAAATAGGATTCCTTTAAAGTCTTTGCTGTCGCCACTCCACAAGGATTCCCGTGTTTTACAATTGCAGATGTCGGATCATTGGAGATGAATTCATTGATGAGTGAATGCGCAGCGTCAACATCGAGAAGGTTGTTGTAAGAAAGTTCTTTGCCGTGAAGCACCTCGAAAATATCGTCAAAGTCAGTCTTTTCAAAGTATGCTTTCTGATGCGGGTTTTCACCATAGCGAAGACCTGAATCCTTTTCGGTTAATTCTCTGAAATAGTTTTTAATTTCATCATCGTATTTAGAAATAAGTGTGAATGCATAGGAAGCGAGTTTCAAGGTAAACTCATTTGAGATGTTTCCGTTTGACTTATCGAATTCGTTAAGGTAATCGTCGTACTGTGACTGTTTAACAAGAACGCTTACGGAAGAATAATTCTTGGCAGCTGCACGAATGAGACTAACTCCGCCGATATCTATCTGTTCGATAGCATCTTCGAGTTTAATGTCAAGCTTTGCGATAGTTTCAGCAAACGGATAAAGAGTAACAACAACAAGATCAAACGATTTCAACTTATGTTCTTTGAGCTGGGCTATGTGTTCAGGATTATGCTTTTGAGCAAGAATACCCGAGAAGACACCAGGGTGTAGAGTTTTCACTCTGCCATTAAGAACTTCGGGAAAGTTAGTTATTGATTCAACAGTAGTAACAGGAATATTATTTTCTTTGAGAAACTTAGACGTACCGCCTGTAGAGATGATCTCAAAACTCCTGTCTATAAGTTCTTTTGCAAACTGCAACAATCCATCTTTATAGTAAACACTGATTAAAGCTGTCTTTTTCATTTTATAAAACTAATTTACCTTCTTCGATTTGTTTAATAACTTCCTTGTAATATCTGTGTTCGAGTGCAAGTACTTTTTCCCGGAGAGTAAACTCATCATCATTATTTTCGACAATAACTTTTTCCTGCAGAAGGATTCTTCCATTGTCATAAACTTCATCTACAAGATGAATAGTAACTCCAGATTCTTTGACACCTGATTTAATAACGGCTTTATGAACATTCATGCCATACATGCCTTTACCGCCGAAGGACGGAAGCAGAGCGGGATGAACGTTAATAATTCTGTTTGTAAACTTACGGATAACATCGAGTTCAATCATTTTCATATACCCTGCAAGCACAATCAAGTCGATGCAATATTTATCGAGCAGATCAGAGAAAAGTTTTGCGTAATCTGAATCATTCAGGTCAGGAAAAATTTTTCTACTGATATGAAAACTTTCTATACTGAATTCCTTAGCGATATCAACAGCACCACAACGGGAATTATTGGTTATTAAAAGTTTAAACTCAGACTTGATGTAATTGCTTTTACTTGCTTCAAGGAGTGCACGAAAATTCGAGCCTGATCCTGAAGCAAACACACAAATATTCAAATTCAAATAATTTTAATAAAGTACGTAAATTTAGGGTGATATTAAATGGAAATGGGGGAATTGTTTGATTTTTTTGGATTTATCACCGAAATAACAGAAAAAGGCACGCAGAAAGAATGGAATTCTTATGATTTTCTAGGATAAGAATTCAAAGATAGAACGCGGATTTTCACGGATTGAACGGATGAACACGGATTTAATAATGTATTTTATTTATTTTGATTTTCATTAATGGTCAAATAGAACACGTATTAAAGAAAGAACTATAATTGTTCGATAAATTTATTTTATTACTTTATCAAGATACCATTTATTTTCGAGAGCGGAAATGTCGAACATTTTTGTGAAAGTTGACGACCATTCATATTCTCCGTTTGTTTTTTTGACAGCCGCTATAAAGAAGTATAAATAATTGAACAATGGAATATCAAGTTCACTGATTCTATTTGTAACGTTCATTTCGACTTCTGTGAATTCAGGACTTTCTTCTGTAACTTCGAATATTTTTAATTCTTCATCAACGCCACTCAAGTCTGATTTAATAACTCCATCACTTAAGAAAGTGCATACATAAAGTGAATATGGAGTTGAGAGATAATCATCGAATTTTCTGTACAGCTTAAACTTAAATGAAAGTATGTCTTTAGCGAGCATAATATTTTCGACTGAAATGGGAATGCCATCGGGAGTAATTGCATTTTGTTTAGTAAGAGCCTTGTGAGAGCATTTTGTACGATTATAAGAATGAACTTTGAAATAAGGAGAGATTCCTTTGACATTAGCATAATTCCAGATGTCATAAATTTCTTTTTCCTTAGTTATAATTTTTGAGAAGTAGTGAGAGTTAGCAAACTGTCTTCTGTTGTTTTTAGCAGAAACAGATTTTGTGCGAGACTTTGAATGAGGTTTTTTACGGGACTTTACGAACTGGACATTATTTTTATAGAAGAAAGTCAGGTCGTTAAGAGTACCCTGAACTTTTCCGAGAATTGTGTTAAATAATCTTGGCATACTGTAATTAATTAGGGAACTTTTTATAGGAATTAATGTAATAATATGTGTTACAAAAAGCTTTGTTAAATAAAGCTAATAAGGATGAATTTAATATGCAAGACATTATAAAAAGGATTTGGAAGGCAAGAATAGGCAAAATAATTAAAAATTAGAAATCCACCGCAGTATCACCGCATTATCACCGCACTTCAACCGCAAATCAACCGCATTTTCACCGCACTTTGTCCGCACTTTTAGACCCCAAATTGAAGGACGAACGCTTCCGGACTGATTCAAAATTGATTTGGATTTTGGTTAAGGGGATACGATTTTGACAAATGCGACAGTAAAGTGCTGAATATGTCAAAAATTTGTTGATTTGATAATTTGAGGAAAAGCAAGGAGAGATTTCAATTTGACAATAAAAAAGGTGGTTTGAGGGCAAACCACCTTTTGAGTTTTATTAATTAATTATACTAAATCGAAACGGTCGGAGTTCATAACTTTGTTCCATGCGGAGACGAAATCCTTAACGAATTTTTCGCCTGCATCGGAGCTGCCATAAACTTCGGCGAGTGCTCTGAGTTCAGAGTTCGAACCAAAGATAAGGTCAGCACGAGTAGCAGTCCATTTCTTTGCACCTGAGGTACGGTCGAGACCTTCGAATGATTCTTTATCTTCGGAAACAGGTTTCCAAACTGTGCTCATATCGAGAAGGTTTACGAAGAAATCGTTCGTCAGCGTTTCCGGACGTGCTGTGAAAACACCTTGATTTGAATTATCAAAGTTTGTGTTCAACACACGCATACCGCCGAGGAGTACGGTCATTTCAGGTGCTGTTAATCTCAGTAACTGTGCTTTATCAACAAGCAGTTCTTCAGTTGATATACTATATTTCATTTTTAAATAATTGCGGAAACCGTCAGCAACGGGTTCGAGGAATGTGAAGGATTCAACGTCTGTTTGTTCCTGCGATGTATCCATGCGTCCGGGAGTGAAAGGGACCTGAACGTCATAGCCCGCGTCTATAGCGGCTTTTTCAACACCTGCACAACCGGCGAGTACGATAAGATCAGCAAGAGAAACTTTCTTTCCATTTGACTGAGCGTTATTAAATTCTTTTTGGATACCTTCCAGTTTTTCGAGAACTTTTAAAAGCTGATCAGGATTATTGACAGCCCAGTCTTTTTGCGGAGCAAGACGAATGCGTGCACCGTTAGCTCCGCCGCGTTTATCGGAGCCGCGAAATGTTGAAGCAGACGCCCAAGCTGTTGAGACGAGTTGAGAAACCGAAAGACCTGAAGCGAGTATTTTTGATTTCAAAGAAGCTACATCTTTATCATCGATTAACGCATGGTCAACTGCGGGAATCGGGTCTTGCCAGATGAGATCTTCTTTAGGTACTTCAGGACCAATGTAACGTGCCTTTGGACCCATATCACGATGAGTAAGTTTAAACCAAGCACGTGCAAAAGCATCGGCAAACTGATCGGGATTTTCGAAAAAGCGTCTTGAGATTTTTTCATATTCGGGATCGAATCTTAAAGCAAGGTCGGATGTAAGCATAGTAGGTGCATGACGTTTATTCGGGTCGTGTGCATCGGGTATTGAGTTAGCACCGGCACCATGTTTTGGAGTCCACTGATGTGCCCCTGCAGGACTTTTTGTAAGTTCCCAATCGTAACCAAAAAGATTCCAGAAGAAGTTATTGCTCCACTTTGTAGGAGTGCTTGTCCAGGTAACTTCCAGACCGCTTGAGATAGTATCTCCGCCTTTACCGGAACCGAATGTACTTATCCATCCCAAGCCCTGCTCTTCAATGTCAGCGGCTTCGGGTTCGGGACCCACATGTTTAACATCGCCTGCACCGTGTGTTTTTCCGAATGTGTGACCGCCTGCGATAAGAGCGACTGTTTCTTCATCGTTCATAGCCATACGTGCAAAAGTTTCGCGAATATCTTTAGCGGAAGCCAACGGGTCGGGATTTCCATTAGGTCCTTCGGGATTAACGTAAATTAAACCCATCTGCACTGCTGCGAGAGGATTATCGAGGTCACGTTCGCCTGTATAACGTTTATCGCCTTCCAGCCACTGTGATTCGGAACCCCAGTAAATATCCTCTTCAGGTTCCCATACATCAGCACGTCCGCCTGCAAACCCAAATGTTTTAAATCCCATTGATTCGAGAGCAACGTTTCCGGCAAGAATCATAAGGTCAGCCCATGAAATTTTCTTGCCATACTTTTGTTTGATTGGCCAGAGAAGTCTGCGGGCTTTGTCGAGGTTTATATTATCAGGCCAGCTGTTAAGAGGTGCAAAGCGCTGCTGTCCAGCACCTGCTCCCCCGCGACCGTCACCAACGCGGTATGTACCTGCACTATGCCAAGCCATACGGATGAAGTAAGGTCCGTAATGTCCGAAATCTGCAGGCCACCATTCCTGCGAATCAGTCATTATCTTTTGTAGGTCTTTTTTTAACGCATCGTAGTCGAGACTTTTGAACTCTTCCGCATAGTCATAATTATCGTCCATCGGGTCTGATAAGGATGAGTGATAACGGAGAATGTTTAATTTCAATTGATTGGGCCACCAGTCGCGGTTTTTAGATCCGCTGCTGCCGACATTATGTCGAGCCCCTGTTATAGGGCATTTCCCAGCATTGTTAGAATTGTTTTCCATAATTTAATAAGTTTTTGTTTAAAAATATTTAATTTAGTTTGTAAATTTACCGTTGATTTGAAGTTTTATTTGCTCTATTTTAAAACCTCTTATTTTCTTCTTTTTAAAGTATTGTGATATCATAGTGTCGAGATCAGTATCAAAGTAATCCATGATTTTATCCGACTGTGAGCAATAGAGATGATGGTGGTTTTCGAGAACTGAGTCATACTTCATTACGTCTTTGTCAGTTTTAACCTTGTTAATGATTTCGTTGTCAGCGAGTGTTTCCAGTACGTTATAAACAGTGCCGACGGCTATGTTAGGATGACTTTTTCTAACAAGTTTAATGATTTTCTCAGCGGGGGGATGGTCTTTAAGTTTCAAGAGGACGTTAAGCACGGCAATCCTTTGCGGAGTGACTTTAAGTCCTTTTTCAGTGAGTCTGTTTTTAAGTTCTGCGAATAACATGCTATTGATTATTAAATAAGAATGATTCTTGTTTTGTAATGAGTTAAAATAATAAAGAGCGGGGAAAGAATCAAGATAGTTGGTAACTGATTGGCAATGAAATGAAGAGCGCACACTGATATACACTGAAAGATTATGAACTGCCTGTGGCAGTCAGGTTTACACTGATAAGAAATAGAACACGGATTTTCGCTGATTAGGCAGATGAACGCGGATACAGATTTTTTAGAATGAGAGCAAGAAAAGA
>JBAYUG010000016.1:0-44966 GCA_041675325.1 Kapaibacterium sp. (SeqCode)
GGTTCGTAAACAAGCGATCTCTCATCAATAAAATGTTTCAGTATGTGCTTAGCATCATAATTAAAATCAAGCTTCGTCGGATTCGTTGAGGTTAAATCAAGTATCCTCTCGCCGTGCTTCTTCTTCGCATTGTAAAGAAGCGTCAGTTCATTCGGCTCTATATCAATATTTAGTCTTCTTGAAAACATACACTAAAAGTAAATAAAAATAATGAATAAGAAAATTGAAATAATTAATTCGCGGTTTACATTTATCCCTACAAAAAAATCCTTTCTTTGTTTGTAGCTGTTGCTACGTCGTTATACAAGTATTTTCTTAATCTTATTCTCAAATATTAAGCATTTCTTGCTTATAAGTGCGCACAAAGTGCGCATAAAGTGCGCATAATATGCGCTTATTTCTGGTCAACTAATTGTCTATTTTAAGAAAAAGTGTCATGTGTTTTGGGTTATGCAAATAAAAAAGGTGCCGGTTCTCACCGGCACCTTTGTATTATCTATTCCAGCTTATTGCATGCTGGATTGTAAGAAGCTTGATTCTTATTTTACAAGTACCATCTTCTTTGTTGCTATTAAATTGTTATCAACAAGCAATGAATAGAAATAAACACCGGAAGACAGCATTGAGCCGTTAAACAGCTGTGTCTGATATCCTGCGTTCATGTTCTGACTGTTGATGAGTCTCATTACTTCGCGGCCTGCTACGTCATAAATCTTCAACGTTACCAGTCCTGCCTTCGGTAATGCAAACTTGATTGTTGTTGTTGGGTTGAACGGATTTGGATAGTTCTGTTCAAGTGTGTACTTCAACGGTAATTCAGCACCTTGGTTGCCTGAAATACCTGTAAGTATATTGTTGTTCTTGTACATGTATCCGTTTGTTCCTACTGCAAATGCTTTGGTATCAGGTGTAATAAACACGTTGTTCATTGTTGCACCGTATGTATTTGTTTGTGTCCATGTTGCACCTCCGTCTGTGGTTCCCATCATGACACCTGTGGTACCTGCTAAATAACCAGCACTTGGGCTTATAAAAGCAAGTCCGTTGAATGAATAACTTCTTGTCGGAACTGATAATGTATCCCAGAATGTACCGTTTGTTGTCTTGTAAATTCTTCCGCTGCTTCCCGATGCATATCCAAAAGTCGGTGTAAACATCTTTATGTCATAAAGGAATCCGCCGAATCCGTCTACAAGTGTATCGAGTGTCCATGTATCACCACCGTCTGTTGTATGATATGGTCTCGGTGTGTAGTTAACAAGTGTACCGTGTGTAGCACTGACCATGTCCGCACCATAAACACCCTTGCTTGAACCTGTTACACCAAGTAAGTACTGTTTTGTCCAGTTTAAGCCGGCATTAGTTGTTTTCCATATTGTTGCAGAGTCTGTTACTGTATTTGAGAATGTTGAGAATACCCAGCCCGTGTTAGCATTAATAAAATCAACCTTACGGAAAAGTACTGAACTTGTTGAACCATCAACTGCTACCGAATCCCAGTTCAAACCTGCGTTTGTAGTTTTATAAACTGCTCCAAGCGTACCGCAAACCCATCCAGTATTGTTATCAATCATCTGAATACGGTTGAATGCTGCTCTTGATGTAGCAGAATAAGGTACTACTGTCCATGTACTGCCGCCATCCGTTGACCTTGTTATCTGGTCATTAACTGAACCTGCAATAGTTGAAGCTCCTACTGCAATAACAGTTCCTGTTGAGCTGGCTGCCCATACGTCATTAACTGCCCCCGGTTTCACAAGTTTAGTGAATGCAGTATTTGTCGTACCTGCTCTTTTGTTAATAAGACCGAATGCACCGCCGATTATGAAATCATCGTTACTGCTTCCCGGAATTATATCAAGTGAATAATGTGTACTAGTCCATGGTTGTGATGCTACAGGAGCCAGGAATCCGAGTGTATCCCATGATGTTCCCATGTTTGTTGATTTATAAACATAGTAAGAGTTTTGTGTTAAATAAATATTGCTTGACATTAAAGGAGGTAGCTGTGCTCCTACCGATACGTCGTCAAGATAGCCGCCATTTCCATCAATATCAATATGACGGAATGCTACATAAATATTCTGTCCTGCAAATGCAGTCAACGGATATGAGAATCTTTTCCATCTATATGGAGCTACAGTTGTATCTGCTGTATTCAATCCGGCAATCAAATTGGTAAAGCTCGCTGGCATTGAATCTGTTGTTGATACTCTCACATATAATGAATCAGGTGGATATTGTGAAGACAATGCATTCCTCCACCAAAATACAAGTGAGTCTCCTGCTGCGATTCCGTTTACTTTCTTTGTAATTAACCAGTCGTCACCATTGGGACCGCCAGTAGCAGCCTGATATTGTATGTAAGCACTGGCAGATCCGGAATGGAACTGCGAAGTTGAACGGATCCAGACTACTGAACCGGCAACGTTAACTGAACTCCAGCCTGCAGGCGGAAATGTTACATCATCAAATCCTTCCTCAAGTTTGTTTGTTGAAACTGCTGATGATTTTAAATCGATATCCCAGTATGATGTTGTTGGATTCGGTAAATTTGTGTTTGTTGGTGTTGTCCAATTTAATCCTGCATTTGTTGTATATCTGAATCCTGTTGCACCTGTTGCTCCGCCATAAATGTATCCGTTATTTGCATCTGCAAATACCATTCTGTACATAGTTGCTGAAGCACCGGTTGATATTGTTGTCCAGGTTGCACCGCCGTCAGTTGACTTCTTAACATTACCTAATGTTGTTGCAACGATAATATTCAATGAGTCAAATGCATGGATGTCATAACTCGCTGTTGCAGTAGTTGCAAGTCCTTCCCATGTCAAACCTGCATTTGTTGTGCGGTATGCATAAGGAGCACTTGTACAGCTTGCATAACCTAAATTGCCGTTTACAAACGAAGCAAAATAGAATATGCCTGTTACAAATGGTGTAACATTTGTGCTGTCCCATGTAGTTCCGGCATTCGTCGTTCTATGAATACCATTACCTAATCCTGATGATCCTGTACCAAATACCAAACCTGTATTGGCATTGAAGAAATGACCATAGTATAAAGCATTAGTCTGACCGGAAGTTCCTACAGGCGCTCCAGCTAAATGTGTCCATGTCCAGCTTGTACCTGCATTTGAAGTCTTCATAAATGTACCGGCAAGACCAACTGCGTACCAGTTGTTTGCATCCCAGTATTTAACCCAGCGTATTGTGTTACCCTGTGGTGTCGGTTGTTGCCATGACCAAGGTCCGGTCTGTGCAAAACCCTCAAAGCTAATGCTGACAAATAAAGCCAACATGAAAAAAGCGAATAGTTTTCTCATTGTAATTACTATTTAGTTAATAAAAAGTGTTTTTGTTGTACCCCTTAATTATATCAAAACAATTTTAAGACATTTTAACCTTAAAAGCAATAGAATTAGTAGTTTTCCTGTTTACTTCTTGATTAATGTATTCTGTTAAAATTATATTTTAAGGACTTGAAAAAAGTATTAATAAAGATTAATTTTGTTCTTTCTGCGGGAATAGCTCAGTTGGTAGAGCGCAACCTTGCCAAGGTTGATGTCGCGGGTTCGAGTCCCGTTTCCCGCTCTTTGCTTTTTTATATGGTGTCGTACCCAAGTGGCTTAAGGGAGCAGTCTGCAAAACTGTTATGCATCGGTTCGAATCCGATCGACACCTCAAACTTCTCATATTTTCATTTCAGATAAGTTTTTTATTTTGTCATTCCAGCGAAAGCTGGAATCCAGTTGAGTATATATTTATAATCAGTGCAAATCATATTCTTTTCAGTTCTTTTCGGCCTGCCTGCAGCAGGCAGGTGTGCAAGTTTTTAAAATTAGAATATTCTTTTATCTATCCGCGTTCATCCGTTTAATCCGCGAAAATCCGTGTTCCATTTCTTATTTTAACAAGAAACAGTGCAAATCTTATTCTTTCCGCTCTTATCAGTGTGCGCTCTTTTTAAAGATACAATCTGAATTCCATATTACTTTGAAAATGCTTTATATTAGTAGTATATTGTTCAAAATATTAACATTTAAGGAGACCTAAATTTTGAGAAAATTAAGTATTTTGTTTTTAAGTTTGTTTTTCATTTCTGCTATTATTTCGCTTACTTCATGTAATAAAAAAGAGGACGGAAAATTACCCGATTCCAAATCTAATGCCAATGAATACGTTAAATCCGATGCCTCAGGTCAAAAAGTTGCATTGAAGTATTTCCCTAAGCAAGGCGATAAATTTAAATATAAGATGACTGCAAAGACTTTATCCACGGAAAAAAGTCCGGGCACTGGCAACGAGGAAATCACCAGCGAACAATCAATGATTTATTATTATACTCAGGATGTTGCAGAGGTTAGCGCCTCGGGCTACATTACTTTTAAGATGAAATACGACAGCATTATTATTACGGAAAAAATTACTGCAAAGGATTCCTCAATATCTCAGACATTCAATTCCAATGTAAAAGATTCAGTTGCATCAAAAATTGACTTTGTTCAATATAATGCTCTCGCAGGACAGGAATTCAAATTCCGAGTCTCTCCAAAAGGCGAAATCTCTGAAGTTATAGAACTTGAACAGATTCACGAAAAGATTTTTAAAGCGCTCGGCGATACTCTGAAACCGGATGAGAAAGCAAAGATTAAGGAATCGATGGGTTCCGAAGCTCTTAAATCAATTATTCAAAACCAGTTCCAGAAATTCCCCGATACAGATGTTTATAAAGATTCTTCATGGACGTTCGATACAGAAACAAATCTATCTGTTTTCCCGATTAAAAATATTCTCAGCTACAAACTTAATAACGTTAACATAGATAAAAATGTTATTATAGATATTATTGCTACTCTCGGTATTGAATTCCTTAGCAAAGAAGAAAAACAGCAGGGCATGATAATTAAACTCACAAACGAGGATGCAGGTGGTTCGGGTACTGTGAACATAGACTTAAGCAGAGGCTGCGTAGTTAGAAAAGAAACAAGTACAAATATTAACATGGGATTAAAACTTTCCGCACAAGGTCAGTCGGCTGATTCTAAACAATCTTTAAAAACAAACTTGCTTGTTGAATTATTTTGAGTAAAATGATGAAAAATATTGCCGTTATCGAACACCCTCTTGTCTCGCATTATCTGACTATCTTGAGGGATAAGAATACTCAAAGTTTCGAGTTTAAGCAGACAGTCGATATTTTGTCTTATATTCTCGCTTCTGTTTATTACGCTGAGTTGAAAACTGAAAAAGTTAACATTACGACACCGTTAAAAGCTACTACGGGTTACAGAATTAACCAGAATCTTGTTTTATTGCCAATTCTGCGTGCAGGACTCGGACTTACAAGAGGTTTCATCGATTTGTTCCCGACTATTAAAATAAGCCATATAGGACTTTACCGAGATGAAGAATCGCTGAAACCGATTAAATACTATTTTAAGTTTCCAAAACTTAAAGATAAGAAAGAAGTAAAAATTATCATCCTTGACCCGATGATTGCAACCGGAGGAAGCGTAATTTTCACGCTCGAATATCTCCTTAATATGGGATTCAAGAATATAAGCGTTGTATCTCTGCTTATGGCTCCTGAAGCAATAAAAGCTATTGATAACAGATTCGGAAATACTGAAAGAAAATACTTTAATATTTATACTTGCAGTATCGACGAGAAATTAAACGAGAAAGGATTTATCGTTCCGGGTCTCGGTGATGCGGGCGATAGAATGTTCGGAACTGTTTAACTCATTAAATTTCCGAAAGAATGCTTAGCAATTATAACAAAAAGAAACTCGACGAGTTACTCATAAATGCTAAAACAAGTCTTTCTTCAAGGAAGGTTAACGAGAAACTTATATCAAATGCATTTAGGTTTGCTCTTGATGCCCACAAAAACGATAAGAGGCAGTCGGGTGAGCCTTTTATTACACATCCTTACGAAGTAGCCCTTATTCTTGCTAAAGAAATTCCAATCGATGATATAACTATAGCCGCTGCATTACTGCATGACGTTATAGAAGATACAGATTTTACTATAAAAGATATTAATGCAGAGTTCGGGAAAGAAGTAGCCGAAATAGTTGACGGAGCTACTCAAATAGAAGGTCTTGTCGAGAACTATGAGCTCAAACAGATTGAGTCCTATAAAAAGATGCTGCTTTCAATGACCCTTGACCTCCGTGTTATGCTCATTAAATTCGCTGACAGGCTTCATAACCTCAGAACTCTCGAGTTCCTTTCAAGCAAACGCCAGTACAGAATGGCACAGGAAACACTCGATATTTACGCTCCCCTTGCTCACAGGTTCGGACTTTCAAAACTTAAATCGGAACTTGAAGATATGTCGTTTAAGTACCTGAACAGAAAAGAATACGACAAGATTGCAAACCGCATTAAAGACAAAAAACGTGAGCGTGAAAGATTCCTTAAAAAGTTCATCGAACCTATAAAGGAAAACCTGACAAAGGAAAACTATAAGTTTGAGATTTATGCTCGTGCAAAACATATTTACAGTATATACCAGAAACTCCAGAAACTGGAAAAAGGATTCGATGATATTTATGACCTGCTTGCAGTAAGAGTTATCCTCGATTCAAACAATAAATATGACTGCTTTTCTGTTTATGGAATTGTTTCACAACTTTATGCTCCTATTCCTGAAAGGTTTAAGAACTTTATTTCTGTTCCTAAACAAAACGGATATATGTCCCTTCACACAACTGTAATGAGCAGCGAAGGCAGAAGAGTCGAAGTTCAGATTCGCACAAAGGAAATGCATGAAGTTGCCGAAAAGGGAATCGCAGCTCACTGGAAGTACAAGGAAAACCTTAATATTAACGACCAGAAAATCGAAGAATGGATGAAGAACATCCGTGAGACTTTCGAAAACGCAGCAAAAGAAGATATCACAACAGGACAGCTAATTGAGAATTTCAAACTTGAACTTTACCAGAATGAGATTTATTGCTTCACACCTAAAGGTGAACTGAAGATTCTTCCTTCTGGAGCCACACCCGTTGACTTTGCTTTTGCAATTCACACTCAGGTAGGAATGAAATGCATCGGCGCAAAGGTGAATGGTAAAATTGTCCCCCTCGATACACAGCTCAAAAGCGGCAACCAGATTGAGATTATTACTTCAAAGAATCAGAAACCTAAACTCGACTGGGAAAAGTTTGTCGTCACTCATAAAGCCCGTTCAGATATAAAGAAGTATTTCAACTCCGAAAAACGGCAGTTAATAGCAGACGGCAAGGAGACTTTTGAGAAAAAACTTAAGAAGAATAAGCTGCATATTAATGAAGATATTCTAATAGATATTCTGCAGAAACTTCATTACAAAGACCTCCAGACTTTTTACCAGAATGTATCAGTAACTAACAATAAAGCAGATGAGGTTATTGAGTTTATTGAAGATAAAAGTAAACTCCAGCAGATTGAAGCCGACTCTGCCGCTCAGAGCAGTGCTGCCGCAGAAGCTAAAGGTCTTGAAAGTATCGATAAGTTCAGAAAGCAGGCACAGGATACCAGCAAGAATATTTCTCTGGGTTCAAAAGGCAGCAATTCTATACAGGGCATTAAATATGACTTTGCAAAATGCTGCAATCCTATTCCGGGCGATGATGTAATCGGATTTGTTACTCAGACCGAAGGTATCAAGATTCACAGAAAGAACTGCAATAATATCATTAATCTTTTCCTTATTGAACCTGAAAGAATCGTTGAAATAAACTGGGGTGAAACAAAAGGTACTGAGTTTGTCGGCGGGATCAAGATAATAGGCGAGGATAAACCCGGTATATTAAACGAAATCACAGAAATGCTTGCAAAGAACTTCAAGCTTAATATTAAAAGTATTAATATATTTACGAAGAGCTCAATGTTTGAGGGCACTATGATTATTGAAATAGAAAACCTGAAACAGCTTAATTCAGTAATCGATAAAATAAACAACCACAAAGGCGTTTTCAGCGCTACAAGGTTTTACAGCTAAGCACTGTCTTTTAAACTACTGAGGCTTCCTTCCCTTATCTCTTGCACTTTTACTGCCTCCGTCATCATTATCTTTTGGAATCAAAGGTCTTAGCATTCTTTCAACATTAGTATCACTACGCGATAATGAATCAATCAATGTTCTTGCTTTATCATATTCATCTTCTTTAACTCCCTCCATGTATTTCATAATTTCCTGCTCTTTCTTGTTCTCGCTGCTTTCAATCGTCAGGAATAGAAATCCTATTGCTGCAGTCGCAACCAAAAACAGGATTACGCTTACACTAATCACAACTCTCGTTGATGATGTCTTCTTCCGTACAGCTAATAACGGATTCGAATAGTAAGGAGCAAAGTACTTGTTGTAGAACTCTCTGTCCTTTTCGTAGTACTGTTTTGCAAGGTCGTCAAAATACTTCCTGCTTGTTCTGTAAAACTGGTCAATCTGTTCTTTTGAAGGACCTGTGTTCATTTCCTTTGTTCTAAATTATACAATTGCTCCCGAATTATATCATGCTTTTCATCATCATATCAAAATTCTGTTCGCAGTTATCACTCTAAGCATAAACTAATCCTTTATTATGCATTGAAATAATTTAATCATATCAAGTTCAGCATGTTAATCCGCTATTGCTTAATGAGTGTAAAACTCTAAGAAAAACGAACCAGTACCATTCGTCTTTCCGAATATATCCTGAATATGAGTTTCATTGATTATAATCTTCTCAGTAATTTTTTCTTCACCAAATCCGTAATCACTTTTTTCCTCGTCTATGATGTTTATTTTCGTTTCTGTGTCGCGTAAAAAATCCTGAGAGTAAAATCCGGATTGATTAGCCCTATTGCTTATTTGTTTAACAAATGGGATATTTGACACTTCAAACTTCAAATAGTGCTCTCCGTAAACAGCAGAAACTTCTGAATCGGTCATAAATTCTAAAATACATTTTTTTAATACTCTGCTGTCGCCCGATCCGTCAATATCCGCCTGTATTGTTAGCGTTCCGATATAAATTCCCCATTTTACTGTTGCCGTAAGTAAATAGCTTGTTCCGTCTGCATTCTGCAAGATACTGCCACCATGTTGTTTCCAATATACATCAGCATCAAATGCGCGGGCTTTTACATCTGAACTTTCATTACATTTGTTATTAATTAAATCATATTCCTTTACATTCCATTCGCATGGTATACTGAGAGCAAGTCTAAATCCTGTGATTACGTTATCGGGGTTCTCTGAGTACTCAGTGTTTGTATTCTTTACATTGTCTTTTACAAATCTTACGGGATATCCGCATATTATATTTGAAGCATTGGTTGGCGCTATATTTTCTTTTATCAGGAATACAACCGGCTTTGAACCTTTTCCATCCGGTCGCGAAGTTGTCCAAAACGCTGCGCATTCGTGCGCCTCTGAAACTGTCGCGTTTTCGTTAACATATCCTAAGGGTAGAGCATTAAAACCAGTTAGATTATTCGCTTCTTTATATTTTTTCCAGTTAATCAATGTGCCTTTTAATGTCTTTGTACCTTTAAAAACTTCAGCTATTTTTCCATCTGGTCTAAGATATTTTTTTGTAATGTATTGAAGCATGGCGTACCAGTCCTCATAAGTTGCCACATGCCAACCTTCAGGTGCTAAACTGTTTTCGTTAACAATTGCCCACCAGTTGTAATAATACTCATAATCTTCACCGTATAGTGCTTTGAAATACGCAGGAATTTCGGATTCACATGCTGCTGCCCAATCTTTCTTGGTTTTTACTTCCTTCAACATCATCTTTTGCTTGTTAAAAAACTCAAAATCTGCATTTTGAGCAGACCATACTTGATTCCCTATACGGATTGTCTCTTTAATTTCTTGATTGTTTTCGTAAGTTTGAGAAAATGCCATTGTGGCAATCAGAAACAAGATAACTGTAATCCCTAATAAGATACTTTTGTAATTCTTTTTCATAATGTTAAATATTTTATTTAAAAAATACCTGAAATCACTATGCCTTGCTTATCTCCAATTCCGATTCATTTGGAACACTTTTGAAGATAAATTATTAGTTATGCTGTAGAAAATTATGTATCCTTATGTAGGTCAAAGTATAAACATCAGAATAAAAAATCTCCTATAATTTCGGATGTCAACTTTCTTAAATAAATTTATTAAATATTAAATTAATATCAAATACTATAGTTATACCCAAAACATATCGTGTTTAAAATATCTCTTTACTTGAGTTTTATGCTTCTCTATGTGATATTTATTTATTATTTATGATATCTAAATAAATTTATTCAGGAAAACTCTAAGATAAATAATCCGAAAATATTCTACTAAGAAACTTGTTGAAATAGAATATCATTTAACATCGTTTTAGCGTCTCTTTCTGTCTACTTTCAAAACCGCATTTAGTCAGGTGTGAATCCTCTTTCTAATGGACTCTGCAATCAATCATAAATTTAAAATATAAGATATAAGTTTCAATTATAAAACTTCAAATTTCCTCCCAGATTACTACAGCGCTGGCATATTCGTCAGTGTGTGATATACTTACATGAAATTTTTGATTTGAATATTCGTTTTGAGTAACATGATGTACATAAGGCTTTCCTCTTTCATCGTTTAAAATCTCTATATCTTTCCATTTAAATTCTTTCGATATGCCCGTCCCCAATGCCTTTGAATATGCTTCTTTGGATGCAAACCTGCCCGCGAAATGAGGCTCAGGCTTTGCCTTGAATGATTTGCAGTATTCAATCTCTTTTTCAGTTAATATCTTTTCGTAAAATTTCTCTCCGAACTTTTCAATTACGGACTTTATTCTTTTAATATCTATTATGTCGATTCCTATTCCTTTAATCATTTGTGCCGTTCTCCTTTTTTACAATGTTAATCAGTTCATCGATTGAATTGATATCATAATCTGAACCTGGATGTATTGTATTGAAAGTATCTCCGTACCTCGCAAATACAGTTTTCATTCCAACAGACTTAGCGCCTACAACATCCCTCTCTGCCCAGTCGCCTATCATGAGACATTCATTTGCTTTCAGGTTTAATTTGCTTAGAGCAAGATTAAAAGGAGCGGGCGATGGTTTCTTCTCGCGTGATTCATCATAAGTTATTATCACATCGAATAAATGATGAAAATTAAGATATGAAAGTCTTAACCATGCCTCGCTTGAAGGTGCGTCTGATACTATCGCAAGCTTTATCCCCATCTTTATAAGTTCAATAAGCGTAGGAAATACTTTCGGATACGGCTTTAATGCAGCCTCACGCGCGGTTCTGTATGCTACTATTCCAGCAGATATTATTTTATAATCAATCTCTCCGTATTCGTTTTTCAACAATTGATCAAATACCTGCTGGTATTCAATGCCTTCTCGTTTGTAAACTGCATTAATCTTATCCCTCGCTTCCGATTGTGTCATCATTAAACCCGAGTCCACCATCGCATGTACAGCCGCATCAACAGCCCGCTCTTTCATAAGCATAAAATCAACGAGCGTGTTATCTAGGTCAAATATTATTGCTCTTATCATACTTCTTAAAATGTTTTAGAAAATCACTTACCATAAAAAATGAACCTGTTATAAGAATAATATCGTTTTTGTTTGCTAAACTCCTCGCATGATTGAACGCATCCTTTACGTTTTCCTTAATTATGTATTTACTTTTTCCTGAAATGTGTTTCGCAAAGTCTTCAGGATTGCATGCTCTCTTATAATCTGGTTTCGTTAATATTATAATTCCTTTTAATTTTTCCAATTCATTAATGCACTTGCCGAGTTCCTTATCAGCCATCATTCCAAACACAATAAACAGCTTTTCGTATTTCAGAGCATCTGTATTTTCTTTAAGATTACTAATTCCATCTGCATTATGCGATACATCAAGAATTATCTTCGGCTTCTCCGATACAATCTGGAACCTGTATCCGTAACCCGTATTCTGATTTATATTTCTAAATCCTTTTTCTAATTCATACCCTGAAAAATCAATTACTTTCCTGTCTTTCAGATTATTAAGTACTGCCAATGCCGTCCCGAGGTTATTTATCTGGTATTTCCCTCCCAAGGGCAAACTAAAGTACTTCCCGTATTCTTCAAGGTAAACATCAAAGCCGGTGTCAGTTATTTTATAATCAATATTAAAATCTGATGAATCAACAATTACCGATTTCTTCTGTTTGCATATACTCTTTATAATTGATTTAGAATAATTAGAAACATTTCCTGTTACGCATGGTACATTTCTTTTTACAATCTCAGCTTTCTCATTCGTGATACTCTTAATAGTCTTCCCCAGATATTCGGAATGGTCAATTGATATGCTCGTTATTACAGATATTTTAGGTTTTATGATGTTTGTGGAATCGAGCCTTCCGCCCAGTCCGCATTCAATCACTGCAAAATCGACCTTGCAGTCCGCAAAGTATTTAAAAGCCATGGCAGTTGTAGTTTCGAAGAAACTCGGCTTTATTTTTTCTAATAAGCCGTAATACTTTTCTGTAAATCGAATTACATAATCTTTTGGTATAACTTTGCCGTTGACCCTTATCCTTTCCCTGAAATCTTTTATATGCGGAGATGTATAAAGTCCGGTTTTATACCTGCTCTCTGTTAACACGGACGATATTAATGATGCGACAGCACCTTTTCCATTTGTGCCTGCTATGTGAATCGATTTAAAATCTTTATGAGGATTACCGCAGGCTTTTGAAAGTGTTTTGATGTTATTAAGGTCGTATTTAATACCGGCTCGCTCAAGCGAGTAAAGATATTCAATACATTTGAAGTAGCTATTGAATTTCATATAGGTCTTTTTCTAACCGTAAAGCTCTCTTTCTGTAATCTCGCATAGTATATGGCCTATTGTGATGTGTGATTCCTGAATTCTTTGTACATTATCAGATGGAACCACTATCGGCAAATCACATTCATCCTTTAGTTTTCCGCCGCCGCTTCCAAGCAGGCATATAGTCTTTATCCCCATTGATTTTGAAATCAGTACAGCTTTTATAATGTTCTTTGAGTTTCCGCTTGTTGATATTCCAATAAGCAAATCACCCTCTCTTCCTATGCCCTCTATATTCCTTGCAAAAATATTATCAAATCCTATATCGTTTCCACCCGCAGTAAGATTCGATGAATCTGTTGACAAAGCAATCGCAGGTATTGCTTTTCTCTTTATGTCATGCGATAGCCTAATCATAAACTCGGTTGCAAGATGCTGAGAATCAGCAGCACTGCCCCCGTTGCCGCATAACATCAATTTGTTACCGCTCTTTATCGTTTCCAATATCATTTCAGAAGCTTTCATAATGTCATCGTAACAGCTCTCCAAAACTTTAAGTTTTATCTCAGAGCTTTCCTTTAATGAATCCGTTATAAACTTTTTTCTATCAAACATATTAATTGATTAAATTTTCTACAATCTTTTTAGTTGTTCCCAATGTATCGCTGAACACAAGCTTGCATGAATCACCTGCCTTTTGGTAATATTCCTTGTCCGTTAAAAGCTTTCTCATATCCCTATAAAATCTGTCCCTTGTGCTCACGAGTATTCCGCAGCCTTTCTCAATGAGTATCTCATCTTCATCTGAATTCTTTACTTCATTAGCAAATAAAACCGGTATATTGAATATAGCCGGCTCTAGCACGTTATGCAGTCCGGTCTTAAACCCGCCTCCGACATAAGCGATATAAGCTGCCGAATAAAGGCTCATTAGCTTTCCGATGCTGTCAACTATAACAAGATTTTCACCTGAATAATTTTCTATGCGTGATAATCTTATGGATTTCAGGTTTTCATAATTACTTTTAATATTGTTCTCAATCGCGAGTATCTTAGTTTCCTTCGGTTCATGCGGTACAAGTACAGTCATCAGGTTTTCTCCGTATTCAAGCAGTTTATTAATAACGGGCAGTATTATCTCTTCGTCATCTTTCCATGAACTTCCTATAACAAATACCTTTTTGTTCTTTATTATCTCAGGGTTAATAACATTTTCTACCTTAATGCTCTTCGATGCTTCATATACTCTTTCAAACTTCGAATCCCCTGCCTTTATAACTTTTGTGTCGTAACCCTTCATCATCTTCACGTAATTTTGGTAATCAGATTCGTCTATCACAAACATTTTGTCAACCATACCGTACATAGTCTTCTTTATAGATTTAACAAAATTAAGCTTCCAGTACTTATCTTTCTCGTCGTACCTTGCATTTGCAATTACGACCTTAATGTTCTTTTTCTTTGCATAATAAAGAAAATTAAACCAGAGGTCATACCGCATCAGTATTATCATTTCAGGATTAATGGCATTTATAAACTTCTTGACATTTGAATATGAATCAAAAGGAATGTAAGTTTTCTTTACATGCGGTAATAAGTTCTTTGAGTTCTTGTAACCCGATGGAGAGAAGAACGTTGCTATTATTTCATAACCCTTCTTCTGAAGTTCTTCAATGATTGGAATTGCCTGCTGGAACTCACCAAGCGAAGATGAGTGAAATATAATTTTCTTTGTTGAGGGGTCTAATTTCCAGTTTTCTATATCGCGGAATATATTTTTCCTGCCTTTGAAACCTTCCCTTATCTTCGGGTTGAACAATGATAAGAACTTGAATCCTGTCCATATCAAAGGCAGAAATACTATATTGTAAACGATAAACCAGAATGTGGTCATATCCGTGGAAGTTATTAAACTTCCATTATTTCTTTTTCTTTCTTCTGTACTAACGCGTCTATTTCTTTAATGTAATTATCCGTCAGCTTCTGAACTTCTGTTTCTCCGTGTTTACGATCATCCTCGGATATGTGTTCTTCTTTCTCTGTTTTCTTAAGCTTTTCTATTTCATCTCTCCTGATGTTTCTTATCGATACCTTTGCTTCTTCGGCAAGCTTCTTTATATGTTTCACAAGCTCTTTTCTTCTTTCTTCGTTTAACGGAGGTATCGGTATTCTGATAAGTGTTCCGTCACTCGAGGGATTTAATCCAAGATTTGCATTAAGTATTGCCTTTTCTATTATCGGTATAACAGTCTTGTCCCAGGGCTGAATGTTGATTGTATGAAAATCAGGCGTGCTAAGGTTTCCGACCTGATTTAAAGGTGTCGGAGTACCGTAATAATCAACTTTAACGCCTTCAAGCAGCCCGACCGAAGCCTTGCCTGTTCTTACCTTTACAAATTCAGATGTTAAATGCTCAACGGCTTTTGACATCCTGTCTTTTGTAATTTTTAAAATATCTTTTATCATAACTAAATGTATTAAATTATGAAATCAATGTTCCGAGATTCTTTCCGGATAGTAATGCTTTAAGATTTCCTTTCTTGTTCATGTTGAAAACAAGTATTGGAAGTTTGTTCTCACTGCAAAGTGTAATCGCAGTAAGATCCATCACCCTAAGGTCTTTTTCCAGGACTTCATTGTATTTTAATTTCTTGAACATCTTTGCTTTCTTGTTCTTTTCGGGGTCTGAATCGTAAACACCGTCAACTCTCGTTCCTTTAATTATCACATCAGCTTTCATCTCAATCGCTCTAAGTGCAGCGGCTGTATCTGTCGTAAAATAAGGCTCGCCTGTACCGGCTGCAAATATCACAACTCTGTTCTTTTCTATGTGTCTGATTGCCCGCCTGATTATTAAAGGCTCTGCAATCTCATCCATTTTTATCGCTGATTGTACCCGTGTGTATATGCCACGCTTTTCGAGTGCATTCTGAAGAGCAAGTGAATTAATCAGTGTCGCAAGCATGCCCATCATGTCTCCCGTTACTCTGTCAACTCCCTGCTGCGAAGCTGAAAGCCCCCTGTAAATATTACCGCCGCCAATCACAATCCCCAGACCTATCTTCAATTTTGAGACAGCATATACCTCATCTGCTATGTGATCAACTACCTTTGAATCTATACCAAAACTTTTGGAGCCCATTAAGGACTCACCGGAAAGTTTCAGTAAAATTCTTTTATACTTTCCCGGCATAATAATTATATTTAATGGTTATCCTAACTGGAATCTTGCCATTTCAGTTACGTCAAGCGGCTCGCCCGTCGCCTTCGTGAAATCCTTTAATAGGTCGCCTACTGATTTGCTTGAATCCTGTATGAATTCCTGCTCAAGCAGACAGTTTTCCTGAAAGAATTTCTCAAGTCTGTTCATCGTTATCTTCTCGATTATGTTTTCAGGTTTCTTTTCGTTTCTCGCCTGCTGCTGATATATCTCAAGTTCCTTCTCAATGATATCTGCTGAGATTTCATCCCTTCTCACGTTAATAGGCGTCATTGCAACAATCTGCATTGCCATCTTATGTCCGATGTCGTTAGCTTCATCAGAATATTTTCCTTTCATTCCAATAATCGCACCTACCTTGCTGCCGAAATGAATATAAGTAGAAACAAATCCGTCTTCAACAGAAATTAACCTTACTCTTCTCAGCTCAATCTTCTCGCCAACTCTTCCCATCATGCCGTCAATCGTTTCCTGTACTGTTAAATCGTTATCGCCTTTTACTGAAAGCAGATGTGCGGCATCATTGCTGCTGCTCGCTAATGCTGTGTCGGCAATTCCCTGAGCAAAATTCTGGAATCCCTCGCCCTTCGATACAAAGTCTGTCTCGCAGTTAACTTCAATGATAACGCCTTTTGACTTATCTTCGCTTATTTTCGATTTTACTGCACCTTCTTTCGCAATCTTGTCCGCTCTCTTTGTTGCCATTGCAGCGCCTTTTTTTCTGAGGTACTCAATCGCCTTTGCAATATCACCGTTTGTTTCTTCAAGAGCTTTTTTGCAGTCTGCCATTCCTGCCCCTGATTTCTCTCTTAAATCCTTTATTAATTCAATTGTTACTGCCATATTATTTTAATCCTTCTTTTATCTTTTACAATTTTGCTTTTTCCTGTTTTTCTTTCATCTCTTCAGACTCGTCTTCTTTTCTTGTCTTTGCAACCTGTACGCCTTCGATTACCGCTTCCGCAAATGCTCTCGTGATTATCTCTATCGATTTAACTGCATCATCATTCGCAGGTATCGGATAGTCTATTAAATCAGGGTCGCAGTTTGTATCTACTATAGCATAGATTGGGATGTTAAGTTTTCTTGCTTCATCAATAGCAATGTGCTCTTTCTTTATATCGACGAGGAATAATGCTCCCGGAAGTTTCGTCATACCTGAAATACCGTTAAGTACTTTTTCAAGCTTTTCCTTATCGCGCATCATTATTAATCTTTCCTTCTTGACAAACTTATCCAGCGTGCCGTCGTTCTCCATTTTCTGAAGTGTCGTCAGCTTCTTGATGCTCTTTCTTACTGTGTTAAAGTTTGTCAGCATTCCGCCGAGCCATCTTTCCGAAACGTAAAATGATTCGCATCTCTCTGCCTGTTCTTTAATGATAGCCTTGGCTTGTTTCTTCGTACCAACAAAAAGTATTCTTTTTCCTTCTGCTGAAATCCTTGAAACTGCGTTGCAGGCATCATCAATAAGGCTTACGGTCTTCTTTAAATCAATTATATGAATACCGTTTCTTTCCATGAAGATGTATTTTCTCATCTTTGGATTCCATCTTCTGGTTAGGTGGCCGAAATGCGACCCTGCTAATAACAAATCTTCGATTTGTACTCTTGACATGTGTATTTTCTCCTATTAATAAAGCCAGGACATTTTGTGACAAGCTTTCGCTTATGTAAGAAATGTTTCATCCCTCAGGATGAATAAGTTGGCTTTTGTTAATCTTCTATCCTCATCATTTTTCTAGACACATTCCTTTTATTATAAGGAACACGGGTGTTTCGAAATCAGAGAATATGTATTTTTAATTGGTTTATAAAAAATTTTAAAATCTTATCTCTTCGAGAACTGGAATCTCTTTCTTGCTTTTGGTCTTCCGTATTTCTTTCTTTCTACCATTCTCGGGTCTCTTGTCATAAATCCGCCTTTTCTTAAAGGTGGTTTTAATTCCTCGTTAATCTCTACTAAAGAACGTGCAATACCGAGTTTTATCGCATCTATCTGACCCCTGAAACCGCCGCCGTTTACGTTAACCCTGACGTCGTATGTGCCGTCGGTTCCCGTTACTGCAAAAGGCTGCATAATATCTTTTAAGTGTCCTTCACTCTTAAGGAAATCTATTGCGTCTTTGCGATTTATAGTGACTTTTCCAGTGCCCGTCATAAGTTGTACTCTGGCAACTGCTGTCTTTCTTCTTCCTACTTTTATTGGTGTACTTGTAGCCATCAAATAATTAAATTTTCAAATTCTGGTTTAAATGTTTAAAGCAACAGGTTTCTGTGCTGAATGAGGATGCTCGCTGCCTTTGTAAACTTTCAGCTTGTGAAAAAGTGTATCGCCGAGTCTTGTCTTCGGAAGCATTCTTTTCACTGCTAACTCAATTACCTTCTCGGGAGTCTTATCAAGCATCTCTTTGTAAGATTTGATTTTCTGACCTCCGGGATATCTTGAGTGAGTCTTGTAATCCTTTAATTCTGCTCTCTTACCGGTAACTTTAACCTTATCGGCATTTATAACAACAACCCAGTCGCCTAAATCAGCATTGGGTGTGTAATGAGGATTGTACTTCCCTCTTATTCTTTTTGCAACTTCACTTGCAAGACGACCGAGGACTTTACCATCGGCATCAACAACATACCAGTTATTGGGATTTTCGCCCCTTGTGGCATATTTCGTAATTCTAATAGATTTTCTTATCGTTTCTTTCATCGGTTATTCTATAAAACATGTAAATTAACATTATTAAATTTTAAAGTCAATGTAAACAGAAATCTAAACAAGAACTTTCTTCACCTGTTCCACTGCCCAGTCGATTTCTTCTTTCTTTATAACGAGCGGAGGCGCAAACCTTATGACATTATCATGTGTTTCTTTGCAGAGCACGCCAAGATTCTTTAATCCTTCGCAGTATTTTCTTGCACCGCCGGCTTCAGGTTTCAGCTCTACTCCTATAAATAGACCCTTTCCGCGTATTTCCTTAACGTGTCCTGAGTTCAATGCTTTCAGCTTATCCCTGAAATAATCTCCCAGTTCTTGCGATTTTTCTATCAGTCCCTCTTCAACTAAAACTTTCAGACTTTCTCTTGCGACTGCACAGCCAAGCGGATTTCCGCCAAACGTTGAACCGTGGTCACCCGGCTTGAATACACCGAGAATTTCCTTCGTTGAAAGCACTGCTGAAACAGGATAACATCCTCCCGAAAGTGCCTTACCAATCGTTACCATATCAGGTTTAATATCCTCATACTCATAAGCAAAAAGTTTTCCGCTTCTCCCAAGACCTGACTGAATTTCATCTGCAATAAAGATTATATTATTCTTTTTGCAAAGGTCAAAAGTCTTCTTTAAATAACCCTCCGGCGGTACAATAACTCCGCCTTCACCCTGAATCGGTTCAACTAAAAATGCAACAGTATTCGGAGTGATTGCCTTTTCAAAATCTTCTGCATTTCCGTATTCAACTATCTTGTAACCGGGTGTTAAAGGACCAAACCCAAACCTGTACTGCTCTTCGGTTGAAAAACTAATAATTGAAATTGTTCTGCCGGAGAAATTATTCGTGCATGCAATTATCTCTGCCTGATTTTCAGGAACACCCTTTACTGTGTAGCCCCATTTTCTCACTGCTTTCAAAGCTGTCTCAACAGCCTCAGCGCCTGAGTTCATAGGAAGAATCATTTCATAACCCGTCAATTCGGAAAGCTCTTTGCAAAGCATCGGCAACTGATTATTTCTGAAAGCACGCGATGTAAGTGTGATTTTATCCGCTTGCTCCTTCAGTGCCTTAACTATTCTCGGATGGCAATGCCCCTGATTCACGGCAGAATATGCCGCAAGACAATCGAGATATTTATTGCCGTCAACATCCCACACCCATACACCTTCGCCCTTTTCAATAACAACATCAAGCGGATGATAATTATGCGCTCCGTATTTCTCTTCAATTTCAATATATTGTTTTGTGTTCATCAGAATAAATTTTAATTATTTATAAAAATACTTATTTTTTCAAAGGATTTTTCCTGAATAGATTACAAATATACAAAATAATGCCCACATTTTCGAGCCATTTTAGAAGTTAGAAGTCAGAACCTAGAAGTTAGAAGCAGGTTGCGCGTTCTTTTTTTCTTGTCATTCCATCATGTTTGTAGATGGAATCCAGAAATGGAACAAATCTCTTAAACTAAATAGCTCTTATTGTACTCAAGTCGAAGATGCGACGTGGCGTACTTCCAGCTTGAGCAGCATGCAGTATGTATGCCTTACCCTAAAAACAATGTGAGGAAACTTCACATACGTAAAATAAAAAAGGCAGTCATAACTGACCGCCTTTAAGTATTTATTTAGACTTTTTATTATTTGATAAGAGTCATTTTCTTAATATCTGTGTATCCATTTGCCTGTATTTTATAGAAGTAAACACCGCTTGTCAACTGTGAGCCATTTAAGTCAACCGTGTAATTCCCTGCCGACTTAACTTCATTCACAAGTGTTCTTACTTCCCTTCCGAGCATATCGTAAACTTTCAATGTAACAAGTCCCTGCTTCGGTAAAGCAAAGTTTATTTTTGTAACAGGGTTAAACGGATTCGGATAATTCTGACTTAGCGAATAAGCAGCCGGTATTTCGCTGCCGGTCTGTGTGATTCCAACTATGCCGTTTGCCGCTGTGAAGAACAATGGAGCGTAAGTTGCAGAGCCTATTTCACCGACAGCAACTCCAACGTTAAATTCCCTAATAGATACTCCGTATAGATGCCTTCCTTGAGCGTTTAGCTGGTCCATAAAAAAGAATCCTCCGTCATTTGATGTCATAATCTTTCCATTATCGCCGCAAACCGTTATTTTTGGTCCGTATGAATCAATTGAACGCAGATGCTCGCTTGTGAGATACTGAACATTTGCAGTCCATGTCTTACCCCAGTTTGTCGAGCGGAGTATTGTTCCATTGTTTCCGCAAATCATTGCATCAAAAGGTGACATGAACACAACATCGTTAAGATAATCATAACGGTTTGTATTTCTTGCAATCCAGTTTGCACCTCCGTTGCTTGTATTCCAGACTTTTCCGTCTGTTCCTGCTATTATACCTCTTCCGTCAAATGCGTAATTATATGAATATGCTATTGAATGCATTGTAAACGGAATATCAAACCTTTGCGAGAATGTTGCGCCGCCGTTAAATGTTTCAAAGAACGTTCCTGCATAACCTACGAATGAAACGTATCCCGGTATTCCGGGCTTGCAAGCTATTCCACGGATTGTATGGTCCGGGGTGCTAAACGGTCTCACGACATGCCATGTGTTGCCAAAGTCCATTGAGCGAATGATAACGCCGCCCATTCCTGCTGCCCAGACAACTCCGTGTGTATTCGGGTCAAACTGAACATCGTTCATCCAGATGTCTATGTTTGAATAAGTGAGAGTCCATTCTTCGCCGGCATCGGTTGTTCTAATAACTGTACCGCCCTGACCTACTGCAACACCATAGTCCTCGAAAGGTGCATATGCGAAATCAACACCGAATAATGAATACGGAACACCTGTCTGATAGAGTGACCATTGAGCTGAAGTGACTGATGCGAAGCCCATAAACGCAAGTAATGCGAATAGTAAGATTTTTGTTTTCATTGTATTTTCCCTTTTTGAATTAAATAAATATAAATTTCTATATTCTTTAATTCCCCCTATACCTTTTAGACTATTTTGCGGGTCGATTATATTCCCATATAATAATCTTAATCAGTTAGTCAAAAATACTGATTGATAATGTAAATGTCAATAATGAATTAATAAAAATTTACTTCAATATTTTTATCCCATTTCTGCTCTCAATCTTCCTCCCTTCAATCATTCTTTTTCTAGTCATCTCCACATGCGGGTTCTTTGTCGCAGATTCGACGTGGAGGACGTCCGCCGTGGCGGATTTTTGGCGGCCTGCCTGCTGCAGGCAGGGGATCTAATTTAGGATCTCCGTTCTTATTTTATCGGTCATACCTGCGGGAACAAGAATCCAGAGTTAAAAGAATAAAAGAATTTTGTCCAAAGAGTTCACGAAATTCAAAGAAACAAGATAGCAGAACTGAGGCAATAAGGTTTAGCTGTTAACGGTTTTCTGTGTTTGTGCTGTTTTATCGTTTTTTATGCTGTTCTATTTAACTAAATTTAGGGTTTTATAATTAGAAAATACTATTGAAGAAAATAATCTCGGTCGTTGGAGCCAGGCCTAACTTTATGAAGATGGCTCCCCTGCACAAAGAACTACTAAAACATAAAGCGAAAGTTATACATAAGATTGTCCACACAGGTCAGCATTACGATAAACATCTTTCGGAAATATTCTTTAAACAGCTCGGTCTTCCGAAACCGCATATAAATCTCGGCGTCGGTTCGGGCTCACACGCAGAACAAACAGCCGAAACGATGGTGAAGTTTGAGAAGGTTGTACTGAAAGAAAAACCCGACCTTGTTCTCGTTTACGGCGATGTGAATTCTACTCTTGCTGCTTCAATCGTGTGCTCGAAGATTATTCAAAACGGTGACACCATTCCCGTTGCACACGTAGAATCAGGTCTCCGCAGTTTTGATAGAACTATGCCCGAGGAAATTAACAGGATTGTAACCGATTCAATATCAAAGTATCTCTTCGTGCCCGAAGAAGACGGTTTGCTGAACCTTAAGAAAAGCGGTGTGAATAAAGACAGCATTTTCTTCGTCGGCAATGTAATGATTGATTCGCTTGTAAGTTATCTTCAACTTGCTAAGAAATCAAATATTCATAAGGAACTATGCCTGACTAAAAAGGACTATGCACTCGTAACTCTGCACAGACCTTCAAACGTTGATTCAAAGAAGAATTTCATAAAGATATTAGACATATTCAAAAAGATTAATAAGTTAAGCCCTGATACGGATATTGTTTTTCCCGTTCACCCGCGCACGTTAAAGATGATTGAAAACTTCAATCTGTACAAAAGTCTCGAGGATGTTCGCAACCTTGTACTTACGCAGCCGATTGGTTACATTGATTTTCTTTCGCTCATTAATTTCGCTAAGTTTGTTATCACTGATTCAGGCGGCATACAGGAAGAAACTTCTTTCCTTAATATCCCCTGCCTGACGCTAAGAGAAAACACCGAAAGACCTATAACTATTAAACACGGATCTAACGTCCTTTGCGGCAGTAATGAAAAGCTTATTGAAAGAGAGCTGAAGAATATATTCGCAGGGAAATTCAAGAAAACAAAAACACTGAAATATTACGACGGCAAGACTGCAGGACGAATAGTCAATGTAATAATTAACAAGATTCTTAAATAGACTTGTCAGCATTAAGAGTAAATAAGGTAATATACATTCTCGAAGAGCATTTCGGTGAGCAAAGAAAAGCATCAAGGACTAAACCGAAATTGATGGATATACTTATTGCAACAAAACTATCGCAAAATACGACTGATAAGACTTCCTACATAGCTTTCCGAAACCTGAAAGAAAACATCGGCGGCTGGGAAGATGTGATGAATGCTCCCCTCCCGAAGATAAAGAATTCAATAAAAGTATGCGGTCTCGCAAACACTAAGGCAGTGCAGATAATTGAAATGCTTCAAAATGTGAAGAGAGAACATGGAAACCTGACGCTTAATCATCTCAGGAAATTATCCAACGACGAAGTTTATGATGAACTGCTGAAACACAAAGGCATTGGAAAGAAAACTATTTCATGCCTTCTTGCTTTCGGTATGGGCAGGGATGTATTTCCTGTGGATACACATGTACACAGGATTATGAACAGGATAGGTCTCCTTGATACAAAAACGCCTGATGAGACGTTCGAAGCATCGAAAGAAATTGTCCCGGATAAACACAAGGTTAACTTTCATACAAACCTTATACGGTTCGGAAGGAATGTATGCAAAGCATTGAACCCTCTCTGCGAAGATTGCATGATACGTCATCTCTGCGAGTATAAGCAGAAACGAAGTATTATGAATTCAGAGCACAAAGCTAAAGCATACAACAATTTTATTATTTTAGAGAATGTATGATTTGAAGATTAATAAAGATGAAATAAGAAGGATTCTTGTGATAAAATTCGGCGGTATCGGCGATGTGCTGATGTCAACTCCCGTTCTGCCGAACCTGAGGGCATACTTTCCCGACTCTAAAATTGATTATTTAACTTTGATTAAGAACCGCGATGTACTCATGGATAATCACTACATCGACAGGGTTCTTACTTATGACGCCAAGATAGATAAATCATACGACCTGATTCGACACATACGAAACAAAGAATACAATCTTGTAATAGACCTATACTGCAACCCGCGTACTGCTTTCCTCACATACATAACGGGAGCAAAATACAGAGTGGGTTTTAAATTCCGCGGCAGGAACTATGCGTATAACATTAAAGGAATAGGGCGCGGCGGTATAGTGCATAACACAGACTTTAATCTGGATGCTCTCATAAATGCGAACATTCCAATAGTATCCAAAAAACTTAATCTATCAGTTAATGTAGTACATGAGGAATTTGCTGAAAAGTTTTTATCCGACAACAATATTCAGAATGAAAATATTATCGGTATAGCAATTACTGGAGGATGGGAATCAAAACGTTATAAAATAAAAGATTATATAGAGCTGATAAAATTTCTTTCAGCAAAGTACAAGGTAAAGTTTATTATTCTCTGGGGTTCTAAACAGGAACTTATAGAAGCCCGTGAAATAAAATCAAACACAGACGGGAATGTTTTTATAATTCCCGATAGTTCAATCAGATATCTCGCTGCTATCATAAAGAAATGTAATGTAATAATCGGCAATGACTCAGGACCGCTGCATCTGGCGGGTGCTGTCGAGGTGCCTGTTCTTGGTATTTACGGTCCGACTAATCCTGACCTTCAGGGTCCTTACGGAGAACAGAATGTAACTGTCCAGAATACAAAACTCGAATGTCTGCACTGCAACTTGCTTGAGTGTAATATCGGAAATATATGCATGACTGAACTGCCCAAATCGCTTATACTCTCAAAACTCGAAGAGCTGCTCGAGAAGAATAAAATTAAAATTCCTCTGAAGTAAATGTCAAGAAGGTATTTAATAGTGCGTACCGACAGGGTTGGAGATGTTGTAATGACAACAGCAATCCCCCGCGAGATAAAGAAAGCGTACCCTGATGCTTTCGTTGCAACTCTTACACAGCCTAACACTGCAGTTATTTTTGATAATAACCCTTATGTTGACGCAAGAATCACTGACGACCTTTCTAAAAATACTTTTTGGAACGTAGTAAAACAAATCAGGAAGTATAAGTTTGATTACGGACTTCTTATTCTTCCGACTGGACGTGCCGGTTACCAGATGTTCTGGGGCGGGATTAAAAAAAGGATTGGCGTCGGAAGGATTTTCTATGAAGTCATTACATTTATGGGAAGCGTTTCACGCAAAAATTACAACCCTCTTCGGCATGAAGCAGATTACTGCATGGACCTTGCCAGAAAAACAGGTGTGGTAACAAACAACTATCAGCCCGAAATTTATGTATCTGATATCGAGAAAGCTGAAATTAATGAATTCCTTAGAACAATTGGTATCAGCGAAAGCACGTATAAAATAATTCTGCATACCGGTTCGAAGAATTCTGCACCGAACTGGAGTGAAGATAAATACTTCAGGCTGATACAGAAAATCCTTAAAAAGTATCCCGATAAAGAATTTGCTCTATTGCTTACAGCGTTCGAGATGACAAAAGAGTTTAAAGATAAGGTGAAATCTCTTAACGATAAAAGAATATACGACGTATCCGATGACATTGACAGTTTAAGAAAACTTATTAAAATAATATCAACGACCGATTTAATGATATGCTCTTCCACTGGTCCTATTCATTTAGCAGATGCTCTCGACAGAAAATGTATTGGAATACACTGCAAGCGTGATATGAGCTGTGTGAAGATATGGGGAGTGATGAATAAGAAATCTATTAACCTTGAAGTATCCAAAGAATTCTGCGACTCAAACTGCAGCAGTGACAAAGAAAAATGTGGGATTGAAAACGGACTTTCAACAGACGAAGTTTTAAAACATATTATACTATAAAAATGAAACACAAAGAATTAAAAATACCTAATTGTAAGAACTTTTCGGGTTACAAACCCTGCAAGCCTTACTATAACTGCATTGAAAATGGATGTGCGGATGACCCTGAGAGTGCTATGGGCACTAAGATACTGATTGTATCTCTCGATGCACTTGGAAATGTTCTGGATAACACACCTTTGCTTCATGCCATTAAAAGAAAGTTTCCTGTTAGTACGATACACTGGATGACTTTGCCTAACGCTGAGAAGATTTTGTTCAATAACAAGTTTATCGACAAACTTTTCCTTTGGGATGATGAAAGCAGAATGATTGTTCGTAATATTGAATACGATATAGTAATGAATGCCGATAAATCCTTGTACGCATGTGCCTTTACAAATGATACGAAAGCTAAAAAGAAGCTCGGATTTATATTGAATAAGGATGGAAAGATAGTACCCGCGAACGATGCGGCAATGTACAGCTACTCTCTTGGAATAGATGACCGGAAGAAGTTCAGAGAAAATACAAAAACAGGGGTTGAGATTATCCACGATGTATTTGAGCTAAAGTACGAACGTGACCGCTACGTATTTGAACTTACCGAAGACGAGCAGAAGTACGTTTCTAAATATAAGAAATCAATAAAGTTTGACGATAAGAAAGTTTACGTCGGATTCAACACAGGATGCTCTGAGCTGTTTCCAAACAAGAAAATGACAATAGAGCAGCATGTTTACTTAATCAAGCACATACTTAAAAACAAGAATAACGTAGTTATGCTTCTTGGCGGACGCGAAGATACTTCACGCAATAAGCAGATATTCAAATCATTTTCACACTCACATCAGAAAAGAATTATTAACACGCCTTCCACAGAAGGAATTCGAAGAGGTGCTTGTTACATGTCAATTCCGGATATTGTTATATCAGGTGACAGCTTCGGAATGCATCTTGCGATCGCATTGCAGAAATATATTATCGCATGGTTCGGATTATCATGTCAGGCTGAGATAGAACTTTATGATTACGGTATTAAGCTTTACCCTAAGGACCTTGAATGCTCGCCTTGCTGGAAGCGTGTTTGTCCGTTCAATCTTGAGTGCATTGATATGATTGACCTAAAGAAAATTATTGAAACAGTAAATAAATTTAAAAAGTAAATATTATGGGTTTTAGAATTCCATTGTACATTCCTGTTTTATCCGGGAATGAGAAGAAGTACGTCAACGAGTGTCTTGATTCTACATGGATTTCATCCAAGGGCAAATTCATACAAGAATTTGAAGATAAATTCTCTGAATTCATCGGCGTTAAATACGCTGCAACCGTATCTAACGGAACAACTGCTATTCACCTCGCACTCGAAACGCTGGGGATTACAACCGGCGATGAAGTCATTGTTCCTACGTTTACTTACATCGCATCAGTGAGTGCCGTTGTCTATACGGGCGCAACACCTGTATTTGTTGATTCTATAGAGGAAACCTGGCAGCTCGACCCCGAAGATGTAAAGAAGAAAATCACTTCAAAGACAAAAGCTATTATGGTTGTGCATCTTTACGGACAAATGTGCGACATGGATGCAATCATGAAAATAGCCGATGAGCACAATCTTTTTGTAATTGAAGACTGCGCAGAAGCATTTGGCTCACAGTATAAAGGCAGGTACGCGGGCACTTTCGGTAATATTTCGGCTTTTAGTTTTTACGGTAATAAGACTATAACGACGGGTGAAGGCGGAATGATAGCATCAAATGATTACTACCTTTATGACAAAGCATACCATCTAAAAATGCACGGTGTATCAAGCGTCAGAGAATACTGGCATGACGTTATTGGATATAATTACAGGATGACGAACATTTGTGCGGCAATAGGACTTGCACAGCTTGAAAGAGCGGATGAAATAATTAAGAAGAAAAGAGATGTAGCAGAGTTGTACTGCGAAAACCTGAAGGGACTTCCTTTAACCTGGCAGAAAGAGCAGAAAGACACAGTCCATTCATTCTGGATGTTTTCAATTCTGGTAGAAAGCGTCAAGGTAAGGGAAGCTTTGCGGAAATTCCTGTCCGAGAACGGCATTGAAACACGCCCGACTTTCTATCCGGCACATACTATGCCGATGTTTGCGCACACTTATCAGAAGTTCAGAGTTGCAGAAGGACTTGCAATCAGAGGAATAAACCTCCCTTCCTTCCCCGAATTGAAAAAAGAACAGGTGATTGAGGTCTGTGATACAATTAAGAAGTTTTATAAGTAGTTTTTCAAAATACGTATAAGTAAAATATATTAAAATAATGAAGTTGATTTAATACAACTTTATTAATATTTTTAACCACTTAACTTTACTTCAAAAAATGTCTGACTTAAAAATATTTAAAGGTACAAACTCTGAGGAACTTGGAGAGAAAATATCGAATCTTCTCAAAGTTAATCTCGGTAACCGCGAGATAAAACATTTTTCGGACGGTGAAATCTGGATGAGGTACAACGAAAACATTCGCGGACGCGACGTCTTTATCATTCAATCGACTAATCCCCCGTCGGATAACATAATGGAACTTCTTATAATGATAGACGCTGCAAAGCGTTCATCGGCATTGAGAGTTAACGCCGTTATACCTTATTTCGGATACGCTCGTCAGGATAGGAAAGACCAGCCGCGAGTTTCAATAACCGCAAAGCTGATTTCAAACCTCATCGAGAAAGCAGGTGCGGACAGGGTTATTACAATGGACCTTCACGCTTCACAGATTCAGGGGTTCTTTGATATACCCGTTGACCATCTTTACGGTTCAGCAGTTTTTCTTAAACACTTCTATGACTTAAACATTCAAAACCTTGCTGTTTGCTCACCCGATGTTGGAAGCATCAAAATGGCAAGAGCTTATGCAAAACGGCTTCATGCTGACCTGATTCTAATCGATAAACGAAGACCAAAACAGAACGTTGCGGAGGTTATGAACATAATCGGAGAAGTAAAAGATAAGAACGTACTTATCATTGACGACCTTATTGATACAGCCGGGACATTTGTGAATGCAGTAAATGCAGTTAAAGAAAAAGGTGCTCTGGAAATTTACGGAGCTTGTACACACGCAATCCTTTCAGGAGAAGCATTGATGAGAATCGAAGAATCACCGCTTAAAAAACTTTACGTAACTGATACTATACCCCTTAAACAAACATCAGATAAGATAGAAATAAAGAGTGTAGCGTCAATTTTTGCAGAAGCAATTATCAGAACCAACAAGGATGAATCTATCAGTTCCCTTTTTGATGTAGTTATATAACCTGAATTTTTTAGGAAGGATTTTGTTCTAATATTATTATAAAACAAATATTCAGGAGATAATTTTATATGTTAGTTGATATCGTTATGCCCAAGATGGGTGAGTCAATCATGGAAGGTACTATCCTAAAATGGCTTAAACAGCCCGGTGATAAGGTGGAAAGAGACGAGGCGATACTTGAGATTTCTACAGATAAAGTAGATACAGAAGTCCCCTCGCCTGAAGCAGGTATCTTAGCTGAATTGCTTTATAAAGAAAATGATACCGTTGAAGTAGGCAATGTTTTAGCTAAACTTGAAACAGATTCAAACGCAACTGTCACTCCCAAAGAAACATCAGAAGAAACTCCCAAAGAAACTACAAAAGAAACTCCTAAAGAGACTCCAAAAGAAGAAGTAAAAAAGGAAGAACCCAAACAGGAAGCACCTAAACCTGAAGAAGCAAAAGAGGAAGATACATCTGTTGAAGGTGGATTTTATTCACCGTTGGTTTTAAACATAGCAAAGAAAGAAGGAATCGGATTAGCTGAACTTGCTTCTATAAAAGGCACGGGTATGCAGGGAAGAGTTTCAAAGAAAGATATTATAGATTATGTATCAAAAAGAGGAACTGCACCTGCTGTTAAGACAGAGGCAGCAGCCCCTGTTAAAGCATCCGCAGCACCCGCAAAGAAAGAACTTCCAAAACAGGAAATTAATTATAACGAAGAAGGACTTTCAGTTCTCGAGTTTGATAATATCAGGCAGAAAATGGCTGAGCACATGGTTGAATCAGTTGCGATATCACCTCACGTAAACGCTATTGCAGAAGTTGACCTTTCAAATATTGATAAGGTAAGAAAACTTGCAGGATCTGAATTTGAATCAAAAGAAGGTTTCAAACTTACTTATATGCCGTACATTGCAGAAGCAGTCATTAAAGCACTTAAAGATTTTCCTCTGGTAAATTCTATTATTGATGATTCTACAAAGCCGTTTAAAGCAATAACCAGAAGCAAGATTAATCTTGGTATGGCAGTAGCTATGGAAAACGGCGGGCTTATAGTTCCGGTCATCAAGAACGCTGACGGAATGAACCTCGTTGGCATTGCAAGAAGTGTTAATGACCTCGGAAAAAGAGCACGCATTAAGAAGCTTAGTCTTGATGAAATTCAGGGCGGTACATTTACTATTTCAAACTACGGCGTATTCGGCAACATAATCGGAACGATGGTAATCAATCAGCCGCAGGTAGCTATCTTGGGCATTGGTGCGATTAAAAAGAGACCCGCAGTACTTGAAACACCCGATGGTGATTTCGTTGTAATAAGACCAATGGTTTACTTAACACTTTCGTTTGACCATCGTTTAGTTGACGGAGCGCTCGGCGGCAAGTTTATAATGCGTGTTGCACATTATCTTGAAAATTATCAGGGATAAAAAGTTAATATAAATTATTATAAAGGTTACCTAACAAATCGGTTAAGTAACCTTTTTTATTAATCATTCGAATCATTAAAACAAATTACATTATGAGAAGGTTAAAACTCTATTTATTCATAGTCTTTATAAGCGCTGCTACTGCGGGTTTTGCTGCAAACGACAGTGCTAACACAAAATACTGGATTATCTTTTCGGATAAAGACGGCGTAAAACAAGGCGATGTGATTAAGTATAACTCCGATGAATATAAAGCCGGTTTAGAATTGCTGACTGAGAAAGCCGTACTTCGGCGCTCAAAAGTTCTGAACAAGGAAGAACTGATTGGCTATGCAGACCTGCCTGTTACTAAAAAATACATTGAAGAAATTACGGGCATGAAAATAGAAGTTATTGCTACATCGCGTTGGTTCAACGGCGTTAGTGCTTACCTTACTCCCTCTCATCTCGCAGCTGTAAAGAAACTCGGGTTTGTTAATCAGATATTTGCTGTTAAGAAACTTTACAAGCAGGGTTACGAAAGCACCTCGCCTGTTTTTCTCAAAAGCTATTATGAAAGCATAACCGAACAGGATTCAATGGATGTGTATGATTACGGAAAATCTTACAATCAAATGATGCTCGTAAATGTTCCGGTAGTTCATAACCTTGGAATAACGGGAAGCGGTGTACTGGTTGCGAGTTTCGACGACGGATTCGAATGGAAGACACATGAGTCTTTAATGGGTTTAAACGTTCTTGATGAATTCGATTTTATTAATAAAGATAAGAACACAGCAAGAGAAAAGAATCAGAAGTATGCTGACTCAGAATCACAAGGCGGACACGGCACAGCAACACTTTCCTCGCTTGCAGGTTACAAAGAAGGAAAGTTAATCGGTCCCGCATTCAATTCAGAATTCATTCTTGCGAAGACTGAATACGTTTCTTCCGAAACACCGATGGAAGAGGATTTCTGGCTCGAGGCTGCTGAATGGGCTGAAGCATACGGTGCGGATGTAATAACAAGCTCGCTCGTTTATAAAGCCTTTGATAAACCTTACACCGATAATTCTTATACCTACGCTGACTTTGACGGGAAAACTTCAATCATTACAATTGCAGGAGACCTTGCCGCACATTACGGTGTAGTTGTTTGCAATGCAACAGGAAACTATTATCAGTCAGACCCGCCATCGTTAGGCTCGGCATCGGACGGCGATTCAGTCATAGGTGTCGGAGCAGTCGATAAACAGGGAACTATCACGAGCTTCAGTTCAAACGGTCCGACAAGCGACGGAAGGATAAAACCCGATGTCGTCGCACCGGGTGCTACTGTTTACGTAGCAAGATTGGGTGAAGGTAATTACTATGATTATTCAAACGGAACATCGTTCTCTACTCCGATTACTGCGGGTGTTTGCGCCTTGATACTTTCAGCACATCCCGAGTTAACAGCAATGCAGGTAAGGGATGCATTAAGGAATACGGCTAACAACAGTTCGTCGCCGAATAATGTTTATGGATGGGGGTTGATTAATGCTTACAAAGCCATGCTTTATTTCGGTGCAGTCTGGGGGAAAGAAACTATTACTGATCGCGATAACAGAAAAGTTGTACGCATAGGATTTGCATCGAATGATTTTACTCAAGCATCTCCTGTAATATTTAATTTCAGAACTCCGAACAGCAAGAAATATAAATCGGTTGATATGACGTTAGTTAATCAGATTGAAAAAGGAAATTACTCGGGAGTTTATGAATACACATCTAATGAATACAAAGGAACTGCCGATAAAGAAGACCTTGATTATTATTTTACAGTCAGCATAAACGGAAAAGAATTAAGATATCCTAAGAAATAGATTTGACATTCAAACCCTGCCCTCCTTCCCAAGCTCGAGCTTGGGAAGGTGAATCGAAATTCTTTTAAGAACATGCACACTGATATTCACTGAAAGATTATGATTATCACTGATAAGAACTATTATTTCCGGGGTTTTCATAACGATATTTTATATTGAATACCTAAAGGCATTCTTTCTTTATGCAATTTGTTAGCTACCGATATGTAATGCCTAACGGCATTCTCTTAGTGGAAAAGTATTTCTTTGCCCTCCTTCCCAAGCTCGAGCTTGGGAAGGTGAATCGAAATTCTTTTAAGAGCATGCACACTGATATTCACTGAAAGATTATGATTATCACTGATAAGAACTATTATTTCCGAGGCTTTCATAACGATATTTTATATTGAATACCTAAAGGCATTCTTTCTTTATGCAATTTGTTAGCTATCGATATGTAATGCCTAACGGCATTCTCTTTTTGTATTCTTTAATCAGTGGTAATCATACTCTTTTGGGTTAATCAGTGTGCAGGTTTTTATTAGTAATTATTTTCTCTGCGACCTCTGCGGAAAAATTCTTTCTTTTTGCCCTCCTTCCCAAGCTCTAGCTTGGGAAGGCATTAAGAATTATAATTGTGCATTCCCAAGGTGGACCTTGGGAATGAGAAAAGTATTTCCACCCTGTCATTTTCATAAATTATTGAATTGAATGAACAATTCAAAAACGGTACTTTTCATGTTCGAAACTAAATGTTCTAAACTAAGTTCTAAACTTCAAAGAATAATATTTCACATTTAGATAAAATATCGGTTCGCGGTGCACGGGTACACAACCTTAAGAATATAGATGTTGATATTCCGAGGAATAGTCTCGTAGTTTTTACGGGATTATCAGGCTCGGGAAAGTCATCGCTTGCCTTTGACACTATTTATGCGGAAGGACAAAGGCGCTTCATGGAGACGCTCTCTTCCTATGCGAGACAATTTATAGGAAGTATCGAAAGACCGGATGTTGATAAGATAGAAGGACTTTCACCTTCAATTTCTATTGAACAGAAAACTATTTCTCACAATCCCCGCTCGACAGTCGGAACAGTAACTGAGATATACGATTTCCTCAGACTTCTTTTCGCAAGATGCGGAACGCAATTCTCTCCTGATACAGGCTTGGCAGTTGCAAGACAGTCGCTTGACCAGATATTTACGATTATACTTAAAGAATTTAATGGTAAGAATATAAATATTTTAAGTCCTGTAATAAAAGGGCGCAAAGGACATTACAGAGAATTATTCAGTGAGATCCTTTCGGACGGCTACACAAAAGTCAGAACAGACGGTGAGCTGAGAGAAATAACAGAAGGACTGAGCCTTGACAGGTTTAAGATTCATGATATTGAAGTTGTGATTGACAGAGTTACGGTCAACGACAAATCACGAATGAGAATATACGAATCGCTTGAACTCGCTCTCGAGTACGGCGACGGAGTTGTAATTATCAACAATGGCAAAGGCGACAAAATGTTTAATGAAAAACTCTCTGACCCTGTTACAGGCAGAAGCTTTGCCGAGCCTGCACCGAATTCATTCTCGTTTAATTCGCCTTACGGCTGGTGCAAGGAATGTTACGGGCACGGAGAAAAAAGAAGGGTTGATGAGAATTTAATTTTCCCCGATAAGAACCTTTCTTTTTCTAATGGTGGAATCGCGCCAATTGGATTACCGAAGAAGACATGGATTTCTTCTATGGTTTACGGACTTCTCGCACATTACAACTGCACTGCTGAAACACCAATCAAGGATTATTCAATCGAACTATTGGATACAGTATTATTCGGCAGCTCTGAAAAGATTAATTTTACTTACACAAATGCGGCGGGAAGAACCACGAATTACTTCCATAAGTTCACGGGTGTTTTCAAGTACATCGACCAGCTCTCCAGTGATACAACTTCACAGCACATCAAGAATTGGGCGGATAGTTTTATGAGCGTTACACTTTGTAACTCTTGTAAAGGCGGAAGACTAAAGGAAGACGCATTATGGATAAAGATTGATGATAAGAACATACACGACATTACGCAGATGTCAATCTTATCCGCATACGAATATCTTGGAAATTTAAAGTTTGAGAAGAACAAGAATATACTCGCAACACCCATACTGAAAGAAATTAAAGAACGGTTGAGCTTCCTTCTGAATGTAGGACTTGATTATCTTACACTCAACAGAAGCGCCAAGACTTTATCCGGCGGTGAAGCACAAAGAATTAGATTAGCTACTCAAATCGGTTCTCAGTTAACGGGTGTACTTTATATACTCGATGAGCCGTCGATTGGTTTGCATCAAAGGGATAATATCAGGCTGATAAATTCACTGAAACATTTACGGGATATTGGCAATACGGTTATTGTTGTTGAGCATGACAAGGAAATGATTGAATCAGCAGATTACCTTGTTGACCTTGGACCCAAAGCCGGAGAGCATGGAGGCGAGGTAGTTGCAAAAGGAAGTCCGAAAAAACTAATAGGAAATTCTATTACTGCTGATTATCTTAGCGGCAAGAAACATATTCCTGTTCCTGTTAAAAGGCGCGAAGGCAACGGATTAAGTGTAACGCTTAAAGGTGCAACGGGAAACAATCTAAAGAATTTAACACTCAAAGTACCTCTCGGAAAGTTTATATGTATAACAGGAGTAAGCGGCTCGGGAAAATCCACGCTCATAAATGATACTTTGTACAAGATATTAAATAAGAAGCTCATGAAAGGAGCTGAGAATCCTCTGCCGTACACGTCGATTGAAGGAGTGTCAGCAACGATTAAAGGAAGATACATAAAATACGTTGACAAGATAATTGAGATAGACCAGTCCCCCATCGGAAGAACGCCGAGGAGTAATCCTGCTACATACACAGGGCTCTTTACACACATAAGAGATTTATATACTGCATTGCCTGAGTCAAAGATTAGAGGCTATAAAGTAGGAAGGTTTTCTTTTAATGTTAAAAGCGGAAGATGTGAAGAGTGTGAAGGCGGCGGTTTGAAAAAGATTGAGATGAATTTTCTTCCCGACGTTTACGTTACATGCGATACATGCAAAGGGCATAGATACAATTCAGAGACGCTGAGCATTTTGTACAAAGGTAAATCAATAGCTGACGTACTGGATATGACTGTTGAAGATGCAGTTAATTTCTTTGAATCTTTTCCGTCTCTAAAACGCAAGCTAAAAACTCTTTATGATGTCGGGCTTGGTTACATAAGGCTCGGACAGCAGGCGACCACATTATCGGGCGGAGAGGCACAGCGTGTAAAACTTGCAACGGAGCTTGCGAAAATACAGACCGGCAGAACATTTTATATACTTGACGAGCCAACAACGGGACTGCATTTCGAAGATATTAATATGCTTCTCCATGTGTTGAATAAACTGGTAAATAAAGGAAATACAGTCGTAGTCATTGAGCATAACATGGACGTAATTAAATCAGCCGACTGGATTATTGACCTCGGTCCCGAGGGCGGCGAGGCAGGCGGAAAGATTATTGCCGAAGGGACTCCCGAGGATATCGTTAAGAAACACTTAAAGGTTTCTTATACTGCGCAATTCCTAAAGAAAGAACTGGAATAAAAGATTTTACCGCAGAACTTCAAACAAATAAAAGATTTACCACAGAGAACACAGAGATAATCACGGAGTTCACAGAGATTATGTACATTATTTTCAGGCATAAGAGATTTTAACCGCAGAACTTAGAACAAAGAAAAGATTTTACCACAGAGAACACAGAGATAATCACCGAGTCCACAGAGATTATGTGCATCATTTTTAGGCATAAGAGATTTTAACCGCAGAGGGCGCAAAGATTTTGCCCTCCTTCCCAAGCTCTGCTTGGGAAGGCAGAAAGAATTATTATTGTGCATTCCCAAGGTGGACCTTGGGAATGAGAATGAATTATTATTTTACATCCCAAGATTTTTGTGCTTTCGTGGTTTGGTGGTAGAATGCTCTTCGCAATAAATAAATTCCTTTCTCTGCGTTCTCTGGGTGTTCTGTGGTAAAAAAATCTTTTCTTTATCTGTGGAAATCATATTCTTTCAGTGTTAATCAGCCTGCCTGCAGCAGGCAGGTGTGCAGGTTTTTATAATTTGTGCCCTCCTTCCCAAGCTCCGCTTGGGAAGGCAGAATGAATTATTATTGTGCATTCCCAAGATTTTTGTGCTTTCGTGGTTTGGTGGTAGAATGCTCTTCGCAATAAATTAATTTTCTTCTCTGTGCTCTCGGTGTTCTCGGTGGTGATAAATCTATTTTTCTTGTTGTGCAGGTTTAATAGAAGGTTATTTCTTATCGTCGTCGGAGAAACCGAAACGGATTTTGCCTTTCTTGAATGATATAGATTTATTGGGACTTTCTTTCGGGCTGCTCACATTGCTTTTTGTATCCTCTTTCCCGGGAGTAGTTTCTTTTGCAATTTCTTTAACACTTTCTTTTGGGGATTTATTATCTTTTGCAGTTCCGCCTACGTCGTCGAAGAAGACTTTCTTTACGGGGTCCGCTTTCTTGATTTCTTTTAGCGGATTATCATTCTCATTTAGTTCAATATCGTCGAAGAATTCAATACCTTCACTGACATCTTTTATTTCCGTTACACTGTAATCAATTTTGGTTTCGGCATAATCATCGTCCGGCTGCCTGATAGGATTAACATCCTTCCTTACACCAATGACCCTGAATTCACTGTCCGAAATGATAGGGTTATCAGAAATCTTTCGCTCTTCGTGATCGCTGCCCGTCGTAATTATAAGCTTTCGTTCTTCTTTTATTCCTGTCGAGAGGTCATCAATTCTTTTTCTCATCAGATATTTTTCCTTGAACTCATAGTACTTCCCTGTATCAACTATTTTCTTTACCAGTTCGGAAGTCGTCTTCTTCATAGTATCCGTATCAAAGAGCTTGCTCTTGTAATCGCGTCTGATAACATTGCCTTTAACTATAATATCGCTGATATCTTTAGCGTCAAGATTTTCGACGATGTGCTCCGAGACCTTCTCTGAATTTATATCAGGTGATATGAGATAATTTCTTAAATCTGATACGTCAAAAAGAATTATGTTGGCGACTTTATTCTTTTCAATACTGCCGTGCGTTTCAAAGACTTCGAACATCTTCGCAGGATTAACAATTGCCATCCTTAGTATCTGCCTGTATGACAATGAACCCTTTTTAACAAGATGCGAAAACAATTTCATTTCGGCAAGAACCGATTTACCGAGCAATCCAGTACCCAGACTTACATTTATCCCGTATTTAGCAAGGTCAAGAGATTCTATTCTCTTCTCACCGAGCTTCAGTATATCGCTCGGACAAAGAACTGCATTAAGCTGTTTGTCCGAAAGATAATCAAGCTCATCCTTTTGTATGTTAATCGGATTTGAAAAGATTACTCTTCTGTCAAGAAAATCATTCTCACCGAGTACTTTAAATATAGACTTTGAAAACGTCCTTCTTATGTTATCCTGCCCTGTTGATTTCTGAAGTACTTCAAAGAATATCTTGCTCTTACCGTCTCTGACGGCTTTTGCGGCTGAACTTAATGTATAGTTGTTAATATCCGATTCATCCCTGATACCGATCGAATGAAATTTCTTTATCTCGGAAAGATACCTGCTGAACGCTTCACTGAAAGATGTAAAGACAATATCCTGAACGATTAAAAAGTTGTGCTTGTGGAACTCCTGCAGAAAATCCTTAGATAAATAATTTGAAGTCTCATTCAGGAAAAGTTCTCCGTTAGAAAGAGCCCTGTAATAGCTGAATGTAAGGAGATTCTTTAAATCATTCTTAAACTCCAGACTCGTGAAATGCTTTTCGAGAATCGCAAGAGAAAGATTCTCTGCAAGCTTGTCGTAGTTAAGTCGTTCAAAGAAAATACTGCTGAGTGCGAATGAAGAATTGATGTTAGAGTTTATGAATGCAGGAATAATTATTTTATCCTTGGCGTCTATGATGTTTACTCCCGGATACTTAGTATAAATATTCCTGTCGGAAGCCAGTTCATTGTAATAATCAACCTGATGTATAACGTTGTTCTTAATTACGATATTATAATAGCCGACATTGTCTTCTTTGTCGAAGGTCAGCACTATACCGTTCTTAAGAATTAAATACCTGTCCATCTGTTTTAATTATAAATCTTCGATAATGTAATCTTCATTTATTAAATATTCACTGTCAATCAAAGAATTCTTTCCGTCTGCATAAACTGCATATTGAAATCCTTTTCTGATGCTGAATGCGCCATACTCTCCGTTTTTATTCAGCGCTATAAATCCGACTTGAAAAAGATGATCTCTGTTCTTGCTCGAAAGCAAGTTTAATTTATAAACCCTTTCGCATGCAACCCTGCATGCTTCCTTTGGAGACAGACCGAGCCTCATCATCTCAACAATAAGAAAACTCCCGCAGGCGCGGATACACTCTTCGCCGCGTCCCGTTGATGCTGCACCGCCGATTTCTCCGTCAACATAGAGACCCGCACCGATAACGGGTGAGTCCCCTACTCTGCCGTGCAGTTTCCACGCCATACCGCTTGTAGTGCAGGAAGCCGAAACGTGCGAATCCGTGTCAACAGCAACCATGCCTATAGTATCGTGATTGCCGTCGGCATTAATATCCATATTATTTTCTTTCTTCCACGGTTTAACAAAATCGTCAGTGTGTATTTCTTCCGGTTTAGTAGAGTTCGAATTTTTCCATTCTTTATACCGCCTTAAAGAATTTTCTGTAAGCAGGCTTTGCGGCTTAAACCCGTTCTTAATCGCATAGTCATAAGCACCGTCGCCCGCAAGAATAGTATGCTCGGTATTTTCAAGAACAAGCCTCGCAAGTTTTATCGGATTCTTAATGTTCTCAACGCAAATGACAGAGCCGACTCGCGCTTTCCAGTCCATAATAGCAGCGTCAAGAGTTACGCGTCCGTCAGCATCGGGCAAACCCCCGTACCCAACGCTCAGAACTTCGGGGTCATCTTCGGCAACCTTAACACCTGCCTCAACCGCATCGAGCGAGTTCTCACCGCCTGCCATAATCTCGTAAGCTGCCTGATTTGCAGCGATTCCATGTTTCCACGTTGAAATTACAACGGGTTTCATACTATATCCTTTCTTGTCGTAATTTTTATGTTAGCTTTTTCTCCCTCAACAATCCGGACTTTGTAACCTGCATACTCCATGAGTGATGCTTCATCCGTACCTATAAATTTCTCCTTCATTGCGAGTGCAAAAGCTTTTACGAGTCTGCTGTACTCGAATATCTGCGGAGTCTGAACACTCCAAAGATTTTTACGCGGAACAGTGCAAACAACATTATTCTTATTGTCAGTCAGCTTTATAGTATCGGTTATCTGCAAAGCGGGAATAACACAATCGTATTTGATAGATTCCTGCATCAGTCGTTTCAAAAGTTCTACTGAGAAGTAAGGTCTGACCGCATCATGAATAATAATTCTATCGCCTTTAACCGCGTCAATACTCATCAGTGCATTGTAAACTGAATCCTGACGCAGCTTCCCGCCGATAACAACATTCCTGACTTTATTCAATTTGTACTTTGCAGCAAGACGATAAATTCTGTTTACGTGTTCTTTCTTAGCAGAAACAAAAATAGATTTAATATCCTTAACGGAATTAAATCTATTTAGAGTATGAACGATAATTTCTTTACCTTCTGTTCTATAAAACTGCTTCGGAGTCTTCAAGCCGAACCTGTTTCCTGAGCCCGAGGCAGGAATTATCAGATAAAAATTCATCAGCAGAGAAATACTTAATTTTAATACATCAAATTAAACAATCATCATTGCGTCGCCGTAAGCAAGGAACTTGTAATGGTCCTTAATCGCCTTCTTATAAGCTTTCATCACGTCGTCGCGCTCAGCAAGCGTACACGCAAGCATAAGCATAGTGCTTTGCGGCAAATGAAAATTTGTTATCAGCTTACTTACAATACTCATTGAATTAGGCGGATGAATAAACCTGTCCGTCCATCCTTTTGTTGGTCTCACGTAAGAACCCGTGATAACACTCGATTCGAGCGCACGGCAGACTGAAGTACCGACAGCAATAACCTTTTTGCGTTTAATGATTGTCTGGTTTATCATGTCGCTATACTCCTGAGATATTTCATAATACTCAGAATCCATTCTGTGCTTTGAAAGGTCTTCGACTTCTACAAGCCTGAACATTCCAAGACCGAGATGCAAAGTGATATAAGCAATCTTAACGCCTTTTTTCTCAATCTTCTTAAGGAGTTCTTTCGTGAAATGCATCCCTGCGGCTGGTGCAGCAACCGACCCTATATTCTTCGCATAAACAGTCTGATATAATTCCCTGTCTTTTTCAGTCGGCTCCCTCTTAATGTAATAAGGCAGAGGAGTCTTTCCAAGTTTATCGACAACCTTCCTGAAATCTTCCTTAACGTTAAACCGAACAATTCTGCCGCGTGAAGTTGTATTATCGATTACTTCACAAAACACGTTCTTATTCAGAAAAATCCTGTTGCCAATACGCACTTTTCTTGCAGGGTCAACGACAACGTCCCATATATTTTCAGTTTCCGAAAGCTGTCTGAGCAGAAAGACCTCAATCTTTGCTTTAGTCTTTTCCTTGTTACCGTAAAGACGTGCAGGAAAAACCTTACTGTCATTAAGCACAAGAACATCGCCTTCATCCATATAATCGATAACATTCTTGAACTTTTGAGATTTAATCTCACGTGTTTCCTTGTCAATAACCATTAGTTTACACATGTCGCGCGGAGTCTTAGGACTCTTTGCAATCATGGTTTTTGGAAAAGAAAATTTGAATTGCGATAATTTCATTTATAATTACTTTAATTTTTTAAATACACTTTTACCCGGGTAATAAGCCCTTGCGCCAAGCTCCTCTTCAATCCTGAGAAGCTGATTATACTTTGCGACCCTGTCCGTACGCGATGCGGAACCTGTTTTAATCTGACCAAGATTCAAAGCAACAGCAATATCGGCAATCGTTGAATCTTCCGTCTCGCCGCTCCTGTGGCTGATAACGTTTGTATAACCGTTTGCTTTTGCAAGATTAATACAATCGAAAGTTTCTGTTAAAGTACCAATCTGATTCACCTTAATAAGAATTGAATTGGCAATATGTTTTTTAATACCTTCTGCGAGTATTTTCGGATTTGTAACGAATATATCGTCGCCCACAATTTGAATCTTATTACCAAGTTCGTCTGTGAGGTTTTTCCAGCCCTTCCAGTCGTTCTCGGAAAGCCCGTCCTCAATAGAAATGATAGGATATTTTCTAACAAGCTCAGCGTACATCTTAATCATCTCGTTCGAAGATTTTGAAGGTACGTGAGATTTATAGAATTCATAAACAAACCTGTTCGGGTACTTCTCGCTTTTTACGTACATCTCGCTCGCTGCCACATCAATAGCAAGATAAACCTGTTTACCCGGCTCATACCCTGCATTCGATATTGCAGTCACAATAACATCAAAAGCTTCCTGATTTGATTTCAGGTTAGGAGCGAACCCGCCCTCATCGCCTACTGACGTGTTATATCCGAGTTTATGAAGAACACTTTTAAGTGAATGAAAAACTTCAACACCGCACCTTAAAGCATCTGAGAATTTATCAAAACCCGCGGGCACTATCATGAACTCCTGAATGTCAACATTATTATCAGCATGCTTTCCGCCGTTGAGAATATTCATCATCGGAACGGGAAGCGTAAACCCATCAAACCCGCCGAGATACCTGTAAAGGCTCATACCCGCGTAGTTAGCGGAAGCTCTTGCAGCAGCCATAGAAACACCGAGAAGTGCATTGGCGCCGAGCTTGCCTTTATTATCCGTACCGTCGAGATTAATAATAAGCTCATCGAGTTCTCTTTGTTTAAAAGCATCGAAACCGATAAGTTTTTTTGCAATAACATTATTAACGTTATTAACAGCTTTTAAAGTACCCTTACCGAGAAACCGTTTCTTATCGCCGTCGCGCAATTCAACAGCTTCCTTTTCGCCCGTGGAAGCGCCCGAAGGAACAATCGCACGTCCTAAAGTACCATTTTCAAGAATAACGTCAACTTCAACCGTAGGATTTCCTCTTGAATCGAGGACTTCCCTTGCTGTAATTTTTTTAATATCAGGCATAATCTATGTATAATTTTGCTATTATAATAAAAAAAGGAATATAATGTCAATAACAGGTTTTTACAATGCAAAAGTGCCCTGATTCTTAAAATTTCCATTAATTCCTGCCCTTTATTTTAATAAAAAAGAACAAAAGAAATTTTAACCACAGAGTTCCTCCGCCAAACAAGACGGCGGATCTGCGACTCATTCACAGAGAAAAGATTATATATGTTGCAAAGATCTATTGACCACCAAAGCACCAACAACACCAAAAGTACGAGAGTTGATAGTAGTTAGTGTAACTAAGGCTTTCAGGATGAGAGCAAATAAAAGAGTCCTTCCCTTTCTTCGTTTAATACAAAAATTTCGGGAAGGATTTTTCATCAGCATTATGCAATACAAAACTTTTTATTAGAATTACTTTCCACAACTCTTTATGATTCCTTTGTCTTTTTAAAGAAATTATTATTGAAAGGGTTATTAGGTCTTTTTTGATATTCGTAGTCATCGTTTTCTGAATTACTCTTCTTCTTTTCTAACTTTGGTCTGTAATACATAAATGTTTTTCCGTTTCTTGTCATAAAGACAAAGTCACCGACTCTGCCCGAGAGATTTCCGAATAATGGATTAATTAATCTTGCCATATTTATTTTCCTTATTTTAATTTTTGTTTTTAAATAATATCTTAATACTAATGATTGAGAAAAATCTTTTTGTTAGTAACAGGGGGTCAGCTGTCCCCCCTGTTAAAAACATTGAGACAAAACAATTTTCCGGTACTGATTCAAATTGCATCCGCCAAAAAGATTTGGCAGTTCTTCGGTTCATAAACCGCTGATTATTTTCTTGATGAATTTTCTTCATTACCTTTATCATTATTTCATCTTTTCCAATCATAGTTCGTTATGTTGTAAAGCCTTTCGAAAAATGAATGGGGTTATCGTCAGCGTCCAGAGTAATTAAAGCAAGGTACGTCAGATGAGTGTCATACTTTGAATAAATATCTCTGTCGCTGTCATAAATAATTGAAGTAAAGCTCAGGGGATTTGCAAGGTTCAGAACAACGTTGCTTGAGAACCCTGAGATAAACATAATATTATCATAGTTGTCATCATTCTTATCAGTACATTTAATCACATAACCAAGTCTTATGAATTTCTCGATATTCGTGTCAATCCTTGTAATCGTGCCTATAGGGTCGATTGCGACTGTTACCGTCTCTCCGTCAATTGTGACATCAGATGTTGTAACGCCAAATCCATCCGTTAAAGGTACAATCGTTGCAGAATCAAGAACGTCAGTTGGAATAACATTCTTATAATTGTGCTTGAAAATACCATTAAAAGGAGACATAGAATTCGGTGTTGCCAAATCCCAGATCTCATTCAGACCCGGGACCTGATGTACAGCTTCAGAAAATCGGGCGGTAAGCCCAAATCTCAATCTTTGGTTTAACACATACTGTTTCGGCTCCTTACTGCTCAGACGTGGAAGCCTTGCCGCGAAGTGGTTTCCTCTAAGAAGTTTAAACACCTGCGGTCCAAGTTTTCCCTGGAGAACGCCTACATGTTGATCTCTTACTTTAGCCATAATATTTTGTATCCTTTCATCTTAATATTTTTATTGTTTTTCATTTTTTGATATATTTATTGATTTTTCCGGAATATTCCTGCCTCACGGAGGGCTTTTCCCGGTATAGCGCGGGAATTCCCCCCATCTTCCGCTGACGGAATAGAGTTTAGCTATGATCATAAGCCGTTTATAGAATCTATATTTAAAGGTGTAATTTATTAGTTGCCGAGAAGACACGGAGAAGAAGCAGAGACCATGCGGTGGTAAGGCTGATTTAAGGCTGAAACATGGCTGAAAAAGGCTGAAACATGGCTGAACATGGCTGAAAGACAAGCTATCTATTATATTAATAAGATAGTTAAGTAAACTGAGGAAGCGGCAAAGAGCTGTTTTAAGGTTTCTACCTCTTTCAGTTTTGTTATTTCTCGATATTTTGATTTTCCGGTTCTGCATAAGTATTTGCACCCTATGCAGCATTTTCAATATATCAGAAATATTTAGGGAGGAATTTTAGAATAGATAGCTATAAAAACAATAGTTTAGAAGAAAATAAATTTTCCAAAAAGTTTCAATTAATCATCCGGGGACTTATCATAA